>JAKOYD010000109.1 GCA_029780695.1 Pseudomonadota bacterium
TGCGGTGCGATTTCTTCGCACAGCGCAGCCCAGGGCACCAGCGCATCCATGGTCTTGAGGAACTCGTCGCGCCGCGTGGGCTTGCGATGTTGTTCAAAACCCGACTGTGCGTCGGCTGCCATGGCAAGGGTCTGCTGCTTCATGGCCCCGTAATTTACCCAGCCTGCAGCTACAGCGGGGACTTTTTCAGCATTGCCTTAATTAGTAGCGATTTGATCGGGGGGTTACGCCCGCTGCGCGGTGGGCGTGCCCGTCCAGTCGCGGGTGTCCACCCGCACGCCGTATTCCTTCTCGGCGGCTGCGGGCGACACATAGCCGTTCTTCACGTCGTGCACCACCTTGTCGATGGGACGCTGCATGGGGTGGCCCCAGCCGCCGCCACCTGGGTTGATGGTGCCCACGCGCTCGCCGGGATGGATGGCGATGATGGCGTTGGTGCGCATCACTTCCACCACCTCGTCGCCCTGCTTGCGCTCGATGCGGCCGAGCTTGAGCTCTTCGCAGGCGCTGTGCGCGCCGTTGGCGCCCCCGGCGGGGTAATGGCGGCCCTCGCCGAAGCTGATGACGGTCATCTCATGGCCCAGCGGCTCCACTTCCCACTGCGTGGCGCAGCCGCCGCGGAACTGGCCAGCGCCGCCCGAGTCCTGGACCAGGCCGTAGCGGTGGATCTGGATCGGGTAGCTGTATTCCAGGATTTCGATGTCGCCCGAAGTCAGCGCGCCAAAGCAGCACTCGGGGCCGACGGCGTTCCAGCCGTCTTGCGCGTTGGTGGCGCCCGCGCCGCCGATCAGCGAAGCCAGCACCATGGTCACGTACTCCTCGCCGGTGCGCTGGTCGCGGCCCGCGATGTTGATGCCGCTGGAATGGCACCATGTGCCCACGGCGCGTTCGGGCGAGGCTTTTTCCAGCGCCAGCCGCACCGCGTCGCACAGCGTTTCCATCGGCGTGGTGGTGCAGTTGACGTGCGGCGCCGGCTCCTGTGCGTTGCACAGCGTGCCCTTGGGCCCGAGGTCTATCGTCACGCAGCGGTACAAGCCCTCGTTGTAGGGCGGCGCCACCTTGGCGAACATCATCAGCCCCAGATAGATGCCCGAGTAGGAGTTGCCGGCGTAGGAATTGATGAAGTACGGCACCTGCGGCGGGCTGCTGATGGCGATGTGCACGCCATCGCCCTTGATGGTGACCTGGGCGCCGATGGTCAATTCACCCAGCCCGTGGCCGGCGTCCTCCAGCACGGCACTGGCTTCGTACGTGCCGTCGGGCACGGCGGCGATCAAGGCGCGCATCGAGCGATCGGCCATGTCCATCAGCTCGTCCAGGCAATCGCTGACCTGCTCGGGGCCGTACTTGTCGCACAAGGCAATCATGTTGCGCTCACCGATCTGCACCGTGCCCAGTTGCGCGCGCAGATCGCCTTCCCAGTCGCGGAGCGAGCGCACGTTGGCCAGCAGAAAGTTGATGACGTCCTTGCGCTCCCTGCCTTTGTCGTACAGCTTGATGGGCGGTATGCGCAGCCCCTCGGCATAGATTTCCTTGGCGTCGGGGTTGTAGCCGGCCGGCACCGGGCCGCCGATGTCGGTCACGTGGCCCTTGCACACGCTCCAGAACATCAGCTTGCCCTGGTAGAACACCGGCTTGTACATGCAGCAGTCGAGGATGTGGCTGCCCATGAGCACGGGGTCGTTGTGATAGATCACGTCCCCCTCGTGCACGTCGTCACCCAGGTAGTGGATGACCGCCTTCATCGCCGGCATCAGGCCGCCCAGGTGGATCGGAATGTCCTGCCCCTGGATGATCATCTCGCCCCTGGCGTTGAACAGCGCGTTGGAGTAGTCGTGCGCCACGTTGAACACGCTGGAGCGCGCGGTTTTCTCCAGCGTCATCGACATCTCGCGCTGCGTGGTCTCCAGCGCGCCGCGAATCACGGCCAGGGTGATGGGATCTACTTTGCGACCTTGCGCCTTGCGGTTCATGCTGTCTCCTGTGTGTGAACCGCGCCCATGGCCGATTCATTGGCCGCTAAGGTATGGGAGACAGGCTTTGGCCGCTTGCCGACGCGCGCACAAAGCCATGCGTACGCGCGCACATGCGGGAAACTCCCGATCTCGCCTGGCGCCCGTGCACTTGCAGCGTACTGGTCAGGCGGCGTGCAGACCGCGCACGATCTGAATGAAGGCTGGCAGCCCTGGCTGCTGATGCGCCGGGTTCCACAAGCATCGGGTCTCATAGCGCGGCAGCGCGCCGTGGGGGTCGCTCACCGATATGAACGCAGCACCCGCCAAGCCAGCCTGCTGCAAGGCCGCCGGCACCAGGGCAACCGCCAGTCCCTGCGCCACCAGCGACACCACGCTCAACCAGTGCCGCAGCTCATGCAAGGGCTGCGGCGTAAAACCGGCGGCCTGGCAGGCGTTCAGGATGCGCGCATGGTAGTCGGGCGACACCTCGCGCGAGACCAGGGCCAGCGGCTCGTCCGCCAGGGCGCGCAGCGCCAGCGTGCGCTGTCGCCCCAGCGCGTGCCCGCTGGGCACGCAGGCGACAAAAGGCTGGCTGGACACCAGGCGTTCGCACAAACCCATCGGCGCCTGCGACACATGGGCAAAACCGACGTCCAGCCGTGCGTGCTGCAGTTCAACGATCTGCTCGCTCGAACTCAGCTCACGCAGTGTCACCGCCAGTCGCGCATGCTCGGTCTGAAAGTGCCGCAGTATCTGCGGCAAGCCGCGGTACAGCATGGTTCCAGCAAAGCCGATGGAAAGCCGCCCCACCTGCCCGTTGGCCGCATCGCGCGCGGCAAGCAGGGCTTGCTGCGCGCGTTCCAGCGCCGAGCGCGCCGCCGGCACCAGCGCCTGACCGGCCGCCGTGAGCCGCACGCCACGGCTGTTGCGCGTGAACAACGGCGCGCCCACCTCGGACTCGAGCTGCTGAATCGCCACCGTGAGTGGAGGCTGGCTAAGCCCCAGGCGCTGCGCCGCTCGCCCGAAATGCAACTCGTCCGACAGGGCCAGAAAATAGCGCAGGTGACGCAGCTCCATGGATAGTTATTGCAAATTAATAAATCGGTATTTGATATTAGACAGCTATTCATGAGGACGGCACAATGGTGCGATTCCCCATTCACCCTTACGCACACGGAGACACGCACATGGCCACCTCTAAAGCCGGCTTCAACTGGGAAGACCCGTTCCTGCTCAGCCAGCAACTGACCGAAGACGAGCGCCAGGTGCAGGACGCCGCCCGCGCCTACTGCCAGGAAAAGCTGCTGCCGCGCGTGCAGATGGCCTTCCGCAACGAAACGACCGACGTCGCCATCTTTCGTGAAATGGGCGAACTGGGCCTGCTGGGCCCGACCATCCCCGAGCAGTACGGCGGCGCGGGCCTGAACTACGTCTGCTACGGCCTGGTGGCGCGCGAGGTCGAGCGCGTGGACTCAGGCTACCGCAGCATGATGAGCGTGCAAAGCTCGCTGGTCATGGTGCCCATCAACGAATTTGGCACCGAGGCGCAGAAGAAAAAATACCTGCCCAAGCTGGCCAGCGGCGAATGGATCGGCTGCTTTGGCCTGACCGAGCCCAACCACGGCAGCGACCCCGGCAGCATGATCACGCGGGCGAAGAAAGTCGATGGCGGCTATTCATTGAGCGGCGCCAAGATGTGGATCACCAACAGCCCCATCGCCGACGTGTTCGTCGTCTGGGCCAAGGACGACGGTGGCCAGATCCGCGGCTTCATTCTGGAAAAAGGCTGGAAGGGCCTGAGCGCCCCGGCCGTGCACGGCAAGGTCGGCCTGCGCGCCAGCATCACGGGCGAAATCGTGATGGACGAAGTCTTCGTGCCCGAAGCAAACGCCTTCCCCGACGTGCGCGGCCTCAAAGGCCCGTTCACCTGCCTGAACAGCGCGCGCTACGGCATCGCCTGGGGCGCGCTGGGCGCGGCAGAAGACTGCTACACCCGCGCCCGCCAGTACACGCTGGACCGCATCCAGTTCGGCCGCCCGCTGGCCGCCAACCAGCTCATCCAGAAAAAGCTGGCCGACATGCTGACCGACATCAGTTTGGGCCTGCAAGGCTGCCTGCGCCTGGGCCGCATGAAGGACGAAGGCATCGCCCCGGTCGAACTGACCTCGATCCTGAAGCGCAACAGCTGCGGCAAGGCCCTCGACATTGCCCGCCAGGCCCGCGACATGATGGGCGGCAACGGCATCAGCGACGAATTCGGCGTGGCGCGCCACCTGGTGAACCTGGAGGTGGTGAACACCTATGAGGGGACGCATGACGTGCATGCGCTGATTCTGGGAAGGGCGATTACGGGGATTGCGGCGTTTGCTAATTGAACTCTTTCACGTTGGGAATTGGAGCAGCGATGCGTTTAATGCCTTCTAGCAACGCTGCCCACTCCTTGGCAAATGTCAATGCAGCTACCGCGTTGCTCACTAGGTATTCTTCGTTCAATCCCGTATCGGACTTGAAAATCAGCGTGGCATATTGGGCAATTGGTATTTCATAGTTGTCCCTGAAGCGCCGGTCCGGGCTTCCATCCTTGTTTACTTTGGCCCAAGTCTTTCCGATAACACTTGCGTCGCCCGGCAATGCCTCCTGCTCAATGAATCCAAAGGGTTCGGCCGCAAACCTAATTTCTTTGTACTCTAGTAACGCGAAATTTCGCTCCCCCGCAAAATAGACTACAAAAAATGGGAACAGGAACAAGTCACCTCCATTAGCATTCTCCAGGTGCGGCACGCTTAGTTCAGACTCAATGACCTCACAGCTACCCAGCTTGAAGCAAACTAGCCTGCGTTCTATCGCACGGGTTGCCGAAGATCGCTCGACAAACTGATTGACTGCACGCTGACTCACCGTATCCCAGATGCGATCTGATCGAGCCATTTCGGCGAAGCAATCCGAAAAGCGCGCATAGATGGATTTCAACGCCTGTGGAAACTCAATCTGCGCACCAATCCTACAAAGCCTCAACTGCTCCTCAAGTTCAGTACTCCTAGCACGAGCTTCTTCCGCACTAGCTTTAATTTCTGCAAACGTCGCTTTTCGTACCCTGCGCAGAAACCAACCGTTGCGCCAGCTGTCGTATTTGTCGACAGCAAGAAGTTCTAGAGATCTAGCGTCTTCCAATGCTCGTGTTGTGTCAGCGTGTAGCGAACGAGCACGACCTAATAGCTCTTTAAACTCTTCCAAGCCTTGCGTCGTCAGAAAGCCTGAGCCTGCACTTTCGATTTGCTCCGCGCGTGAATTTATTTGCGGCGGGGCGGCATCTGGCTTTGATGCTTGATGCCGTGGCTCGATTGGAATTTGAACTGATTCTCTTTCTGGTCCTGCAAGGGTTTGGCGATATGACAAGCCCGTACCCGGTACCCGCGTCGTTAAATGAGTTCCCCTGGCTCCACTTGTAAGGCGAAACGGCCCTACACCTACTGACGTGGACACACCACTGGGCGATAGTGTCAATCGCACACCGGGGATAGGCGAGAACGACTTACGAAAGCGCCACATAGTTGAATAAGAGTACGCCGCTTGTCGGCCGAGAAGTTACTCTATCACCCGCTTAAGCAAATCTGCGATCGAGATCCACTCGGCATCAGTCACCGGCGTAATCGACAACCGAATCCCCCGCTGCAGTACCGGCATCTCGGCCAGCGCCGGCACCGTACGCATCTCCGCCAACCCCAGCACCCGCGTCTTGCGCAGCGCCTGCACGTCCACCAGTTGCCAGCGCGGTGCGTCGGGCTTTGACTTCGGGTCGTAATACGGCGAATCGGGATCGAACTGCGTCGGATCGACGCGCGCCGCCGACGCCACGCGCGCAATCCCCGCAATGCCCGGCTGGGCACAGCTGGAGTGATAGAACAACACCCCATCGCCCACGCGCATGTCGTCGCGCATGAAGTTGCGCGCCTGGTAGTTGCGCACGCCGGTCCAGGGCACCGTCTGGTTCGGGGCGGCAAGGGCGTCGTCGATGGAGCACTCGTCGGGCTCGGACTTCATCAGCCAGTATTGCGGGGCGGTCATGCCGAGCATTGTGGCGCGGCCGGCGACAATGCCGCGCATGTCCGCAACGCCACACCCTTTTGACACCCTGACGCCCGACTTCGTGATGGACGCACTCGCCAGCGTCGACCTGGTGGGCGATGGGCGGCTGATGGCGCTGAATTCGTACGAGAACCGCGTCTACCTCGCGCACCTGGAGCCCGGCACGCCGCTGGCGGACGCGCACGCGGCCGTGGTGCTCAAGTTCTACCGGCCCGGCCGCTGGAGCGCGGCGCAGATCGAGGAAGAACACGCCTTCGCGCATGAGCTGATGGCGGCCGAGGTGCCGGTGGTGGGGCCGCTGGTGCTGGGCGGGCGCACGCTGCATGCGCACGACGGCGCGCTGTTTTCCGTCAGCCCGCGGCGCGGCGGGCGCACGCCCGAGCTGAGCGACGGCGAAACGCTGGAATGGATCGGCCGCTTCATCGCCCGGCTGCACACCGTGGGTGCGCGGCGTGGGTTTGCGCAGCGGCTCGCAGTGGACGTGGCCAGCTACGGCACCGAGCCGCGCGACTGGCTGCTGGCACACGGCGCGCTGCCGCTGGAGGTGGAGCGCGCGTGGGCCGACATCAGCCAGAAAGCTATCGATTGCATAGCTGACTGCGCCGATTGGACAAGCGCTGGAGGCCAAAAACCTTCTGAATCTGGCGCGGTGGCGACGTTGCGCCTGCACGCCGACTGCCACCCCGGCAACATCCTGTGGACGCCGGCCGACCAGCCCGGCGGCGGGCCGCATTTTGTCGACCTGGACGACTGTCGCAGCGGGCCGGCGGTGCAGGATTTGTGGATGCTGCTGCCCGGCGAACGCGCCGAACGCCAGCGCGCGCTGGTGGCGCTGCTGGACGGCTACGAGCAGATGCGCGAATTCGACCGCCGCGAGCTGGCGCTGATCGAGCCGCTGCGCACGCTGCGCCTGATTCACTACAGCGCCTGGGTCGCGCGGCGCTGGGACGACCCGGCGTTTCCGGCCGCCTTCCCCGACTTCGGCACGCCGGACTACTGGCGCGGGCAGATCGACACGCTGGTCGATCAAATTGAGGCGATGCAGGCGCCGCCGCTGGTGGGGTAGGCCACGGCAGCGGCTGTTGCATACCGCGCGACAACCGGACGCGAAGGACGCGCGAAGGACGCAAAAGAACAGCCCAAAAGTTTTCCTTGCACTTTTTTTGCCGCACCGCGCGATTCCACCATCAAAAAAGGGGCTTGCCTATGCTGAAAAAGCGCCAGTAGCTCGCCTATTCATAGCAAACGTTCGTGCCGAGCGAGGGGGCGTCACGACGGCGTCACGCCTTGGGGCGATAACCGGGCCGCGATGCCCGCTGTGCCTTCGGCGGGGTTGTTTCCACCCACTCGATCCCACGACGCCATGGCCATGCACCGCCCCGACCGCCGCGCCTTCATCATCCGCCTGTCTTCGCTGGCCGCCGTGTCCGGCACGGGCCTGGCGCTCAGCGCCTGCGGCGGCAGCGACGACGAGCCGGTGCCGCGGTTTGGCTACGGCGTGGCCAGCGGCGACCCGCTGGCCGACCGCGTGATCCTGTGGACGCACGCGCGCTTTGACGGCAGCGCGGACGACGTCGAGCTGGTGTGGGAAGTGGCGCGCGACGCGGCCTTCAGCCAGATCGTCGCCAGCGGCAAGACCCGCGCCAGCGCCGCCAGCGGCCACACCGCCAAGGCCGACGCCACGGGCCTGGCCGCCGGGCAAAGCTATTACTACCGATTTCGCCACGACGTGGACGGCAACGACCCGGCGCGCCTGTCGCCGGTGGGCCGCACGCGCACGCTGCCGGCGGCGGGCGCCAGCAGCCTGGCGCTGGCGGTGCTGAGCTGCTCCAACTACCCCGCCGGCTACTTCAGCGCCTATGCCGAGGTCACCCGCAGCGACGCGCAATACGCCGTACACCTGGGCGACTTCATCTACGAATACGGCCCCGGCGGTTACGCCAGCGCCGACGCGGCCGGTCTGTCGCGCGTGGTGGCGCCGGCCAAGGAATGCGTGACGCTGGAAGACTACCGCGCGCGCTACGCGCAGTACCGGTCCGACCCCGACAGCAAGGTGCTGGCCGCCGCCATGCCGCTGATCGCCATCTGGGACGACCACGAGATCGCCAACGACGCCTGGACCGACGGCGCCGAAAACCACCAACCCGCCACCGAAGGCGCCTTTGCCGCCCGCCGCGACGCCGCCATGACAGCCTGGCACGAATGGCTGCCGGTGCGCACGCCCGACGCGGCCGACCTGCGCAAGATCTACCGCAGCTTCGACTTTGGCGGCCTGGCCGCGCTGCACATGCTGGAGACGCGCGTCATCGCGCGCGAGCAGCAGATCACTTTTGGCGCGCTGCAAAACCCCGCCACCGCCCAAGCGGCGATGGCGGCGATGGCCTCGCCCACGCGCCAGTTGCTGGGCGCCGAGCAGTTGGGCTGGCTGCAGCGGCAAATGGCCCAATCCACCGCCACCTGGCAGGTGCTGGGCCAGCAGGTGCTGATGGCGCGCATGACCTTTCCGGTCAGCGTGCTGGCAGCCCTCAACCCGGCCAACACCTCACCCGGCGCGCAGGCCGCCGGCATGAAGGCGATTCAGGATTACCTGGCCGCCAAGCAGACCGCCGCGCAAAACCCCGCCGCACTGACCGACGCGCAGCGCGCCCTGCTCGACCCGCGGAAAAACCCCAAGCTGGGCTACAACCTGGATGCGTGGGACGGCTACCCCGCCGCGCGCGAGCAGGTGCTGGCCAGCGCCGCGCAACTGAAGAAAAAGCTGGTTGTGCTGGCCGGCGACACCCACAACGCGTGGGCCAGCCAGCTGACGCTGATGGACGGCCGCGTGGTCGGCCACGAATTCGGCACCACCAGCATCAGCTCGCCCGGCATGGAGGAATACCTGGCCGCGCTGGCGCCGGCGCAGACGCAGCAAATCTTCATGGGCGTGGTCGACGACCTGAAATACGCCGAGACGGCACGCCGCGGCTTTCTGCTGATGCGCTTTACGCCGACCGAGGCCAGCGGGCAGTGGCATTACGTCAGCACCGTCAAGTCGCGCCATTACACGACCGCGAAGAGCGACGTGGTGACCGCGCGCGGCTGACGGCGCACACGGGCGCGGCCGTGCGTGCTGGCGCACGCTGGCGCGCTTTGATGCGCGGGAAAATCTTCGCTTCGGCTGACAACCCAACCCCTGGGGGCGAGCCGCCGATCTGCGCCGACGCCCGCCTGCCGTTGCAATGTCAAGCCAAAATGCCGCCTTGGCCTTGCACAGAAAGCGCTTGCAGCTATTTTTTTGATAGCAAATAGCGCGTCGCTCGGCGCTTGACGCCTTTGCATCGACTGCGTAATATTACTAACCAGTCAGTCAGTAATTTGATGTCAGCGATTCAGGAACCGAACCCCGCCGCCAGCAAGCGCACGCGCCGCAAGGAAGCCCGGCCCGGCGAGCTGCTGGAAGCCGCGCTGGCGCTGTTCGTCGAAAAAGGCTACGCCGCCACGCGGGTGGAGGAAGTGGCCGCGCGCGCGGGCGTGTCCAAAGGCACGCTGTTTCTGTACTTTCCCAGCAAGGAAGAGCTGTTCAAGGCCGTGGTGCGCGAAAACGCCGGCCGCCACGTGGCCGACGCCATGCGCGAGGTGGCCGGTTACACCGGCACCAGCGCCGAATTGCTGCACGAATTCATCCAGCGTTGGTGGACGCAGTACGGCGGCACGCCGGCCGCCGGGCTGACCAAGCTGATCATGAGCGAGGCGGCCAACTTTCCTGACCTGGCGCAGTATTACCAGGACGAGGTGGTGCAGCCCAGCCATGAGCTGGTGCGCCGCATCCTGCAGCGCGGTATTGCCCGGCGCGAGCTGCGCGAGGTGGACCTGAACGTGGCCGCGCACCTGATCGTGGCGCCGCTGGTGCAATTGGTCACCTGGCGCTTTTCGATGGCGCCCTGCTGCCCCACGCCCCTGCTGCCCGAGCCGCAAGCGCTGCTGGACATGCACGCCGACATGGTGGTGCGGGGGCTGACGATATGATCGCCGCCCAGTCGCTGTGCGCCTGCCCGGCGCGGCACCAACACCGGTGCCAGGTGCGGGCCGTGCGCCCAGCCGTGGCCGGCATGGCCTGGCCCGCGGCTGTTCGAGCCACGCAGCTGTACACAGTGCGCGTCGGCAGATTTTGTCGACACAGAGAACTGTCATGAACCCCCTCGCGCGCCGCTGGCTGAAGATTGCCCTGGTGCTGCTGGCGCTGGCCGCCGCCGTGGTGCTGGGCTGGCGCGGCTACAGCGCGCGCCAGGTCGCCAAGCAGGCGCAGACTGCACCCACCAAAGACCCCGTCATTGAACTGGGCGCCATCGACCTGGCCACCGCGCAGGTGCGCGAGCTGACCAGCGGGCTGCCCATCACCGGCTCGTTGAAGGCGGTGAACACCGCCGTCGTCAAGGCGCGCGTGCCGGGTGAACTGCAAGGCCTGACGGTGCGCGAAGGCGACACCGTGCAAGCCGGCCAGGTGCTCGCCCGCGTCGAAGCCACCGAATACGCCGAACGCCTGCGCCAGGCCCAGCAGCAGGCCGACGCCGCGCGCGCGCAGGTCGACATCGCCCAGCGCCAGTACGACAACAACGCCGCGCTGGTCAACCAGGGCTTCATCTCCAGAACGGCGCTCGACAACTCGCTGGCCAGCCTGAACACGGCCCGCGCCAACCTGCGCGCGGCCCAGCACGGCACCGAAGTCGTGCGCAAGTCGCTGTCCGACACGGTGCTGCGCGCGCCGATTGCAGGGCAGATCTCGCAGCGCCTGGCCCAGCCCGGCGAACGCGTGGCGCCCGAGGCGCGCATCGTCGAAATCGTCGACCTGAGCCGGCTGGAGCTGGAAGTCGCCCTGAGCCCCGCCGACGCCGGCGCGGTGCGCGTCGGCCAGCCCGCGTCGCTCGCCATCGAAGGCGTACCGCAGCCCGTGAACGCCAGCGTGGCGCGCATCAACCCCAGCGCCCAGGCCGGCAGCCGCAGCGTGTTGGTCTACCTGAGCGTGGCTACCCAACCCGGCCTTCGCCAAGGCCTGTTCGCACAAGGCCAACTGGCCACCGAAACCCAGCGCGCCCTGGCCGTGCCGCTGAACGCCGTGCGCACCGATAAGCCACTGCCCTACGTCCAGGTGGTCGACAACGGCCGCATCGCACACCGCACCGTTCAGATGGGCGCGCGCGGCGAAGTCGACGGCGAAACCTGGGTGGCGGTGCAAGGCGTGGCCGACGGCGCGCGCGTGCTGCGCGGCGCTGCCGGCGTGCTGCGCGAAGGCACCCAAGTCAAGCTGACCAGCCCCGCCGCGCCCGCCGCAGCAGCCAGCGCGGCGCAGAACGGCGCGCGGCCATGAACCTGACGGTGATGGCATCGGGCGGTGGGTGGGCGTCATCAAAGCGCAGGCAGCGATGCTTTTTGAATTGGGTCGCCCTCACCCCCTTTCGACAAGCTCAGGACGGGCCTGCCCTCTCCCAGAGGGAGAGGGAGCAAAGACCACCGCGCGAAGCAGCGGCGTTGATCGATTCCAGGCCGAGCGCAGCAATGGCCCGAGCGAATTTCAACTCCCCTCTGGCCGTGCCGAGAAGCGCAGGGCGTGGGGTGGGCGCGCAGCGAAGCATGCGCGCTTCGTGCTCTGACTCGCTGCGGCTGTTTGAGCGCAGCGCGCAGCGCGAAGCGAGTTCCGCAGCGCCGCCCCGCGCGCGAGCATCGCAGGTTGCCCCGCAGGGGACACGGCCAGTGGGGTCGCCTTTCTTTGGTTACTTTCTTTGGCGAGACAAAGAAAGTGACTGCGCCGCCGGGCGCACATCCCGGCCGACAGCGCCCCCAACGCCCAAGAAAACTATCAATTCAATAGCTATCGGCGCTCACCCATCAAGCGCTGGCGTCCGAATCAGCTTGAAGCTTCAAGCCGCCTGACCCCGCCATGTGGTTCACCAAAGTCAGCCTGCACAACCCGGTGTTCGCCACCATGGTGATGCTCGCCTTCGTGGTGCTCGGTCTGTTCTCGCTGCAGCGCCTGCAGGTCGACCAGTTCCCCAACATCGACTTCCCCGTCGTCGTCGTCACCACCGACTACCCCGGCGCCTCGCCCGCCATCGTCGAAAGCGAAGTCACCAAGAAGATCGAGGAAGCCGTCAATTCCATCGCCGGCATCAACGCCCTCACCTCGCGCAGCTACGAGGGCATGTCGGTCGTCATCATCGAATTCCAGCTGCACATCAACGGCCGCAAGGCCGCCGACGACGTGCGCGAAAAAATCGGCCAAGTGCGCCCGCTGCTGCGCGACGAGGTCAAGGAGCCGCGCGTGCTGCGCTTCGACCCGTCCAGCCGCGCCATCTGGTCGCTGGCGGTGCTGCCCGACGAGCGGCCCGGGCAAAAGCCGCTGTCGGCGACCGAACTCACCAACTGGACCGACCAAGTGCTGAAAAAGCGCCTGGAAAACGTGCGCGGCGTCGGCGCCGTCAACCTGGTCGGCGGGTCCAAGCGCGAGATTCACCTCTACCTGGAGCCGCAGGCGCTTGAATCGCTGGGCGTGACGCCCGACCAGGTCATGCAGGCCGTGCGCGGCGAAAACCAGGACCAGCCGCTCGGCCCCGTGCGCACCCGCGCGCAGGAACTGACGGTGCAGCTCGAGGGCCGCGTGGAGCGGCCCGAGGACTTTGGCCGCATCATCGTCGCCCGGCGCGGCGCAGCTGCGCCTGGTCAATCCGGTGGCGGCTCGCCCATCTATCTGAACCAGGTCGCCACCGTGCAGGACGGCGCGCAGGAGCAGGAATCGCTGGCGCTGTACAACGGCCAGCGCACGCTGCTGGTCAGCGTGCAGAAGGCGCAGGACGAGAACACCATCCAGGTGGTCGACGGGCTGAACCAGGCCATCACGGCGCTGCGCGCCGAGTTGCCGCCCGGCGTCCGGCTGGAGCCGGTGACCGATCTGTCGCGCCCGATCCGCGTGGCGGTCACCAACGTGCGGCAGACGCTGTTTGAAGGCGCCATCCTCACGGTGCTGATCGTGTTCCTGTTCCTCAATTCGTGGCGCAGCACGGTCATCACGGGGCTGACGCTGCCGATCTCGATCATCGGCACCTTCTTCTTCATGCAGCTGTTCGGCTTCACGGTGAACATGATCACGCTGATGGCGCTCAGCCTGTGCGTGGGGCTGCTGATCGACGACGCCATCGTGGTGCGCGAGAACATCGTGCGGCACGCGCAGATGGGCAAGAGCAGCTTCGCCGCCGCCATGGAAGGCACGCAGGAAATCGGCCTGGCGGTGCTGGCCACCACGCTGTCGATCGTGGCGGTGTTCCTGCCCATCGGCTTCATGGAAGGCATCATCGGCAAGTTCTTCCACGAGTTCGGCCTGACCATCGTGGCGGCGGTGCTGATCTCGATGTTTGTCAGCTTCACGCTCGACCCGATGCTGTCGTCGGTGTGGCACGACCCGAGCGTGCACGCCCACGGCCGGCCCGCCGGCCCGCCCATCACCCTGTACGACAAGACCATCGGTCGCGTCACCGGCTGGTTCGACCGCGCGACCGACCGCCTGGCCGAGGGCTACCAGCGCATCCTGCGCTGGGCGCTGGCACACAGGCTGCTGACTCTGCTGATCGCGGGCGCGATCTTCGCGCTGAGCGTGGCGATGGTGCGGCTGCTGGGCACCGAATTCGTGCCCCAGGCCGATTTCTCGGAAACCAACGTCGCCTTCTACACGCCGCAGGGCTCGTCGCTGGAGGCCACCGAGGCCAAGGCGCGGCAGGTTGATGCCGTGATCCGCAGCTTTCCCGAAGTGCGCTACACGGTGACCACCCTCAACAGCGGCAACGCCACCGGCAAGACCAACGCCAGCCTGTACATCCGCCTGGTCGACCGGCACGCCCGCACGCGCGATGCGCAGCAACTGGCGTCGGCCATGCGCGAGCGGCTGCGCGCGGTGCCGGGCATCACCGTCACGCAGGCCGGGCTGCTGGAGCCGGTGGGCGGCCAGAAGCAGATCGAGTTTTCGCTGCAAGGCCCGGACCAGGCCGAGCTGGAGCGGCTGGCGCGCCCGCTGATGGCGGACCTGCGCGCCATCCCCGGCCTGGTCGACCTGGATTCGAGCAGCAAGCCCGACAAGCCGACGCTGGAAGTGCACGTGCGGCGCGAGGCGGCGTCTGAACTGGGCCTGTCGACCGCGCAGATCGCCGCACCGCTGCGCACGCTGGTGGCCGGCACCACGGTGGGCAACTGGCGCGCGCCGGACGACCAGACCTACGACGTCATCGTGCGGCTGGCGCCCGAATCGCGCACCACGCTGGCCGACCTGGAACGGCTGCCGCTGACCGCCGGCGCCAACACCGACGGCACGCCACGCATCGTGCGGCTCAACCAGGTGGCCACGCTGACCGAGGCCACCGGCACCAACCAGATCAACCGCCGCGCCATGCTGCGCGAGATACAGATCACCGCCAACGTGCAGGGCCGCACCTCGGGCGAGGTGTCGGGCGACATCCGCACGCTGCTCGACAAGGTGGCCTTTCCGCCGGGCTACGGCTTCACCTTTGGCGGCGCCACCAAGAACATGCAGGAGTCGTTCACCTACGCGCTGCAGGCGCTGGCCATGGCGATCATCTTCATCTACATGATCCTGGCCAGCCAGTTCAAGAGCTTTTTGCAGCCCATGGCGCTGATGACATCGTTGCCGCTCACGCTGATCGGCGTGGTGCTGGCGCTGCTGCTGTTTGGCAGCAGCATGTCGATGTTCTCCATCATCGGCATCGTCATGCTGATGGGGCTGGTGACCAAGAACGCCATCCTGCTGGTCGACTTTGCCATTCGCGCGCGCGAAGGCCGCGCCGGCGAAACCGGCCACAGCGAGCCGCTGGCGCGCGAACCGGCCCTGCTGGCCGCCGCGCGCGTGCGGCTGCGGCCGATTTTGATGACCACGCTGGCCATGGTGTTCGGCATGGTGCCGCTGGCGTTTGCCGTCAGCGAAGGCTCGGAGCAGCGCGCGCCCATGGGCCAGGCCGTGATCGGCGGCGTCATCACCTCGTCGCTGCTGACGCTGGTGGTGGTGCCCGTGGTGTACTGCTACCTGGACGACCTGGCGCAATGGCTAAAGCGCCGTTTCCGTGTCGCACCCGCGGCGTCAGGGTCGGCCGATAAAATGAAAGGTTGACTGGTGAGCAACCGCCTGGAGAGTCGAGAATGAACGTCGAACAAGCCCGCTTCAACATGATCGAGCAGCAGATCCGCCCCTGGGACGTGCTCGACGCCCACGTGCTGGACCTGCTGGCCGTGGTGCGGCGCGAGGATTTCGTGCCCGCCGCGCACCGCGCGCTGGCCTTTGCCGACCTGGAAATCCCGCTGAAGCCCGGTGACGCCGCCGTGGCCGCCGGGCAAGTCATGCTGGCGCCACGCGTCGAAGCCCGCATGCTGCAAGACCTGCAGGTCGCCAAGCACGAAAAGGTGCTGGAGATCGGCACCGGCAGTGGCTTCATGGCCGCGCTGCTGGGCCACCGCGCGCAGCGCGTGCTGACGCTCGAAATCGACAACGAACTGGCCCGCACCGCCCACGCCAACCTGCAGCGCGCCGGCGTGCTGAACGTGGAAGTGCGCGCGGCCGACGGCGCCAGCGCCGACCTGGCGGCCGACGGCCCTTTTGACGCCATCGTGCTGTCGGGCTCGGTCGCGCAGCTGCCCGAACGTCTGCTGGAACTGATCAAGCCCGGCGGCCGCCTGATGGCCGTGGTCGGCGCCGAGCCGATGATGCGCGCCACCCTGGTGCGCCGGGCCGAATCGGGCCTGGTCTCCACCCAGGCGTGGGACACCATCGCCCCGCGACTGCTGGGCTTTCCAGAGCCGTCGCGCTTTCATTTTTGAAGCATCGCATGACCGTGCTGTCCCGCTGCCGCCCATGGCATCTGCCCACGCGGGCAGCGCCCTCCGTGGCGCCGGCGCGGGCAGAAAGGGCTGCGGCCAGTGCGATCACGCCACCCCTTTGATCGAAACGTGCCACCCATGATCGATCAGGTATCCCCCAGCGATCTGCCGCGCTGGCTGCAGGCCGCCAGCACCGACGCCGGCCCGCCCTTGCTGCTGGACGTGCGCGAGCCCGCCGAATGGGCGACCGCCAGCGTGCGCGTGGACGGCGCCGAATTGCTGCAGTTGCCCATGCACCTGATTCCCGCGCGCCTGCACGAACTCGATCCCGACCGTCCCGTCGCCGTGCTGTGCCACCACGGCGGGCGCAGCATGCAGGTCGCCCTGTTCCTGGCGCAGCGCGGCTTCGAACATGTGGCCAACGTGGCCGGCGGCATCGACGCCTGGTCGCTGCAGGTTGACCCTGCCGTACCCCGCTACTGATCCCTTCCCTGAAAGTTGCCCATGCCTTTGCCCGCGCTTCGCCCCTTGGCCGCCCTGGCTGCAGTTCTTGCCCTGGCTGTCGCCGCACCCGCGCGGGCGCAGTCGCTGCTGCAGTTGTATGACGCGGCGCAGGGATACGACGCCGCGTTCCAGTCGGCCCGCGCCAATGCACAGGCGGCACAGGCACGCGCCGACCAGGCGCGCGCCGGCTTGCTGCCGCAAGTGGGCCTGCAGGCCGGCGCGCAACACATCTGGTTGAACAACAACCTGGCCGGCAACACGACCAACCGCTCATACAACCAGCTGAATGCATCGGTGGTTGGCTCGCAGCCCCTGTTTCGCCCCGCCAACCGCATCGGCTGGGATCAGGGCAAGCGCGCCGCCGAAGCCGCGCTGGTGCAGCTGTCGGGCACCGGGCAAGACCTGGTGGTGCGGCTGTCGCAGGCGTATTTCGACGTGCTGGCGGCGCAGGATTCGCTCAGCGTCGTGCGCGCGCTCAAAGCCGCGGTGGCCGAGCAGCTGGAGGCCGCCAAGCGCAATTTCGAAGTGGGCAACGCCACCGTCACCGACAGCCGCGAAGCGCAGGCGCGCTTCGACCTGGCGACGGCGCAGGAGATCGCGGCCGAGAACGATCTGCGCGTCAAGCAACTGGCCCTGGATCAGCTGGTGGGGTTGGTCGGCACGCGGCCGCAGCCGCTGGCGCAGCCCATCGTGCTGCCGCAGCCCAGCCCCGCCGACGTCAACACCTGGGTCGACTGGGCCATCGACCAGCACCCCGCGGTGCAGCAGGCCCGCATGGCGCTCGACATCGCGCGGATGGAAACCGCCAAGGCCAAGACGGGCCACCTGCCCACCGTCGACCTGCAGGTCAGTGTGGGCCAGACCCGCTACCCCGAGGGCAACCCGGCCATTGCCGCCGCGCCGACCGCGCAGTACCGCAGCACCAACGCCGGCATCGGCGTTGCCCTGAACTGGCCGCTGTTTGCCGGCTTCGCGGTCGAAAACCGCGTGCGCGAAACCCTGTCGCTCGAAGACAAGGCCCGCGCCGACCTAGACAATGCCCAGCGCACCGTGGCGCAGGCCACGCGCGCGGCCTTTTTCGGGGTGCAGTCCGGCCTGGGCCAGGTCGCGGCACTGGAGGCCGCCGAGCGATCCAGCCTGACGGCGCTGGAAGCCAACCAGCTCGGCTACCAGGTCGGCGTGCGCATCAACATCGACGTGCTGAACGCGCAGAGCCAGCTCTACCAGACGCGGCGCGACCTGGCGCGCGCGCGCTACGACGTGCTGGTGGGGCTGCTGCGCCTGAAGCAAGCCTCTGGCATGCTGGTGCCTGCCGACCTGCTGCCCATCAACCACATGCTGGCATCCGACGCCGCGCCCGCGACACCCGCGGCGGCAAGCCAGGTAAAGGTTCCGCCCGCCGCCACCAGCGCGCCCGCCGCCGGCAATGCGCGCGCCGCGCGACCAAGCCGGCGCGACCGGCGTTGACCAGTGGCTGCCGGCCTGGCGGCCCACACCAACACGATTCAGCTATTTATTCAGGAGCGGCCGCGCTCCACCGTCGGCGCCTGCGCGCGCTGCTCGGGTGATTCGGCCAGCGCCGCTTCAAGCCACAGCGCGGCCACGAAGCGCTTGTTGAACAGCAGCCACAACATGATCGGCGCCACCGGCGTCAGCATCAGAAAGCCGAACTGGTAGCCATAGGCGATCAAGTTCCTGGTCCATGCCGAATACTGCAAATACGCGCTGCCCGATTGGCCCGAAAGCAGCACCACGTCGCGCAGCCACTGAAAGCAAATGCCCCAGGCCTGCGCCGGAATCAGCAGCACGCTGCCAATCAGCCCCTTAAGCCACCAGCGCTCGGTGCGCGATGCCAGCAGCATGGCCCACAGCAGCACCAGACCATAGCCATAGGTGGGATAGCTGACTTCCGGCGCCAGCTCGCCGAGCACGTCGCCACGCGGGCCCTGCATGCGCACCTGCACCAAGGTCTGCAGCACCGCCTTGACGCCCACCTGATCAAAGCTTTCGACCCACGGAAAGATCGACTTCATGACCGTGCCAGCCAGCCAGATGGGTGGCACCGCCAGCCAACGGGCCGCCCAATACCACAGCGGCAGCAGCAACGCCAGCCAGACGATGGCCAGCAGCAAGAAGCGTCCGATCAGCGTTGCGCGCATGGCTCTGGCCTGTTCACGTCAAGTAGCCGCCGCGCCGCGCACGGCGGGCTTCGGATCGTGGCGCGCCACATAGCGCATCCACAGCAGCCACACCACCAGCACGTCCAGCATGATCAGCGCCTGCCACATGTAGAGGTGGGCAAACTCGAACACCTTGAAATTCCATTGCCCCAAAAAGAACAGGCTGACCACGCGCAGCAGATTGACGAACTGCACCGCCACAAACCCCAGGCCGATGCCCCACAGCTTCATCTTCCAGCTGGACGGAAATGCCAGCATGGCGGCCACCAGCACGATGGTCGCCTCGACGCCGTTGCAGCCAGGCTCGATCGACACGCCAAACCCGGTCTTCGCGCTCTGCAGCACGCGGCCCTGCGAAATGACCGACGGGTCAAAGAAATGCACGATGCCGGCGCTCATTCGGGCCACCAGTCCGGTCCACGGGTCGACCACCGCCTGCTGCACCGGGTGGAGCATTTCCACCCCGAACAACACGGCCTGGATGACGAGAAAAATGGCAAAGAAGCGGAACATGGTCGGGTCAAAACAGGAGGCGCGATGGTCTGAGGCCCCACTCTATCAGGCCCGCGGCCCGAATTGGGCCTTCAGTCTACCTGCGAAAGCACGCTGCGCGCCCGCAGCAGCCCCACAAGCGCGCCGGCCATGCGTTGTGCCGCGCCACGGTGCAGCGCCGCAAAAGCCTGCCCGGCATGGCCCATGGCTTGGCGCGACGCTGCGTCGGCCGTCAGCTGGCGCGCCACCGCCAGCCCTTCGGCCATGTCCGTCACGCGCCGCGCAGCGCCCGCGGCCTCGGCCAGCTCGGCGGCCTGCGCAAAGTTGAACGTGTGCGGCCCCATCACCACCGGGCAGCCGCAGGCGGCCGCTTCAATCAGGTTCTGCCCGCCCAGCGGCGCGAAACTGCCGCCCAGCAGGGCAACGTCGGCCAGGCTGTAATACAGCGCCATCTCGCCCAGGCTGTCGCCCATCCACACCTCGCCCCGCAGTGCATCGGGCGATGGGGCGTCCGTCCACCCGCTGCGCCGCGCCACCACCAGGCCGGCGGCTCGCGCCAGCGCGGCCACCTCGTCAAATCGCTGCGGGTGGCGCGGCACGATCAGCCAGAGCGGCTGCGCATGCTCGCCTGCTTCATTTTTTATAGCTGAAGACGCTTTACCAGCAAGCGATGGCGCCTTGATTTGTTCAATAAACTGCGCCTCCTCGCCCTCGCGCGCGCTGGCCAGCAGCACGACCGGGCGCCCGCGCAGCGCGGCCCGCCAGCGCGCGGCCTGCGCCTGTTGCGTGGCGTCCGGTTGGGCGTCGAATTTCAGGTTGCCCATCACCGCCACGTTCGGCGCACCCACGGCGGCAAGGCGCGCTGCGTCGGCCTCGGTTTGCGCGTACACGGCCGACAGCGCGCCGTACGCCGGACGCATCAGCCAGTCGACGCGCTGGGCGCCGCGCAGCGATTTTTCGGACAGGCGCGCATTGGCCAGCGCCAGCGGCACGCCGCGCGCGGCCGCTTCGTGGATCAGGTTGGGCCAGATTTCGGTTTCCATCAGCACGCCAAGGTCGGGCCGGAAGTGCGTCAAAAAACGCTGCGCCGCGCCACGCGTGTCCCACGGCTGCCAGACTTGCACATCGCCTTCGCGCAGCAACTTCTGCCCTTCGGCGCGACCGGTGGCCGTGCCGTGCGTCAGCAGCAAGCGCACGCCGGGCAGCTGCACGCGCAGCGCGTCGATCAGGATTGCGGCGGCGCGCGTTTCGCCCAGCGACACGGCGTGAATCCAGACCAGCGGGTTGGCGCCGTCAGGCCGCTGGATCGTGTAGCGGCCAAAGCGCTCGTCCACCGCGTGCAGATAACCCGGCTCGGCCACGCCGCGCCGGCGCAGTTTGCGGCGCAGCAGCGGCTGGGCCAGCCAGGTGGCCAGGCTGTAGAGCGCGCGGATCATGGCGCCCTCAGGTGCAACGGCGGCGCGTCATCAAAAACCATAGCTGCTCGCGCTTGTTGCATCAGCGCTGGCACCTGCTTTCATGCTCAATGCGCCGAAGCACCCAGCCGCGCATCGGGCTTCACGCGCCGCAGCAGCGCCAGCATGTCGGTCTCGATGCGCTTCAAGGCCGCATCGTTCTGCCCCTCGAAGCGCAGCACCAGCACGGGCGTGGTGTTGCTGGCGCGGATCAGGCCAAAACCGTCGGGCCAGTCGACGCGCAGGCCGTCGATGGTCGATACCTGCGCGGGGGCGCTGAAGGCGCCGGCCGCCAGCGCCTGCAATTCGGCCGCCAGGCGGTGCGGCTCGCCCTCGGCGCAGGGCACGTTCAGCTCGGGCGTGCTGTGGCTGGTGGGCAGCGCGTTGAGCACGGCGCTGGGGTCGGCACTGCGGCTCAGGATTTCGAGCAGACGGCAGCCGGCGTAGGTGCCGTCGTCAAAGCCGAACCAGCGCTCCTTGAAGAAGATGTGGCCGCTCATCTCGCCGCCCAGGGGCGAATCGACCTCTTTCATGCGCGCCTTGACCAGCGAATGGCCGGTCTTGTGCATCAGCGGCACACCGCCCGCTTGTTGAATGGCGGGCGCCAGGCGCTGCGAGCATTTCACGTCGTAGACGATGGTGCCGCCCGGCACGCGACTGAGCACGTCTTGCGCGAACAGCATCATTTGCCGGTCGGGGAAGATGTTTTGCCCGTCCTTGGTGACGATGCCGAGCCGGTCGCCGTCGCCGTCGAAGGCCAGGCCCAATTCAGCCTCGGTTTCTTGCAGCGCGCGGATCACGTCGCGCAGGTTGTCGGGTTTGCTGGGGTCGGGGTGGTGATTGGGGAAGTTGCCGTCGACTTCGCTGAACAGCTCGATCACTTCGCAGCCCGTGCCGTTGTTGAGCGCACGGAAGATGCCCGGCGCCGACGCGCCCGCCACGCCGTTGCCGCAATCGACCACGATCTTCATGGGCCGCGCCAGTTGGATATCGCCCACGATGCGCTCGCGGTACGCCGGCAGCACGTCGTGCGTGCGCACGCTGCCACCCGCGCGGCGCTGCCACGATTCGGCCTCAATCATGCGGCGCAGCGCCTGAATGTCGTCGCCATAAATAGCGCGCCCTGCCAGCACCATCTTGAAGCCGTTGTCGTCGCGCGGGTTGTGGCTGCCCGTGACCTGGATGCCGCTAGAGCACAGCGTGTGCGCGGCGAAGTACAGCATGGGCGTGGTGGCCAGGCCGATGTCGATCACCTCGACGCCCGCGGCGACCAGCCCGCGCATCAGCGCCGCCGACAGCGCCGGGCCGGACAGGCGGCCATCGCGCCCCACGGCCACCGTCTTTTCGCCCAGCGCCATCGCCTGCGTGCCAAAGGCCAGACCCACGGCCTCGGCCACCGGCTCGTTCAGCGTGGTGGGCGTGGTGCCGCGAATGTCGTAGGCCTTGAAGATGCTGGGGGTGACTTGCATGGGCTGAGATTGTAGGGAGCGCGTTGGGTGGCAAAGGCCGACGAACAGCCGTACGCGAAGGACGCAAAGGATTCGCGAAGAACGCGAAAGCAAACCTTTCAGGACTTACGCAATTCGGTTTGACTTGACCTGTCTGGCACCTTGAGATGCCTGGGCCAAGTTCCTTTTGCGTAAGTCGTGCCTTTTTTGAACTTGTTTTTTTCGCGTCCTTCGCGTGATCTTCGCGTCCTTCGCGTCCGGCTGTTGATTCAGGCGCCTTTCAAAATCACCATGTCCGAAAACGGCGAGTCAGCGCACGCCCGAAACCTATCATGGCGCCATGCCCTCGCCCACCACGCCCCTCGACGCCGACGCCTGCTACCGCGCCGTGGTGGCGCACGACGCGCGCTTTGACGGCGCGTTCTTCATCGGCGTGACCTCCACCGGCATCTACTGCCGCCCGGTGTGCAGGGTGAAGACGCCCCGGCGCGAGAACTGCCGCTTCTTTATCCACGCCTCGCAGGCTGAAGGCGCCGGCTTTCGCCCCTGCCTGCGCTGCCGGCCCGAGCTGGCGCCGCAAACGCTGGCCTGGTCGGCGCAGGACGCCTCCGCCCTGCTCGCCCAGCACGCCGCGCGCCTGCTCGATTCGCCCGACGCCTGGGGCGACGACGTGCCCAGCGTGGGCGGGCTGGCGCAGCGCCTGGGCGTGAGCGACCGCCACCTGCGCCGCGTTTTCGAGGCAGAACTGGGTGTGTCGCCCATGGACTGGCTGCAAACGCGCCGCCTGCTGGCCGCCAAGCAATTGCTGGCCGACACGCGCCTGCCCATCGCCCAGGTGGCGCTGGCGGCGGGTTTTGCCAGTCTGCGGCGCTTCAACGCCGCGTTTGCCGCGCAGTACCGCATGAGCCCGACGGCGCTGCGCCGCGATGGCAGTGCGCCGGCGCGGGGCGACGGCATTGTGGTCACTTTGGGCTACCGGCCCCCGTACGACGTGCGCGAGATGCTTCAATTTTTGCAGCAACGCGGCATCGCAGGCGTGGAGCAGATCGATGTCGCAGCCCACACGGTGGCGCGCACGCTGCGCCTCGATGACAACACCTGCGGCTGGGTCGCCTGCCGCTTCGAACCCGATCAGCACCGCGTGCAGGTGCGCGTGGCCGAGGCGCTGGCGCCGCAGCTGCCGCGCGTGATCGCCCGCGTGCGCGCCTGGCTCGATCTGGACGCCGACCCAGCCGCCATCCACGCCGTGTTGGGCGCCGACTTTCCCACGTTGGCAGGGCTGCGCGTGCCCGGCACGTTGGACGGCTTTGAGCTGGCCGTGCGCGCCGTCATCGGCCAGCAGGTCACGGTGGCGGCGGCGCGCACGCTGACGACGCGGCTGGTGGAGCGCTTTGGCGCGCCTCTGGCGACGCCCATCGACGGATTGACGCGGCTGTTTCCCACGCCCGCCGCGCTGGTGGCCGCCAGCGGTGACGAACTGGGCCGGCTTGGGTTGGTGCGTCAGCGGCAAGCGGCGATTCACGCGTTGGCCAACGCGGTCGTCAGCGGTCACTTGAGCCTGCACGCGGGTACCGACGTGGCCGCGACGATGAACGCGCTGAAAGCCCTGCCCGGCATCGGCGACTGGACGGCCGACTACATCGCCTTGCGCGCGCTGCGCTGGCCGGATGCCTTTCCGGCCGGTGACGTGGCGCTGCAAAAGGCCTTGTCGCCCGACGGCCAGCGGCTGAGCGCCCGCGCCGCCCAGTCGCGCGCCGAACGCTGGCGGCCCTGGCGCGCCTACGCGGTGGTGCGCGCATGGCAATCACCACCCAAATCACTACCAAATTCATAGCTGCTCGCGCAATCCAGACAAGCGCTACAGGGGTTTTTCATCATGATCCAACACCTCCACACCGCCCACACCCTCACCGCCACGCCGCTGGGCGACCTGCTGCTGGCCGCCACGCCGCAAGGCCTGTCGGGCGCCTGGTTCACCGAAGGCCAGCGCGGGCTGCCCGACTGGACGAGTTGGGGCGCGCCCACGCGTGGCCACCCGCTGCTGGGCCAGGCCGCGCACGAGCTGGCTGAGTACTTCAATGGCCAGCGCCAGCGCTTTGACGTGCCGCTGGATCTGTCCGGCGGCACGACGTTTCAGCAGCGCGTGTGGCGCGCGTTGCTGGACATTGGGGCGGGCGACGCGCAAAGCTATGGCCAAGTGGCCGCGCGCATCGGCCACCCCGCCGCCGTGCGCGCCGTCGGCACCGCCGTGGGAGCCAACCCCATCAGCGTGATCGTGCCCTGCCACCGCGTGCTGGGCAGCACCGGCACGCTGGCGGGTTACGGCGGCGGCCTGGGCCGCAAGGTGGCGCTGCTGCGGTGCGAAGGCTGGCGGGTGGATGCGCCCGCGGGCGACGCCGCGCCCCCATCCACCCTGCGCCCGCAGCGCGTGGCCGTGCGGCGCTGATGTCACGCACGCATCAATCGGCTATCGATTTCTCATCATGCCGCCGACCGCGCGGCCCCATACTCCTCGCCCATGTCCGCCGCCGTCGCCGCCGAATTCCTGTTGCTGGCTGCCCTTTGGGGCGCATCCTTCCTGTTCATGCGGCTGGGCACGCTGGAGTTTGGCCCGCTGCCCACGGCCGGCGTGCGCGTGGCGATTGCGTCGCTGGCGCTGCTGCCGGTGATGCTGTCGCGCGGGCTGTGGCCGCAGCTGCGCCAGCACTGGAAGCCGGTGATGTTGTGCGGCCTGATCAACTCGGCCATTCCGTTTGCCCTGTTCAGCTTTGCGCTGCTGTCGATCAGCACCGGGCTGTCGTCGATCCTGAACGCCACGGTACCGCTGTTTGGTGCGTTGGTGGCTTGGTTGTGGCTGGGCGACAAGCCCGGCGCCTCGCGCACGGTGGGTTTGGTCATCGGCTTCGTCGGCGTGGCGCTCTTGGCCAGCGGCAAGGCCAGCTTCAAGCCCGATGCGTCGGGCGCCGTCAGCGCCTGGGGCATCCTGGCCTGCCTGCTGGCGACCATCAGCTACGCGCTGGCGGCCAGCTTCACGCGGCGCTATCTGTCGGGCCTGAACTCGCTGATGGTCGCCACCGGCAGCCAGATCGGCGCCGCACTGGGGCTGGCCGTGCCCACACTGTGGATGTGGCCGGCGCAACCGCCCAGCCTGAAAGCCTGGGGCGCGCTGGTGGCGCTGGCCATTTTGTGCACCGCCGTGGCGTACGTGCTGTACTTTCGCCTGATCGAGCGGCTGGGGCCGGCACGCGCCATCACCGTCACGTTCACCATTCCCGTGTTCGCGGTGTTCTACGGCGTCACGCTGCTGGGCGAGACGGTGACGACGTGGATGCTGTTCTGCGGTGCCATCGTGCTGTGCGGCACGGCGCTGGCGACCGGGCTGGTCAAGCTGCCGCTCGACCGATGACTCTTTATTTGATAGCTGCTAGCGCTGGACTGGCGGGCGCTGAGAGCATTCTTTCCACATAGCGCGCGATCAGGTCGATCTCCAGATTGACGGGCGTGCCAGCCGCCAGCGCATGCAGCGCGGTGTTCTGCACGGTGTGCGGAATCAGGTTGATGCTGATCTCGCAGCCTGCGTCCTGATCGGCCACGGTGTTCACCGTCAGGCTCACACCGTTGACGGTGATCGAGCCCTTGTACGCCAGGTACTTGGCCAGCTCGCGCGGCGCCAGGATGCACAGCTCGACGCTTTCGCCCACCGGCGCAAAGTGCGTCACTTGGCCAATGCCATCGACGTGGCCCGACACGATGTGCCCCCCCAGCCGGTCGTGCGCGCGCAAGGCTTTTTCCAGATTGACGGGCCCCACGCGATCCAGCCCCGCCGTATGCGCGAGCGATTCGGCCGAGATGTCGATGGTGAAGCACCCGGCGGCGGGGTCGATCTGCGTCGCCGTCATGCAGGCGCCATTGAGCGCGATGCTGTCGCCCAGGCCCACGTCGTCCAGATAACCGGCAGGCGTCTCAATGACCAGTTGCTTGCCGTGCGCACTGCTGGCGCCCAGATCGCGCACTTGGGCGATGCGGCCAACCGCCGTGATGATGCCGGTGAACATGAAAACCCCGCAAATCAATGGATGGCGAAGTTTCGCATGAAGCCGTGCGTGCGGCGGGCGGGCGATTCATCCGCCAAGATCATCACACGCGCAACCACTTGTCAACACTGAATTTTCTACACGGCATAGTGGTTTGTGCCCCGGCTGCATATGGTCGCGCCCCTTGGATAGGGGGGCGTAGGTGGACCTAAGTGCCGGCAACACGGTCATAATTCATAAGTTCTCTTTGGATTGCAGGTAGGCCCAATCATGTATGAGTCGATGTCGATGGCAAGCCGCATGAATACGGTAGCCTTGGGGGACGCCCTTCGTCGTGGCCTTGCCGGCGCGGTGATCTGCGCAGCGCTGACGCCTGCCGTGTCGTTCGCACAGGACGGCACGACCGCGATTTTTGGCGACGCGGCCATCTCCGTCATGTCCATCGGGGACGTCGATTTATCAGGCAATTACGACCCACCTGGCATGCCCTTGAGCGGTGGCCTGGCCCTGACCTGCGCGAACGCGTCGGCCAGCGCGGCGCAGCTCAACTCGGGCCGCATCGATCCTCCAGGTGCGCTATTCTTGCCGGGGCTTCAGATGGCCAATATGTGGACGGATGTGAACTTTCTGGACCTTTACGCTGCCAATGTGCCAAACCTGCTGCCCTTTCGCGAATTCGACATAGAAGGCGCTTCGGCACCCTTGGCGCCGACAGCCTGGACGACTGGCGACACCCGTGTCTGGGCCGATGCACCCGCCGGTTCACGCTGGATTTACCCCCTGTTCAATAACGAACCCGCACCCATCGGCCCGGAGACGCTGGTTTCGGTGTACTTCGGCGGCTGGTACATCCCGACCGTGGAAGAGGCACGCAAAATGCGCGTGCGCCTGACCTACCGGGCCGACGACCAATTGGTGGCGGTCTATCTCAACGACATGCTGAAGCGTAACAACTTGCTGGCGACGCCCATCACGCGCGACACCTCCAGCGTCGGCACCGAGCCCGGCGTGGTCGAACTCAGCGGCTTTGTGCAAGGCGTCAACCTGCTGAGCCTTGTGGTGCACAGCACGCAAGGGCCCAACCAGGCGGCCAACTACCAGGGCATTGCCGTGGCGTTTGACGCGTACTGCTACACGCCCACCGTGACCGTCGCCAAGACCGTGGTCGCCCCGGCAGGCGATGCGGGCCGCTTCACCTTGAAGGTCAACGACAACGCCACCCCCAACCTGGCAGACGGTGGCAAAACCAGTGCAGTCCCGATTGAAATGGGTGCTCCAGTCACAGTAACGGAGTTGGCCGATGCGGGGACGCGCATGGACGATTACCAGGCCGCCCTGGTTTGCCGAACCGACCAGGGTGTCATTGACACGGTCAACGGCAACTTCACCATGCCCGACCGTGATGTCAACTGCACCTTCACCAATACCCGGAAGGCTGCACCACCGCCACCGGCCGTCACACCGGTTCCGACCTTGTCCGAATGGAGCTTGATGCTGATGGGGCTGCTGGCGGCGGGGCTGGGCATGCGGCAAGTGCGGCGGCCAGGTTGAAGACGCTCGCACCGCGCTGGAACCACAGCCTGCTGCCTCTGCGCCAACAGCCCCGGGCGCAGGCAGCAAGTCCCCCAAAAGTCACCCACCCCACCCAGCGCATAGCCTGAGCGCGCAAAGAAAAAGCCTTGCAACCCATTGAGTTGCAAGGCTTGAAGATGGCGCGGCTGGCAGGATTCGAACCCACGACCCCTTGGTTCGTAGCCAAGTACTCTATCCAACTGAGCTACAGCCGCGCGAAGCCCGTAATTCTAACACACAAAATTGGTAGGGCGTGCTGGGCTCGAACCAGCGACCAAGGGATTATGAGTCCCCTGCTCTGACCAACTGAGCTAACGCCCCGCGCGAGACCGTCGATTCTAGGGCTTGCCCGTGCTCAGCGCGTTGCTGACCAGGCGCGAGGTGATGTCGACGATCTGGATCATGCGGTCGTAAGGCATGCGCGTGGGGCCGATGACGCCCAGCGTACCCACCACGTGCCCGTCCACCTCATAGGGCGCGCTCACGACCGACAGGTCTTCCATCGGCACGGTCTGGCTTTCGCCGCCGATGAAGATGCGCACGCCCTCGGCCTGGCTCGACACGTCGAGCAGGCGAATCAATTGCGCCTTCTGCTCGAACAGATCGAACGCGCGGCGCAACTGGTTCATGTCGCTCGAAAAGTCGGTCACCGCCAGCAGGTTGCGTTCGCCGGAGATGACGACTTCGTCCTGCGCCTGGCTCATGGCCTCGCTGCCCAGTTGCACGGCGGCGTTCATCAGCTTGGCGATCTCGCCGCGCAGGCTGTCGACTTCCTGGCGCAGGCGCAGGCGCACCTGCTCGATGTCCATGCCCGAAAAATGCGCGTTAAGGTAATTGGAGGCTTCCTGCAACTCCGATGCGTCGTAGTCGGCGTCGGTGAACAGCACACGGTTCTGCACGTCACCGTCGGGCGCGACGATGATCAGCAGCAGGCGCCGCTCCGAGAGGCGCAGAAATTCGATGTGCCTGAATGCCGACGAGCGGCGCGGCGCCATCACCACGCCGACAAACTGCGACAGGTTGGACAGCAGTTGCGCCGCGTTGGCGATGACGCGCTGCGGCTGGTCGGCCGGCAGCGCGGGCGCGGTCAGCTCGGGCTGCTGCGCCGTCAGCATGGTGTCGACAAACAGCCGGTACCCGCGCGAGGTGGGAATGCGCCCGGCCGAGGTGTGCGGGCTGACGATGAGGCCCATTTCCTCCAAGTCGCTCATCACGTTGCGGATGGTGGCGGGAGACAATTCCAGCCCCGAGGCGCGCGACAGGGTGCGCGAGCCGACGGGCTGACCGTCGGCGATGTAGCGCTCGATCAGCGTCTTCAGCAGCAAGCGGGCACGGTCGTCGAGCATTCAAATCATTATGATGTAATTTGCCGATGAGTCTTCAGTTCCACCGCGTCGCGCTGGTTGGCAAATACCACGACACCGCCACCGGCGCGGTGGCCGAATCGACGCGTGATTTGATTGCCGAGATCGCCGCCTTCCTGACCCAGCAAGGGTGCGAAGTGCTGCTGGCCGAGCGCACGGCGCAGGCGACCGGACTGGACGGCTACGGCGTGCGCGACGTGGCCGGCATTGGCAACGATTGCGACCTGGCCGTGGTGGTGGGTGGCGACGGCACCATGCTGGGCATCGGCCGCCAGCTGGCGCGCTACGGCACGCCGCTGATCGGCATCAACCAGGGGCGCCTGGGGTTCATCACCGACTTGCCACTGGACCAATATCGCCAGACGCTGCCGCCCATGCTGGCCGGCGCCTTCGAGGAAGACCACCGCAGCCTGATGCTGGGCAAGGTCATGCGCGAGGGCGAAAGCGTTTTCGAGGCCTATGCCATGAACGACGTGGTGGTCAACCGCGGCGCGGTGGCCAGCATGGTCGAGCTGCGGGTCGAGGTCAACGGGCACTTCGTCGCCAACCACCGCGCGGACGGCATCATCGTGGCCACTCCGACCGGTTCGACCGCTTACGCGCTGTCGGCCGGCGGCCCGCTGCTGCACCCGCTGGTGCCGGCGTGGGCGCTGGTGCCGATTGCGCCGCACACGTTGTCCAACCGGCCCATCGTGGTGGCCGACCCGGTGGAAATCGCCATCGAAATCGTCTCCGGCAAGGACGCCAGCGCCAGCTTTGACATGCAGTCGATCACGTCGCTGCACCATGGCGACCGGGTCATCGTGCGGCGTTCCGACTATCGCGTGCGCTTTTTGCACCCCAAGGGCTGGAGCTACTTCGACACGCTGCGCCGCAAGCTGCTGTGGAACGAGGGCGGGGTATGACACCCCCCCTGAGTCGCCTGCGGCGCCATCCCCCCGGCGGGACAACGCCAGCGGCCGGGCGCAGCCCGCTCCGCGGTGTTCCGACGTGGCCTGCTCCGCGGCCTTCTGTACTGAATGAGTGCAGCGCGCACCCAAAAATGACATGGCATTGCGACATCTGAACCTGCGCGACTTCGTGATCGTGCCGTCGCTTGATCTGCCGCTGACCGGCGGCTTCACGGCGCTGACGGGTGAAACCGGCGCTGGCAAGTCGATCCTGATCGACGCGCTGCAGCTGGTGCTGGGCGGGCGGGGCGACGCGCTGTGGGTGCGCGAAGGTCAGCCGCGCTGCGAGATTGGCGCCGAATTCGACACCCCTGCCGACGCCCGGCCTTGGCTGCTGGACAACGGCTTCGTCGAGCCCGACGTCGAGGCCGACGCGCTGCTGCTGCGCCGCACCATCGACGCCGCCGGAAAAAGCCGCGCCTGGATCAACGGCTCGCCCGCCACGCTGGCGCAGTTGCGCGAACTGGGCGAATGGCTGGTCGACATCCATGGCCAGCACGCCTGGCAAAGCCTGACGCGACCCGCCGCCGTGCGCGCGCTGCTCGACGCGTACGCCGGCATCGACGCCCGGCCACTGACGTCGGCCTGGCAGTCCTGGCGCCAGGCCGACGCCGCGCTGCAGGCCGCGCAGGCCGCGCAGCACAGCCTGGCGCAAGAACACGAGCGCCTGCTGTGGCAGATTGGCGAGCTGGACAAGCTGGCGCCGCTGGAAGACGAATGGGACGAGCTGAACCAGCGCCACGCACGCCTGTCGCACGCGCAGGCGCTGATCGACGCCGCGCACGCCGCCAGCGCCGCGCTGGAAGGCGATGACGGCGACGGCGGCGCCCTGCCCGCGCTGGCGCAAGCGCAGCACGCGCTGCAGGCTCAGCGCGACATTGAACCCGAGTTCGCCGCGCTGCTCGACGTGCTGGAAAGCTGCGTCGCCCAGGCGCGCGATGCGGCGCACAGCCTGCACGCCTACCTGCGGCGCGCCGAGCCCGACCCCGATCAACTGGCTCGGCTGGACGAGCGACTGGGCCAATGGATTGCCCTGGCGCGGCGCTACCGCCGGCAGCCGCAGGATCTGTTCGCCACGCTGACCGAATGGCGTGCCGACCTGGCGCGGCTGGACAACGCCGCCGACCTGGCGCGCCTGCAAGCCGTGGCCGACGCCGCGCACGACCAATACCTGACGGCGGCGCAGGCCACCTCGCGGCAGCGCGCGCAGGCGGCGCCGCGCTTGGCCACGGCGGTGACCGCCGCCATGCAGAAGCTGGGCATGCAGGGCGGCCGCTTCGAGGTGGCGCTGCAGCCGCTGACCGAAGCCGCGCAGCATGGCCTGGAAAACGTGGTTTTTCAGGTCGCAGCGCACGCTGGATCAGCGCCTCGCGCTATTGAACGTGTAGCATCCGGCGGCGAACTGTCGCGTCTGGCGCTGGCCATTGCCGTCACCACCAGCGAGCTGGGCAGCGTGGGCACGCTGGTGTTCGACGAGGTCGATTCGGGCGTCGGCGGCGCGGTGGCTTCCACCGTGGGGCGGCTGCTGCACCAGCTTGGGCGTGACCGGCAGGTGCTGTGCGTCACCCATCTGCCGCAGGTGGCGGCGTGCGCCGACGCGCACCTGCTGGTCAGTAAACGGGCAGGCGACGGCGGGGCGCCGGTCAGCGGCCTGGTCGCCATCGGCGGCGAGGCGCGCACGCGCGAGATCGCCCGCATGCTGGGCGGCGAACGCATTTCCGACACCACGCTGGCGCACGCACTTGAAATGCTTCACCCCGCCGAACCGACCGCGACGCCGGCCGACCGGCCACGAAAGACACGCCCGTGAGCATTGAGCTGATCGTCATCACCGGCATGTCGGGCTCCGGCAAGTCGATCGCGCTGGGCGCGCTGGAAGACGCCGGCTACTACTGCATCGACAACCTGCCGCCCGAGCTGCTGGAGCCGTTCGTCGCGCTCGAAAACGAGCGCCGCACGCGCAAGGTGGCCATTGCCATGGACGTGCGCAGCGGCGAATCGCTGCCGCAGCTGCCGCTGCTGCTGCACCGCCTGCGCGACCGCGGCATCGTGCTGCGCCTGATTTTTCTCGACGCCAACGACGAAACGCTGGTGCGGCGCTTTTCCGAAACGCGGCGGCGCCATCCGCTGTCGCAGCCGGTGGAAGGCGACGCCCAGCGCGCGTTGCTGCAGACCATCCGCCGAGAACGCGAACTGCTGGCCGACCTGCGCGAGCGCTCGCACGTCATCGACACCAGCTTCCTGCGCCCATCCAAGCTGCTGGCGACGATGAAGGATCTGATCGCCGCGCCCGCGGCGCACCTGACGCTGGTGTTCGAGTCGTTCGCGTTCAAGCGCGGCCTGACGCCGGACGCCGACTACGTGTTCGACGTGCGCATGCTGCCCAACCCGCACTACCAAGCCGATCTGCGCCCGCTGACGGGGCGCGACGCGCCGGTCATCGACTACCTGCAGCAGCAACCCGAGGTGCAGATGATGCTCGATCAGATCGCCGGTTTTTTACAGACCTGGCTGCCCGCGCTGGCACGCGACCACCGCAGCTACGTGACCGTGGCCGTTGGTTGCACCGGCGGTCAGCACCGGTCGGTGTATCTGGTCGAGCGGCTGGCGGCCCTGTTCGGGAGCGACTGGGTCACGCTGCGGCGCCATCGCGAGCTGGAAGATTCCTAGGCCATTTTTTGCGGTCTTTTGGGCCGCCTGCGCCTTACTGCAATGGGTTTTCAGCTATCAAATAGATAGCCATCACCCTGGGCTTGCAAGAACCGGCGTATCGGCGCGGGCAGCCCCAGCGCGGGCCATTCGGCGGCCGTGAACCAGCCGCCTTCGGCGCCCGTCAGGTCGCCCGTCAGGTCGCCCGGCTGCAGGCGCGCGCTGACGACGTGGACGTCCAGGTCGCGGTGGGTCAGCACATGACGAAACGGTGCATGCCGCACGGCGCTGGCGCGGGCCGCGGGCGTCAGGCTGGCCAGCAGGGCGTCGCCGTCGTCGTGCAGTGGCAGGCAGTACAGGCGCGCCCAGATGCCGCGCCCGGGCCGCCGCGCCAACCACACGCGCCCCTGGGCATCGCGCGCGTGCAGCAGCCACAACGTGGCCTGGCTGCGCGCCACGCGCCGTGTTCTGACCGGATAGCGCGTGGGCTCGCCTTCGCGCGCGGCCACGCATTCGTCCGCCAGTGGGCACACCGCGCAGGCCGGCCGCGTGCGCGTGCACACGGTGGCGCCCAGGTCCATCAGGCCCTGCGTGTACGCCGGCATGGTGCGGTGCAGGTCGGTGGTGGGCAACAGACCCTCGGCGCGCCGCCAAAGGTCGCGTTCGTGCGTGGCCACGGCCAGGTCGCCGCCGAAGCCCAGCGCGCGCGTCAGCACGCGCTTGACGTTGCCGTCGAGAATGGCCGCGCGCTCGCCAAAGCAGAACGCCGCTATGGCCGCGGCCGTGGAACGGCCGATGCCCGGCAACGTGCCCAGTTCGGCCGCGCTGCGTGGAAAGGCGCCGCCAAAGCGCGTCATCACCTCGCGCGCGCAGCGGTGCAGATGGCGCGCGCGCGAGTAATAGCCCAAGCCGCTCCACAAAGCCAGTACGTCGTCTTCGTCGGCCGCGGCCAAGCTGGCTACGTCGGGAAAGCGCGCCAGAAAGCGTGGGTAGTAAGACAGCACGGTGGCCACCTGGGTCTGCTGCAGCATGATTTCGGACAGCCACACGCGGTAGGGGTCGCGGGTGGCCTGCCACGGCAAATCGTGCCGCCCATGGCGCTGCTGCCAGTCGACGACGCGGCGGGCGAAAGCGCTGGCGGGCGCGGTCACGCCGACACGGATTCCGGCAGCGCCTCGGGCACGGCGGCGGACGCATCGTGCCGCAAATCGCGGCTCAGCATCCGCAGGCGCTGCTCGGCGGCGTCAAGCGCGCCTTCCTGCTCGGCGATTTCGGCGATGCGCCGCTCCAGCCCGCTGGCGGCGTCCTGAATGCGCTGGATGGCGTCGATGCGGCGGCCATAGGCGCGCCGGCGCTCGCGCATCTGGGTGTCGAGCTGCGACGACACGGACTTGTTCCACAACTCGATTTCGCCCAGCGCCGTTTCGAAGATGGAGCGCACGCGCGCCAGCAGTGCGCGCACCAGGCGGTCGGCGAATTCAGGCCGCGCCAGTTGCACCAGGTTGCCCACGCCCAGGTATTGCAGGTGGCTGCGTTCGACCGCGTCCAGGTCGCTTTCAAAGCGGTCCATGGTGGGCGGTTCGGCCACCTGCAGCGCAAAGCCGAAGTCGGTGTTGATCTGGCGAAACGACGAGGCGAGCATGGTGTGGATTTCGCGCTCCAGCCGCTGCACTTCGCGCACCACGCCGCGCAGGTTGTCGAAGCCCCGGGCGTAGGCCTTGCGGACGCCGAACTTGACGCCCGGCTCGCGCAGCGTGGTGCTGAGGCCGAGCAGTTCGCGCTTGATCGAGGCACTGCCCAGCAGCATGAACAACTCGCGCAGCAGCTTCACGTGCACCGACCGCACGGCCAGCACGCTGGCGGCGCTGCGGTCGAATTCGGCTTTTTCACGCTCGACGCGCAAGCGCATCTGGCGCACCACCTGGTGGTTCTTGCCGCGCAGGCTTTCCAGCTCCAGCACCTGCTCGGCCACTTCGCGGCGCCGCGCGCCCAGGGTACGCTCGGCCTCGGTCTGCACGCGCGCCACGGTGGCGCCGATGGCGCCGGCAAGCATGGCCTGGCGCGCCCCCAGCACCTGCCGGCCCAGCAGCTGCTCGAACCGCGGCAGCTGGCTTTCGGCCAGCAGCGCGGTGTCGCCGCGCACCTTGGCCAACAGCCCCTTCTGGGCCGACAGCGCCAGCACCTGCTTGGCCTCCAGCGACAGCGTCTGCGCGGTGTCGGCGCATTGGCGGGCAATCTGGCGGTCGATCTGCTCTGGCGAACTCAACTCGTCCCACAAGGTGTCAATCTTGTTGAGCACCACGAAGCGACTGCCCGCGCTGCCTTCCATCGTCGCCAGGTGTTCACGCCAGATGGCGAGGTCGGATTTGGTGACGCCCGTGTCCGCACCCAGAATGAACACCACGGCCTGCGCCTGCGGGATGAGGTTGACGGTGAGTTCGGGTTCGGCGCCGATGGCATTCAGTCCAGGCGTGTCCAGCACCACCAGACCCTGACGCAACAGCGGGTGCGCCATGTTGATGAGCGCGTGGCGCCAGCGCGGCACTTCAACGGCACCGCCGGCGTTGACCGGCGGGTTGTCCCACGGCCTGTCGTCGTGCCAGAAACCGAGCGCGCGCGCTTCGTCCTGCGTCACGTGCATCACTTCAGACACCTTCTGCATGGCGTTGGCCAGTTGATCGGGGTCGTTCACGTCCAGGTCGAGGCGCATCCACTTCTCGGGCACCAGGCGCCATTCAAGCAGGGTCTGCGGCTGCAGCCGCGTTTCGATGGGCAGCAGGCGCAGGCATGGGGGCAGGGCCGCCTCATAGCCCAGCTCGGTCGGGCACATGGTGGTGCGGCCGGCGCTGGCGGGCATGATGCGGCGGCCATAGCCGGCAAAGAAGACGGCGTTGATCAGCTCGGATTTGCCGCGCGAGAACTCGGCCACGAAGGCGACCATCACTTTGTCGGAGCGCAACTGATCGGTCAGGCGCTGCAGGCGCTCTTCGCCGCCGTCGTCAAGCAGCTGCTGTTCGCGCAACCAGTCGCCCAGCACCTTCAGGCGCAACCGCATCTCGCGCCGCCAAGCGCTGTGCCAATCGAACTGCTCGTTGAAACTGGGCTCCGCCACCACGCCGCTCCGCAAGTTCGCGGCATATTACACGGCGCGTTGGCCCACGCGGCTCAGGCCCGCTGGCACATGGGGCAAAAGAAGGTCGAGCGCTGCCCCTGGCGAATCTGCCGCAACGGCGTGGCGCAGCGCAGGCAGGGCTGGCCGGCCCGTCCGTAGACGGCGGCTTCGGCCTGGAAGTGGCCACTTTCCCCCGCCGCGCTGGAAAAATTGCGCAGCGTGCTGCCGCCACGCTCTACCGCGCGCATCAGCACCTGGCGGATGGCCGCGTGCAAACGGTCGGCGCGGGCGCGCGACAGCCGGTCGGCGCGCGTGGTGGGGCGAATGCCAGCCAGAAACAGCGCCTCGGAGGCGTAGATGTTGCCCACACCGACCACCACGTCGCCCGCCAGCAGCACCTGCTTGATGGGCGCGCGTCGCGCCTTCAGGCCGGCGTGGAAGGCCGCCGGGTCGAAGGCGTCGCCCAGCGGCTCGACACCCAGCGAGCCCAGCAGCTTGCGCGCCGGATCCACCTGCAGGCTGGCTGACCACAGCACGGCGCCAAAGCGGCGCGGGTCGTTCAGCCGCAGCGTGCCCTGCGTGGTGACCAGGTCAAAGTGGTCGTGCCGCCCCGGTGGCGGCGCGTCGGCGCGAAAGCTCAGGCTGCCCGACATGCCCAGGTGCACCAACAGCACGCCGTCGTCGAGCTGCAACAGCAGGTATTTGCCGCGCCGGTCAACCCGCAGCACCGTCAGGCCGGCCAGTTGTTCAGCGCCGCGGCCCAGCGGCCAGCGCAGCGGCAGGCCAGCGCGGGCGTGCAGGATGCGGGCACCCTGAATGCGCTGGGCAAAACTGCGCCGCGTGACCTCGACTTCAGGCAGTTCAGGCATGGGCGCCACGCCCCTTCTTTTGCACACGCATGATTTATTATGGGTCGATGCAGATCCTCCACCGCGTTCTGGGCGGCTGGGCGCTGGCCCTGGCCGCGCCACTGGCGCTGGGCCAGACGCCGCCCGCGTCTCCACCCGGCGCCGCTGCCGCACCGGCCAGCGCCGCCTCCGCCCCCACGTCGTCGCGCATGACGGCCCGGCTGCTGTATGAACTGATGATCGGCGAAATGCTGTTTCGTCAAGGCGACGCGCAAAACGGCGCGTCGTACGTGCTGAGCGCCGCGCGCCGCACGGGCGATGAGCAGTTGTTCAAGCGCGCGGCGCAGATGGCGATCCAGTCGCGTTCGGGCCCGGCGGCGCTGGAAACCGTGCGCGCCTGGCGCGAGGCGCATCCGCCATCGGTGGAGGCAGGCCAGTACGAACTGCAGGTGCTGATCGTGCTGGGCCGCGTGTCTGAAACCGAAGCACCGCTGCGCCAGTTTCTGTCGACGGTGCCGGACAGCGACAAGGAGGCGTTCATCACCGCGCTGCCGGCGCTGTACCAGCGCGTGCCCGACAAGCCCGAGGCCGCCCGCGTGGTCGAGCGCGCCTTGGCCGACGCCATGCGCACGCCCGCGCTGGCGCCCGCCGCCTGGACCACCGTCGGCCGCCTGCGCCTGGCCGCTGGCGACAAGGCCGGCGCGCTGGCGGCGGCCACGCTGGGCCAAAGCGCCCGCGCGCAGTCTGAATGGCCCGCGCTGCTGGCGCTGCAGTTGATGGCCGACGGCGAAACCCGCGCCGACGCGCTGATCCAGCGCTACCTCAACAGCCCGGACGCCAAGTCCGACGTGCGCATCGGTTACGCCCGCGCACTGGTCGAGCGGGGGCGCACCGCCGACGCGCACCGGCAGCTGGACACGCTGATCCGCCGCTCGCCCGGCACGCCCGAAGCGTGGCTGGTGCGCGGCGCGTTGTACGCCGATGAACGCAAGGACGCCGAGGCCGAAGCCGACCTGAAGCATTACCTGAGCATGCTGGACCAAGCCGAGCCGGCGCCCGGCGCGTCGGCGCCCGAAGCCCGCGACCACGCGCGCCTGATGCTGGCGACCATCGCCGAGCGCCGGGGCGATCTGGCGGCCGCCGAAAAGCTGCTGGCGGCGGTCGATTCACCGGAACGGGCGCTGTCCGTGCAGGTGCGCCGCGCCCAGCTGCTGGCGCGCCAAGGCCGGCTGGAAGAAGGCCGCCAGGCAATTCGCAGCGTACCCGAGCGCAGCCCCGACGACGCGCGCCTGAAGCTGCTGGCCGAAGGCCAGTTGCTGCGCGACCATCAGCAGGCCCAGCAGGCCTATGACCTGCTGGGCGAGGAACTGAAGAAGCACCCCGACGAGGAAAGCCTGCTGTACGACGCCGCCATCTCGGCCGAACGCGCGGGCCACCTCGACGTCATGGAAGAGTTGCTGCGGCGCCTGATCACGCTCAAACCGGAGGCGGCCCACGCCTACAACGCGCTGGGTTATTCAATGGCCGATCGCGGCGTGCGCCTGCCTGAGGCGAGGACGCTGATCGAAAAGGCGGTGCAACTGTCGCCCGACGACGCCTATATACAGGACAGCCTGGGCTGGGTGCACTTTCGCATGGGCAACGTGCGCGAGGCGCGCAAGATCCTCGAAGCCGCCTACAAAAAGCGCCCGGACGCCGAAATCGCCGCGCATCTGGGCGAAGTACTGTGGACACTGGGCGAGCGCGAACCCGCGCGCAAGCTGTGGCGCGAGGGCCTGCGTCTGGACGCGGACAACGAAACGCTGCAGAAAACGCTCAAGCGCTTTCGGGTAACGCCATGACCGCGCCGTTGCCCCGGGCCGGCCGCCGCACCGCCGCGTGGCGGCTGGGTCTGTTGATTGCTACGTTATTTATAGCTGGATGCGTAGTTCCACCAAGGGCTGGAACCGGAGTTGACGCTGAATCCGACCGGTGGAGCGGCCGCCTGGCATTGCGCGTCGAGTCGGAGCCGCCGCAGTCGTTTGCGGCCGCGTTCGCACTCAGCGGCAACCCTCAGGCGGGCGAACTCACGCTGACCTCCCCCATCGGCAGCACCATCGCCGTCATGCAGTGGCAGCCGGGCGAAGCCTTGCTGCGCCAAGGCGATCAGACGCGCCGCTACGCATCGCTCGACGCGCTGGCGCAGGAAGCCACCGGCACGCCGCTGCCCGTGCGCGCGCTGTTCGGCTGGCTGCGAGGCGAGCCGCAGTCGGTGCCCGGCTGGCAGGCCGACCTGAGCCGATTGCCCGATGGCCGCCTGTCGGCGCGCCGCCTGATGCCGCTGCCGACGGCCGACCTGCGCGTGGTGCTGGACAGATGACGCCAGCCCCTGTGCCGCCTTCGGCGTCTTCCCCCATGAAAGCGGACGCATCTTATGGCCGGGAAACCCTGACCGTTTGCGCCCGTGCGTGGGCTGCTCCGCGGGCTTCACGTCACGCACGTCATACGCGGCGCGCGCCGTGAGCCACTGAAATGCGCGCCATTTACGACGTGCCCGCGCCGGCCAAGCTGAACCTGTTCCTGCACATCACCGGGCGGCGCGCCGACGGCTACCACCTGCTGCAATCGGCTTTCATGCTGATCGACTGGTGCGACACACTGCACTTCGAACGGCGCCCGGACGGGCAGATCACGCGGGAAGACCTGGGTGCGCCGCTGCCGCCCGACGACTTGATCGTGCGGGCCGCGCGCGCGCTGCAGCAGGCCACGGGCTGCACCCAGGGCGCCCACATCGGCGTGGACAAGCGCATTCCTGCGCAGGCCGGCATGGGCGGCGGCTCGTCGGATGCGGCCAGCACCCTGATGGCGCTCAATCGGCTGTGGAACCTGCGCCTGCCGCGTGCCGAGCTCGCGCGCATCGGCCTGACGCTGGGCGCGGATGTGCCCTTCTTCGTTCATGGCCACCACGGCTGGGTGGAGGGCGTGGGCGAGCAGGTTCAGCCGCTCGAACTGCCCCCGGCGCGCTTCGTCGTCGTCAAACCGCCGCAGGGCCTGGAAACCGTGGCCATTTTTCGCGCGCCGGATTTGAAACGCGACAGCGAGCCTGCTATACTTGCGGGCTTTACTGCAGACCCGTACGGCTTTGGCCACAACGACCTGCAGCCGGTTGCCGAGCGGCTTTGTCCGCAAGTGGCCGAAGCCATTGGGCGCTTGTCGCACCTGGGCCTCGACGCAAGGATGACCGGCTCGGGCAGCGCGGTGTTCGCTCAGTTTCATGAAGCCAAGCCCGCCCCTGTGGCCGCCGGACTTCAGGCCCTGATGAACGACGCGCCGGACTGGCAAGTGCGCTTGTGCAGCAATCTGGAACACCATCCGCTGGTCGGCTGGGTTCCAGGCGACGATTGAAGGTGGTCCGCCAGGCAGTAGGGCTGGTCACCGGCGTAGGGGAGTCGCCAAGTTGGTTAAGGCACCGGATTTTGATTCCGGCATGCGAGGGTTCGAGTCCTTCCTCCCCTGCCAAACCTGTTTCGCCGGGTGCGCTGCGCCTGGCACTGAGCCGCACTTCAGTGACACGCCGGAAAGCGCATGCAGCCGTCCCACAACCCCGATTTTCTGGTGTTCACCGGCAATGCCAACCCGGCACTGGCCGCTGAAATCGCAAGCCACCTGAACATTACGCTCGGCGCCGCCGACGTCGGCCGCTTCTCCGACGGCGAAGTCACCGTGGAGATCAAGCAGAATGTGCGCGCCCGCGACGTGTTCGTGGTGCAGTCCACCTGCGCGCCGACCAACGAAAACCTGATGGAACTGCTGATCATGGTCGACGCGCTCAAGCGCTCGTCGGCCGAACGCATCAGCGCCGTCATCCCCTACTTCGGCTATGCCCGGCAGGACCGCCGCCCGCGCTCGACGCGCGTGCCGATCAGCGCCAAGGTGGTGGCCAACATGCTGCAGGCGGTGGGCGTGTCCAGCGTCATCATGATGGACCTGCACGCCGACCAAATCCAGGGTTTCTTCGACATCCCGGTCGACAACATCTACGCTTCGCCGGTGCTGCTGGGCGACTTGCGGCAGAAGAACTACGACGACCTGCTGGTCGTCAGCCCCGACGTGGGCGGCGTGGTGCGCGCCCGCGCGCTGGCCAAGCAGCTCAACTGCGACCTCGCCATCATCGACAAGCGCCGCCCCAAGGCCAACGTCAGCGAAGTCATGCACGTCATCGGCGACATCGACGGCCGCAACTGCGTCATCATGGACGACATGATCGACACGGCCGGCACGCTGGTGAAGGCGGCCGAAGTGCTTAAGGAACGCGGCGCCAAGAAGGTCTATGCGTATTGCACGCACCCCATCTTCAGCGGCCCCGCCATCGAGCGCATTGCCCAGGGCACGGCGCTCGACGAAGTGGTGGTGACCAACACCATTCCGCTGTCCGACGCTGCCATGCAGTGCAGCAAGATTCGCCAGCTTTCCGTGGCGCCGCTGATCGCCCAGACGATCCAGCGCATCGCCCGCGGCGAATCGGTCATGAGTCTGTTCCAGGAGCAGGACAACCTGTTCTGACGGAACACGCGGATCGCCCGGCAATCCGGCCGCGCGGTCTTTTTCAACCGGGGTCGCACTGGTCGCGGTCGGCCCATCAAGGAGTATTGCCATGAAATTCGTCGCTTTCGAGCGCGCCAAGCAGGGTACGGGTGCGAGCCGCCGTCTGCGCAATGCCGGCAAGGTGCCGGGCATTGTCTACGGTGGTGAGGGTGAGCCCCAGCTCATCGAACTGGACCACAACGCCCTGTGGCAGGCCATCAAGAAGGAAGCCTTCCACTCGTCCGTGCTGGACATGGAACTGGCCGGCAAGGTCAGCAAGGTGCTGCTGCGCGATCTGCAGATTCACCCGTTCCGCCAGCAGGTGCTGCACATCGACTTCCAGCGCGTGTCGGCCAAGCAGAAGATCCAGCTGAAGGTGCCGCTGCACTACAAGGGCGAGGAAGAGTCCAACGCCGTCAAGTTCGACAAGTGCCTGGTCAACCACATCCTCACCGAACTGGAAGTGTCGTGCCTGCCGGCCGACCTGCCGGAATCGATCGAGGTCGACCTGTCCAAGCTGGAAAAAGGCACCACGCTGACGTTGAAGGACATCACGCTGCCCAAGGGTGTCGAGCCCGTGCTGCGCGGCCACACCGCTGAAGACACCGTGCTGGTGTCGGTGGTGAACCCCGCCGCCGAAGAGACGGACGCGCCTGCCGACGTCGCCCCCGCGGCCGACGCCAAGCCTGCCGACAAGAAGTAATCCGGCGGCCCGGCCATCCTCTGGCGCTCACGGCCCGCTTCGGCGGGCCGTTTGTTTTTTGTCGACCACGGATAATCCGCACCCATGATCAAGCTCTTCGTCGGCCTGGGCAACCCCGGCCCCGAATACGAAGCCACGCGCCACAACGCGGGCTTCTGGTGGATCGACCAGGTCGCGCGCCAATTGGGCGTGCGGCTGGTCGCCGAACGCAGCTATCACGGGCTGATGGCGCGCACCCAGGTGCGCGGGCAGACCGTGTGGCTGCTCGAACCCCAGACCTTCATGAACCTGTCGGGCAAGTCGGTGGCGGCACTGGCGCGCTTCTACAAGATCGCGCCCGAGCAGATCCTGGTGGTGCACGATGAACTGGACCTGGCCCCCGGCCAGGCCAAGCTGAAGCGCGGCGGCGGCCACGCCGGGCACAACGGGCTGCGCGACATCCACGCCCAGCTGGGCACCGGCGACTACTGGCGCCTGCGCCTGGGCATCGGGCACCCCGGCGACCGCGCGGAAGTGGTGGGCTGGGTGCTGCGCAAGCCGCCGGCGGACGAGTTGGCGCAGATCGAGACGGCCATCACGCGGTCGGCCCAGGCCTTCGAGCAACTGGTGATGGGCGAAATGGAGCGCGCCACGGTGCAGATCCACACCGACAAGCCGCCGCGCGCCAAGCCGCCCAAGCCTGCCGCGGAACCGCCCGCCGACTGAAGCAACGGCAAGCTACAAAAACAATAGCTGCCAACGCAGTCAGCAAGCGCGCAGAAGGCCAAAATCCTGTTGAAGACTACGTCTTGGCCGACTGCAGCAGGCGGTACTTCTGCATCAGCGCGTCCTTGCTCTCGACGCGCTCCGGGTTGACCGGGATGCATTCCACCGGGCACACCTGCACACATTGCGGCTCGTCGAAGTGACCGACGCATTCGGTGCACTTGTTCGGGTCGATCACGTAGATCTCTGGCCCCATCGAGATCGCGTCGTTGGGGCATTCGGGTTCGCAGACGTCGCAGTTGATGCACTCGTCGGTGATCATCAGCGCCATGGCACAGCTCCGGCAGATGGAAACAATGGCACCGATTATCCCGCCCCGCCGCGCAACCGCCCCGTAGCGCCCTCAATGACGTTACCCGATGTGTTGATAATGCCGCGCAGCACCCCGCCCCGCGCATGAGCTACTTTCTCTTCAAACGCATCTTCACGCTGATCGCCACGTTGGCGGCCACCAGCGTGATCGTGTTCGCGGTGCTGGAGGTGTTGCCCGGCAATGCCGCCCAGGTGCTGATGGGCCCGGACGCCGACCCCGCCGCCGTGGCCGCCAAGGCGACCGAACTCGGCCTCGACCAGCCGGCGCTGCACCGCTACCTGACGTGGATGAGCGGCCTGCTGCGCGGTGACATGGGGTTGTCGTACACCTACGGCTCGCCGGTGTCGGAGCTGATTCTGGAACGTCTGCAACTGACGGTGCCACTGGCCGTGATGGCCATGCTGCTGACCACGGCCATCGCGCTGGCCGTGGGCGTGTACGCCGCGGCGCGCCACAACAGCGCGGTCGACGTCGGCCTGATGTCGATGGCGCAGGTGGGCATCGCCATTCCCAATTTCTGGTTCGCCATCCTGCTGATCCTGCTGTTCTCGGTGAAGCTGCAGTGGTTTTCGGCGGGCGGCTTCGACGGCTGGTACTTTGAAGACGGCGTCTGGCTCGGGCTGTGGGAGGGACTGAAGGCGCTCATCCTGCCGGCCGTGGCGCTGGCGGTGGTGCAGGCGGCGATCCTGGCGCGCTTCACGCGGTCGGCGGTGCTGGAAGTGCTGCGCGAGGACTTCGTGCGCACCGCGCGCGCCAAGGGCCTGAGCCACCGCGCCACGCTGTGGGGCCACGTGTTGCGCAACGCCATGATCCCCGTCATCACCGTGATGGGCCTGCAGTTTGCCGAGCTGCTGGCCGGCACCATCGTGGTCGAAAACGTGTTCTACCTGCCGGGCCTGGGGCGCCTGATCTTCCAGAGCATCGCCAACCGCGACGTGATCGTGGTGCGCAATTGCGTGATGCTGCTGGCGGCGATGGTGGTCATCGTCAACTTCGTGGTCGATGTGCTGTATGCGGTGATCGATCCGCGGGTGAAGGCCAGTGAGATATGAGGCGGTCGAAATTCAAAACAGCCGGACGCAAAGGACGCAAAGGTTTCGCAAAGGACGCAAAAGAAATACCCAAAATTTGTTTGAAGCGTGTTGCGATGGCCTTGCGGCAAGTCATTGAGCGACAGCGTTTTTTTTGGAGATCGCGCACCGCGGGTCAACAGACCAGGCATGTTCGCCGCCTCCCATCCAAATTGTTGAGGGCTTTCTTCGCGTCCTTCGCGAAACCTTTGCGTCCTTCGCGTCCGGCGGTTGAGTGTTTCTCATGAACAGCCCCGCCGCCCCCGGCTTCTGGCAACGCGCACGGCGCCACCCAGGCTTCGTCATCGGCGGCGTGCTGTCGCTGCTGCTGTTGCTGGCCGCTGCCCTGTCGTATGTGTGGACGCCCTACTCCGTCTACGACGTCGACATGGACGCCAAGCTGCTGGCGCCCGGCGTGCGGCACTGGCTGGGCACCGACGCCTTCGGGCGGGACGTGGTGTCGCTGCTGCTGGTGGGCGCGCGGGCGTCGATTCTGGTCGGCGTCATCGCCGTCGGCATCGGGCTGGTGGTGGGCACGGCGCTGGGGTTGCTGGCGTCGGCGCGGCGCGGCTGGGTCGAGGAAGCGATCATGCGCATGTCGGACTTCGGCTTCGCGTTTCCGGCCATTCTGTCGGCCATCATGCTCACAGCCGTGTACGGGCCGGGCATCGTCAACGCCATCATCGCCATCGGCATCTACAACATCCCGACCTTCGCGCGCATCACCCGTGCCGCCGCCAACAGTGTGTGGAGCCGCGACTACGTGCTGGCCGCGCGCGCCAGCGGCAAAGGTCCGTGGGCCATCACCTGGCAGCACGTGCTGCCCAACATCCTGCCGGTGCTGATCGTGCAGGCCACCATCCGCTTTGCCATCGCCATCCTGGCCGAGGCCGCGCTGTCGTACCTGGGCCTGGGCACACAGCCCCCACAGCCCAGCTGGGGCCGCATGCTGGCCGAGGCGCAGACGCTGATGTTCCAGGCGCCGCTGCTCGCGGTGTGGCCGGGCGCGGCCATCGCGCTGTCGGTGCTGGGCTTGAACCTGCTGGGCGACGGGTTGCGCGACGTGCTGGACCCGCGTCTGCAAAAACGCGCATGAGCCTGCGCCGATGGCCGCTTGCAATTCAACCCCACCAAGGTAATATCATAAATATTACCTTTACAGGGCGTGAGCCATGACCACCACCGTGAAGCTTCCCCTCGACCTCGAACAATCGTTGCGCCAGCACTGCGCTGCCCAGGGCCGCAGCATCAGCGACGTGATGCGCGATGCGCTGGTGGCTTACCTGGCCAGCACGCCGGCCAGCGCGGCGTCGGCATTCGCGCTGGGCGCCGATCTGTTCGGCCGCCACGCCGGCCCGGTGGACCTGGCCACGGCGCGCCGCCAGCATCTGGCCGACGCCTGGGGCGACAAGCACGCCCGCCGCGACACCCATTGACGCGCCACCACCGCCATGAGCACCCCAGCGTCCGCCCCGCACGCCGCCGAAGCGCCGGCGCAATACGGCGTGGCGCCGCAAGGCCAGGTGCTGGTGGACAGCGGCCCGCTGCTGGCGCTGTTCAATGCGGCAGACCATTGGCACGCACGCGTCGTCGCCTGGCTGCAGGCGCACCCGGGGCTGGCGCTGGTCAGCACCTGGCCCGTGCTGACCGAGGTGTGCGCCCTGCTGGCGCGCCGCGTACACAACCAGGCCGCGCTGGACTTTCTGCTGTGGGTCGAACGCGGTGGCGTACAGGTCGATGTGCCCGGCGACGGCAGCCTGCCGCAGATGCGCCGCATCGCCCAGCGCTTTGCCAGCCTGCCGCTGGATCTGGCCGACGCGTCCATTGCCGAGGCGGCGGAGCGCTTGAGCATTCGCCGCATCGTCAGCATCGACGCCGATTTCGACGTCTACCGCGACACCCGCGGCCGCCCCTTGACCAACCTGCTGCGGGGCTGAACGCGCCATGCCCTTGCTCGAAGCCCGCCACCTGCGCGTCGACCTGCACACCCACCGCGGCACGGCGCCGGCCGTGCGCGACATGAGCTTCGCGCTGGAGCGCGGCGACACGCTGGGCTTGATCGGCGAATCGGGCTGCGGCAAGTCCATGACCGCCCTCGCCCTGATGGGTCTGGCGCCGGACAACGCCACCGTCAGCGGCAGCCTGACGCTGGAGGGGCGCGAACTGATCGGCCTGCCCGACCGCGACTGGCGCGCGATTCGCGGCTTTCGGCTGGCCATGATCTTCCAGGAGCCGATGACCGCGCTCAACCCGGTGCACCGCGTCGGCGCGCAGATTGCCGAGCCGCTGCGCCTGCACCAGCACCTGTCGGCCCACGCGGCGCGCGACAAGGCCATCGCCCTGCTCCACCGCGTCGGCATTCCCGACGCGGCGCGCCGCGTCGACAGTTTTCCGCACCAGTTCTCGGGCGGGCAGCGCCAGCGCATCATGATCGCCATGGCGCTGGCGTGCGAGCCCGACGTGCTGATCGCCGACGAGCCCACCACCGCGCTCGACGTGACGGTGCAAAAGCAGATCCTGGCCCTCATCCGCGAGCTGGTCGACGAGCGCGGCATGGCGCTCATCCTGATTTCGCACGACCTTGGCCTGATTGCGCAGAACGTGAAGCGCATGCTGGTGATGTACGGCGGCAGCGTGGTCGAAAGCGGCGCCTCGGCCGACGTCTTTGCCCGCCCGGCGCACCCCTACACGCGCGGTCTGCTGGCCGCGCGGCCCAGCCTGGCAAACCGCCTGGTCGCGCACCGCAGCGAGCGGCTGCCCACCATTGCCGGCAGCGTGCCCGACCTGTTCAGCCTGCCGCCCGGCTGCCCGTTTGCGGGCCGATGCGCCTACACGGAAGCCGCCTGCCGCACCCAGCCGCCGCCCGTGGTGGCGCTGCCTGGCGACCACCGGTTCAGCTGCCGCCGCGCCGACGTGGTGCTGGGTACTCCTGAATCCATAGCTGCAGACGCTTGATGGACCAGCGCCAAAGCCCTTTTTTGCTTGAAATCCGCGACGTCACGCGCCGCTACACGCTGCCGCGTGAGTCGCTGTTCAAGCCGCCCGCAGCGGTCGAAGCGCTGCGCGGCGTGTCGCTCAACGTCACCGCCGGGCGCAGCATGGGCATCGTCGGCGAATCGGGGTCGGGCAAGAGCACGCTGGCGCGCCTGGTGATGGCGCTAGAGGCGCCCACGTCCGGCACCGTGCTGTTCGAGGGCCGCAACCTGCACGCGCTGCCGCCCGACGATCTGCGCGCGGCGCGGCGCGATTTTCAGATGGTGTTTCAAGACCCCTACGGCTCGCTGGACCCGCGCCGCCCCATCTGGCGCACCGTGGCCGAACCGGCCGCCGCGCTGGAAGGCGCCAGCCGCGCCCAGCAGCGCGATCGCGCCGCCGCCGCACTCGAATCCGTGGGCCTGCGCGCCGACGCGCTCGACAAATTTCCCCACGAGTTCTCTGGCGGCCAGCGCCAGCGCATCGCCATCGCGCGGGCGCTGATCACGCGGCCCAAGCTCATAGTGGCCGATGAGGCCGTCAGCGCGCTGGATGTGTCGGTGCAGGCGCAGGTGCTCAACCTGATGGCCGACCTGCGCGATCAGCACGGCGTGACCTTTCTTTTCATCAGCCACGACCTGGCCGTGGTCAGCCACCTGTGCGCCGACGTGGCCGTGATGAAGGGCGGCCTGATCGTCGAACAAGGCCCCGTGCGCCAGGTGTTGCGCGAGCCGGCGCATGCGTATACGCGTACGCTGCTGGAATCGGTGCCGGAGCTTGTCGCCCCCGTGGTGGCCTGACGCGTTAGACGCCCTGCGCTACCATGCGCGCCACCCTCAGCCCCCTTGAAGGAGCCTCGACGATGAAACGCCGCCACTTCGCCCTCACCCTGCCGGCCGCCGCCGCGCTGACGAGCCTGCCGCTCGCCCTGCCCGCGCTCGCGCAGTCGCGCAAGGACGCCGTGGTGCTGGGCATGACGCTGGAGCCGCCAGGGCTTGACCCGACGGCCGGCGCCGCGTCGGCCATTGCCGAGGTGACGCAGTACAACGTCTTCGAAACGCTGACCAAGATCAACGCCGACGGCAGCGTCACGCCGCTCCTGGCCGAGCGCTGGGAAGTTTCGCCCGATCTGCGCACCTATACCTTCCACCTGCGCAAAGGCGTGAAGTTCAGCAACGGCGAGCCGTTCAACGCGCAGACGGTGAAGTACGCCTTTGAGCGCGCCGCGGGCGAAAAGAGCACCAACAAGGACAAGCGGACCTTTGCCGCCATGGAAAGCGTGCGCCCCATTGACGACCACACCGTCGTCGTCATCAACAAGGAGCCGGACCCGGACTTCCTGTTCTACATGGGCCAGGCCACGGCCATCATGGTCGAGCCCAAGAGCGCGGCAGACAACGCGACCAAGCCGGTGGGCACCGGCCCCTACGTGCTGGACAGCTGGTCGAAAGGTTCGTCCATCGTGCTCAAGGCCTCGCCCTCGTACCGCGCGCCGGGCAGCGTGAAGATCAAGCGCGCCACCTTCCGCTTCATCAGCGACCCGGCCGCGCAGGTGGCCGCCGTGCTGTCCGGCGACGTGGACGCCTTCGTGCGCGTCACCCCACGTGGCGCGGCGCAGTTCAAGGCCAACCCGCGCCTGCAGACGATTGTGAGCGGCTCGCGCGCCAAGACGGTATTGGCCATGAACAACGCCAAGAAGCCCCTGAACGACGTGCGCGTGCGCCGCGCCATCGCCGCCGCCATCGACCGCAAGGCCGTCATCGCCGGCGCTGGCGACGGTTTCGGCGTGCCCATCGGCAGCCATTACGTGCCGGGCGCGGCAGGCTACATCGACACCACCGTCGTCAACCCGTATGACGTGGAAAAAGCCAAGGCGCTGCTGAAAGAAGCCGGCGTGACCACGCCGCTGGAGCTGAGCCTGGTGCTGCCGCCGCCGCCCTACGCGCGCCAGGGCGGCGAGGTCATCGTGGCGCAACTGGCCAAGATCGGCATCACCGCCAAGGTGCAGAACGTCGAATGGGCGCAGTGGCTGGCCAACACCTACGGCGGCCCCAAGAACTACGACCTGACCATCATCAGCCACGTCGAGCCGTTCGACCTGGCCAACTTCACCAAGCCCGATTACTACTGGGGCTACAACAACCCCAAGTTCAACGCGCTGTACGACAAGATCAAGACCACCCCCAACGTGGCCGAGCGCAACAAGCTGCTGGGCGACGCCCAAAAGATGCTGGCCGACGACGCCGCCCTGGCTTGGCTGTATCAGCCGCAATGGGTCACGGTGGCCAACAAGCGCCTGACCGGGCTGTGGAAAGACATGCCGGTGTTCGTCAACGACCTGGCGGCGCTTAGCTGGACTTGACGATTACTATAAAAACAAGAGCTGCTCGCGCTTGCCAGGAAAGCGCTGGCGGCTCTTTTTACTTAAAACACTATGACAAAGACCGCCCTGCACGACCTCACCGCGCACGAACTGCTGGCGGGCTACAAGTCGCGTGATTTCTCCCCCGTCGAAGTCACGCAAGCCGTGCTGGCGCAGATCAAGCTCTGGGAGCCGCACATCGCGGCCACTTGGCTGCTGCGCCCCGACGACGCGCTGGCGCAGGCCCGCGCGTCCGAGGCGCGCTGGCAGAAAGGCGAACCTTGCGGCGCGCTGGACGGCGTGCCGGTCACCCTCAAGGACAACATCGCCACGCAGGGCGACCCGACGCCGCTGGGCACCAAGGCCGTCGCGCCCGTGCCCGCCGCGGCCGACGCGCCACCCGCCGCGCGCGGGCGAGAAGCCGGCGCCGTCGTCGTCTGCAAGACCACAATGCCCGACTACGGCATGCTGTCGTCCGGCCTGTCCACCTTTCATGAGATTTCGCGCAACCCGTGGGACGTGGCGCTCACGCCCGGCGGCAGCAGCGCCGGCGCGGGCGCGGCAGCGGCGGCTGGCTACGGGCCGCTGCACATCGGCACCGACATCGGCGGCTCCATCCGCCTGCCGGCCGCGTGGTGCGGCATCGTGGGCCTCAAGCCCAGCCTGGGCCGCGTGCCCATCGACCCACCCTACATGGGGCGCGCCGCCGGCCCCATGACGCGCAGCGTGGCCGACGCCGCGCTGCTGATGCAGGTGCTGGCCCGCCCCGACGCGCGCGACAGCATGGCGCTGCCGCCGCAGGCCATCGACTGGTCGCTGGCCTGGCGCGCCGACAAGCCGCTCAAGGGCGTGCGCATCGGCCTGCTGCTGGATGCCGGCTGCGGCCTGCCCGTGGAGCCGGCGATCCGTGTCGCCGTTGAGCACGCCGCTCATCTTTTTGAAGCGCAAGGCGCCGTGGTGACGCCGCTGGCACCTTTCATGACGCCAGAACTGCTGTCGGGGCTCGATCACTTCTGGCGTATGCGCTCGCTGGTCGATCTGGACGCCTTGCCCGCCGAGCGGCGCGCCAGCGTGCTGCCCGTCATCCGCGACTGGGCCGACAGCGCGCGCGGCATGAGCGGCCCCGACGTGTTCCGCGCCTACAGCGCCACGCACGCCGTGCGCGTGGCCACGCAGGCGGCGCTGCAACCGTTCGACTACGTGATCTCACCCGTGTCGCCCAATGCGCCCGCGGCCTTCGATTGGCCCAGCCCCACCAACGACCCGCTGCGCGGGCTGGAGCACATCGGCTTCACCGTGCCCTTCAACATGGGCGAGCAGCCGGCCATTTCGGTCAATTGCGGCACCATGGATTCGCCTGGGACGCCCGGCGCGGTGTTGCCGATTGGCCTGCAAATCGCCGGCCAGCGCTTCGACGACCTGGGCGTGCTGCAGATGGCGCGGGCGTTCGAGCAGCTGCGGGGGCCGCAGCGCGAGTTTCCACATCCTCCCTGAGGCGCTCACGCGCCTTCCCCACGGGGACAACGCTGGCCGCCGCTGCAAGCTCGGCCACGGCGTTCCCGCATGGCCTGCTCCGCGGCGGCCTGATGTTGACCCTACCGGCACGTGTGGGTGGCGGTCCGTAAAATGCCCGGGTGACCTTCCCCCACAACGCCGACCTGCACTGCCATTCCACCACCTCCGACGGCACGCTCACGCCAGAGGAACTGGCGGCGCGCGCGGCGGCGAATGGCGTGGATTTGTGGGCGCTGACCGATCACGACGAAGTGGGCGGCCAGCAGCGTGCGCTCGAAGCCGCGCGCGCGCAGGGCATCAAGTACCTGACGGGCGTTGAGATTTCCGTCACCTTTGCCGACGTCACGGTCCACATCGTCGGCCTGGGCTTTGACCACACCGACCCGCGCATGGCCGAAGGCCTGGCCGACACGCGCGACGGGCGCGGACCGCGCGCCGTCGAAATGGGTGAAGAACTGGCCAAGGTCGGCATTGCAGGCGCTTACGAAGGCGCGCTGAAGTACGTGGGCAACCCGCGCCTGATCTCGCGCACGCACTTTGCGCGTTTTCTGGTCGAATCCGGCGTGTGCCGCGATACGTCCGAGGTCTTTCGCAAGTACCTGGCCGAAGGCAAGCCTGGCTACGTGCCGCACCGCTGGGCGCGGCTGGGTGATGCGGTCAAATGGATCACGCAAAGCGGCGGCCTGGCCGTCATCGCCCACCCGGCGCGCTACAAGTTCACGCCGAATGAAGAGTACGCGCTGTTCTCCGAATTCAAGCAGCACGGCGGCCAGGGCGTGGAGGTGGTGACCGGTAGCCACAGCGCGGCCGAAGCCGTGCGCTACGCCGACATGGCACGCGAATTCGGCCTGGCCGCCTCGCGCGGCAGCGACTTCCACAGCCCGGATGAAAGCCACATCGACCTCGGCAAGCTGCCGCCGCTGCCGGCCGACCTGACGCCGGTGTGGTCGCTGCTGGCCGGGCGCGTGCATTGATGTTTCAAGCTTTTTCGGCCGCCAGCGCCTGCCGGACAAGCGCCAGCAGCTCCTGTTTTTATAGTTCACCGCCATGGCCCAGCACTTCAGCGTTCACCCCGACAACCCGCAGCCGCGCCTGTTGAAGCAGGCCGCGGCGCTGCTCACGCAGGGCGGCGTGCTGGCCGTGCCCACCGATTCGAGCTACGCGCTGGCCTGCCAGCTGGACGACAAAGCCGCCGCCGACCAGCTGCGCCGCATCCGCCAGGTCGACGACAAGCACCACCTGACGCTGCTGTGCCGCGACCTGCGCGAGCTGGCCAGTTACGCCCGGGTGGACAACACGCAGTTCCGCCTGTTGAAACAGGGCACGCCCGGGCCGTTCACCTTCATCCTGGAAGCCAGCAAGGAGGTGCCGCGCCGCGTGAGCCACCCGCAGCGCAAGACCATCGGCCTGCGCGTGCCCGAACACCCGGCGCTGCGGGCCTTGCTGGAGCTGCACGGCGCGCCGCTTTTGGCGACCACGCTGATCCTGCCCGGCGAAACCGAGCCGCTGAACGATCCCGAGGAGATCCTGGGGCGGCTGGACAAGCAGATCGCCGGTGTGATAGACGCCGGCGCCTGCCCGCTGGAGCCGACCACCGTGGTGGACCTGAGTGGCGACGCACCCGACGTGCTGCGCCGCGGCCGGGGCGACCCGGCGGCGCTGGGGCTTTGACGCCGCCTGCACTGAAAACCCTTGAACGCAAAGGGCGCGAAGATGGCAGATGGCGCAAAAGTCGCCCAAAAGCCACTTCAGCGTTTCTGCGATTTTTGCCAAGCCTTGGCGCCCTTTTGCGTTCAAACTCTGCATCAAAAACCATAGCTGAACGCGCCGACTAGACAAGCGCCAACGCCCTTTTCGACCCGAATTTTCCACGGCCCCAGGCCGCGTCTGAGACAATCCTGCCCTCATGGATTTCGCGCACATCATTCAAACCATCGCCATCTACGCCCTGCCGGTGCTGTTCGCCATCACCGTGCACGAGGCGGCGCATGGCTACGTGGCGCGCCATTTTGGCGACGGCACGGCGGCCTTTCTGGGGCGCGTTACGCTCAACCCGCTCAAGCACATCGACCCGATGGGCACCATCGCGATGCCGCTGTTCCTGTATGTGGTGACGGGCGGCGCGTTTCTGTTCGGCTACGCCAAGCCGGTGCCGGTCAACTTTGGCGCCTTGCGCAACCCGCGCCGCGACAGCCTGTGGGTGGCGCTGGCCGGGCCGGCGTCCAACCTGGTGCAGGCGCTGGGCTGGGCCGCGCTGCTGTACGTGCTGCGCGGTGCGGGGGTCGAAGAGCGCTTCTTCCTGGAGATGTGCCGCGCCGGCGTGCTGGTCAACGTGATCATGTTCGTGTTCAACCTGTTCCCGCTGCCGCCGCTGGACGGCGGGCGCATCGTCACCAGCCTGCTGCCGCCGCGCCTGGCCATTCCGTTCAGCCGCATCGAGCCGTGGGGCTTCTTCATCGTCATGGGGCTGATCGTGGCCGGCGTCATCAGCAAGCTGTGGATGCTGCCGCTGATGTCCGTCACTTTCCGTTTCATCGACCTGCTGCTGTCGCCGCTGGCGGCGGTGTTTCGCTAGTTTTCCTGGTTTTCATGAGCGCTCAACAACCCCTTCGCGTCCTCACCGGCATCACCACCACGGGCACGCCGCACCTGGGCAACTACGTCGGCTCGATCCGCGCCTCGGTGCGCGCCAGCCAGCAGCCGGGCGTGCAAAGCTTTTACTTTCTGGCCGACTACCACGCGCTGATCAAGTGCGACGAGCCGGCGCGCATCCAGCGGTCGACGCTGGAGATCGCCGCCAGCTGGCTGGCCGCGGGCCTGGACCCGGAGCGCGTCACGTTTTACCGCCAGTCCGACGTTCCCGAAATTCCCGAGCTGACCTGGCTGCTGACCTGCGTCACCGGCAAGGGTCTGCTCAACCGCGCCCACGCCTACAAGGCCATGCTGGACAAAAACGCGGCCGCCGGGGCCGACCCCGACAGCGACGTCACCGCCGGCCTGTTCATGTACCCGGTGCTGATGGGCGCCGACATCCTGATGTTCAAGGCGCATCAGGTGCCGGTGGGGCGCGACCAGATCCAGCACATCGAGATGGCGCGCGACATGGCCGCCAGCTTCAATCATTTGTACGGCGAACATCTGGTGCTGCCCGAGGCACTGATCGACAGCAACGTGGCCTTGCTGCCCGGCCTGGACGGCCGCAAGATGAGCAAGAGCTACGACAACACCATCGCCCTGTTCGGCCCGCGCGAGCAGCTGCGCAAGCAGATCATGGGCATCGTGACCGATTCGCGCGCGCCGGGCGAACCCAAGGACACCGAAGGTTCGGCGCTCTACCAGATCTACCGCGCCTTCGCCGACGACGCCGAAGCCGCCGCCTTCGCGCAGGCCTTTGCCGACGGCATTGGCTGGGGCGACGCCAAGCAGCAGCTGTTCGAGCGCATTGACCGCGAGATCGGCCCCATGCGCGAACGCTACCAGCACCTGATCGCCCACCCGCAAGAAGTCGAGCGCCTGCTGCTGGCCGGGGCCGAAAAAGCCCGCGCGCTGGCCACCCCCTTCATGGCCGAGCTGCGCCACGCTGTCGGCTTGCGGTCTTTGCAGGCCTCTGCGCAGGCTCAGAGCGCGCAGACAGCTACCAAAACTGTAGCTGCCAGCTTCAAGCAATACCGCGAGGCCGATGGCCGCTTCTACTTCAAGCTGGTCGATGCAGCCGGCCAGGTGCTGCTGCAAAGCCGCGGCTTCGAATCACCCCGCGAAGCGGGCCAGGCCGTCAAGCGCCTGCAGACCGAAGGCGCCGCCGCGCTGGCATCACTGGCCCCCCAGCTCGACCTGGACGCCAGCCAGCCCGATGCGCCGCTGCGGCAGGCACTGGCGCAGCTCAAAGTGTGACCCTGAGCCTACAGATGTAAAAAAATACGGGTAGGTGTAACTCCGCATACTGGACGGGAGAATCTATTACAGTCAAAATAGAACTAGGTCTTAGGAGTTATGTTTTGGCTATCTATGTGATCGACGATCACCCCCTGATGCGCGAAGCCATCGTGATGCTGCTGCGTCGCGTGCGGCCCGGCTCGGAGGTGGTGGAACTCTCCAAATTGTCGGACCTGGGACGGGCCGTGACCACGCGTGGCGCACCCACCTTGTTTTGTCTCGATCTCGGTCTGCCCGACACGATGGCGACCTCGGGCGTCTCGCTGCTCAAGGGCATTTACCCCAACGTGCCCCTGGCGGTGATTTCTGCGCGGCCGGCGTCCGAGGTGGAAGAATCGTGCCGCGAAGCCGGCGCCGACGTCTACATCGAGAAGGGGGCTGGCGCCAGCGAAATTGCCAACGCCCTGCGCGCCATGTTGCTGACCGATAGCGAGTTTGACGAACTCGACGGCGACGCTGAAAAGCCGCCCACCAAGTTGTCCAAGCGTCAAAAGCAGCTGATCGTGATGCTGGACAACGGGCTATCCAACCGCGAGATCGCGGAGGCGCTGGGCATCAGCGAACACACGGTGAAGGTGCATCTGTGGCGGCTGTTCCGCCGACTGGGCGTCAAGAGCCGGACGCAGACCCTGCACTTTGCCCGAATGAACGGTCTGCTGCACGGCTGAGCTGCTGCACCGGCAGGGCAAGCGGCGCGCTTACCCTGAACACGGTGCCAACGCCTTGGCGTGAATTGAGCGATACGTCGCACCACAGCTGCTCTGACAGCCGGCGCACGATGGACAGCCCCAGACCAAAGCCTTCCGCGGCGGCCGCGCCATCGATCTGATAGAACTCGTCAAAAATCCGGTCCTGCTCTTGTGGGGCGATGCCCGGGCCGGTGTCCCACACTTCAAACACGACGCGGTCAGCGCGTCGGCGCGCCGCCAGCAGCACCGCCCCTTGCGAGGTGTAGCGAATGGCGTTGCCCAGCAGGTTGCCGATGACGCGCCGCAGCAACACGGGGTCGGAATACAGGCTCGCCTGAACCGGACGCACGCGCAACGCCAGGCCCTTTTGCCGGGCCATGGTGTCGAATTGCGTGCCCAGTTCTTCCAGCAATGCGGCGACATCGACCGACTTGGGCTGAACCAGGAACTGGCCGGTGTCCAGCTTGGCCAGGTCGAACATCGAATCGAACAGCGCGTTGATGGCCCGGGTCGAGCGCATAATCTTGGGGCCCAGCTCGTCGGCCAGGGTCGGCTCGTTGCTGAGCAATTCGGAATAGATGCCCAGCGCGCTGACGGGCTGCTTCAAGTCGTGCGCGGCGCCCGCCACAAAGCGGTCCTTGAAGCGCGACGCCTCTTCCACCGCGCGCTTTTGTTCACGCAGCGACTGGATCAGGATCGCGTTTTGATAGGTCAGGTCGATGCTTCTGCCGTAGATTTCGCTCAGATACTTGGAAATACGCAGCAGCAGGAGCCAATAGCCGCCCAGCACCAGCGGAAACCATAAATTGGACGAGTGCTCGCGCACCTCTGGCCACATGGCCGTCGCCAGCGCGACCGACAGCGTCACGCTGCCGAAATAGATCAGCAGGAAAGTTCGCGTCAGACGCAGATGCGCGGACATCCAGGCGATGGCCACCGCGCCCACCCCTGCGATCAACATCCAGCACACCACTTCTGACTGCGGCGGCAGACGCCCCTGGAAGACCAGCGGCCAGACACCCCAGCCGATGGGGTTCAACATCCAGAACCAGCGGCGGTTTCTGATGTAGGCCAGCTGCGCCCCCACGTCACCCTGTGCGGTCACCACGGCGTAGCCCCGCAGAAATACCACGCGAATCACCGCGATGCACAGCGAGACCGTCAGCACGCCGCCCAGCGTCCAGGGCGAGACATGGCCCCAGCAGAACCACGTGAGTGCCGCCAGCACCAGCAGCGCGGGCCGCTGGGACGCGTCCATGCCCGTCATCAGGGTGGACAGGCGCGTGGCTTCGATCCAGTCGGCCTGCGAACTGCCTTGGACCGATTGGACGGTTTGATCGGGCATGCGAAAGCGGTGATGCGATGAAACGAGGGACGCGCGGAGCCGTTGCCCCGATCAAACGTCGGTATGCGGTGCCTGCGCCACACCACCGCACTGCGCGCGCTGGCGCAGCGCGTGCTCCATCACCACCAGCGCCAGCAGCGCTTCCAGAATGGGCGTGGCGCGGATGCCGACGCAGGGGTCGTGGCGGCCCTTGGTGATCACCTCAACCGGTTCGTCCGCCAGATTGACCGACGTCCGCGGCACCAGGATCGAGCTGGTGGGCTTGATGGCCACGGCCACCTCCAGGTCCTGGCCGTTGCTGATGCCGCCCAGCACGCCGCCGTCATGGTTGCTGGCAAAGCGGCCGCCCGGCAGCAGGCTGTCGCCGTGGGTGCTGCCCTTGCGCGCCACGCTGGCGAAGCCGTCGCCGATCTCCACGCCCTTGACCGCGTTCAGCCCCATCATGGCCTTGGCGATGTCGGCGTCCAGCCGGTCGTACAGCGGCTCGCCCAAGCCCACCGGCACGCGCTGCGCCGTCACGCGCAACCGCGCGCCACAGCTGTCGCCCGACTTGCGCAGCGCGTTCATGTAGTCCTCGATGGCCGACGTGTCGGCTACCGGGGCGAAGAAAGGGTTGTGGGCCACGTGCGCCCAGTCCTCGAAGCCGATGGGCAACTCGCCCACCTGGGTCATGCAGCCGCGGAAGGTGGTGCCGTACTGCTGGTGCAGCCATTTGCGGGCCACCGCGCCGGCGGCCACCGTGGGCGCCGTCAGGCGCGCCGACGAGCGCCCGCCGCCGCGCGGGTCGCGCAAACCGTACTTGCGGTGGTAGGTGTAGTCGGCATGGCCGGGGCGAAAGGTCTGGGCGACGTCGCCGTAGTCCTTGCTGCGCTGGTCCTGGTTGCGGATCAGCAGGCAGATGGGCGTGCCCGTGGTAAGGCCCTGGTAGACGCCGGACAGGATTTCGACCTGGTCCGGCTCGTTGCGCTGGGTGACGAACTTGCTGGTGCCGGGGCGGCGGCGGTCCAGCTCGGGCTGAATGTCCGCCTCGGACAGCGCCATGCCGGGCGGGCAGCCGTCGATCACGCAGCCAATCGCCGGGCCGTGGGATTCACCAAAATTCGTGACGGCAAACAGGTTGCCGAGGGTGTTGCCGCTCATTGGTAGACGTTGGTTCCTAAATTGAATAAATCCAGGAGCGAACGCCCCCTTCCAAACCGTGCATGCGGATTTCCCGCACACGGCTTACCAGTGGTCTGTCGGCTCGCAGCATTACGCGGACTCCCGTTTTCTTCCGGGAGGTTTGCCGGCATAGCGGATGGTGCCTCGCAGGCGATACAACCCAAGGTGTTCAA
>JAKOYD010000122.1 GCA_029780695.1 Pseudomonadota bacterium
GCCGACATGCAGGCGGTGCGCGAGCGCCACCTGGCCGCGCGCCAGGATTGCGTGATGCTCAACACCGCCCTGCTGGCCCAGGCCGCGCGCGACGCCGGCCTGACCCTGCCAGTGCCGCCCGAAGAAGCCGCCATGAGCATGTTCGTGCTGTTCGACGGCCTGCTGCAGAACTGGATGCTGTCGCCAGAGCGCTTCGAGCTCGAATCCATGGGCCAGCGTTTGCTGGACACCTATCTCGTGGGGTTGGGCCTGCTCAAGGCCCTGCCCTGAGCGCACCGGGCCTCAGTGCTTCACGTGCCCCTGCCCCAGGCGCAGGGCCGCAGGCGAGGCCACGCCCACCACGCCCCCGACAAACCAGAACACGCCGCTGGCACCCAGCAGCGCACCCACGCTGCCGAACAGCAGCGGCATCAGCACGCTGGAGCCGTTGATGGCCATCATCCGCAGGCCGATGGCCTCGCCGTGGCGGTGCGACGGCGTGATCTGGTGCAGGGTGCTCATCACCATGGGCTGGACCGAGCCCAGGGCAAAACCCAGCAGCACCGACAGCGCGCCCATGCTCCAGGCGGTGTGCGCCATGGGGTAGACCGCGAACAGCACCGCCGTGCAGACCATGGAGGCGGTGACCACCTTGGCCTCGCGAACGTGTTCGGCCATCAGCGGCAGCAGCACGCGCACGCCGGTGGCCGCCAGCGCGAAAGCACCCAGCACGGTGCCTATCGCCGAGGCGCTCAGGCCACGCTCATGCCCCAGCACCGGCACCAGGAAGGTGTGCACATCCCAGCAAGACGAGAGCAGCCAGTTGACCAGCATGAGCCGGCGAAACGGCGGCTCGCGCAACAGGTCCCACGAGGAACGGCGGCGGCCGTCTGCCGGCGCCACCTCGGCCTGCTTGCGCACCGCCAGGGCGTGCACGCCCCACCAGCTGGCCAGCGGCACCAGGGCCAGCACCGCGAAGGCAGCGCGAAAACCCGCATGGTCAATCAGCAGGCCGGCCACGAAAGGCCCCGCGAAGTTGGACAGGGCCGGGCCGATGGCCAGCCAGCCAAAGACCTGCTTGAGTTCGGTGGGCGTGCCCGCCAGGAAACCGGCCTGGCGCTGCACCGCGATGATGGCCGAGCCGGTGGCCCCGCCGGTGAGCAGCGCCGCGAAACACAGCACCCAGAAGCTGGGCCAGATCGCGGCGGCGCCCGCGCCCAGCACGGCGGCCAGCACCGCGTAGCCCACGGGCCGGCGCAGGCCGTGGCGATCGGCGTAGCGCCCGGCCGGCAGCGAGAGAAACACCTGCGACAGCGCGAACAGCGCCAGCAACACCCCCACCGAGGCCGCGCTGTGGCCCTCCCGCAAGGCCAGCAGCGGGGCTGCCATGCGGGTGCCGGCCATGCACATGTGCAGGAAGACCTGGGCGGTGATCAACCGCGTGAGCTCGCGTTTCATTCGTCGGCGTCGGGCAGGGGCAGGAGGGCCGCCGAGCGGTCGGCCGGCAGAGCCTCCACCTGCTTGAGCGCGCGCCCCATGGCGCGGTTGCGCACCTCGGCGCTCTCCAGCGTGTTGAGCACGGTCTGGGTCTGGTTCTTGACCTTGGCCAGCACATCGCCGAACTTGCCGAACTCGGTCTTGACCGCGCCCAGCACCTGCCAGACCTCGCTGCTGCGCTTTTCCAGCGCCAGGGTGCGAAAGCCCATCTGCAGCGAATTGAGCATGGCCAGCAGCGTGGTCGGCCCCGCCAGCGTGACGCGGTGCTCGCGCTGCAGCGCCTCCATCAGGCCGGGGCGGCGCAGCACCTCGGCGTACAGGCCCTCGGTAGGCAGGAACATCAGGGCGAAATCGGTGGTGTGCGGCGGCTCCAGGTACTTCTCGGCCATGGACTTGGCTTCAAGGCGGATGCGCGCCTCCAGCGCCTTGGCCGCCGCTTCCGCACTCGCCGCATCGGCGCGCTGCTGGGCGTCCAGCAGGCGCTCGTAATCCTCGTTGGGGAACTTGGCGTCGATCGGCAGCCAGCAGGGCGCGCCGTCCTCGCCCTTGCCGGGCAGGCGGATGGCGAAGTCGACCACGTTCTTGCTGCCTGGGCGCGTGGCCACCTGGGTGGCGTATTGCTCGGGCGCGAACACCTGCTCCAGCAGCGCGGCCAGCTGGGCCTCGCCGAACATGCCACGGGTCTTGACGTTGCTCAGCAGGTGCTTGAGGTCGCCCACGCCCTGGGCCAGCGTCTGCATCTCGCCCAGGCCCTTGTGCACCTGCTCCAGCCGCTCGGCCACCTGCTTGAACGATTCGCCCAGACGCGCCTGCAGCGTGGACTGCAGCTTCTCGTCCACCGTCTGGCGCATCTCGTCCAGCTTGGCGGTGTTGGCGGCCTGCAGTTGCGCCAGCTGCTGCTCCAGCGTGCCGCGCACTTCGGCGATGCGGCGGGCGTTGGTTTCGCTTAAAGATTGAAGCTGCTGCGTCAGCGTCTCAGACAGCGAGCCGCGCAGGTGCGCCAGCTGCTGCGCGAAGGCGTCGATCTGCGCGTTCTGCGTGCGCGTGGCCTCGGCCGCCTGCTGCGCCATCCCCAGGCCCAGCGCCTGCAGCTGATTCACCAGCGTGTCGCCCAGCGTGCCACGCAACTGCGTCAGTTGCGCCGACAGCGCATCGACCTGCGCGTTCTGCGTGCGCAGACCCTCCGCGCCTTGGCGCACCACCGCGTCCTGAAACGTCGCCAGCGCGTGCGACAACTCCTGCCGCCCTTCGCGCGCGCTGCCGCCGATCTCTTGCCGCAGCTCACGCTCCAGCCGCTCGCTGTGCTGGCCGACGGCGGCGCCCACCAGTTGCTGCACCTCGCCGCGCGAGGCCACGTCGTCCGGCCGTCGCGGCCGCTTGAGCAGCAAGGCCATCACCAGCAAAAGGTTCAGCCCCAGTGCCGCCAATGCCAGCCACAACACCCCCTCGGGCCACGAAGAACTGCTCATCTCACTCCTGATTCAATAGCTGCTGGCGATGCACTGGCGTGCGCAGGCAGCGTTTTTATGCAAATCGTTTAGCGTGCCCCTATCACTTCGGGATTGAGCGGCGTCACCGGCTTGCTCTGCGTCAGGTAGCCGATCAGGTTGTCCGCCGCCAGATTCGCCATCGCCTTGCGCGTGGGCACGGTGGCGCTGCCGATGTGGGGGGTGAGCACTACGTTGGTGCAAGCCAGCAGGTCCGGGTGGACTTTGGGTTCGCCTTCGAACACGTCCAGACCCGCGGCGGCGATGCGGCCCTCGCGCAGGGCCGCTGCCAGCGCCATGTCGTCGACGATGCCGCCGCGCGCGATGTTGACGAGCACGGCGGTGGGCTTCATCAGCGCCAGTTCGGCGGCGCCGATGGTGTGGTGCGATTCCTTTGAATACGGCACCACCAGCACGACGTGGTCGGCGGTTTTCAGCAGTTCTTCTTTGCTGACATAGCGCGCCTTGACTTCGGCCTCGTCGCCTTCAGGCAGGCGCGAGCGGTTGTGATAGATGACCTGCATGCCAAAACCTAAGGCGCCGCGCCGCGCAATGGCCTGGCCGATGCGGCCCATGCCCAAGATGCCGAGCGTGCTGCCGTGCACGTCCTGGCCGATCATCATGTCGTAGGCCCAACGGTCCCACTTGCCGGCGCGCAGGAAGTGTTCGGACTCGGCCACGCGGCGCGCGGCGGCCATCAGCAGCGCAAAGCCCATGTCGGCGGTGGTTTCGGTCAGCACGCCGGGGGCGTTGGTGGCCAGCACGCCGGCGGTGGTCATGGCGGGCACGTCGAAGTTGTTGTAGCCGACGGCCATGTTGGCGCAGATTTTCAGGTCGGGGCAGGCCTTGAGCAGGTCGGCGTCGATGCGCTCGCTGCCGGTGGTGAACACGCCCTGCTTGCCTTGCAGGCGGCGGATGAGTTCATCGCGCGGCCACAAGTCGTCGGATGGGTTGGTTGCGACGTCGAAGTGCTGGGCCAGCTTGTCGATGACTTCAGGAAAGACGGCGCGGGCGATGAGGATGCGGGGGCGTGCGGCGGGGGTGTTCATGCGGCCATTCTAGGGATGGCCTTGCCCTCAAGCTGACGCACCCAGCGCCCGCGGGTCATACAGCCAGCGCCGCAGCTTGGCCACGCGCAGTTGGGCCGCCTGCGGGTGCGCGGGGTTGATGAGCAGGTTGTGCTCTTCGGGCACGACGACCGAGGGCACCTGCGCCAGCAGGCTGCCGCCCTGCGCGGCCCAGGCCGTGCCCCAGGCGATGCTGACGCGGCCGGCGGGTAATGCGTCCCAGCCGACGTGCTGGTCACCGTCGAACACGGTGCGCAGGCCCCAAGCGGCGGCCGGGATGTCGATGCGCACCAGGTAGCGGTTGAGCGGCAGCGCAATGCTGCCGCCCAGGTGCACCACCGTCTCAAGGCAGGCCAGCGCGCGCGAGCTGCTGGCATAGACCAGCGGCGTGCCGCGCGCGTTCCAGCGGCCGCCGGTGGCGCGCGCGCCGGCGCCGCTCAGGTCGTCGGCGGTGTAGTCGGGCGTGTCGGTGGCGATGCGCCAGACGCTGATGGCGCCTTGTTGGGCAGCGGAGTTCACTATACTTTTAAGAGCTGCTTGCGCTGATCCATCAAGCGTACACGCCAGATTTCATCTGATAAAGCAGCGTGCTGACGGCTTCGCGGCCATCGGCGGTGTCCAGCAGGTCTTGCGGCGCCAGGCCGCCCAGTGCGGGCACCGGGTCGGCCATCCAGCGGGCGAACCAGCGGGCGGCGTCGAAGTCGTCGGGCGCGGTGCCGGCCTCGCGCACCATGGCGTCGACCTGACCGATCAGCCTTTCGACGCCGACCAGCTTTTCGCCTTCGAACTGCGACAGCGGGCCGCGCTGGGTGATCTTGCGCTCGACGGTGGAGCGCGCCAGCCCCAGCACGCGCATGAACTGGTCGCGCGGCAGGCCCATGGCCTCGGCCAGCGTGACCACTTCGCGCGCCGGCACGCCCTGCTTGACGCGCTGCGACCGCTCCATGGGCGAGAGCCAATACGCCGCCGTGGCAGGGCCGTGCAGGACGTAGGTGGCCAGGCGGTCAGACACCTGGGGCGCGGCAGTAGAAGAAAGCGATGCGGACATGGCGGCCTCCATCAATGGAGACAAATTTTATAACCGAATGAGACAGATGACAAACCCTGGCTGCCATGCTGTGCCTGTGACAGGCGGACACACGATCGAATCAATAGCTTATTGCGCTGATCAGGCAAGCGCTGAAGCCCGATTTCTCTGGAGTTCGCACGAGTTGCAGGATTGCCCAACCGCCACCCCAACAGCCGGACGCAGAGGACGCCAAGATTCCGCACAGGACGCAAAAAAACAGCCAAAAAAAGCATTCTCTTTGGCTGTTCCTTTCGCGTCCTTCGCGAACCCTTTGCGTCCTTCGCGTCCGGTATTAAGACAATCACCGCTGGACGCAATCAACTCACCCCGCGTACAGCCAGGGCACGTCCAGAATCCGCTCGCCCAGCAGGCGAATCGACGCATCGCGCCCCAGGCGCACCAGCCCGGTCGAATGAAAAACCTGCCCATTGCGGATCGAGCGCGCCTGCACGCGCGCGCAGCGCTGCCAGCGCGCGAGCGCGTAGCGTTTCAGGCGCGTGGGCACGTCCACCGCGTCCATGGCCAGCGCGCGGGCCAGCTCGGCCGCGTCTTCGATAGCCATGCCGGCGCCTTGCGCCAGGTACGGACGCATGGGGTGGGCGGCATCGCCCGCCAGCGCGACCAGGCCACGCGCCATCTGCTCGGCGCCTTCGACCGGCGGTCGGTCGGCCAGCGCCCACAGGCGCCAGGCGTGCGCGTTCACGGTGGCTTGGGGCGCGGCGGCAATCAGCTCGCGCAGCGGCGCGCACACCCCGCCCATGGCGCGCTCCAGGTCGGGCGCGTTGGCGCTGTGGTCCCAGTTCTCGGCCGCGCCGGGCGCCTGGCCGTGGACGATGGCGACCAGGTTCATCCATTCGCCACCGCGCACCGGGTACTGCACCACGTGCAGCCGCGGCCCAAGCCAGGCCGTGACCTGGCCCGAGCGCAGCGCCGCCGGCAGCGCCGACTGGCGCAGCATGGTGCGATAGGCCAGATGTCCCGTCACGCGCGGCAGGCCGTCGTTCAGCAGCTGCTGGCGCACGCGGCTCCACACGCCGTCGGCGCCCAGCAGCGCGTCGCCTTCCACCACCAGCCCACGCACGGTTTCCAGGCGCACCACCTTGCCGTCGTCCTGGTAGCTGGCCAGCCACTGATCCAGGTTGAGATGCACGCCCGGCTGCTGCAGCGCGGCGCGCACCAGCAAGCGGTGCATGTCGGCGCGGTGGACGGTGGCATAGGGGGCGCCGTAATGATCGAGGCAGCGCGCGCCCAGGTCCAGCGCGCCCAGTTCGGCACCGCTGAGCGCGTTGCGCACCTGCAGCCGGTCTGGAAAGGCCGCGACGGCGCGCAACTCGCCCTCCAGCCCCCAGTGGTGCAGGATGCGGGTCACGTTGGGGCCCAGCTGAATGCCGGCGCCCACCTCGGAAAATTCGGCCGCGCGCTCGTACAGGCGCACTTCCCACCCGGCACGCGCCACTGCCAGCGCCGACGCCAGGCCACCGATGCCGCCACCGGCAATCAGGAGCTGTTGTGTCTTCATGGCACCGATTGTGCCGCTGCCGCGCGTCGCGCCGGCTGACACAACGCAAGCACCGCCTGGACAGCGCGTTTCAGCATGAAAAAGCCCTTCGCCGCTTGCCACCACCGCGCATGGCGCTATCAAAATTGCACTGGGTGCGCGCGCATCAGCCGCCGGGCGATGGCACGGGCGTGCACGACACCCAGCAGCACCCCGGTGTGCAGGCATGGCGCCACGCGCAGTCGGGCGGTGTGGCTCGCGCGGGCACGAAGTCCCGCCCTACTGCCCCGATGGGTAGAAAAGCTGTGCGCCGTTCAAGCCAGCAACTGCCGCAGCACGTACGGCAAGATGCCCCCATTGCGGAAATAGTCCACCTCGATCGGCGTGTCGATGCGCAGCGTCAGCGTGGTTTCGTGCTTCGACCCATCGGCCCGCGTGACGACCAGTCTGGCCTCGCTCATCGGCGCCAAGTCATCCGCCGGCACGATGTCGATCAGCTCGTCGCCCTTCAGCCCCAGCGATTCCCACGATTCGCCGCCCTTAAACTGCAGGGGCAGCACGCCCATGCCGACCAGGTTGCTGCGGTGGATGCGCTCGAAGCTCTTGGCGACCACGGCCTTGATGCCCAGCAGCTGCGTGCCCTTGGCGGCCCAGTCGCGGCTCGAGCCGGTGCCGTATTCCTCGCCGGCGAAGATGACGGTGGGCACGCCGGCGGCGCAGTACTTCATCGCCGCGTCGTAGATGAACTGCTTGCTGCCTTGCAGCTCGCCGGGCTGCTGGTACAGCGTCAGGCCACCTTCTTCGCGACTGCCGTCTTCGAGCGGCGGCAGCATCAGATTCTTGATGCGCACGTTGGCAAAGGTGCCGCGCATCATCACTTCGTGGTTGCCGCGCCGCGCGCCATAGCTGTTGAAGTCGGCCTTCTGCACGCCGTTGGCCAGCAGCCACTGCCCGGCGGGCGACGTTTCCTTGATGCTGCCGGCGGGCGAGATGTGATCGGTGGTGATGCTGTCGCCAAACAGCGCCATGATGCGCGCGCCGCGCACCGCGGCATCCTTTTGGCCGCCAGCGCTTTCTGAATCAGCGCCATAAGCTACCGAATCAATAGCAAAATCATTGAAGAAAGGCGGCTCGGCGATGTAGGTGCTGGCCGGCCAGTCATACACGTCGCCGGCCACGCCGTTGATCTGTTCCCACAGCTTGCCCGGCTCCGTCTTGACCTTGGCGTAGTTGGCGCGGAAGGCCTTGCCCTTCATGGCGTATTTCAGCAGCTTCTGCACCTCGTCGCTGGTCGGCCAGATGTCGCCCAAGAACACGTCCTTGCCACCCTTGCCCTGGCCCACCGGCTGCGTCATCAGGTCGGTCAGCACGTTGCCGGCGATGGCGTAGGCCACCACCAGCGGCGGGCTGGCCAGAAAGTTGGCCTTCAGGTTGGGGTGGATGCGCGCCTCGAAATTGCGGTTGCCCGACAGCACGGCGGCGCACACCAAGTCGTTGCGGGTGATGGCCTCGTTGATCTCGGGCGCCAGGTCGCCCGCGTTGCCGATGCAGGTGGTGCAGCCGTAGCCGGCCACGGCAAAGCCGAGTTTTTCGAGATACGGCAGCAGACCGGTTTCGGTCAGGTATTCGGTGACGATGCGCGAGCCGGGCGCCAGCGAGGTCTTGATGTGCGGCTTGACGGTCAAGCCCGCCTGCACAGCTTTCTTGGCCAGCAAGCCGGCGGCCAGCAGCACGCTGGGGTTGCTGGTGTTGGTGCAGCTGGTGATGGCGGCAATCAGCACGTCGCCGTTGCCCAGCGTGTATTGGTAGGGCGAGATGGGCTCGATGACGTCGGCTTCGGCCAGCGCGGATTCGAGCGTGGGTTTGTTGGCGACCATCTCGACCATCGCGCGCGGCGCGCCCAGCGGCGTTGGCTGGGCTTGCGGCGGGCGCTCGTCCACGTCCGGCTGGTTGTCGCGGCTGACGTCAACGCGCGTGTGCAGCAGGTCGGCCGGCCGGTTGAAACCGTTGTCGGCCATGGGCTTGGAAAACAGCGACTCGAACTGGCGCGCCACGTTGCCCAGTTCGATGCGGTCTTGCGGCCGCTTGGGGCCAGCCAGGCTGGGCGTGACGTCGCCCAAATCCAGCGTCACAACTTGCGAATAATCGATTTCGCCGCGCCGCGACACGCCAAACAGCCCCTGGGCGCGGAAATAGGCCTCGAACGCCTCGATCTCGGCCTTGGTGCGGCCGGTGCCTTCGAAATATTCGATGGTGCGCTCGTCGACCGGGAAGAAACCCATGGTGGCACCGTATTCGGGCGCCATGTTGCCGATGGTCGCGCGGTCGGGCAGGCTGAGCGTGCGCGTGCCTTCGCCGAAGAATTCGACGAACTTGCCGACCACCTTTTCCTTGCGCAGCATCTCGGTCACCGTCAGCACCAGGTCGGTGGCGGTGCAGCCTTCGCGCAGGCGGCCTTTCAACTCGAAGCCCACCACGTCGGGCGTCAAAAAATACACAGGCTGGCCCAGCATGGCGGCCTCGGCCTCGATGCCGCCCACGCCCCAGCCAACCACGCCGATGCCGTTGATCATGGTGGTGTGGCTGTCGGTGCCCACCAGCGTGTCGGGGTAGTACACCCCGTCAGCGCCCTTGTGAACGCCGCGCGCCAGGTATTCGAGGTTGACCTGGTGCACGATGCCGAAGCCCGGCGGCACCACGCCAAAGGTGTCGAAGGCCTGCATGCCCCACTTCATGAATTCGTAGCGCTCGCGGTTGCGCAGGAATTCGAGCTTCATGTTCAGGTCGAGCGCGTTCTTGCGGCCGTAGTAGTCGACCATGACCGAGTGGTCCACCACCAGGTCGACCGGCACCAGCGGCTCGATCTTCTTCGGGTCATGCCCCAAGCGCTGGGCGGTGGAGCGCATGGCGGCCAGGTCGGCCAGCAGCGGCACGCCGGTGAAATCCTGCAGCACCACGCGGGCCACGGTGAAGGGTATTTCGTCGCTGCGGGCGGCCTTGGGCTTCCAGTTGGCCAGTTGCTCCACGTGCTCGGGCAGCACCTTCTGGCCGTCGCAATGCCGCAGCACCGATTCGAGCACGATGCGGATCGACACCGGCAGGCGGCTGACGTTGGGGTATTTTTTGGCCAGCGCGGGCAGCGAATAGAACTGGCCGGTCTTGCCGGAAGCGGTCTTGAAGGTCTTGCGCGTGGCGGCGAAAGCGTGGGCGGTGCGAGTGGCCATGGCGGTATTTCCTGTGCGTTGAACTGGAGGAACCGGCGGCCGCGCGACGCGGATTTCAGCGGCCGCTTCCGAGCCATTGTCGCAGGGCGCCGGACACGTTGCCAGCGCCCGCGGCAACAACCTCGTTTGAAAAATAAAATGCCTTGCGCGGGCGCCCAGCCTGAGCAAGGCGCTATCGCCTCAATAGCATGACGGCTGCCGCCGCAGCGCTTATTTGGCGGGCGCGCGAGGCGCGGCCGGCGCTTTTGCGGCCGGCTGAGCCTGCGCCGCATGCGCCAGCTGATCGAACGGCTTGACCTTGCCACACTGGCTGCCCAGAAACTTCATTTGTGTTTCGACCTGCATGGTGTGCGCCTTTCCAGCGGCATCCTTGCCGGTGGTGTCCATTTTTGTCGTGACCAGGTCGCCCTCGGCCACGGTGTCGCCCTTGGCCGTCATGCTGCCGCCGCCTTGCTTGCACACAAACTCAAACGTGCTGCGGTTGCCGCTGCGGTCAAGCTTGGGCGTGTCGCACTCGGCACCGCGGGGCCGCGGCAAGATGGGCTCGTCGCGCTTGGCCATCTCGGGGCTGATACAGAGGTGCTGCGCCGTCGGGTCGCTGCCGTGCGCCAACAGGCTGGCTTCGACCTTTTTGCGTTGCTCGGGCGGCAGGCTGGCCAGCTGTTTTTTCATTTGCTCCGCGGCGGCGGCAATCTGCGGCATCATGTCCTTGCCGTCTACCGTCATGCGGGTTGTTCGGCTTTCCCACAGGCCGGCTTTCAGGCCAGAAGATTGAGCCTGTGCGGCGCCCAGCGCAGACAGCGCCAGCAGCGCAATGACAAATGGTTTCATGGTGTTTTTGCGATGAATGGGTAAGAGAACGGCCGCCATGGTACGCACAAAAAAGCCCGCGCCGATGCTCCATCGCGCGGGCTGTGTGTAGGCCGAGTGCGCGACCTAGCGCCGCGCCCGGGATCAGGGTTCCTGATCAGGCCAGCTTCTCGTCGGCCTTCTGATCCTTGCGGTACACCTCATAGACCAGCACCGGCACGCCCAGATCACCCAGGTGCTGCTGAACCAGCGGCTTGACGTCGGCCCAGTCGAGACCACCCACACCGGTGGCCAGGCGCGGCAGGGCCACGCTCTTGATGCCGTCTTTGCGCACCAGGTTGGCCAACTCGCGCAGCGCGTGGTTCACGTCTTCGAGCTTGGCTTTCATCGGACGCGCCGACTTGGCCTGGCTTTGCATGCCCTGCGTCAGCAGGTTGACGATGCCGCGCACGCTGCCGTCTTCGTTGACGCCGCCCCAGGCCCAAATGTCGCCCGTGTCAGGCTGCTTGGCGTGCGTGGCGTGGCGGTAGTCCTTGACCATGGACGGAAAGCGCTCGCGCAGCGCCAGCGCCAGGCCGGAATCGAACGGATCGGCGGTGGCAATGCCGTGCGCGATCACCTGGGCGTCGCTCAAGAGGATGTCGCCTTCGACTTCACGGATCATGGATGCTCCTTGGGGTGGTTAAAAAGCTTCTGTTCATCTGCACCATAGCCCAAGGCGGCCGCGCCCGTCTTGACGCGAGTCAAGCCACGGCCCTGGCCCACGCGCGAAACGCCGCGAACGCGGACAATACCGCCCATGACGCCCAAAGCCCCCGAACTGCTGCTGCCCGCCGGCAGCCTGGACAAGATGCGCGCGGCCTACGACTTCGGCGCCGACGCGGTCTACGCCGGCCAGCCGCGCTATTCCTTGCGCGCGCGCAACAACGAATTCCGCCTGGAGCAAATCGCCACCGGCATTGCCGAGGCGCACGCGCGCGGCAAGAAATTCTTCGTCACCAGCAACCTTATCGCCCACAACGACAAGCTGCGCACCTACCTGCGCGACCTGGAACCCGTGGTCGCCCTGAAGCCCGACGCGCTCATCATGGCCGACGCGGGCCTCATCATGCTGGTGCGCGAAAAGTGGCCGCACATCCCCATCCACCTCAGCGTGCAGGCCAACACCACCAACTGGGCGGCGGTGAAGTTCTGGCAGAACATGGGCGTCGCGCGCATCATCCTGTCGCGCGAATTGAGCCTGGCCGAGGTCGAGCAAATCCGCCAGGAATGCCCCGACATGGAGCTGGAAGTGTTCGTGCACGGCGCGCTGTGCATCGCCTATTCGGGCCGCTGCCTGCTGAGCGGCTACTTCAACCGGCGCGACCCCAACCAGGGCACTTGCACCAACGCCTGCCGCTGGAACTACAAGACCATGGACGCCGCCATCGACCCCAACACCGGCGAGGCGCTGGCGCTGGGCGAGCAGTTGCAGGGCTTCAGCTTCGCCGCCGAGGCCGAACGTGCCGACGCGGGCGAATCCACCTGCGGCAACGGCCAGCGCCACCCGTCGGCCGACAAGGTGTACCTGATCGAGGAAGAAGGCCGCCCCGGCCAGCTGATGCCCATCATGGAAGACGAGCACGGCACCTACATCATGAACAGCAAGGACTTGCGCGCCATTGAGCTGGTCGAAAAACTGACCAAGATCGGCGTCGATTCGCTCAAGATCGAAGGCCGCACCAAGAGCCTGTACTACGTCGCCCGCACCGCGCAAACCTACCGCCGCGCCATCGACGACGCGGTGGCCGGCCGGCCGTTCAACCCGCAACTGATCAGCGAGCTGGAAGGGCTGGCCAACCGCGGCTACACCAGCGGCTTTCTGGAGCGCCGCCCCGCCAACGATTACCAGAACTATGAAACCGGCCACTCGGTCGCCACGCGCAGCCAGTTCGTGGGCGAAGTAAAAACCACGCGCGACGGCTGGGCCGAGATAGAGACCAAGAACCGCTTTGCCGTGGGCGACTGGATCGAGATCATCACGCCGCAAGGCAACCGCACCGTGCAGTTGCAGGTCATGAAGAACGCCGAGGGTGAAACCATCGACGTGGCGGCGGGCAACCCCCTGCGGGTATGGATTCCGGTCGACGGACCTGCCGAGCACGGCCTGATAGCGCGCCTGGCGAGTGCGCCGATGCCAGCGCAGGCCTGAGCCAGCGCCGGCTTGGCGCGCCGCCGCCGGCAGCGCAGCGCGCTTTTTCAACCGCCGACGATGGGCTGAAACAGCAGCACCGTGTCGCCCTCGCCCAGCAGGCGCGCGGCGCGTCCCGCGCGGGCAACAAATTCGCCATTGACGGCCGTGCTGACGGCCTGCGGCGCATGGCCCAACTGGCCCACCAGATCGGCCAGCGTGGTGCCGGCCGGCACGCTGCGCGGCGCGCCGTCCAGGCGGATCGTGACGTCGGGCGGCGCGGCGGCTGTGGGCCGGCCGGTCGGTTCGGGCGTGTTCATGTTCATGCGACCTGTACCGTGGCGCGCTCAGCCGGCGGCGCTGCCTGGTCAGAGATATTCAGCCACCACGCATCGGCCCGGCGTGCGGCCTGCTCGACCAACGCCGGCGCCAGCAGCCAGCCGTGGCGGAACAGGCCATTGATGCGCAGCAGACGACCGTGCTGCTCGATGAGCGGGTTGTTGTCGGGCAGCGCGGGGCGCAGGTTGACGTCCATCTTCACGATGCGCGCCTCGGCCAGCGCGGGCACCACGCTGTGCGCGGCGGCCATCAGTTCGACGGCACTGCGCAGGCTGACGGGAGACCGGTCTTCGCTTTCGATCTCGCTGGCGCCCACAATCACGTCGCGCTCCGTTCGCGGAACGATGTACACGCGGTGGCGCGGGTGCAGCAGGCGCACCGGGCGCGTGAGGCCGTGGCCAGGGCAGTCGAGCCAGATCACTTCGCCGCGCACGCCGCGTACTCTGACCCCCTCTCCCTCTGGGAGAGCGTTGGGGTGAGGGCCGACCACGCCCCCATCACCTTCCGCACCCCTCCCCCCAGCCCTCTCCCCAGAGGGGCGAGGGAGCAGGCCCGCGCCCGTACCCCGCACGTCGATCACCACATCAAACGCCAGCATGCGCCCATCGGCCATGCGCAATGTGCCGCCGCCCTCGCCCGCTTCAACGGCCAATACGCGCTGACCCCAATGCCAGTGCGCTCCATCTGCTCCTGAATAAAGAGCATTCATCATCGCCACGGTGTCGACGAAGCCTTCGCCCGGCAGCAGCCAGGCATGGGCCGGCCCCTGTATCGATGGCTCCATCTCGCGCAAGGCCGGCGCATCCAGCGTCTGCACACCCTCGGCCGGGCTGGCGGCGCGCCACTCGGGCGTGGCTGCCGCCGCCTGCATGCGCGCCAGCACGCGCTGCGCGGCCCCCAGGTCGGGCCGGTGCGCCACCAGCAGGCTGCCTCCGACCATCACCGTGGGCGAGCCCGGCAAGGCCGCCGCGATCTGCGGCCACAGTGCAAGCGAACGCCACCCCAGCGCCGCCACGGCAGGCTCGGCATTGTCCAATTCAGACAGCGGACTGAGCATGCCCGCCGCCGTGAACCCCGCCGCCGTGGGCACGTACGGTTCTGGCGCCTGGCTGCGCACGACAGCCCGTTCATCGACTGCGGGGTCGAACACCGACACACGGCGACCGGCCTGCGACAGGCGCCACGCCAGCAGGCGGCCGAGCAGCCCGGCGCCCGCAATGCCGACGTGCAGTCGATCAGACATGGTTGACTTCAATTTTCATAGCATTAGACGCTGATCCAGCCAGCGCCTGAGCCTCAAAAAATCTCAAGCCTTGTGAATCGGCACATAGAACTCGCCGCCCTTCGCCGCAAATTCCTTCGATTTCTCATCCATCCCGGCCTTCAGTGCCTCGGCCTCGCTCACGCCCTTGGCCGCCGCATAGTCGCGCACCTCCTGCGTGATCTTCATCGAGCAGAACTTGGGGCCGCACATGCTGCAGAAGTGCGCGGTCTTGCTTGAGTCCTTGGGCAGCGTCTCGTCGTGAAATTCACGCGCGGTGTCGGGGTCCAGGCCCAGGTTGAACTGGTCTTCCCAGCGGAATTCAAAGCGCGCCTTGCTGATCGCGTCATCGCGCGCGCGCGCTGATGGATGACCCTTGGCCACGTCGGCGGCGTGGGCGGCGATCTTGTAAGCGATGATGCCCTGCTTGACGTCGTCGCGGTCGGGCAGGCCCAGGTGCTCCTTGGGCGTGACATAACAAAGCATGGCCGTGCCCATCCAGCCGATCATGGCGGCGCCAATGGCGCTGGCAATGTGGTCGTAGCCCGGCGAGCTGTCGATGGTGAGCGGGCCCAGCGTATAGAACGGCGCCTCGCCGCAGTGCTTGAGCTGCTCTGTCATGTTCTCCTGGATCATGTGCATGGGCACATGGCCGGGGCCTTCGATCATGGTCTGCACGTCATGCTTCCAGGCGATTTGCGTCAGCTCGCCCAGGGTACGCAGCTCGGCGAATTGGGCTTCGTCGTTGGCATCGCTCGCGCAGCCGGGGCGCAGGCCATCGCCCAGGCTGAAGCTCACGTCGTACGCCTTCATGATCTCGCAGATATCCTCGAAGTGCGTGTAGAGGAAGCTCTCCTGGTGGTGCGCAATGCACCACTTGGCCATGATCGAGCCACCACGGCTGACGATGCCCGTCACGCGATCCGCCGTGAGGTGGATGAAGGGCAGGCGCACGCCGGCGTGGATGGTGAAGTAGTCCACGCCCTGCTCAGCCTGCTCGATCAGCGTGTCGCGGAAGATTTGCCAGGTCAGGTCTTCGGCGATGCCACCGACCTTCTCCAGCGCCTGGTAGATCGGCACGGTGCCGATCGGCACGGGCGAGTTGCGGATGATCCAGTCGCGCGTGGTGTGGATGTTCTTGCCCGTGCTGAGGTCCATCACCGTATCGCCGCCCCAGCGGATCGACCACACCAGCTTTTCCACCTCTTCCTCGATGCTGCTGGTGACGGCGCTGTTGCCGATGTTGGCGTTGATCTTCACGCGGAAGTTGCGGCCGATGATCATCGGCTCTACCTCGGGGTGGTTGATGTTGGCCGGGATGATGGCGCGCCCGCGCGCCACTTCGTCGCGCACGAATTCGGGCGTGATGCGCTCGGGCATGACGGCGCCCATCGGGTTGCCGCGCCGGCGGGCTTCACGCTCGCGCTGGCTCAGGAATTCCTGCGTCCATTCCATGCGGCCGTTTTCGCGCAGGGCGATGTATTCCATCTCGGGGGTGATGATGCCGCGGCGCGCATAGTGCATCTGCGTGACATTGCCGCCGGCCTTGGCGCGGCGCGGCTGGCGCTGCAGGGCCGCGGCTTCGCGGCGCAGCTGCTCGATGCGTTCGCCATCACGCCCGTCGTGCTTGCCGCCATCGTCCAGGATGTGTGCCAAGCGGCCTTCGTACGCTTCGGTATCACCGCGCTCGGCTATCCAGGCGGCACGCAGCGGCTGCAGGCCCTGGCGGATGTCGATGGAGGCGGTGGGGTCGGTGTAGGGCCCCGACGTGTCGTAGAAAGACACTTCGCGCCCGTTGGTCAACCGCACGTCGCGCACCGGCACACGCAGGTCGGGTCGACTGCCGACGATGGCGCCTTTGGTGGAGGCTGGCAGGGGCTCGCGCGTGAGGGCGAGCATTTCGGCGATCTTGTCGGGGGCGTTCATCGGTGGTCTCCAGGTGGTCCGTGGGTGGACTCCGGGGGCCGATGACAGGACGCTGGCGCCGTTGAGGGGCGCTCGCCTGAAAAGCCTGCTCTTCCTTACGCCGGTACTAGCCGGATCAAGTTGACGGGTTCGGTCGATCAGTTCGACCATCTCAGCTCGCCTGCGGCGGGCACCCCGGAGTGTGTTGGCATCATAGCCCCGCCGCGCACGC
>JAKOYD010000125.1 GCA_029780695.1 Pseudomonadota bacterium
CCTGAAAACGGGGTACTGGATGGGGCGGAAGGTGCGGCGAAAATCGGGGAGGGGAGGGCCTGGATAGCACAGGATGCCAGCCCGCCGGCGGGGTCTATCCGCCGGTGTGCGCACTTCTTAGGGACAAGGTGCGCACTTCTTAGGGACAAGCACCTCGGAGCCGGACGATTTTAGACACATAAAAAGCGCCGGTGTCAAAAAAGGGCCAGCCCCTGTGGGGCCAGCCCTCTCCGTGGATGCCGTCGGGCGGCTAGGCCGTCGCCGTTCACCGGTGACCGTTGCCGTTGCTGTACAGCGCAGGTGTTAGGTGCTGCGCACCGGCGGCCGTCAGGACATACCCGCTGCCCGTGTCCTCTGAGCGTTCAATCCAGCCGTTCAATTCCAGCTCGTCGAGGTAGTCGTACACCGTGTTACGCGCTCGCCCGATGTGTTCAGCGAGGGCGGCCTTGCTGGTGTCCGGGTTGTTAGCCAGGACGTTCAGCATGTGCAACAGGGCAGCGTCCTTGTCGAGTCGCTGCTGTTCGGCCCGTCGCCGCTGGGCGTCATCGATGGGGTGCGGGAAGGTGTCATATCCAGAGGGCCGGGTGTCCGATTGCGCAGCGTTCCGGCGTTCGGTCCGGGCCTCCTGCTTCACGTCATCTAACAGTCGCGACCTGCGCAGCTTCACACTCGCCAGCCCGGCCTCCAACAGCGCCTTGTGTTCGGCGGCTAACAGCGCGCGCTCCCGCTCACCTGTTAGCTCATAGCGTAAGGTGGCAGTCAGTCGCTCCTGCTCCCGGCGCGTGCGGGCTACCTTGCGGTCGCGTTCGATGTTGCGGTCAGCCGTGCGCCGCTGCCGTATGCTCGACAGGATGCCACTCTCCACAACGCTGTACGCCAGCAGGGCCAGCAGCGTCAGGCGGAACACTAGCCCGCGCAGGCCCTCGTGCTGCAGGGCAATCACCAGCAGGGCTACGTACCCCAGGACCGCCATGCCCGCGTACAGCCAGCGCTGCTCCGGCTCGGCCCGGTCGTTGCTGTCGAGCTGGTACCAGCCAACCAGCATGGCGCCCTCAACCAGCGCCACCCCCGCGGCCTGCAGGGGCCAGCGGAACAT
>JAKOYD010000133.1 GCA_029780695.1 Pseudomonadota bacterium
TGTCACTGATCGCCATAATCAGGCCAGCCGATTTCGGCGTAATCAGGCCAGAGGCGCGGATGCAAACGGGCATCTCGAGAGGGGGTTAAGAATGGTTGGTTTTCGAGGCTTTGGCAATCGCCGGATTCGAGGCTGCCGGTAGAGAACGCGGTGCGCGGTAGGAGGCGCCGTCCAGCGTCAGGCAGTAGGCGTTGTGACGCAGCCGATCGAGCGACGCCGAGGCGAGCAGTCGGTTGGCAGGGAACGCCTGATCCCACTCGGGGAAGTCCAGGTTGCTGGTGACGATGGTGGCGGCGGACTCGTAGCGCTCGGCGATCAGGTCGTGCAGATCTTCGTCGGCGGGCGGACGCAGCGGTTTGAGGCCGAAGTCATCGATGATCAGCAGTGGCACGCGCGCCAGGCTGGCCAGCTTGCGTTCGTAAGTGCCGGTAGCCCGGGCGGTGGCCAGACTGGCCGCGAGGTTGGAGCAGGTGGTGAACACGACGTCCACGCCCTGGCGCACGGCGCAGTGGCCCAGCGCCTGCGCCAGATGGCTCTTGCCGGTGCCGCAAGGTCCGACGATCAGCACGGGGGCGCGTTCTTGCAGATAGCGTCCGGTGGCCAGGTCGTGGACCTGTGCGCGGTTCAGTTGCGGCAGTCGCTCGAAGTCGAACTGCTCCAGCGTCTTGGTGGCGCGGAAGCTGGCACGGCGCAGCCGTAAATCGAACTTCTTGTTCTCACGCCGGGCCACTTCGTCGCCGATCAGCATGGCCAGGAACTCGGTGTAAGCGAGCTTGGACTCGATGGCCTGGCGGTTACGCGATTCGAGCGAATCCAGGATGCCGGACAGGCGCAATTGCTTCAGTTGCGGTGCCAGCTCGGGGATGGGGTTCAGGGGGTTCATGATCAAGGGTTCTCCTTCGTTGCGGATCAATGCAGCCGACTGGGCTGCGGCGGGGTGAACAGGTCGGCCGCTTGGCGAGCGAAGCGCGCGTTGCTGCCGTGACGGGCGTTCGGGTCGATGCCGGCGCTCGGATCGGGGCGCAGGTCGTGGCCGCCGGCCAGGATGGTCTTGACGGTGCGGTAATGCGGCGAGCCGTGCGCGAGCGCCCGGGCGCAGGCGCGTTCGACACGTTCGGCGGTGTACTGCTCGGGTAGGTGCAGCACGCCCTGGGCCGCGCGTAGCCGCTCCAGGATCCGATCGGTCAGCAGTTGGGCGACCAACTCGGCGCAGGCCGGTCCGATGCGTCGGGCTTGTTGCAGGCACCACTGGCGGTCGTGAGCGAGAAACCGCGCGGCCTCGGGCGGCAGGTGGTCGCGCACGGTGACGCGTTCGCCCGGGCGGCGGCTGCGACCGTGGGTGACGACGTGACGGTAGTCCTCGTAGATGGCGACCGCGCCGTCGGTGGCACGCAGCCACAGCTTGCGACCGTTCAACGCATAGGGCACCGAATACAGTGCGTACTCGAACTTGACGTGACAGTCACGGTGGGCGATCACGCGGTGCCAACTGCCCAGGTCCGGGGCGATCGCCGGCAGCGCTTGCATCAGCGGGCGCTCCAAGGCGAACAGTTCCAGGGGCTGGCGCCGCGTGGTGCCGTGCGTTCGCACGCCGGCCTCAAACATCACCCAGTCCCGAGTCTGGCGATTCAGGTCCGCCAGATCGCGAAAGCTGCGCAGCGGCAAGAGGTTGCCCTTGACGTACTTGACGCCCGATTCGACGACCCCCTTCAACTGAGGCTCGGCCGGCGGCAGCGCGTCGATGCGAAATCCGTATCCCTCGGCGCATTCGGCATAGGCGCGTTGCACCAGAGGATCGGTTCGGCATGCCCGGGTAATGGCGCACTTAGCGTTGTCGATGATCAAGCGCTGGGGGACGGCGCCGAACCACTCGAAGGCACGGCGGTGGCAACCGAGCCAGGTTGACACCTTCTGATCCCAGACGAACTCGACGTACTGGTGACGCGAATAGCACAGCGTCATCACGAACGCCCAGGTACGCCGCACGACGCCGTCGGCATCGGGCAGTTCGGGGCCAGCGCCGAAGTCGACCTGTGCGGCCTCGGCCGGGCCGAAGTGCAGCCTGATCGTCGCTTCGGGGGGCGTGGCCGCCTTGATCGACCGAATCAGCCGATGCACGGCCGAGTAGCTGCCCGTATAGCCATGTTCGCGACACAGGGCGGCGTGAATCGCCACGCCTTGCACGCCTTGGCCGACCCACTGCGCGACGCGCTCGCGCCAGGGCTCGGCCGAAGAGATCGTGCTGCGAGCACGACGTGCCTGGCCCAACACGGCGGCCAGCGCCTGATCCTCGGGCAGCGCCTGCTCGGGATCGAGCCACCCTTGCGCCTGGGCCAGACTGCGAAAGGCCGCCAGCTTATCGCGGCCCATGACGCCACTACGGGCGATCTGCCGCTCGGAGTCGCCGGCGCGAAGCCGCACCAGCGCCTGTCGGTACCGAAACATCTCGAATCTCCTGCGCCCCATCGGCTCGCCCTCATTGGTCTGAAAGACCGGTGAGGGTACCGATGCGACTGAGTGTTCGAGATGCCCGCTGCTGCGCGTCGTGGCCGGATTACGCCGAAAACCAGGTGGCCTGTTTATGCCGAAAACGGCCTGGCCGGATTACGCCGAAATCCTGCCCGACCAAGCCGGCCTGAATATGCCGAAAACCCACTGGCCTGATTACGCCGACGAGTGACA
>JAKOYD010000158.1 GCA_029780695.1 Pseudomonadota bacterium
GACCAAAGTGATCGAGAACGCCGAAGGCGCGCGCACCACGCCTTCCATCGTGGCCTACCAGGAGGACGGCGAAGTCCTCGTCGGCGCGCCCGCCAAGCGCCAGGCGGTCACCAACCCCAAGAACACCATCTACGCCGTCAAGCGCCTGATCGGCCGCAAATTCGACGAAGCCGAAGTGCAGAAGGACATCCACCTGATGCCCTACCAGATCACCAAGGCAGACAACGGAGATGCCTGGGTGGAAGTGCGCGGCAAGAAGCTGTCGCCGCCGCAGATCAGCGCCGAGATCCTGCGCAAGATGAAGAAAACCGCCGAGGACTACCTGGGCGAGGCCGTCACCGAGGCCGTCATCACTGTTCCCGCCTACTTCAACGACAGCCAGCGCCAGGCCACCAAGGACGCCGGCCGCATCGCGGGCCTGGACGTCAAGCGCATCATCAACGAGCCCACCGCCGCGGCGCTGGCCTTTGGTTTGGACAAGCAGGCCAAGGGCGACCGCAAGATCGCCGTCTATGACCTGGGCGGCGGCACGTTCGACGTCTCCATCATTGAAATCGCCGACGTCGATGGCGAAAAGCAGTTCGAAGTGCTGTCCACCAACGGCGACACCTTCCTGGGCGGCGAAGACTTCGACCAGCGCATCATCGACTACGTCATCACCGAGTTCAAGAAAGAAGCCGGTGTCGACCTGAAGAGCGACGTGCTGGCCCTGCAGCGCCTGAAGGAAGCCGCTGAAAAGGCCAAGATCGAGCTGTCGTCGGCCACCGCCACCGATATCAACCTGCCCTACATCACGGCCGATGCCACCGGCCCGAAGCACCTCAACATCAAGCTGACGCGCGCCAAGTTCGAGAGCCTGGTCGAGGAGCTGATCGAGCGCTCGATCGAGCCCTGCCGCATCGCCATCAAGGACGCCGGCGTGTCGGTCAACCAGATCGACGACGTGATCCTGGTCGGTGGCCAGACCCGCATGCCCAAGGTGCAGGACAAGGTGAAAGAGTTCTTCGGCAAGGAGCCGCGCAAGGACGTCAACCCCGACGAAGCCGTGGCCGTGGGCGCCGCCATCCAGGGCCAGGTGCTGTCGGGTGACCGCAAGGACGTGCTGCTGCTCGACGTCACCCCGCTGTCGCTGGGCATTGAAACCCTGGGCGGCGTGATGACGAAGATGATCACCAAGAACACCACCATTCCGACCAAGTTCGCGCAGACCTTCTCCACCGCCGACGACAACCAGCCGGCCGTGACCATCAAGGTCTATCAGGGCGAGCGCGAGATGGCCACCGGCAACAAGCTCTTGGGCGAGTTCAACCTGGAAGGCATCGCCCCGGCACCGCGCGGCATGCCGCAGATCGAGGTGACCTTCGATATCGACGCCAACGGCATTCTGCACGTCAGCGCCAAGGACAAAGCCACTGGCAAGGAAAACAAGATCACGATCAAGGCCAACTCCGGCTTGTCCGAGGCCGAGATCCAGCAGATGGTGAAAGACGCCGAACTGAACGCGGCCGAGGACCACAAGAAGCTGGAGTTGATCCAAGCCCGCAACCAGGGCGACGCCATGGTGCACAGCGTGCGCAAGTCCCTCGCCGACCATGGCGACAAGCTGGAGGCGGCCGAAAAGACCGCCATCGAAGATGCCATCAAGGCCGTCGAGGAAGCCCTGAAGGGCGACGACAAGTCCGCCATCGAGTCCAAGACCGAAGCGCTGATGACCGCCAGCCAGAAGCTGGGCGAGAAGATGTACGCCGACGCGGCCGCGGCCGCCCAGGCTGCGGGCGCGGCCGGCGCCGCCCCTGGTGCACAGGGCGCGGCGCCAGCGGCCGACGACAACGTGGTCGATGCCGAAGTGAAAGAAGTCAAAAAGGGTTGATGAGCCGCCGGGCGTGACCGCGGTCGCGCCCTCCCCGCGCCGCGCAGAAGATTCATTCATCCGGATCGACTGCGCGGCGCTTGCGCATCCAGCTATCGAAACCAGAGCATCTCCATGGCAAAACGCGACTACTACGAAGTCCTTGGCGTGCCCAAGAACGCCAGCGAAGAAGAAATCAAGAAGGCCTATCGCAAGCTGGCGATGAAGTACCACCCCGACCGCAATCAGGGTGATGCGCAAAACGCCGAACTGAAGTTCAAGGAGGCCAAGGAAGCCTACGAGATGCTGTCCGACCCGCAGAAAAAGGCTGCCTACGACCAGTACGGCCACGCGGGGGTCGACCCCAACATGCGCGGCGGCCCCGAAGGCTTCGGCGGCTTTGCCGAGGCCTTTGGCGACATCTTCGGCGACATCTTCGGCGGCGCGCGGGGCGGGCGCGGCGGCCAGCAGATTTACCGTGGCGCCGACCTGAGCTACGCCATGGAAATCACGCTGGAAGAGGCGGCGTCTGGCAAGGACGCGCAAATCCGTATCCCCAGCTGGGAATCGTGCGACACCTGTCACGGCTCGGGCGCCAAAGCCGGCACCAGCGCCACCACCTGTGGCACCTGCCACGGTCAGGGCGTGGTGCAGATGCGGCAAGGCTTCTTCAGCGTGCAGCAAACCTGTCCGCACTGCCGCGGCACCGGCAAGATCATCAAGGAACCCTGCGGCACCTGCCACGGCCAAGGCAAGGTCAAACACCAGAAGACGCTGGAGGTGAAGATCCCCGCCGGCATCGACGACGGCATGCGCATTCGATCGGCCGGCAATGGCGAGCCGGGCACCAACGGCGGGCCGCCGGGCGACCTGTTCATCGAGATTCGCCTGAAAAAGCACGACATCTTCGAGCGCGACGGCGACGATCTGCACTGCGTGGTGCCCATCAGCTTTGCCGCCGCGGCCTTGGGCGGCGAGATCGAGGTGCCCACGCTGGGCGGCAAGGCGGCGATCGACATTCCGGACGGCACGCAGGCGGGCAAGCAGTTTCGCCTGCGCGGCAAGGGCATCAAGGGCGTGCGCTCCTCCTATCCGGGAGACCTGTATTGCCACATCAGCGTGGAAACGCCCGTCAAGCTGACCGAGCATCAGCGCAAGCTGCTGAAGGAATTCGACGAATCGCTGAAAAAAGGCGGCGCCAAGCATTCGCCCAGCACCGAGAGCTGGACCGACCGGCTCAAGAGCTTCTTTGGCGCGTGACGGCATGACCTCGTTGGCCAGGTCTGAGGTAGTCTCACGCCGGTAGCCAGCCGACGTTTATGCACATTTCATGCCCGACGCTCCCGCGCCTTCACCGTCCGCCGTCGATTTGAAACGGCCATGCGAGGCCACGCGGCCAGGACGGCGCGCCGGCTGGTCGGTGCGCCCCGCCACCCTTGTCGTGCTGGTGTCGCTGTGGCTGGCCAGTGTCGGCAACGTGGCGCTGTGGCGCGCGATGGGCGCGTTGCCCGAGCTGGCCAATGCGCGCGGCACCGCGTTCATGCTGGCGTTCGGCGTCGGCGTGGCGGCGCTGACCGCCCTGCCCCTGGCGCTGCTGGCCTGGCGCTGGACGCTCAAGCCCGCGCTGATCCTTTTTTTGCTGGCCGCCGCCGGCGGCGCCTTCTTCATGCTGAGCTACGGCATCGTGATTGACCGCACGATGATGGTCAACGTGCTGCTGACCGATGCGCGCGAGGCGCGCGAACTGCTCAGTCCACGGCTGTGGGGCACGCTGGCGGTGCTGGGCGTGCTGCCAGCACTGGTGGTGTGGCGGCTGCCCCTGCGCTGGGCCACGCCGGGGCGGCAACTGCTGCACAACCTGGCGCTGGCCACGGGGGCAGTGGCGGTGGTGGTGGCCGCCGCCGGCCTGTTTTTCGGCGACTTGTCGTCGACCATGCGCAACCACACGCAGTTGCGCTTTCTGATCAACCCGCTCAACTCGTTCTATGCACTGGCCATCGTGGGCCAGCAGCCGGTGCAGCGCAGCGGCGTGGCCGTGCTGCCGCTGGGCGCGGACGCACGCCTGGCCGACCCCGCCGCCGACGCGCGGCCGCCGCTGGTGATCATGGTGCTGGGTGAGACCGCGCGCGCCGACCACATGGGCCTGAACGGCTACGAGCGCGCCACCACGCCCCGCCTGGCGCAACAAAACGTGGCCAGCCTGCGCAACGTCTGGTCGTGCGGCACCAACACGGCCGCGTCGGTGCCGTGCATGTTCTCGAACCTGGGCCGGGAAGCCTTCGAGGACCGCGCGGCCAACACCGAAGGCCTGGTGGACGTGCTGCAACACGCTGGCTACGCCGTGCTGTGGCTGGACAACCAGGCCGGCGGCTGCAAGGGCGTGTGCGACCGCGTGCCCAAGGTCGATTACCGCCAGCTGCAGGCCGCGGCCCCCGATCTGTGCAGCGACGACGAATGCTTCGACGAAGTCATGCTGCGCGGCCTGGACGAGCGCATCGCCCAGTTGCCGGCCGAGCGCCGGGCACGTGGCGTGGTGGTCTTCATGCACCAGATGGGTAGCCACGGGCCGGCCTACTACAAGCGCACGCCCGCCGCCTTCAAGCACTTCACGCCCGAATGCACCACCAACGCCCTGCAGCAGTGCCCGCGCGAGCAGGTGGTCAACGCCTACGACAACACCATTCTGTATACCGACCATTTTCTTGGCCAGGCCATCGACTGGCTGCGCACGCACGACCAGACCGCCGCCACGGCGCTGGTGTACCTGTCCGACCACGGCGAATCGCTGGGCGAGAACAACCTGTACCTGCACGGCCTGCCCTACCGCCTGGCCCCGGACGCGCAAAAGCGCGTGCCGTGGATCACCTGGTTGTCACCGCGGTTCGAACAGCAAAGCGGCGTGACCGTCGCCTGCCTGAAGACCAAGGCCGACGAACGCCTGTCCCACGACCATTACTTTCACACCGTGCTCGGCCTCTTGGGCGTGCACAGCCAGGTGCGTCAGCCGGGCCTGGACCTCACGGCCACTTGCCGAGCGGCGCCGGGCTGAGAACGGCTTCGACCGAAACCGACGCCGGACGCGCTTAGAGAAACCGGTCGAGCAGCTTGCGGCTGTGCTTGTCCATCTCCATCAGATCGCGGATCAGGTATTGCACGCCGTGCGCATCGTTGACGATCAGCAGCCCCGGCCCCAGGCGCCGAATGTCTTCCTCGCCCTTGAGGACGAAGCTGGTCGGCCCGCGGTCGGTTTCCACGACCCAGGTGCTGGGCGTGGCAAAGCTGCTGACGGATTTCAGGCTGCGCAGCACGGGCATGAATTCGCGCTGCTCCAGCGCTTCGGACAGCAGCGCCTGCTCCGCTGCGGGCAGCGCGCTCAGCCTTGGGACCCAGGCCAGTTCGTGGCCATCGGTGTCGACCAGGCTGACGCCTTCGTCGGGCGCCGCGATGGGAAAGGCGCGCACCGCCACCACGCCGATGTGCTCGTTGCCCCGCGCATCGGTCAGCACCAGGCGCCCGAACGCATCACGGCGCAACCCGAAAACGATGCTGGCCGCGCTCATTTGTGCTCCTCCTTCAGCCCGGCCGTGGGGTCGACTTCGGCCTCACGGTCGATGAGCGGCGGCGTGGGCAGGGCCGGCGGGGGCGCGGGCGGATCTTCCGTGACCAGCATGCGGTCGCGTTCGGCCTTTTCCTGCCGCGCCTGCGCTTCGTACAAACGCCAGTACGCGCCGCGGTGGGCCATCAACTGGTCGTGCGTGCCCTCTTCCACCTTGAGTCCCTTGTCCATCACCACCAGCCGGTCGGCCTTGCGCAGGGTGGACAGGCGGTGCGCGATGGCGATGGTGGTGCGCCCGCGCACCAGGTTGTCGAGCGCCTTCTGGATCTCGCGCTCGGTCTCGGTGTCGACGGACGCCGTCGCTTCGTCCAGGATCAGGATGCGCGGGTCGATCAGCAGTGCGCGGGCAATGCTGATGCGCTGGCGCTCGCCGCCCGACAGGCCCTGGCCGCGCTCGCCCACCAGCGAGTCGTAGCCCTGCGGCAGCCGCAGGATGAATTCGTGCGCATGCGCGGCCCGTGCAGCCGCAACGATCTCCTCGCGCGTGGCGTCGGGCTTGCCGTAGGCGATGTTTTCCGCGATGGTGCCGAAAAACAGGAAAGGCTCCTGCAGCACCAGCCCAACGTGGCGCCGGTAGTCGGCCACGCGCACCTGCCGCAGGTCGACGCCGTCCACCAGGATGGCGCCCTGCGTCACGTCGTAGAAGCGGCAGATCAGGTTGACCAGCGTGCTCTTGCCCGAACCCGAATGACCGACCAGGCCAATCATTTCGCCCGGCTCGATGGTCAGGTCCAGCCCACGAATGACCGAGCGGTTGCCGTAGCGCAGCGCCGCGTTGCGCACTTCGATGCGGCCTTCCACCCGATTCAGCGCCACCGGGTTCCTGGGCTCCGGCACGCTGGATTCGTGGTCCAGAATCTCGAAGATGCGCTTGGTCGCCGAGGCCGCCTTCTGGGTGACCGACACGATGCGGCTCATCGAATCCAGCCGGCTGTAGAAGCGTCCGATGTAGGCGATGAAGGCGGTCAGCACACCGACCGTGATCTGCCCGCGGCTGACCAGCCAGATGCCGGCCGCCCACACCACCAGCAGCCCGATCTCGGTCAGCAGCGTGACGGTGGGCGAAAACAGCGACCACAGCTTGTTCAGCTTGTCGTTGACCGCCAGGTTGTAGCGGTTGGCCTCTTTGAAACGGCCAGCCTCGCGTTCTTCCTGCGCGAACGCCTTGACCACGCGGATGCCGGGAATGGTGTCGGCCAGGACGTTGGTCACCTCGCTCCAAACCCGGTCGATCTTCTCAAAGCCGGTGCGCAGGCGGTCGCGCACCACGTGGATCAGCCAGGCAATGATGGGCAGCGGCACCAGGGTGACCATGGCCAGCGTCGGGTCGATGGAGAACAGGATCACCGCCGTCATGCCGATCATCAGCACGTCGGTCGCAAAGTCGAGCAGATGCAGGGACAGGAAGACGTTGATGCGATCCGTTTCCGATCCAATTCGCGCCATCAGGTCGCCCGTCCGGCGGCCGCCGAAGTATTCCAGTGAAAGATTGAGCAAGTGCTCGTAAGTGCTGGTGCGCAGGTCGGCGCCGATGCGCTCTGACACCAGGGCCAGGATGTAGGTTTTGGCCCAGCTGAGCACCCACGCCAGCAGCGATGCGCCCAGCAGGCCCGACAGCAGCAGCGTCACATAGCCGGTGTCGATCTGCTGCCCGTTCTGAAACGGGATCAGCACCTTGTCCATCAGTGGCATGGTCAGGTAGGGGGGCACCAGCGTGGCGGCAGTGGCTGCCAGCGTCAGGCAAAAGGCCACGAACAGGCGCCAGCGGTAGGGCCGTGCAAAACGCCAAAGGCGAAAAAGCGTCCAGGTGGACGGCGGCTTGTCCTCGGGCGCGTCGTCGGTTTCTTCTGCCTCGGGGCCCATAGGCTCATCGGCCAGCGGCAGCGCCACGCCATCCGGCGCACCCCGCGCCGCCATGGCACGCTCAAACTGGGCCAGCAGCTGCAGCGCGGCGGGGTTGTGTCCCAAGGTAAAGCGCCAGACGGCCAATTGCTGCCGCGCATCGCGCAATTCGAGCGTGCCGACACCTGCGTAGTCGTGGTGCGACAGGGTCAGTCCGGGCTGCAAATCCCAGCTGTGCCAGGCGGTTTCGTCCGGAAACCGAGCCAGCAGCCGCTGGTCTGTCATGGTCAGCGTGCCGACGCCGAAGCGAAGCTGACGATTCAGGTCAACTTCCAGCGTGGCCAGCACGTTCTCAGAAGGTCGCAGCGACACCCCCGCCGCGGCCAGGTTGGGGTCAAGCCGCTCGGCCTGACCGACGACAGGGGGGGTGGCAGACGACATGAAATCTGGAAAACTGCGGGCCGGGACAATGCGGGGACAGCGGCCCGCCGCATACGACAATCGAAAGAAAGCGAGCGCACTTCAATGAGGCGAATCGACCAGAACGAGCCTGGCTCGTACGGCGGTGGCGGATTGTATCCCCGCACCCACACCGTGACGACCGATCAACCCGAACCGTTGGCCGCCCCGCGCCCCGCCCGCCAGTTCGCCGACATCGTGATCCGCCGCATGTCGCACCTGCGTGGCCCCAACGTCTGGACCTACCGCGCGGTGATCGAGGCGGTGGTGGACATCGGTGAACTTGAGGACTTCCCCTCCAACACCCTGCCCGGCTTCTATCAGCGGCTGACCGGCTGGCTGCCGGGCCTGATCGAGCACCGCTGCAGCGTCGGCCGGCGCGGCGGCTTTCTGATGCGCCTGCGCGACGGCACCTGGCCCGGCCACATCCTGGAGCACGTGGCGCTGGAGCTGCAGACGCAGGCCGGCATGAAGACCGGTTTTGGCAAGGCGCGCATGACGCACGAACGCGGTGTCTACAAGGTCGTCATCCGCACCCGCAACGAGGCCATCGGCAAGCTGGCGCTGACCTCCGCCCGCGACCTGGTCATGGCCGCCATCAACGACAAGCCTTACGACGTTGCCGCCACCATCGCCAAACTGACCGACATGGTCGACCGCCAGTGCCTGGGCCCCAGCACGGCCTGCATCGTGGACGCCGCCAACGAGCGCGGCATTCCCTCGATTCGCCTGAACGACGGCAACCTGGTTCAACTCGGCCATGGGGCGGCCCAGCGCCGCATCTGGACCGCCGAGACCGACCGCACCAGCGCCATCGCCGAAGGCATCTCGCGCGACAAGGACCTGACCAAGCAGCTGCTGGCCGCCGCCGGCGTGCCAGTGCCCGAGGGCCGCACCGTCGAATCGGCCGAAGCGGCCTGGGACGCGGCCGAGGACATTGGCCTGCCCGTCGTCGTCAAGCCATCCGACGGCAACCACGCCCGGGGCGTGTCGCTCAACCTCAAGACACGCGACGAGGTGATGCACGCCTTCGCCGCGGCGGAGCAGGAAGGCTCCGAAGTGATCGTCGAGCGCTTCATCCCCGGCCAGGAGCACCGCCTGCTGGTGGTGGGCGGCAAGGTGGTGGCCGCCACGCGCGGCGAAATCATCCGCGTCGGCGGCGACGGCAAGTCGACCATCGCCGAGCTCATCGACACTCAGGTCAACACCGACCCGCGCCGCGGCGAGGAAGAGCACCTGCCGCTGGAAACCCTGCGCGCCAACGACCCCGTGCTGCTGCTGCTGCTGCAGCGCCAGGGGCTGACGCCCGACGGCGTGCTGCCGCGCGGCGAATCCGCCGTGGTGCAGCGCACCGGCAACATGGCCATCGATGTGACCGGCCAGGTGCACCCCGACATTGCCGAACAAATGGCACTGGCCGCCCGCGTGGTCGGGCTGGACATTGCCGGTATTGATTTGGTGGTGGAAGACATTACCCAGCCGCTGGCGGCCCAGGGTGGCGCCATCGTCGAAGTCAACGCAGGCCCAGGCTTGCTGATGCACCTGAAGCCAGCCGTGGGCCGCGCGCAGCCGGTGGGCGAAGCCATTGCGCAACACCTGTTCCCGACCGGCACCACCGGCCGCATTCCCATCGTCGGCATCGTCGGTGACGGGCAAAGCTCGCTGGCGGCTCGACTGACCGGCACGCTGATCCAGCTGCATGGCCTCACCGCGGCCACGGGCTGCCGTGACGGCCTGTTCCTGGCATCGCGCCAGCTGGCCAAGGGCAATGCCATGGGCTACGAATTCTGCGAACGCATGCTGATCAACCGCACGGTGCAGGCGGCGGTGTTCGAAACGTCACCGCGCCACATCCTGACCGAAGGCCTGCCCTACGACCGCTGCCAGATCGGCGTGGTCATGGCCATGCCTGGCCCGCAGGGGCTGGAAGACCAGTACATCACCGACGCCGAACAGATGCCCAACGTGGTACGCACCCAGGTCGACGTGGTGCTGCCGCAGGGCGCGTCGGTGCTGAACGCCGACGACGCCCACGTGCTGGAACTGGCCGACTACAGCGACGGCGAGGTGGTGCTCTATAGCCTCAACCCCGCCAGCGAAGCGCTTGCCGCGCACCGCGGCCGCAAAGGGCGCGCCGTATTCGCCCGCGGCGACGCCATCGTGCTGGCCAGCGGCGCCGAAGAAACCCTGCTGCTGCAGTTGCACAGCCCGGATTTCTCTGCCCTGTCGTCCCACCTGCCTGCCGATGTACGGCCGCATGTGCTGGCGGCGGTAGCCACGGCCTGGGCGCTCGGCATCCCAGCGGACCTCATCCGCGCCGGTTTGTTGCGATTCGGTGAAATTCAGGCGGCTTCGGCTGTCCACTGATTCGCACGCTCGTCCGTTGCATCTCTCAGTTGCACTGTCTTTAGGACATTTCATGGAAGTCACCCGCATTCGCGCCCTGCGCGGTCCCAACCTGTGGAGCCGCCGTACAGCCATCGAGGCTGTCGTCACCTGCGACGGCGCAGAGCGCGATCTGCGCACCACCCCCGCCTTCGAAAAGCGGCTGCGTGAGCTGTTTCCCTCCGTCGGCGGGCTGCATGCCAACAAGCCCAGCACCCCCATTTCGATGGCGCACGCGCTGGAGCTGACCGCGTTGGCGCTGCAGGCCGAGGCCGGCTGCCCCGTCACCTTCAGCCGCACCACGCCGACCGAGATCGAAGGCACCTTCCAGGTCGCCGTGCAGTACACCGAAGAAGCCGTCGGCCGCCTGGCCTTTGAAAAAGCCCAGCAGCTGTGCCGCGCCGCCGCCGACGGCGGCAGCTTTGACCTGGCGGGCACGCTGGCCGAATTGCGCGAGCTGGACGAAGATGAGCGCCTGGGCCCGTCCACCGGCGCCATCGTCGACGCCGCCGTGCAGCGCGGCATCCCCTTCAAGCGCCTGACCAGCGGCAGCCTGGTGCAGCTGGGCTGGGGCAGCCAGCAGCGCCGCATCCAGGCGGCCGAGGTCGACGGCACCAGCGCCATCGCCGAGGCCATCGCCCAGGACAAGGACCTGACCAAGAAGCTGCTGCACTCGGCCGGCGTGCCGGTGCCCATGGGCCGCCCCGTCACCGATCTGGAAGACGCCTGGGCCGCCGCCCAGGAAATCGGCCTGCCCGTGGTCGTGAAGCCGCAGGACGGCAACCAGGGCAAGGGCGTGACGGTGGGCATTACCGACCGCGCCCACTTCGAGCTAGGTTACCAAGCCGCATCCGAATACGGTGCCGTGATGGTCGAGCGCTACCTGCCCGGCCACGACTTCCGCCTGCTGGTGGTGGGCAACAAGCTGGTGGCCGCCGCCCGGCGCGACCCGCCGTTGGTCATCGGCGACGGCCAGCACACGGTGCGCGAACTGGTGGCCGAGGTCAACCTCGACCCCCGTCGCGGCGAAGGCCACGGCACCTCGCTGACCAAGATCCGCATCGACGCCATTGCCGAGGCGCGCCTGGCCGCGCAAGGCTTCACGCCCGACAGCGTGCCGGCCAAGGGCCAGCGCGTGGTGCTGCGCAACAACGCCAACCTGTCGACCGGCGGCACCGCCACCGACGTGACCGACAGCGTGCACCCCGAAGTGGCAGCGCGCGCCATCGAGGCCGCACAGACCGTGGGCCTCGATATCTGCGGCGTCGACGTGGTGTGCGAAACCGTCATCAAGCCGCTGGAAGAGCAAAACGGCGGCATCGTCGAAGTCAATGCCGCACCCGGCTTGCGCATGCACATCAGCCCGTCGTTCGGCAAGGGTCGCGACGTCGGCGGCGCCGTGATGGACCTGATGTACCCCGACGGCGGCAATGGCCGCGTGCCGGTCATCGCCGTCACCGGCACCAATGGCAAGACCACCACGGTTCGCCTGACGGCGCACCTGCTCAAGGCCAACGGCTTGCGCGTGGGCATGACCAACACCGACGGCGTGTACGTCAATGGCCGCCAGATCGATTCGGGCGACTGCTCCGGCCCGCGCAGCGCGCGCAACGTGCTGGCGCACCCCGACGTCGACGCCGCCGTGCTGGAAACCGCGCGCGGCGGCCTGCTGCGCGAAGGCCTGGCGTTCGACCAGTGCGACGTCGCCATCGTCACCAACCTGGGCGGCGGCGACCACCTGGGCCTGAACTACATCACCACGCTGGAAGACCTGAAGGTGCTCAAGCGCGTGATCGTGCTGAACGTGGCGCCCACCGGCACCGCCGTGCTCAATGCCGCCGACCCGGCCGTGGCCGCGATGGCGCCGCATTGCCCGGGCCAAGTCACCTTCTTCGCCCAGGACGGCCACCACCCCGTCATTGCCACGCACATGGCGCAAGGCAAGCGCGTGGTGTTCGTCGATCGCGGCGACATCGTCTGCGTCGAGGACGGCTTCATGAAGCGCCTGCCGCTGGCGCGCGTGCCGCTGACGCGCAAGGGCGTGCTCGGCTTCCAGGTCGAGAACTGCATGGCCTCGGTGGCCGCCGCCTGGGCGATTGGCACGCCGTGGGAGGCCATCCAGAAAGGCCTGGCCACGTTCATCAGCGACCTGCACGGGGTGCCCGGGCGCTTCAACGTGTTCGACCACGCGGGCGCCACCGTCATCGCCGACTACGGCCACAACCCCGACGCCATCGCCGCGCTGGTGGCTGGCGTTGAGAACATGCCCGCGCGCCGCCGCTCGGTGGTGATCAGCGGCGCCGGTGACCGGCGCGACGAGGACATTCGCGGCCAGACACGTATTCTGGGCGCCGCCTTTGACGACGTGATCCTGTACCAGGACGCCTGTCAGCGTGGCCGCGCCGACGGCGAGGTGCTGGCGCTGCTGCGCGAGGGCCTGCAGGGCGCGGCGCGCACCGCGCGGGTGCAAGAGATCAATGGCGAGTTCATCGCCATCGACCGCGCGTTGAGCCAGCTCGAGGCGGGTGATCTGTGTCTGATCCTGATCGACCAGGTGGAAGAGGCGCTGGCGCATATCCAGCGACGTGTGGACGAGGCCGCGCTGGCACAAGCCAAACCGACGCCACGCGCCGCCGTCGCCAAGACCGTGCGCAAACCACGCCGCAGCAAGATCGCCACCACCGTGGCGCTGGGTTTGCGACTCTGACAGCCTTGCGGCACGACAAGCAGAAAGCCCGCTGAATCAGCGGGCTTTTTTGCGGGTGGCGCGGTAGTCGGACTTTCCGATGCACCGTGGCGGGCGGCAGGTGCCGTCACATTTTGATAGCAGCCAGCGCAGGCAGCGTGAGCGCTTCAAGCGGAATCAACGGAAAACCATGGCGCGCCACAGCGCAGGCAACCGCGTTTTTCAAAGCGCCAGCCGCGCCCTTGCGTCGGCGTATTCGCGCTTCAGGCGCGCAATCAGTTCGGCCGCGGGCACCACCTGCTTGATGGCGCCTATGCCCTGCCCGCAACCCCAAATGTCCTTCCACGCCTTGGCGGCGCGCGCGTCGCCGCCGGCGGTGCCGAAGTTCATCTTGCTCGGGTCGCTCTGCGGCAGGTTGTCCGGGTCCATGCCGGCGTTGCGGATACTGCCCTTGAGGTAGTTGCCCAGCACGCCGGTGTAGAAGTTGCTGTAGACGATGTCGTCGGAATCGCTCTCGCAGATCATCCGCTTGTAGTCGTCCACGGCGCGCGCCTCGTCGGTGGCGATGAAGGCCGAACCGATGTAGGCGAAGTCGGCTCCACAGGCCTGCGCCGCCAGGATGGCGCCGCCCGAGGCGATGGCGCCCGACAGCGCCACCGGGCCGTCGAACCATTCGCGGATTTCCTGCACCATGGCGAACGGGCTCTTGGCGCTGGCGTGGCCGCCGGCGCCGGCCGCCACGGGGATCAGGCCGTCGGCGCCCTTCTCGATCGCCTTGTGCGCGAACACGTTGTTGATGACGTCGTGCATCACGATACCGCCCCAGCTGTGCACGGCCTGGTTCACGTCCTCGCGGGCGCCCAGGCTGGTGATGATGATGGGCACCTTGTACTTGGCGCACAGCTGCATGTCGTGCTCAAGCCGGTCGTTGCTTTTGTGCACGATCTGGTTGATGGCGAAGGGCGCGGCGGGGTTCTCCGGGTTGGCCTTGTCCCAGGCGGCCAGCGCCTCGGTGATTTCGGCCAGCCACTCATCGAGTTGCTCGGCCGGGCGTGCGTTGAGCGCCGGCATGGAGCCGATCACGCCCGAGGTGCACTGGGCAATCACCAGCTTGGGGTTGCTGATGATGAACAGCGGCGAACCGATGACGGGAAACTTCACGCGTTGCAGAACGGGGGGCAATCTGGACATTTGGGCACTTTCTTGTGCGAGGTTCAAGTTATCCATGGAAAAAAAGCTTGATCGAGCTCATGGCTCAGCTTGCAAGCAGATTCACCGCAGAGGCGCAGAGTACGCAGAGGTTCGCCGAGAATTTCCATAGTTTTCCTCTGCGAAAACTCTGCGTACTCTGCGCCTCTGCGGTGAAAAAATGTGAGCCTGAATTGGCAGGCCCATCACTTAAAAAGGCAGCAAGCGCTTGCCCAACAAGCGCGAGCAGCTATACCAAATGTAGCAATCGGTCAGAACGATTCGAGCGCCAGCGCCGTCACGCTGCCCGCGCCATCGACGATGGCGTCGCGCGTGCCGGGCACGCGTGTCAGGATGTGGTCGGCATAGAAGCGCGCGGTGGCGATCTTCGCCTTCATGAAGGCGGTGTCGTGACCAGCGGCCAATTGCTTCTCGGCCACCAGCAGCGCGCGGCCCAGTTGCCAGCCGGCCACCAGGTTGCCGGTCAGCAGCAGGTAGGGCACACTGCCCGCGTAGGCGGCGTTCGGGTCGGCCTTGGATTGCGCAGCGATGAAGTCCACCACGTCCACAAAGGCTTCGCGCGCGGCCTTCAGGCGCTTGGCGACGGCCTTGGCGTTGTCGCTGCCGGCGGCCAGTTCCTTCTCGGTCGCCTCGATCTGGCTGGCGATGGCCTTGGCCGTCTGCCCGCCGTCGCGCGCCGTCTTGCGGCCGACCAGGTCATTGGCCTGGATGGCGGTGGTGCCTTCGTAGATGGTCAGGATCTTGGCGTCGCGGTAGTACTGCGCAGCACCGGTTTCCTCGATGAAGCCCATGCCGCCGTGCACCTGCACGCCCAGGTCGGTGGCTTCCAGGCTCATCTCGGTGCTGTAGCCCTTGACCAGCGGCACCATGAATTCGTAGAAGGTCTGGTTCTGGCGACGCACCTCGGCATCCGGATGGTGGTGCGCGGCATCGTAGGCCGCCGCCGCGGTGCTGGCCATGGCGCGGCAGCCTTCGGTCAGCGCACGCATTGTCATCAACATGCGGCGCACGTCGGGGTGGTGGATGATGGTGGCGGCGCCCTTCACGCTGCCGTCGACCGGGCGGCTCTGCACGCGGTCGTTGGCGTACTGCACCGCCTTTTGATAGGCGCGCTCGGCAATCGCGATGCCCTGCACGCCTACGGCGTAGCGCGCGGCGTTCATCATGATGAACATGTATTCGAGGCCACGGTTTTCCTCACCGACCAGGTAGCCGATGGCGCCGCCGTGGTCACCGTATTGCAGCACGGCGGTGGGGCTGGCCTTGATGCCCATCTTGTGTTCGATGCTGACACAGTAGACGTCGTTGCGGTCACCCAAGCTGCCGTCTTGGTTGACCATGAACTTGGGCACCACGAACAGGCTGATGCCCTTGACGCCCTCGGGCGCGCCCGCCACGCGGGCCAGCACCAGGTGGACAATGTTGTCCGCCATGTCGTGCTCGCCGTAGGTGATGAAGATCTTGGTGCCGAAGACACGATAGGTGCCGTCGGGCTGTGGTTCGGCGCGGGTGCGCACGGCCGCCAGGTCGCTGCCGGCCTGCGGCTCGGTCAGGTTCATGGTGCCGGTCCACTCGCCGGAAATCAGCTTTTCCAGATAGGTCGACTTGAGCTCGTCGCCGCCCGCGGTCAACAGCGCCTCGATGGCGCCGTCGGTCAGCAGCGGGCACAGCGCGAAGCTGAGGTTGGCCGAGTTCAGGATTTCGCCGCAGGCGGCGCCAATGGTCTTGGGCAGGCCCTGGCCGCCAAAGTCGGCCGGGTGCTGCAGGCCCTGCCAGCCACCTTCGGTGTATTGCTGGTAAGCCTCCTTGAAGCCCTTGCTGGTGGTGACCGACGTGCCCGAATGGCTGGACGGCGCCTTGTCGGCGTCGGCGTTCAGCGGCGCCACCACTTCCTCGTTGAAGCGCGCGCACTCTTCCAGCACGGCCTGTGCGGTCTCCAGGCCCGCATCCTCGAAGCCCGGAATCTTGGCGATTTCATCGATGCGCGCCAGATGTTCGATGTTGAACATCATGTCCTTGACGGGGGCCTTGTAGCTCATGATTTGCTCCTCACACAGATTTCTTCAAAAAAGAAAGGGCATCGCACGCGATGCCCTTGCAAGATGGCAGGCTGCGCCAGACGGCGCGCGCCGGATCAAAGGGCCTTGACCAGTTCCGGCACGGCCGTGAACAGATCGGCCTCCAGGCCGTAGTCGGCCACGCTGAAGATCGGCGCCTCGGGATCCTTGTTGATGGCCACGATCACCTTGCTGTCCTTCATGCCGGCCAGGTGCTGAATGGCGCCCGAAATGCCAGCGGCAATGTACAGCTGCGGCGCGACGATCTTGCCGGTCTGACCGACCTGCAGGTCGTTGGGCGCGTAGCCGGCGTCCACCGCGGCGCGGCTGGCGCCGATGGCGGCGCCCAGCTTGTCGGCCAAGGGGGTGATGACTTCGGTGAATTTCTCGGCGCTGCCCAGCGCGCGGCCACCCGATACGACGATCTTGGCCGCCGTCAGTTCGGGCCGGTCGTTCTTGGCGATTTCCTGGCCGACGAAGCTGCTCTTGCCGCTGTCGGCGGTGGCCTGCGCGGTTTCGACCGCCGCGCTGCCACCGCTGGCGGCTGCCGCGTCGAAACCGGTGGTGCGCACGGTGATGACCTTGGTGGCATCGCCGCTTTGCACCACGGCGATGGCGTTACCGGCGTAGATGGGGCGCTCGAAGGTGTCGGCGCTGTCGACCTTGGTGATGTCGCTGATCTGCGCGACGTCGAGCTTGGCGGCGACGCGCGGGGCAACGTTCTTGCCGCTGGCGGTGGCCGGGAACATGATGTGGCTGTAGCTGCCGGCCAGGGCCAGCACCTGCGCAGCCACGTTTTCGGCCAGGCCGTGGGCGAAGGCTTCGCCGTCGGCGTGAATCACCTTGCTGACGCCAGCGATCTGGCTGGCGGCCTGCGCGGCAGCGCCGGCGTTGTGGCCGGCCACCAGCACGTGGACATCACCGCCGCAGGCAGCGGCGGCAGTGACGGTGTTGAGGGTCGCGGGCTTGATGCTGGCGTTGTCGTGTTCGGCAATGACGAGTGCGGTCATGGTTTGAATCCTAGGGGTCAAGGGGGCGCCGGTCCTTTCCAGGGCACCCGCGCAACTGGCTTGGCCAGGCCGCTGGGTGCGTCCCCCTTGGGGGAAGGCGGCCGGCAGGCCGACTCAGGGGTTAGATAACTTTCGCTTCGTTCTTCAGCTTGTCGACCAAGGTCGCCACGTCGGGCACCTTGATGCCGGCGCCGCGCTTGGGCGGCTCGGTCACTTTCAGGGTCTTGAGGCGCGGCTTGACGTCGACGCCCAGGTCCTCGGGTTTGACCACGTCGAGCTGCTTTTTCTTGGCCTTCATGATGTTGGGCAGCGTGACGTAACGCGGCTCGTTCAGGCGCAGGTCGGTGGTGACGACGGCCGGCAGCGTAACGGCGATGGTTTCGAGGCCACCGTCGACTTCGCGCGTCACGTTGGCTTTGCCGTCGGCCACCTCGACCTTGCTGGCGAAGGTGGCCTGCGGCAGGTCGGCCAGCGCAGCCAACATCTGGCCGGTCTGGTTGGCGTCGTCGTCAATGGCCTGCTTGCCCAGGATGATGAGCTGGGGCTGCTCTTTATCGACCAGCGCCTTCAGCAGCTTGGCAACGGCCAGTGGCTGCAGCTCTTCGGTGGTTTCGACCAGAATGCCGCGGTCGGCGCCGATGGCCATGGCGGTGCGCAGGGTTTCCTGGCACTGCGTCGGGCCGCAGGAGACGGCGATGATTTCGCTGACCACGCCCTTTTCCTTCAGACGAACAGCTTCCTCGACGGCGATTTCGTCAAAGGGGTTCATGCTCATCTTGACGTTGGCAATGTCCACGCCGGTCTGGTCGCTTTTGACACGAACCTTGACGTTGTAGTCCACCACGCGCTTGACGGCGACGAGTGCTTTCATTTCTGGGAATCTCCTGGGTTGATGTTCTGGCACGCGCCCGTCTTGACCGGGCTCGAAACCATTCTAGTGCAGCGCACCGGCATGCCGGCCCATGCGCTTGGAAGGGGCGCGTCAAATAGCACGGTCGTGCTTTTTTAATTATACGGGCAATGAACCCAACGGACGCGGTGCCGCGCCTCATCCACCTGGCGTGCGCCAGGACGGCGGGCGTTTTTCGATGAAGGCCTGCACCCCCTCTTGCGCCACGTCCCACATCATGTTGCACGCCATCGCCTGACCGGCCAGCTGATAGGCGGCTTCGATGCCCAGTTCGCGCTGGCGATAGAACAGCTCCTTGCCGGCGGCGATGGCTTCGCGCGGTTTGGCCAATATGGCGCGCACCCATTCGTCGACCGCCGCGTCCAGCCCATCGGCCGGCACCACGCGGTTGACCAGCCCGCGCGCCCGCGCCTCGTCGGCCGAAATGAAACCGCCCGTCACCAGCATTTCCATCGCTTGCTTGGGCTGCATGTTGCGCACCAACGGCACACTGGGTGTCGAGCAGAACAGGCCCACGTCGATGCCGTTGACGCCAAAGCGCGCCGAATCCACCGCCACCGCCATGTCGCATTGCGCCACCAGCTGGCAGCCCGCGGCCGTGGCCAGCCCTTGCACGCGCGCAATGACGGGCACCGGCAGTTTCAGGATCGACAACATGACCTGGCTGCACTGCGCAAACAGCGCCTGGTAATAGTCGAGGCGTGGGCTGGCCTTCATCTGCTTGAGGTCATGCCCGGCGCAGAAAGCCTTGCCCTCGGCGCCAATCACCAGCACACGCGCCCCGGCGTCGGCCGCGATGGCGTCGAGCTGGCGCTGCAGATCGGCCAGCACCTCTTCGCTCAGCACGTTGAACGCCTTGGGCTGGTTGAGCGTGATCCAGTGCACGCCGCGCTCGTCACGCCGGTGCAGCACGGGGGCGTCGGCCGAAGTATCAACGGGGATGGTAGCGGTCATGCGGCGTCTCCTTGGTTACTACAATAAACGTAGCATCTGACGCTCATCACACAAGCGCCAGAACCCTATTTTGGCTAATTTCAAGCGGCTGCGCAGCGAGCCGTCGCGTATTCAGAAGGCCGCGGAGCAGGCCAAGCGCGGGCGCCGCGCTCGGGGCCCCCCCGAGCGCCAGCGTCGTCCCCCTGGGGGGATGGCAGCCGCAGGCCGACTCAGGGGGGTCAAACATCCGCCAGAACGCGCACGTGGGCCTCCACGCTGCGCGCCAGCGACGACAGGTTGTAGCCGCCTTCGAGGCAGCTGACGATGCGGCCGTTGGCAAAGCGCTGCGCCACCGACTTGATGCGGTCGGTCATCCAGGCGTAGTCCTGCTCGGTCAGGCCCAGCTGGCCCATGTCGTCCTCGCGGTGCGCGTCAAAGCCGGCGCTGATGAAGATCAGCTCGGGCTGGTGCGCTTCAAGTCGCGGGATCCACATCATCTCGACCAGCTCGCGAATGTCCATGCCCTTGGTGTAGGCCGGTACCGGGCAGTTGAGCAGGTTGGGCGCATCCTTGGCCGTGCCTTCAGGGTAGAAGGGGTGCTGGTAGAAGCTGCACATCAGGATGCGCTCGTCGCCGGCCACGATGTCCTCGGTGCCGTTGCCGTGGTGCACGTCGAAGTCGATGATGGCCGCGCGCTTGACGCCGTGGCGCTCGCACGCGTATTTGGCGGCCACCGCCACGTTGCTGAAAAAGCAGAAGCCCATGGCCTGGTTGCGCGTGGCATGGTGGCCGGGCGGGCGCGTGGCGCAGAAGGCGTTTTCGAGTTCGCCGGTCATCACCGCGTCGACCGCGTCGATGGCGGCACCGGCCGACAGCAGCGCGGCGCGGTAGGTATGGCTGTTCATCGACGTGTCGGGGTCGAGCGCGTAATGGTCGGGCCCGCCCGCCAGCATTTCTTCGACCAGGATGTCGTTGAGCCCGCGCAGCGCGGCCACGTGGCGGCGGCCGTGCGCCAGCAGCAATTCGCCCATGGCGGCGGGCGTCGCCTCGCGGCGGTCCAGCGCGTCGCCCACGCCGCTGATCAGCAATCGGTCTTCGATGGCGTCCAGACGCGCGGGGCATTCGGGGTGACCCGCGCCCATGTCATGCTTGCGGCAATCGGGGTGTGTGTAATACCCGGTTCTACCCATGCCAGTCTCCTTCGTTCGCGATACGACTTCAAATATCCGTTACCTTCCTTTCATGGACGTGACACAGAAAATTCAAGCCGTTCTTGATCAGCTTAACACGGTGATGGCGGGCAAATCCGCGCAGGTGCGCGACGGCGTGGTCTGCCTGCTGGCGGGCGGCCACCTGCTGATCGAGGACGTGCCCGGCGTCGGCAAGACCACGCTGGCGCACGCGCTGGCGCGCACCTTCGGGCTGCAGTTTTCGCGCGTGCAGTTCACCGCCGACCTGATGCCGAGCGACCTGTCGGGCGTGTCGGTGTACGAACGCACGCAGGAGCGTTTCGTGTTCCACCCCGGCCCCGTCTTCGCGCAGGTGCTGCTGGCCGACGAGATCAACCGCGCCAGCCCCAAGACGCAGAGCGCGCTGCTCGAAGCGATGGAAGAAAAACAGGTCAGCGTTGAAGGCGAAACGCGCGCCCTGCCCTGGCCGTTTTTCGTCATCGCCACGCAGAACCCTTACGACCAGCTGGGCACCTACGCCCTGCCCGAATCTCAGCTGGACCGCTTTCTGATGCGCATCAGCCTGGGCTACCCCGAGCGCGCCGCCGAGCGCGAGCTGCTGTCGGGCAACGGCCGGCGCGACCTGGTCGAGCAACTGCCCGCCGTGCTGAGCGCCGACGACCTGGCTGCGCTGCAGCAGGCCGTGGGCCGCGTGCACGTGGCCGAGCCGTTGATGGACTACGTGCAGGACCTGATCGCCGCCACCCGCAGCGGCCGCTGGTTTTTGCAGGGCCTGTCGCCGCGCGCCGGCATTGCACTGATGCGGGCGGCGCGCGCACAGGCGCTGGCCAGCGGACGCGATTACGTCGCGCCCGACGACGTACAGGCCATCCTGCCGCAGTGCGTGGCGCACCGCATGATGCCGGTCAGCGATGCGGGGCGCGGCGCGGTCGAGCAGGTGCGCGCCATGATCGATGCGGTGCCTTTACCCTGATGACGCCCATTCAAAAACTACATTTTTGATAGCTGCTCGCGCACGTCAGACAAGCGCCAGCGGCTGATTTCCATCATAATTCTGGCTGCGCTCATCCACCCGGCAGGCATGGCGTCCCCCACCGCTTCGACCATTTCCGCCCCACCCTGGTGGGCACTGCGTGCCCGTGCCAGCGCACGCCTGCGCCGCTGGTGGCACGACCGGCTGCCGCTGTCCGACAGCCTGACGCTGACGCAGCGCAACGTCTACATCCTGCCGACGCGCGCGGGGTGGATGCTGGCGGCCACGCTCGGCGTGCTGCTCATCGCATCGATCAACTACCAGCTCAACCTGGGCTACCTGCTCACCTTTCTGCTGGCGGGCTGCGCCGTCGCCGGCATGGTGGTGTGCCACCACACGCTGCGCGGGCTGACGCTGCACCTGCTGCCGCCGCAGCCGCTGTTTGCGGGCCACCTCGCCACGCTGGACGTGAAGCTGGTCAACGCCCGCCGCGCGCCGCGCCATGCCATCGGCGTGGCCTTGCTCGATACCGAGCATTGGTCCTTCGCCGACGTGCCCGCGCAGGGCGACAGCACGGTACAGGTCAGCTTCAAACCCGCGCGGCGCGGGCTGCATCGCGTGCCCACGCTGACGGCGGAAACGCGCTTTCCGCTCGGCACCTTTCGCGTCTGGACGGTGTGGCGCCCCGCCGCGCGGGTACTGGTCTATCCCACGCCCGAAGCGCAGCCGCCCGCACTGCCGCCGGGCGAGCCGCGCTCGGGCACCGGGGTGGCGGCCGGCGTGCGTGCCAGCGGCGAATTCGACGGCGTGCGCGGCTACCAGCGCGGCGACCCGATGAAGCTGGTGGTGTGGAAGAAGTTCGCCAAATCCGGCGAGCTGGTCAGCCGCGACACTCTGCACATGCAGCGGCAAGAGTTGTGGCTGGACTTCGCCCGCGCCGGCAGCGTGGACGCCGAGGCGCGCCTGTCGCGCCTGACGGCCTGGGTGCTGGCGGCCGACGCGCAGGCACTGGACTACGGCCTGCGCCTGCCGGGGGTCGAGATCAAGCCGGGCAGCGGCGCGGCGCACCGCCTTCAATGCCTTGAAGCACTGGCGCGGGCATGAACCTGAAAGCCCTGGCCCACCTGCCGCGCGATGCGCGCGACACGCTCTTCCTGCTGACCGTCATCGCCTGGGTGATGCTGCCGCAGGTGACGCACCTGCCCATCTGGGCCAGCGCGCTGGCGGCCGGCGTACTGGTGTGGCGCGGCTGGCTGGCCATGGCCGCGCGGCCGCTGCCGGGGCGCTGGTGGCTGGTGGCGCTGCTGGCGGTGGCGCTGGCGGGCACCTGGGCCACGCACCGCACGCTGCTGGGGCGCGATGCGGGCGTCACGCTGGTGGTGATGCTGCTGGCGCTGAAGACGCTGGAGCTGCGCGCGCGGCGCGACGCGCTGGTGGTGTTCTTTCTCGGCTTCTTCACGCTGCTGACCAACTTCTTCTATTCGCAGTCGCTCGCGGTGGCGGCGGCCATGCTGGTGGGGTTGCTGGGCCTACTGACGGCGCTGGTCAACGCGCACCGGCCGGTCGGCCAGCCGCGCCTGCGCGAATCGGCGTGGATGGCCGGAAAGATGGCGCTGGCCGGCGCGCCAGTGATGCTGGCGCTGTTCGTGCTGTTTCCGCGCTTTTCGCCGCTCTGGGGCATTCCGAGCGACGCGCTGGCGGGGCGCAGCGGCTTGTCGTCCACCATGACGGTGGGCCACTTCGCCCGCCTGGCGCTGGACGAGGGCATTGCCCTGCGCGTCAAGTTCGACGGCGCGCCGCCGCCGGCCGGCAGCCTGTACTTTCGCGGCCCGGTGCTGAGCCATTTCGACGGTCGCACCTGGACGCCGCGCGGCGGCAGCGATGGCGACGGCTTCGAAACCGCGCTGACGCCCGGCCCCGCCGACCTGCAATTGCTGGGCGATCCCGTCCGCTACGAAGTCACGCTGGAGCCCAGCAACCGCCCCTGGCTGCTGACGCTGGACGTGGCCGGCAAGCCGCCCCAACTGCCGGGCGACCAGCGCGCCCGCATGACGGCGGACATGCAGTGGCTGACCTACCGCCCCGTCACCGAACTGCTGCGCTACCGCGCCGAAAGCCACCTGCGCTTTCGCTACGGCCTGCTGGGCTGGGACCAGCGACCGCGCCGCGATTTTTCGGCCGACCTGAGGCTGCCGCCCGCCTACAACCCGCGCACCGTGGCGCTGGCCGAACAGCTGCGCCAGACCGTGGGCACCGACCCGCAGGCGCTGGTGCAGGCCGCGCTGCAGCGCCTGCGCACCGGCGGCTACGAATACACGCTGGAGCCCGGCAGCGCCGGCCAGCACACGGCGGACGAGTTCTGGTTTGACACCAAGGCGGGCTTCTGCGAACACATCAGCTCGGCCTTCGTCGTCCTGCTGCGCGCCGCGGGGGTGCCGGCGCGCGTCGTCACCGGCTTTCAGGGGGGCGAATTGAACGGCATTGACGGCTACTGGGTGGTGCGCAACGCCGACGCCCACGCCTGGACCGAAGTCTGGTACCCCACCCAGGGCTGGGTGCGCGTGGACCCGACCGGCGCCGTCTCGCCCGGGCGCATCGGGCAGTTTCAGCGCCTGCGCGCGCCCGACGGCGTGGTGGCTGGCGCCATCGGCACGCTCAGCCCCACGCTGCTGGTGCAATTGCGCAGCGTGTGGGACGCCGTCAACAACCGCTGGAACCAGTGGGTGCTGAACTACACGCAGGGCCGCCAACTCGACCTGCTGCGCAGCCTGGGCTTTGACAACCCCAGTTGGCAAGACCTGGGCAAGCTGATTGCCTACCTGCTGACGGCAGTCGCCCTGGCCGGCGCCGCGTGGGCCCGCTGGGACCGCAGCCAGCACGACCCCTGGCTGCGCCAGCTGGCCCGCGTGCGCCGCCGCTTGGCCGACGCCGGCATCGACGCCCCGCCCCAGGCACCACCGCGCACGCTACTACACGGCGTGGCAGCCAGCGCGCTGCCGACCGAGCTGCGCCAGCCGCTCACCGACTGGCTGCTGGCCTTTGAACGCCTGCGCTACGCCCCCGCTGGCAGCCACGCGGGCCGCAGCCTCGCTACACTGCAGCGCGACTTTCAACGCCTTCCCTGGCCCCGCCGCCGCCCATGACCACCACACCCGACCGACCGCTCGACCGCCGCCGCCTGATTGCTACACTTTACATAGCTGCTGGCGCTTTATCCACGGGCGCCAACGCGCAGAATCGTCCACAACACCGACGCCGCACCGCCAACCCGCCCGAGCAGCGCTACGCCGACCGGCCCGACGCCATGCGCTTCGCCGACGACATGGCCGCGCGCCGTGGCCTGTCGGCCGAATGGACGCGCGCCGCCATCGGCCAGGCCCTGTACCTGCCGAACGTGCCGCGCCTGATGCTGCCGCCCGCGCGCGGCACCGCCAAGAACTGGCGCGTGTACCGCAGCCGCTTCATCGACCCGGTGCGCATCCGCGCCGGCGTGCAGTTCTGGCGCCGCAACCGCGCCGCGCTGGCGCGTGCCGAAGCCGAATTCGGCGTGCCGCCCGAAATCGTGGTCGGCATCGTCGGTGTCGAAACCATCTACGGCCAGAACATGGGCAGCTTCCGCGTCATCGACGCGCTGGCCACGCTGACCTTCGACTTTCCCCCGCAGCATCCGCGCGCGCCCGCGCGGCAGGCGTTCTTCCAGGACGAGCTGGAGCAGTTCCTCAGCCTGTGCCAGCGCACCGGCGTGGACCCGCTCACCCCGCTGGGCAGCTACGCCGGCGCCATGGGCATGCCGCAATTCATGCCGTCCAGCTGGGTCAAATACGCCATCGACTTCGACGGCGACGGCCGCGTCGACCTGTGGAACAGCGAAACCGACGTCATCGGCTCGGTCGCCAACTACTTCAAGGGCTACGGCTGGCAGCCCGGCCTGCCCACGCACTACCCCGTGCGCCTGGCCCCCGAAGCGCAGATGGACGCTCTGCTGGCGCCCGATATCCTGCCCAGCTTCAGCGCTGACAGCTTTGCCGCCAAGGGCGCCCTGCCCCTGAACGGCGGGACCGCCCACCCCGGCAAACTGGCCCTGATTGAGTTGCAGAACGGCGACCCCACCCTGCCCGGCAACGAGCCGCAATACGTCGCCGGCACCGAAAACTTCTACGTCATCACGCGCTACAACTGGAGCAGCTATTACGCCATGTCGGTGATCGACCTGGGGCAGGAAGTAGCGGCGGTGGTGGGGCGCTGACTTTCGTAGCGCGGGCATTCATGTCCGCGCCGAACGGCGTATGTGGCCGACCATCGGTTTCGCGGGCACAAGTGCCGGCCCTACGCGGGGAACCAATGCAGCCTATGCAGCCCCCCTAGCAAAGTCACCCCGCAGCAGGCACCAGAAAATCCCGGCTGACATGCGCCCCCAGCTGGTTCACCCGATCCAGAAACTGCGTCAGGAAAGCATGCAGCCCGGTGGCCAGGATGTCGTCGATGTGGCCGTAGCGCAGTTCGGCGCGCAGGCGGCCGGCGTGGCGCATGGTGGGGCCTTGGGGTTCGGCACCGACCAGCAGCAGGTTGTTGAGCACTTCGCTCATGCAGTGGTGCAGTGAACGCGGCATGGCTTCGCGCAGCATCAGCAGTTCGGCCACGCGCTCGGGTTCGATGACGTCGCGGTAGACCTTGCGGTAGATCTCGAACCCGCTCAGGCTGCGCAGGATCGCGGCCCAGTGATAGAAGTCGTATTCCAGATCCTTCTCGCTGGCGGCGCCGAAGAATTCGCTTTCGACGGCGTGAAACTTCACGTCCAGGATGCGCGCGGTGTTGTCGGCGCGCTCGAGGAAGGTGCCCAGGCGCAGAAAGTGAAACGCCTCGTCCTGCAGCATGGTGCCCAGCGTGACGCCGCGCGACAGGTGCGAGCGGAACTTTACCCATTCGAAGAACGCGCCGGGGTCGCGGTCGAACGCGCCTTCATGGCGCATGCGGCCAATTTCCAGCCAGGTCTGGTTCAGCGTTTCCCACACTTCGGTGGTGAGCGTGCCGCGCACGGCGCGGGCGTTTTCGCGCGCGGCCTTCAGGCAGGCAATGATCGAGGCGGGGTTGTCCTCGTCCAGCACCATGAAGTGCATCACACCCTGCGGCGTGACGTCGCCATGGCGCGCGCTGTAGGCGGGCAGCAGTTCGGACAGCGACAGCACGCCCAGCCAGCCATATTGCGACACCGCCGCCGACTGTGGCAGCAGCGAGGTCTCGTAGTGCACGTTGAGCATGCGGGCGGTGTTCTCGGCCCGCTCGGTGTAGCGGGACATCCAGAACAGGTGATCGGCGGTGCGGGAGAGCATGGGTCAGTTCCAGTTAAGCCTCGAACCCCGGCGCACTGACGCGCGCGGCGGTGTTGTGGTGCTGCGCACCCTGTCCGCTACCGCGGACAGAACGGCGCGCTCGGTGTAGCGGGACATCCAGAACAGGTGATCGGCGGTGCGGGAGAGCATGGGTGAAGTTCCGCGTTGGGCGTTGAGCGTTGAGCGTTGAGCGTGGCAAGCTGTTCAGAACGACTGGCTTTGGCTCTGGCTCTGAAAGCCGGACGCCGAGCGCTGCACCTGGCTTTGCGTGCCAGGGGCCGAACCTTCCTCCAGCACCCAGGTGTCCTTGGTGCCTCCACCCTGCGACGAGTTGACCACCAGCGAGCCCTGCTTGAGCGCGACGCGCGTCAGGCCGCCGGGGACCATCTGCACTTCGGTGCCGCTCAGCACGAACGGGCGCAGGTCGATGTGGCGCGGGGCGATGCCGGCATCGACGTAGGTGGGGCAGCTGGACAGGCTGAGCGTAGGCTGGGCGATGTAGCCGTCGGGCCGGGCCAGCACGGCGCGGCCAAATTCCTCGATCTCGGCCGCGGTGGACGCGGGGCCGACCAGCATGCCGTAGCCGCCAGCGCCGTGTACTTCCTTCACCACCAGGTCCTTCATGTTGGCCATGACGTATTTCAGGTCGTCCGCGTCGCGGCACATGTAGGTGGGCACGTTGTTCAGGATCGGCTTCTCGCCCAGGTAGAACTCGATCATCTTGGGGACGTAGGGGTAGATCGACTTGTCGTCGGCCACGCCGGTGCCGACGCCATTGCAGATGGTCACGTTGCCAGCTCGGTACGCCGCCATCAGCCCGGCGCAGCCCAGCGACGAGTCGGCGCGGAACACCTGCGGGTCGAGGAAGTCGTCGTCCACGCGGCGGTAGATCACGTCCACCCGCTGCGGACCGCGCGTGGTGCGCATGTAGACGAAGCCGTCCTTGACGAACAGGTCCTGCCCCTCGACCAGCTCGACGCCCATCTGCTGCGCCAAAAAGGCGTGCTCAAAGTAGGCGCTGTTGTACATGCCGGGCGTCAGCACCACCACCGTCGGGTCGGCCGACGTGCTGGGGCTGCTGGCGCGCAGGGTTTCAAGCAGCAGGTCGGGGTAATGCGCGACGGGCGCCACGCGGTGCTGGCTGAACAGGTGCGGAAACAGCCGCATCATCATTTTGCGGTCTTCCAGCATGTAGCTGACGCCGCTGGGCACGCGCAGGTTGTCTTCCAGCACGTAGTAGTCGCCTTGGCCGTCGGCGTTGCCGGCGCGCACGATGTCCACGCCCGAGATGTGCGAATAGATCTGGTTGGGCACCGCCACGCCCTGCATGATGGGGCGGTATTGCGCGTTGTTCAGCACCTGTTCGCGCGGCACGATGCCGGCCTTCAGGATTTCCTGCCCGTGGTAGACGTCGTGGATGAAGCGGTTGAGCGCCGTCACGCGCTGCACCAGGCCGCGCTCCAGCATGTCCCATTCGGGGGCGGGGATGATGCGCGGGATCAGGTCGAACGGAATCAGCCGCTCGGTGCCGGCGCCGTCCTCGTCCTTGGCGCCGTACACGGCAAAGGTGATGCCGACGCGGCGAAAGATGACCTCGGCCTCCTCCCGGCGCGCGCGCATGACGTCGGCGCTCTGGCCCGCCAGCCAGCCGGCGTAGCTGCGGTAATGGCCGCGGATCGCGCTGCCGTGGTAGGCCTGCGGGTCGGCCTGGGTCGAGGCCAGGCTTTCGTACATCTCGTCGAACGGGTGCATGGCCTTCGGGGCTCCTCTCAGTTCCTGGCGGTCGGTCGGCATGTGTGCCTTTTCGTGACTAGCATAGCAAGATGCAAGCCATGTCCGGCGCGCGCCAGCCCTCAGGGCAGCCGGTGGTGCCAGTAGCGTGCGGCGTGCGCGCGCTCGCACCGCAGTGCATCGGGTTGTGCACTGTTCCAGCGCATCGCACCACAACGGGGCGAATCGGCCACCCGCACACCGCGCGCGGTGTAGCGCGCCAGAACGTCGGGCACCGGGTGGCCAAAGCGGTTGCGGTAGCCGGACTGGATCAGCGCCCAGTCGGGGCGCACGGCGTCGACGAAGTCCGGCGTGGACGAGGTGCGGCTGCCGTGGTGCGGCACCAGCAGCACGTTGGCGCGCAGGGCGTTGCCGTGCGCAGCCACCAGCACGCGTTCCTGCTCGGCCTCGATGTCGCCCACCAGCAGCGCCGTGCGGCCGCCGCCCTGCACGCGCAGCACGCAGCTCATGGCGTTCGATTTTTTCAGTGCGCCATAGTCCGCCGCGGCCGGGTGCAGCAGCTCGAAGCGCACGCCGTCCCAGTCCCACGCCTGCCCGGCCTGGCAGCGCATGGCGGTGCGCGCGCCTTGCAGCTCGTGCCCTTCCTCAATGGACGACAGCAGCGCCGCGCCGCGCTGCATGGCCAGCACGGCCCCGGCGCCGCCGGTGTGGTCGCTGTCGCGGTGGCTCAGCACCAGTGTGTCGACGCGTTCGCCCAGCGCGCGCAGCAGCGGCACCAGCACGCGGTGGCCGGCGTCGCTTTCCAGTGAATAGCGCGGCCCGGCGTCGTACACCAGCGTGTGGGTGGCGGTGCGCACCAGCACCGCGTTGCCCTGCCCCACGTCGGCCGCCAGCAGCTCGAACTGGCCGGGCACGGGCCGCGCCGGTTGCCACAGCAGCAGGGGCAGCACCAGCGGCAACCCCGCCACGCGCAGCGCCCACGGCCAGCGCAGTGCCAGCAGCAGCGCCCCACCCACCGCCGCCACGCCCAGCGGCAGTGGCGCGCTGGCCAGCGAAACACTGGCGCCGGGCCAGCTGGCCAGCCACTGCAACAGCGCGGCCAGCGGCTGCAAAGCCCAGGCCGCCGCCTGCCACAGCGGCGCCCACGCCATGCCCAGCATGGCCAGCGGCGTGACCACCAGCGTCACCCACGGAATCGCCAGCAGGTTGGCCAGCAGACCCACCACCGAGGCCTGCCCGAACAGGATCAGCGACAGCGGCGTCAGCGCCAGCGTAACCACCCATTGCTCGCGCAAAAGACGCACAAAATGCCCGCGTGCGCCTGTCTGCAGGGCGGATGTTGCTCCCGAATCCGTAGCAAACAGCACGCCGACGGCGACAAAGCTCAGCCAGAACCCCGCCTGCAGCAGCGCCCACGGGTCGGCCAGCAGCACCACCGCGCAGGCCAGCAGCCAGGTCAGCCACCAGGGCCAGCGCACGCCGGCCAGTTTCAGCAGCGACACCGTGGCCAGCATCAGCACCGTGCGCTGCGCCGGCACGCCCCAGCCGCTGAAGAGCGCATATGCGCCCGCCAGCAGCACGCCGCCGATCAGCGCCGCGTGCGGCGCCGGCAGCAGCAGGCAAGGGTCCAGCCGCGCCGGCAGCCCCCAGCGCGCCGAGCGACGCCACAGCCCGCCGACCAGCGCCGCGGCCAGCCAGGCAAACATGGTGATGTGCAGGCCCGAGATGCTCATCAGGTGCGCCACGCCGGTGGCGCGAAAGATGTCCCAGTCGGCGCGCTCGATCACGGCCTGGTCGCCCGTCACCAGCGCGGCGACGATGCCGGCAAAGCGCCGCCCTTCATCACCCTGCCCCGCGCCGCCCGCCAGGATGCGATCGCGCACCGACTGGCGCGCGCGCTCGATGGGGAACGCCGCCGCTTCGCCAAGCCGCCGTGGCGGCGCGTCGCGCGGACCGGCGCGCACGTAGCCGGTGGCGCGCACGCCCTGCTCCCACAGCCACAGTTCGTAGTCAAAGCCGTGCGGATTCAGGTTGCCGTGCGGTGCCTTCAGGCGCGCGGTGAACTGCCAGCGGTCGCCCGCGCGCAACTCGGCCGCCAGCGGGCGCGCGGCGTCGGTTTCGTCCGCGGTGCTGGCCGATCCGTACCACGCCAGCTGCACGCGCGGCGGCACCGCCACGGGTTGGCCGTCGATCTGCGCTGCCTCGACGTCAAAGCGAAAGCGCCAGCCCATCTCGCCGCGCTGCGGCATGCGGCTGACCAGGCCCGTGAGCACCACGTCGCGCCCTTCGATGGCGGGGTCGAGCGCCTGCGCCTGCGCCTGCAGCGCACCCGCGCGCAGCCCCACGCCAGCAAAGGCCGCCAGTGCCGCGGCCAGCGCGCACAGGGCCATCGGCACGCGGGCGCGGCGCCCAGCGCGGGCGCGCCAGGCCAGCACCAGCCCCGACAGCGCCGCCGCCAGCAGTACGCCGTAAGCGGCCGGCTGCCACAGCGCGACTTGCTGCACCTGCGCCGCCGTGCCCGCCACCACGCCCGCCAGCACCGCCGGCAGCAGCAGCCCCACCCGGCGCGCGGCAGGGTCAGCAGGCGGCACGGGGGCAGCGGTCATGTCCACTCGCGCGATCAAATTGCTATGGTTTTAAAAGCATGATGTGCAGTCGCAGCAAGCGCTGGGGCGATGACGGGGCATCAGCCTACCCGGTCAAGGCCGGTTGTCGCCACAGCGCATGGCCCACGGCTTGCTAGCATGCGTAGCGTATCGGATCACCCGATCAGGAAAGCCCATGTCCATCCACGCCGCGCTGCACCACGTCACCCACTACCGCTACGACCGGCCCGTGCAACTGGGGCCGCAGGTGGTGCGCCTGCGCCCGGCGCCGCATTGCCGCAGCAAGATCATTTCGTATTCGCTGGCAGTGGAGCCGACCAACCACTTCCTCAACTGGCAGCAGGACCCGTTCGCCAACTGGCAGGCGCGCCTGGTCTTTCCCGACAAGACCACCGAGTTCAAGGTCACCGTCGACCTGGTGGCCGAGATGGCGGTGTACAACCCGTTCGACTTCTTTCTGGAGCCCGAAGCCGAGCACTTCCCGTTCAGTTATGACCCGCTATTGAAAGAAGAGCTGGCGCCGTACCTGGCGCGCGGGCAGAACGGCGATTTGTTTGAAAAATACCTGGCTGGCATCGACCGCCGTCCGCAGCGCACCATCGACTTTTTGGTGGGCCTAAACCAGCGCCTGCAGCACGACATTGGCTACCTGATCCGCATGGAGCCCGGCGTGCAGACGCCCGAGCAGACGTTGCAAAAAGCCAGCGGATCGTGCCGCGATTCGGGCTGGCTGCTGGTGCAGCTGCTGCGCCATTGCGGGCTGGCGGCGCGCTTCGTGTCGGGCTACCTGATCCAGCTGAAGGCCGACCAGAAATCGCTTGACGGCCCGAGCGGCACCGAAGTGGACTTCACCGACCTGCACGCCTGGTGCGAGGTGTATCTGCCCGGCGCGGGCTGGATCGGGCTCGACCCCACATCGGGCCTGCTGGCCGGCGAAGGCCACATCCCGCTGGCCTGCACGCCGCAGCCCAGCGGCGCCGCGCCCATCGAGGGGCTGGTGGACGAGGCCAAAGTCGAATTCCGCCACGACATGGCCGTCACCCGCATCCACGAATCGCCGCGCGTCACCCTGCCCTACAGCGACGCGCAGTGGGACGCGATCCTCAAGCTCGGCGACGAAGTCGATGCGCAACTGCAGGCCGACGACGTGCGCCTGACCATGGGCGGCGAGCCGACCTTCGTCGGCATCGACGACCGCGACGGACCGGAGTGGAACACCGCGGCACTCGGGCCCACCAAGCGCGTGTTCGCGCTCGACCTGTTGCACCGGCTGAAAGCCAGGTACGGCCCCAACGGCTTTTTGCACCTGGGCCAGGGCAAGTGGTACCCCGGCGAACAACTGCCGCGCTGGGCGCTCAGCCTGTACTGGCGGCCCGACGGCCAGCCGCTGTGGCACAACCCCGCCCTGCTGGCCGACGAACGCCAACCGCAGCAGGTGCGCCCCGAAGACGCCGAGCGCTTCATCCACGCGCTGGCACGGCGGTTGGGCGTGGGCACGCAAACGATTCGCCCCGGTTACGAAGACCCGTGGCACTACATCCAGGCCGAGCGGCGCCTGCCGATCAACGTCGACCCTTTCAACAGCCAGCTGGGCGACGAGATGGAGCGCGCGCGCCTGCGCCGCGTGTTCACGCAGGGGCTGGACAAGGTGATCGGCTACCTGCTGCCGCTGCGCGCGGCCTCGCAACTGGACAAGGCGCCTGACTTCCTGCGCGAAGTCCCGCCCGATCAGCGCCCGCGCTGGCTCACCGGCCGCTGGTGGTTCCGCGACGACAGGCTGTACCTGGTGCCCGGCGATTCGCCCATGGGTTTCAGGCTGCCCCTGAGCAGCCTGCCCTGGGTCAGCGACGACGATCTGCCAAAGTCCTTACCCAAGGACCCTTATGCGCCCGATGAGCCTGATGCGCTGGATGCAAGCGCGGAGGATGCTCCTGAAAAAGAAGCCATCGACCCCAACGACCGCGCGCCCGAACGCGGCGAATCGGCCGCCTGGGTGCCGCGCACCGCACTGGTGGTGGAGGTGCGCGACCCGGTGCGTTCGCACACACCCGACACCGACCTGCCCGAGATCGAGGGCGACGACGAAGCTGCTGAAGCCCGCCGCGCCGCGCGCAGCGCACACCAGGCCGCCGTCGCCAAATACGCGCTGAAGGCGGGCAAGTCGAGCCTGCTGTACGTCTTCATGCCGCCGCTGGACCATGCTGAGGACTACCTGGCGCTGGTCACCGCCATCGAGCAGACCGCCGCCGAGCTGAACCTGCCGGTGGTGATGGAAGGCTACCCCCCGCCGCGCGACAAGCGGCTGAAGATGCTGCAGATCACGCCCGACCCCGGCGTGATCGAAGCCAACATCCAGCCCGTGACGAACTGGCGCGATCTGGTCGACAACACCGAGTTCTTGTATCAACAGGCCTTCGAAAGCCGCCTGTCGGCCGAGAAGTTCATGACCGACGGCCGCCACACCGGCACCGGCGGCGGCAACCACTTCGTGCTGGGCGGCGCCACGCCCGATGACAGCCCGTTTTTGCGCAAGCCCGAGCTGCTGGCCAGCCTGGTCCTGTACTGGCACAACCACCCTTCGCTGTCCTACCTGTTCAGCGGCCTGTTCATCGGTCCCACCAGCCAGGCGCCGCGCGTGGATGAGGCGCGCAACGACCAGTTGTACGAGTTGGAGATTGCGCTGCAAGAGATCCACAAGACCCGCCAGGAACGCGGTGAGGCGATGCCGCCCTGGCTGGTCGACCGATCCTTGCGCAACATCCTGATCGACGTCACCGGCAACACCCACCGCAGTGAGTTCTGCATCGACAAGCTGTACTCGCCCGAAGGCCCCACCGGCCGCCTGGGCCTGCTGGAGATGCGCGCTTTCGAGATGCCGCCGCACGCCCGCATGTCGATTGCGCAGCAGTTGCTGATGCGTGCGCTGGTGGCGCGTTTCTGGCGCACGCCCTACACCGCGCCGGCGGCGCGCTGGGGCACGCAGCTGCACGATCGCTTCATGCTGCCGGCCTATATTCACCAGGACTTCGAGGACGTGATGGCCGATATACGGCGCGCCGGCTACGCCTTTGACAGCGCGTGGTTTGCGCCGCATTTCGAGTTCCGCTTCCCCATCGTGGGCGACGTGAACGTGCTGGGCATGCGGCTGGAGCTGCGCAACGCCCTGGAACCCTGGCACGTGATGGGCGAGGAAAGCACCGGCGGGGGCACTGCGCGCTACGTTGATTCATCGCTGGAACGGCTGGAGATGCGCGTCGCCGGCTTCAACCCCAGCCGTTACGCCATCACCTGCAACGGCCACGCGCTGCCGCTGCAGGCATTGGGCGTCGAAGGCGAATACGTCGCCGGCGTGCGCTTCAAGGCGTGGAACCCGTGGTCGTCGCTGCACCCCTCGATCAAGCCGCACGGACCGCTGGTGTTCGACGTGTTCGACACCTGGTCGGGCCGCTCGGTGGGCGGCTGCCAGTACCACGTGGCGCATCCTGGCGGGCGCAACTACGACACCTTCCCCATCAACGCCTACGAAGCCGAAAGCCGCCGGCTGGCACGCTTTTTCCCCATCGGCCACACGGCCGGGGCGATGGATGTGCCGGCCGCCACGCTGAATGCGCCCGGCTCGCGCGAGTTTCCGTGCACGCTGGACTTGCGGCGCACCAATTGAGTGCAAATGCGACAATGACCGCAACGTGACTGCCCCGCCCGAGGATGAACGCACCGGATCTGCCCGCTGCCGCGCCCCTGTCAGCTGACCGCTTCGAGTTTCCGCCGAGCGACGCCGACCACTTCGACGAAATGCACGCCCGGCCCGCGCTGCACCACGCGCCGGCCGATTCGCCCGAGTGCGCTGCCAGCGGCCCGCTGGCGCCGGCGTGGGCCGAATTCTTCCGCCACTGCGGCCCCGCCCATCCGCAAGAGCTGAGCCGCCGCGCCGCGCAACTGGCGCGCCAGCTGCGCGACAACGGCGTCACCTACAACGTCTATGCGGACGAGGTCAACCTGCAGCGCCCCTGGCCGCTGGACCTGTTTCCACTGCTGATTCCGCCCAGCGACTGGGCGCTGATCGAAGCCGGCGTGCTGCAGCGCGTGCGGGTGCTCGAAACCGTGATGGCCGACATCTACGGCGAGCGCCGCCTGCTGAAAGACGGCCTGCTGCCCGCCGCGCTGGTGCAGGGCCACCCCGACTACCTGCGTGCCATGCACGGCGTGCCGGCCGTGGGCGGCAACTTCCTGCACGTGGTGGCCTTTGACCTGGCGCGTGGCCCTGGCGGCCACTGGTGGGTGGTGTCGCAGCGCACGCAGGCGCCGTCGGGCTTGGGCTACCTGCTGGAAAACCGCTCGGCCGTGTCCACCCAGTTTCCGGACGCGTTCGAAACCATGAACGTGCGCCGCCTGGCCGACACCTACCGCGGCTTCATCGAAGGGCTGAAGGCCATGGCGCCAGCGGGCGCCGATTCGCACATCGCGCTGCTGACGCCCGGGCCGTACAACGAGACGTACTTCGAACATTCGTACCTGGCGCGCTACCTGGGCGCCACGCTGGTCGAAGGCGGCGACCTGACGGTGCGCAACCAGCGCCTGTACCTGAAGACGCTGCACGGCCTGCGTCCGGTGCACGGGCTGATCAAGCGGGTGGACGACGCCTTTCTCGACCCGCTGGAGATGCGCCCCGAATCGCGCCTGGGCGTGCCCGGCCTGCTGCAGGCGGTGCGCGCCGGCACGGTGCTGGTGGCCAATGCGCCGGGCGCGGGCTTTCTCGAATCCAGCGCGCTGCTGGGCTTCTTGCCCGCGCTGGCGCGGCACCTGCTGGGCGAAGAATTGAAGCTGCCCGCCCTGCACACCTGGTGGTGCGGCGAACCCGCCGCGCTGCGCGCCGTGCTGCCGCGCCTGGACCAGTGCGTCATCAAGCCGACCTATCCGTGGTCGACCAGCCGCGGCACCTTCCGCGCCGGTGTCGGGCCGTTGATGAGCCCGGACGTGCTGGCGTCGTGGGCCGACAGCATCCGCCGCGTGCCCGAGGAGCACACCGTGCAGGCCTACATGTCGCCGTCGCAGATGCCCACCTGGCGCACCGGCGACCCCGCCGGCATCGTGCCGCGCGCGGCCATCCTGCGCGTGTTCGCGCTGTCCGACGGCGCCGGCTCGTGGCGTGTGCTGCCGGGCGGCATGACGCGCCTGGTGGGCGAAAGCGCCGGCCTGGCCACGATGGCGCTGGGCGGCAGCAGCGCCGACACCTGGGTGCTGGCCGATGCGCCGACGATGGAAACGCCCGAGTTCGACCTGAGCGCGCTGGCCCCCATCACGCCCACCGACACCGCGCTGGTGCAGCGCGAGCGCCTGATCACCAGCCGCTCGGCCGAAAACCTGTTCTGGCTGGGCCGCTACACCGAGCGTGCCGAAAGCAGCGCCCGGCTGGCGCGCATTGCCCTGCACGCCCTGCACGGCGAGGAAGAACCCAGCGTGGCGCAGCTAATGTGGCTGGGCCAGCTGGCCGAAACCGCCGGCCTGGTGCCCGAAGACGCGCCTTCGCCGCTGGACGACCGCGCGGCCTTCGAGCACCTGCTGATCCACGGCCTGGCCGACACCGACGACGTGCCCGGCGTGGGCTACGCGCTGCGCAGCCTGCGCCTGGCCGCCGGCGCGCTGCGCGAACGCCTGTCGCCCGAGCACTGGGGTTTCATCAAGGAAGCCGAAGAGCGCTTTCTGCGTGAAGGCGCGGCGCTGCGCGACGGCCCGGCGCACGCCGAAGCCGAGGCCCTGCATTCGCTGACGCAGCTGTCGCGCGCGCTGGCCGCCATCACCGGCGCGCAGCAGGACCGCATGTGGCGCGACGACGGCTGGCGCCTGATGACCATCGGCCGGCAGATCGAGCGGCTGACCTGGCTGTCGGTGGCGCTGTCGCGGGGCTTTTACACCAACGCCGTGCACGACGCCGCCGGCCACGGCGTGGTGCTGGATCTGTTCGATTCGACCATCTCCTTTCACGCCCGCTACCAACGCAGCCGCTCGATGGCCGCGCTGATCGAGCACGTGGTGCTGAACCACCAGAACCCGCGCTCGCTGGGCTGGGTGGTGCAGCGGCTGCGCACGCTGCTGGCGCGGCTGCACGCCAACGACCCGCACCAGCTGGAAGACCTGTCGCTGCGCCTGCGCAACCCGCTGCCCGAAGACCTGCCCATGCTGTGCGAATCCGACCGCATCGGCGACTTCATCCACCTGCAGGCGCTGCTGTCGCACTTCATCGACGTCGGCGCGCACCTGTCCAACGACATCGGGCTGCGCCACTTCACCCACACCGCCGACGCGGCCCGCAGCGTGGGGGCCTGACGCCATGCGCCTGCGCATCACGCACGACACCGCCTACCGCTACGAGCCCGCGGTGCTGACCGCCATGCACATGGTGCACCTGAAGCCGCCGCCCACGCGCTGCCAGGACCGGCTGGACGCGCGCCTGCAGGTCAGCCCGCAGCCGACGTCGATCACCGAATCGCTCGACGTCTACCGCAACGTGCGCACCTTCTTCGAGATTGCCGGCTCGCACGACAGCCTGCGGGTGCGCGCCAGCAGCCTGGTCGAAACCTACCCCCCCGAGCCTGCCGCCAGCACCATCAGCTGGGACGCGGTGCGCGACAGCTTCGTCTACCACGTGGGCGCCGAATGGCACCCGGCGGCCGAATTCATCTACCCCTCGACCTACGTCCACCCCGGCGAGGTGTTCGCCGACTACGCGCGCCCGTCCTTCGCGCCCGGCCGACCGCTGATCGACGCCGCGCGCGAGCTGATGCAGCGCGTGCACGAGGACTTCACCTACGCCAGCCACAGCACCGAGATCAGCACGCCCGCCGCCGAGGCGCTGGCGCAGCGGCGCGGCGTGTGCCAGGACTTCAGCCACGTCATGCTGGCCTGCCTGCGGTCGATGGGCGTGCCGGCGCGCTACGTGTCGGGCTACCTGCTGACGCAGCCGCCGCCCGGCCAGCCCCGGCTGGTGGGCAGCGATGCATCGCACGCCTGGGTGTCGGTGTTTCTGCCCGACCTGGCGGCGCAGGCCGGCGGCCACGGCTGGTACGACCTGGACCCGACCAACCACCGCGACGGCTGGAGCACGCCCGGCGAAGACTTCGTGCGGCTGGCCGTGGGGCGCGACTACGCCGACATCTCGCCCATGCGCGGGGTCATCCACGGCGGCAGCGGCCACCACCTGGACGTCGGGGTTACAGTGGAACCGTGCACCGCCGCCACGCTGGCCGAGGCGCCGCCCCTGTAACCCGACCTACTTTTTTCATCATGAGCGTCTACGACAAACTCCAGCAGCTCGGCATCCAACTGCCGCCCGTGTCCGTCCCGGCCGCCGCCTACGTGCCCTTTGTGCAGACGGGCCCGCTGGTGTTCCTGTCCGGCCACATCGCGCGCCGCGACGGCAAGCCCTGGGTCGGCAAGCTGGGCCAGAACATGACGACCGAAGAAGGCGCCCTGGCCGCGCGCGCCGTCGCCATCGACCTGCTGGGCACGCTGCACGCCGCCGTCGGCGACCTGAACCGCGTGCAGCGCATCGTCAAGGTGATGAGCCTGGTCAACAGCGCGCTCGACTACACCGAGCAACACCTGGTCACCAACGGCTGCTCGGCCCTGCTGGGCGAAGTGTTCGGCGACAAGGGCGCCCACGCCCGCAGCGCGTTCGGCGTGGCGCAGATTCCGCTCGGCGCGTGCGTCGAAATCGAGATGATTGCGGAAGTGGCCTGACGCGGATGCTCTTTATTTGATAGCTTTCCGCGCTTATCTGTCAAGCGCCACAAGCCAAAAACACTAAAACCGGACGCAGAGGGCGCAAAGGATTCGCTGCGGACGCAAAAAACAGCCAACAATGGCTCGAAAGCTCCCTCTCCCTCTGGGAGAGGGTGGGGTGAGGGTCAGCCGCGTGTGATCCATCGCGACGCCACACAGTACCCCACGTCTCAATCCCCCTCGCCCGCCACCGCCCCCTGCAACGCCGGAATGGCGCGCGCCCCCAGCGCCAGCGCGCCGCACACCAGCCAGAACAGCGCGGCCACGCCGGTCACGGTGCCGATCGAGCCGAACAGCATGGGCAGCAAAAAGCTGGAAAAGTTGATCGTCATCACCCGCAACGCCATCGCCTCGCCCTGGCGCTGCGGCGGCGACACCTGGTGCAGCAGGCTCAGCACCATGGGCTGCACCGAGCCCAGGGCCACCCCCAGCACAATGGAACACAGGCCCATCGTCAGCGGGCCGGGCATCAGCGGATAAATCAGCAGCGTGCACGCGGCCGTCAACGTGGCGGCATACATCACGCGCCATTCGGCCACGCGCTCGGCGACCAGCGGCAGCGCCATGCGCACGCCGGCCGCCGCAATGGCGAACGCGCCCAGCAGCGCGCCGATGGTCGACGCCGACAGGCCGCGCTCATGCCCCAAGATCGGCAGCACGAAGGTATGCACGTCCCACGCCATCGCCTGCAGCCAGTTGACCACCAGCAGCCGCCGCAACATCGGCACCGACAGCAGATCCCACACCGACGGCGCGTCGCGCCGCGGCGCGGGCGGCGGCAGCGCCTGTTCGGGCGCGCCGCGCGCCAGCACCCAGCAGGCCAGCGGCAGCAGCGTCAGCAGCCCGAAGGCGGCGCGAAAGCCGGTTTCATGCGCCGGCTGCGGCCCCGCATGGTCAATCAGCAGCCCCGTGACCAGCGGCCCCAGAAAATTGGCCATGGCCGGCGCGATGGCGATCCAGCTGAACACCGTCTTCAGCTCCGACGGATGCGCCGCCGCCCGCCCCACGTGCCGCTGCAGGCTGATCTGCGCCGTGCCAGCGGCCGCGCCGGTCAGCAGCGCCATGGCGCACAGCACGCCGAAGCGCGGCCACAGCACGGCCAGCCCCGTGCCCAGCATGGCCGCGCCCACCGCCAGCCGCAGCGGCAGCTTCAGCCCGTGCCGGTCGGCCAGCCGCCCCGCCGGCAGCGCCAGCACCACCGGCGACAGCGCAAACAGCGCCAGCAGTACGCCCACCTGCACCGCGCTGTAACCCAGTTGCAGCGCCAGCAACGGCGCCGCCAGCCGCGCGCCCGTCATGGCGCTGTGCACGCAGACCTGCGCGGCGACCAGGCGCAGCAGTTCGCGGCTTTTCATGCGGAGGGTCGCGGGGTGGAGACGCCCATTTTTTGAACGCAAAGGGCGCTAAGGTGACGCAGAAGGCGCAAAAAGCCTGTCGATGAAATGCGGCTGGACCTGCGAGAGCGACGCACTGCTCTTCCGTCATTCCCGCGAAGGCGGGAATCCAAGGGCGTATCGAGGCGTCGCGGCGATAGTGGCATGGATTCCCGCCTTCGCGCACTACTGTCCGGTAAACATTTTCATCCGAACAACCTCGGCTGCAGGCCGGCCATTTGTTGTCGATAGCGGCGCCTTCGCTCATACGCCGCTGCTTCGGCCCGCGGCCGCTGAAACAGCGTCGCGCGCACCTCGCACAGCAGCTCCCACAGCGACACCTTCAGCCCGTGCGCCAGCCGATAC
>JAKOYD010000164.1 GCA_029780695.1 Pseudomonadota bacterium
GTATCGGCTGGCGCACGGGCTGAAGGTGTCGCTGTGGGAGCTGCTGTGCGAGGTGCGCGCGACGCTGTTTCAGCGGCCGCGGGCCGAAGCAGCGGCGTATGAGCGAAGGCGCCGCTATCGACAACAAATGGCCGGCCTGCAGCCGAGGTTGTTCGGATGAAAATGTTTACCGGACAGTAGTGCGCGAAGGCGGGAATCCAGAAGCGACCACCCGCGAATGCACGGACTGCAACCGGCCCGTGCATCACGCGCCGCGACTCGCCTGCCATCCATCCCGCCGTTTTTCGCGCCCTTTGCGAAGCCTCTGCGCCCTTTGCGTTCAAAAAAAGGCGCCACCCATGAAAGCCTTCGCCGCCCTGTACCACGCGCTCGACGCCAGCACGTCCAGCAACGCCAAGCAGGCCGCGCTGCAGGCCTATCTGCGCGCCGCCGCGCCGCAGGATGCCGCCTGGGCCGTGTACTTTCTGGCCGGCGGCAAGCCGCGCCAGCTGGTGCCCACGCGTGTGCTGCGCGATCTGGCGCGCGAAGCCGCCGCCCTGCCCGAATGGCTGTTTGAGGAAAGCTACGACGCCGTCGGCGACCTGGCCGAAACCATCAGCCTGCTGCTGCCCGCGCCCACGCAGCCCGACGACCGCGGCCTGGCCGACTGGATGGCGCACGACCTGCTGCCCCTGCGCGGCCTGCCGCCCGATGCGCAGCGCGCGCGCCTGCTGGCGCAGTGGCAGCGGCTGGCGCCGGGCGAGCGGTTGCCCTACTTCAAGCTCATCACCGGCGCGTTTCGCGTCGGCGTGTCCAAGCTGCAGGTCACGCAGGCGCTGGCCGCCGTGGGCGGGCTGGACGCAAAAACAGTCGCCCAGCGCCTGATGGGCTACACCGCCATCGGCGCGCAGCCCACGGCGCGCGACTACCTGGCCCTGATCGCCCCGCACGACGCACCCACGCTGCTGGGCGCGCGCGGCGGACAGCCCTACCCGTTCTTTCTGGCGCACCCTTTCAATGAGCCGCTGGCGCGCTTTGACGAACTGCTGGGCGCGCCCGCCGACTGGCTGATCGAATGGAAGTGGGACGGCATCCGCGCGCAACTGGTGCGACGCGACGGCGACGTCTGGCTGTGGTCGCGCGGCGAAGAACTGATCACCGAGCGCTTTCCCGAACTGCAAGCCATGGGCCACACGCTGCCCGAAGGCACGGTGATCGACGGCGAGATCGTGGTCTGGAAAGCTCCTGAAACCATAGCTGCATCCACAAGCCCCTCAAGCGCAGGGGCCGCATTCGATGCCCAACCCGACCCCGACCGCGCCGACGCGCTGGCCGTGCTGGCGGGTTGCGTGCAGCCGTTCGCCGAGCTGCAAAAGCGCATCGGCCGCAAGACCGTCACGCCCAAGCTCCTGCGCGAACAACCGGCCGCCCTGCTCGCCTACGACCTGCTGGAAGATGGCGGCCAAGACCTGCGCACCCTGCCCCAGCACCAGCGCCGCGCCCGCCTTGAAGCCCTGGTCGCCGCCCACCCGCACCCCGCCCTGCACCTGAGCCCGCACGTCGAAGGCCCCGACTGGCCCGACCTGGCCCGCCAACGCGACGCCGCGCGCCGCCTGGGCACCGAAGGCTTCATGCTCAAGCGCCGCGACGCGGCGTACGGCGTGGGCCGCACCAAAGACGTCGGCGTGTGGTGGAAGTGGAAGATCGACCCCATGAGCGTCGACGCCGTGCTCATCTACGCCCAACGCGGCCACGGCCGCCGCGCCAGCCTCTACAGCGACTACACCTTCGCCGTCTGGAGCGGCCCGCCCGAAGACCCGGGCCGCACACTGGTGCCCTTCGCCAAGGCGTATTCGGGCCTCACCGACGAAGAAATGCGCCAGGTCGACGCCATCGTCCGCAAGACGACCCGCGAAAGCTTCGGCCCCGTGCGCAGCGTGGAGCCGACGCTGGTGTTCGAGCTAGGCTTTGAAGGCATCGCCCGCTCGGCGCGGCACAAAAGCGGGATTGCGGTGCGGTTTCCGAGGATGCTGAGGTGGCGGGTGGACAAGCCAGTGGACGAGGCGGATACCCTTGCAACGCTGGCGGCCCTACTGCCCACACCGGGGCACGGATGACCGGTCCGTGCTCAGTCGGGCGGCAAATTCGCCCCACCCGCCAGCGCCAGAACCGCCTGCGGGTTCATCGCCGCGATCGTGAGCAGCGTGCGCGCCGCGCCGCTCGGCTCCTTGCGCCCCTGCTCCCAGCCTTGCAAGGTGCGCACCGAAACGCCGATCAACTTGGCAAACTGCGATTGCGACAAGCCGGTTTTCCGCCGTGCTTCCACCGCCGGCGTATGCACCACATGCACCTGGCCGGCCTTCATTTCGCGCACGGCCTGCAACAAATCCGCCGCCAGATCACGGCCTGCCTCGTACTGCTCCAGTTCAGCCGGCGACAATGGTTTTTTAACTTTCGAGGACACGACGAATCTCCTTGAGTTGGGGGCCAGTCAAGTTGCCGATCGCCGACTTCGCATACAAGGTCAGCAGCACCAACTGGCCCGAAGCCAGGCGTGAAAAATAGATCACGCGCACACCGCCCGATTTGCCCACGCCCGGGCGTGCCCAACGCACCTTTCGGATGCCCCCCGACTGCGGCACCACATCGCCCGCCTCTGGGTTGTCGGCAAGAAAGGCCGCAAATTGACCCCGTTCTTCCTCCGTCCAGTACATCGGCCACTGCCGCTGGAACAGAGTGGTCTCGACGATGGTCAACATGATCCAATTGTACGCCTTAGGCGCATAGACGCAGCGCGCTTGAAGCCGAACGGACGCTGGTCACTTTCGCCAGCGTACTCGGGCCTCACCGACGAGGAAATGCGCTAGGTCGACGCCATCGTCCGCAAAACCACCCGCGAAAGTTTCGGCCCCGTGCGCAGCGTGGAGCCGACGCTGGTGTTTGAACTGGGCTTTGAAGGCATCGCCCGCTCGGCGCGGCACAAAAGCGGGATTGCGGTGCGGTTTCCGAGGATGTTGAGGTGGCGGAGGGATAAGCCAGTGGAGGAGGCGGATACGGTGGGGGCGTTGATGGGGTTGTTGCCTGAGCCAGATCGGACTTTTTAGCGGGATTAACGGCTGAGTTAAGCCGCCGAGCGAAGTGACGACTGACCGGTGCTAGCGTAGCCTAAGCCCACGAAGAGCGGTCGGCTTGAACGAATTGTTAGGCCACTACACGACGTCGAAGTAGATACCAAGTTCCTTCACTATGTCTGTCGCGGTTGCGCTTTCGACGCTCGGCCCATTCACAACTCGTGTCCGAGGCACAGACTTGTGAGCAATTTCTCCCCTCTCGCTCCCGAAGCTATTCAACGTGGCTGTGATCGTAGACGACAGTTCTTCCGTTGTCTTTCCTGCGATCAAAGACAGCGCCACAAAGGACGCTTCTTTAATACCATTGTTCTCTGCAATTTTTGCCTTGGCTTTTCCGAGCAGGGCCGTGAGCCGCGCAGATAAGTCACCATGGTCGAACTTCGGCGGTAGAGGGTCACCACAGCAAAGAAGACTTTGCATGGCAAAAATGTGTGGGTTATCTCTTTGCCAAGGTAAGTTGCTTGAAATCGCGCTTTCAATTTGGACGATCCTCTCCTTCGCTTTCTCTTCCAGAAACATCTCGATTTCCGCATGGAAGAGAAGTTTGAAGGCTGCAATACAGTCTAAGTCTGCATCGAACGTGAACGGATCTTGCGCTTCTTTACATAGCTCTTCCTCCAAAAATTTCCTTCTCAGCTGGTCCAACCTTAGGCTTAGGTGCTTGTAATGCTTGCAGGGATTAGGCATCTCACGCCATCTCTTTGATAGCCTGATTGTAGGTCTTGCTCAATACAGCTGCTAGTCGCTCGCCCCAAGCGTCAATACGATAATCCGTGGCTTGTTTCTTCTTGGTAGTACGTTCTACGGATTCTTTAAATTCCGGCTCGCAGCAAAGGGATTTGAAGGCTTCCACCACTTCTTCTCGCTTTGATGTAACGTCAGCCGCAACCCCCTCGTCGCCAAAAAAGCGCGCCACTGCGTCGAAGATGGCTCTATTCATAACGCGCTCGTACCTGTCGCCAGTCCACTTTTTGAATGCATCTTCGCCAAAAATTGTTTTCGAAGTTGCGAGTGCTCTATCAAGCCTCTTGAGCAGAAGATCGGCTTCGCTTACCTTGTTCGACCAATCATTTTCGAAATACTCAGTCGTATCGTCGAGAAATTTCTTGAAATTGCCCTGGTAACTCTCGATGCCCTTCTCGAATGCCAAGAATCTTAATACTAACTCCGAATCCCTCATTCTCTTGTCAAGCTCGTCCCCGAATAGCGACTTGAACTCTGCGCTATTGATTAAGTAGTCTTCGATATGGTCTATTAGTTTTCCGCCCGTGAGAGCTTTCCGCAACTCTTGAGGCGAGAGCGGCAGGCTACCGCTATTTAGACGATAGAATATCGCGTACAAGAAATTATCGTCTTTCCAGTTCTTTATAACTGTAGAGCGGAGTGTGCTGTTGTCGAAATTGTTGCGGTCGTCGTCGACTAGGTCACTATACTTCTTTCCGTTCAGGTCGCCACGAATATCCAGCCCAGAGAGAGAAAAATCGTCCTCAATAAAACCCTTGATCGATACGAGACGTTGCTTCCCGTCGATTACGATAAACTTTCCCCGCTGCTCCTGATTCTCAGCGAGTACGATATTAGGGACCGGCATGCCGACGATTATCGATTCAATGAGACGGCTTTTTCTTATGGTGTCCCAAGCCGCTCGCCTTTGAAACTTGGGCTGGAGATCAATGTTCTCCTTCTTTATTTGACTATAGATAGTTTCAATGGTCCAGTCGTGACTGACTACCACGGCGTCGCGAAAATCTACGCTCCCCGTGATGTCGCCTTCGTCTTCTTGCTGGTCGTCTGGAACCTGAAGTTCTTGCATGATCTTCCTCTTGTTTGAATAGTGACCCAACTTTAATCGTCACTTGTGGACCTATCGGTTAACCTCACGCACTTGGGTGACATGATTCCACGTGAGGAATCTTACATGGTTCAACTGAATGGACACCCAGTTTAAACGTCCCATACCGCGGCGTAGCGCCGCAGCGCATGAAGCGCCTTTCAGTCGTGCATGGTGGGCTGATCGCGCTCGGTCATAAAGTCGGGCGTCACGCCCGAGCCTCTGAACCAACTATCCCAACTCTCGCCAACGGGTGCGATCACGCGTGCGCGGCCCACCGCGACCACCGCGACCTGGCGAACGTCGTTATCCAGCGCGACGGCTTTGGGCAGTCGCACCATCTGGGTGCGATTGTTCAGAAAAACACGAGTTCGGATCATGCGCACGCTCCATGGACAAAAAGTATTCTCTAACAGGACTATGCAGCGCCAGCCATCAGCGGCTTCGTCCGACCCGTGGCAGACGGATCGGCCCTGAAAATGCCACATGGCCCGCCCTTCCCCCAGCTCATCAGAGCGCGTTGACGCCAAATTCGGCCGGGCCACAGACTGGCTCGCCACGCGCGGCCAGCGCCCCTTCCCGTTCCAGCTCGACGTCTGGCAAGCCATCGCCGAAGGCCGCAGCGGCCTGCTGCACGCCACCACGGGCGCGGGCAAGACGCTGGCGGTGTGGCTTGGCGCCTTGATGCGTTTTGTGCCGCCAGCGCTTGCCAGTCAAGCGCCAGCAGCTATCGAATCAGAAGCAAACTCCAATCCAACCAAGGCCCCGCCGCTCACCGTGCTGTGGCTCACTCCCATGCGCGCACTGGCGGCCGACACGTTGCGGGCGTTGCGCGGGCCGCTGGCCGATCTGGCGCCGCATTGGACGAGCGGGCTGCGCACGGGCGACACCACCAGCGGCGAGCGGGCGGCGCAAAGCCGCCGGCTGCCTACCGTGCTGGTGACCACGCCCGAAAGCCTGTCGCTGCTGCTGGCGCGCGCCGATGCGCGCGAGGCGCTGCAATCGGTGCAGTTGGTGGTGGCCGACGAATGGCACGAGCTGCTGGGCAGCAAGCGCGGGGTGCAGGTGCAGCTGGCGTTGGCGCGGCTGTCGGGCTGGAACCCGCAGCTGATGGTGTGGGGCATGTCAGCCACGCTGGGCAATCTGCAAGAGGCGCTGCAGGCGCTGTTGCCACGGCAGTTGGATACTACTGAATCGATAGCTGTTCGCGCACGTCCGGCAAGCGCCAGGGGCACAAAACGTTCAAAAAACGCCGCACCGCCCAGCCCCGCCCTGGTCCAGGGCCGCATCGACAAACCGCTGGTCATCGACACCCTGTTGCCCGCGCGCGCCGAGCGCTTTGCCTGGGCCGGGCACATGGGCTTGCAGATGCTGCCGCAGGTGATTGAAGCGATTGAGGGCAGCGGCTCGACGCTGGTGTTTACCAACACGCGCTCGCAGGCCGAGCGCTGGTACCAGGCGCTGATCGAGGCGCGGCCCGACCTGGCGGGCGTGCTGGCGCTGCACCATGGTTCGCTCGACAAGTCGGTGCGCGACTGGGTGGAACTGGGCCTGAAGGAAGGCCGCCTGAAAGCGGTGGTGGCCACCAGCAGCCTGGACCTGGGCGTGGACTTTCTGCCGGTCGAGCGCGTGCTGCAGATCGGCAGTTGCAAAGGCGTGGCGCGGCTGCTGCAGCGCGCCGGCCGCAGCGGGCACGCGCCGGGGCGCACGGCGCGCATCACGCTGGTGCCAACCCACAGCCTTGAAATCGTCGAAGGCGCGGCGGCGCGCGAGGCGGTGCAGGCGGGCCAGATCGAATCGCGCCACAGCCCGCAGGCGCCGCTGGATGTGCTGGTGCAGCACCTGGTGACGGTGGCGCTGGGCGGCGGTTTTACGCCCGATGCGCTGCTGGCCGAGGTGCGCCGCACGGCCGCCTATGCGCGGCTGACCGACGACGACTGGCGCTGGTGCCTGGACTTCGTGCGCCAGGGCGGACCGTCGCTGGCGGCCTACCCGGACTTTCACCGCGTGCTGCCCGATGCCGAAGGCGTGTGGCGCGTGCCCGACGCGCGGCTGGCGCGGCGCCACCGCGCCAACATCGGCACCATCGTCAGCGACGCGGCGATGAGCGTGCAGTACGTCGGCGGCGCGCGCCTGGGCACGGTGGAAGAGAGCTTCATCGCGCGGCTGAAACCGGGCGACGTGTTCATGTTTGCCGGCCGCCTGCTGGAGCTGGTGCGCGTGCACGAGATGACGGCCCAGGTGCGCCGCGCGCCGCCGGGCCACGCCGCGCTGCCGCGCTGGAACGGCGGGCGCATGCCGCTGTCCAGCACCTTGGCCGACGCCGTGGTGCGCGAACTGGCCGCGTTTGAGGCCGGAACCGCCGCCAGCCCCGAGCTGGCTGCGGTGGCGCCGCTATTGAAATTGCAGCAGCGCTGGTCGCGCCTGCCGGTGCCGGGCACGCTGCTGGCCGAGACGCTGAAGAGCCGCGAAGGCTGGCACCTGTTTCTCTACCCCTTTGCCGGCCGCGTGGTGCACATGGGGCTGGCGGGCCTGCTGGCGTGGCGCGCGGCGCAGGGCGAGCCGGGCACGTTTTCGCTGGCGTTCAACGACTACGGGCTGGAGCTGCTGTCGGCCAAGCCCATCGACTGGGCGGCGCTGCTGCCAACCCTGATCGCGTTGCCCGATGAAGCGCCGCCAGACCAGGCCGCCGGCCGCCGGCCCGCGCTGTTGGCCGAGGTGCTGGGCAGCATCAACGCGGGCGAACTGGCGCGGCGGCGCTTTCGCGAGATTGCGCGCATCGCCGGGCTGATCTTTCAAAGCCACCCGGGCGAGCAGCGCAGCAGCCGGCAGTTGCAGGCCAGCGCGTCGCTGTACTACGAGGTGTTTCAGAAATACGACCCCGGCAACCGCCTGCTGCTGCAGGCCGAAGGCGAGCTGCTGCGGCAGGAGCTGGACATCGACCAGCTTGCCGCCGCGCTGACGCGCATGCAGGCGTGGCAGTTGGCGCTGCAGCCGCTTCAGCGCCCCACGCCCTTCGCCTTTCCGCTGATGGTCGAGCGCTTTCGCGAGCGCCTGACCAACGAACCGCTGGCCGACCGCATCGCGCGCATGGTGGCCGATCTGGAGCGGGCGGCGGGGAATGACGGTTCGGGTGACGCGACCGCGCCGGACGCCGAGACCGTGGGGCAGGCGCTGCGGCTGGCGGATGAGTCGATGGGGAGAAAGGCGCGGCAGGATGCGGCGAGCGAAGCGGACGACGTGGCGGAGGCGGGGCAGGCGCCGGCCACGCGGCAGCGTGTTCGTCGGCCCCGGCAACCACGGCGGAGTTGATGGGACGCCAACCACACAGTAATGCTCTGATTTCCTCGGGGAGCACGGCGTGAACCTGGCGGCATTTCTCCCTCTCCTGCTGGGAGAAGGTTGGGGGGTGAGGGCAATCCACGTCCGCACGTCGCTCGCCAACACCGAGCACAAACCTGAAAGATATCCCTTCCGCTGCGCTTGCTCATGCCCTTCGACAAGCTCAGGGCGAACGGTTTGAGGTGGAACTACGCCGGCTTTTTTCAGATATTGCAACACCGAGCACGAACCTCAAAGATATCCAATCCGCTGCGCTTGCTCATGCCCTTCGACAAGCTCAGGGCGAACGGTTTGAGGTGGAACTGCACCGGCTTTTTTCAGATATTGCAACACCGAGCACGAACCTCAAAGATATCCGATCCACTGCGCTTGCTCGTGCCCTTCGACAAGCTCAGGGCGAACGGTTTGAGGTGGAACTGCACCGGCTTTTTTCAGATATTCAACATCGAGCACAAACTTGAAAAATATCCAATCCGCTGTGCTTGTTCATGCCCTTCGACAAGCTCAGGGCGAACGGTTTGAGCTGGATATCCATTCCGCTGCGCTTGCTCATGCCCGTCCGCAAGCTCCGGAGCGAACGGTTTGAGGTGGAATTGCAACGGCTTTTTTCAAATGACCGACCCTACACCCCTCACCCCTACCCACTCCCGCACGCGTGAGCGGGAGCCAAACCGCGCCTGCGTCATCGAAGTCAGTGGCGAATCGATCGAACTGCGCGCCGACAAAACCGCCTTCTGGCCCGCCCAGCGCACCTTGTTCGTCGCCGACGCCCACGTGGGCAAGGCCGCCGTGTTCCGCGCGCGCGGGCTGCCCGTGCCAGAGGCGACGACGGACGAAACGCTGGCCGCGCTGGCGCAGGCACTGGCCGACACCGGCGCCACGCACCTGGTGCTGCTGGGCGACTTTTTGCACGCGCGCGAGGCGCAGCACCCCGCCGTGCTGGGCGCGTTGAGCGACTGGCGTGCGCGCCATGCGACGCTGGCCGTGACACTGGTGCGCGGCAACCACGACCGGCACGCGGGCGATCCACCGCCTGATCTGGCCATGGCGTTGGCGGACGAGCCGCTGAGGCTGGGCGCGCTGGCCGCCTGCCACCACCCGCAGCGCCTGCCCGGCGCCACGGTGCTGGCGGGCCACGTGCATCCGGTGATCGGCCTGGCCGGGCCTGGCCGCGACGGGCTGCGACTGCCCTGCTTTCACCACGCGCCGGGCCTGCTGGTGCTGCCGGCCTTCGGCGCCTTCACGGGCGGGCAGCGCGTGGCACCCGCGCCGGGCGAGCGCTGCTACGCCGTGGGCGCGGGCCGCGTGTGGCCGGTGGGCGTGGGCTGATCACCGCCCGCGCCGTGCGCTGGCGTCAGCGCCCCATTTCCTTCAGGTAGGTGTTGCGCGCCGCGACCGCCGTGCCGGTGAAGTCGGTGAACACGCCATCGACGCCAGCGCGCAAGTACGGCAGGTATTCCTTGGCCGGGTCGCCGCCAAAGGCGCCGGCCAGGTACTTGGCCTCATTGCGGAAGGTGTAGACGTGCACGAACAAGCCGGCCTTGTGCGCGTCGGCAATCACGCTGTTGGGCGTGACGCTGTTCACGTCGGCCAGCTTGCCCTTGTAGCCGGCGGTGGTGGGCCACGGGTTGACCTGCAGCTTCATCACCTCGGGCTTCCAGGGGCCGATGCCGTCGGCGTACTGCTTGATCTCGGCCAGCGCGGCGGGCTTGAACATCTCGCCAAACATGCGGCCGTCGCCGGCCAGCGTCCAGCTGTACGGGCGCCCGCTGACGAAGTTGTCGGAGTCGTCGGTGACGTAAATCATTTCGCCGGTTTTGTAGTCGACCGCGTTGCCGTCGATCAGCTGCACCGCCTTGCCCTTGTAGCCGGCGCTGCGCAGGTACTTCAGGCTGGGCGGATCGAAGCTCTGCACGAACAGGGCGGCATCTTTGCTGTTGAGGTTGTTGGCGTTGATGACCTTGAGTACCGCGTCCTCGAACGGCTGCGTGCCGGGGCAGCCGTTGGCGCGCGCCTGGGCGTTGTTCCAGTAGGGGTTCTTGGTTTCGGGGTAGACCGAAATGGCGCGGCCCGTCGCCTTGGACTTGGCCTTGGCGATGTCGATCACTTCCTGAAAGCTGACGATGGGCAGCTTGCCGTTGTAGGTGGTGGGACGCTGGTCGCGCGCATCGTAGGTGGTGCCGTTGATGCCCCACTGGCGCAGTTCGGCCAGGGTGAAGTCGGTGATCGACCAGTCGCCGGTGTGGTCTTCGCCATCCACCACCAGCGACTTCAGCACCGACTTGGGGTCGGCCGGGTTGGTCAGATCGCTCAAATACGTGGCCGGGCCGCCGTATTTGGCCACGTCGTATTTCACCGCCACCGCCACGCCCGGCACGGTGCGCTTGCGCGCCGCTACCTCGGGCACCTTGGCCGCCACTTCGGCGATGTTGGTGTTGTCGCTCAGCCAGGGGTTGTGGCGCGCCACCACCACGCAATCCTTGGTCAGGTGCAGGTCCAGCTCCAGCGAATCGCCGCCGGCATCGGCCGCCGCCTCGTAGGCCATCTGCGTCTCTTCAGGGTACAGGCCCGGCAGGCCGCGGTGCGAAATGACCAGCGGCGCCTTGCCGTCGAGCGTGGGCAGATCGTTGTCGTCGCCGCCGCAGGCCGCCAGCGCCGCCGCGCCCGCCACGGCGGTGATGATCCATCCCTTGTGAAATACCTTGCGTGCGCGCATGAAAACCCCTCCAGTGATCAGATGTGGCCGCCGCGAACCGCGGCGGTGCACCACTGTATGAACGAAATATGGCAACTTCGTGATGGTGCATGGCCCGCGCCAGGCGCGCCTGGGCGCGCCAAAGGCCGCGGCGGCGCGGCGCAGCCCGCGCGGGCTTATTTATTGATAGCACCAAGTCATTGCGTGAAGCGCGCACAGCCCCGCTTTTGACCGCTCCCGTCGTGACACCGGCGCGCGGCCACCGCGCCGGCCAACGCCGCCTCACCCACTCTGCTAGGCTTGCTGCGTGACTTTTTCTCGCGCCGCGCCTCCCCTGCCCGACCCTGCCGCTCCGCCCGTGCGCGCCGCCAGCATGTCGCCCGCGCTGGTGGTGGTGATGCTGGCCCTGTTGCTGGGCATTCAGCCCATCACCACCGACGTCTACCTGCCCGCGCTGCCGGCTTTGCAGGCCGATTTCGGCGCGACCATGTCGCAGGTGCAGATGACGTTTGCCGCGCTGCTGCTGGCGTTTGGCACGTCGCAGCTGGTGTGGGGCCCGCTGTCAGACCGCTTTGGCCGCCGGCCGGTGCTGCTGGCGGGCATGGGCGCGTACGTGGTGGCGTCGGTGGCCTGCGTGGTGGCGCCGGGCATGGACTGGCTGATCGCCGCGCGCGTCGCGCAGGGCGCGGCCATGGGCGCGGCGGTGATGGGCGCGCGCGCCGTGGTGCGCGATCTGTACCAGCCGCTGGAAGCGGCCCGCGTCATGTCCAAGGGCCTGTCGGGCCTGGGCGTGATCGCCATCTGCTGCGCCCCGCTGGGCGGCCTGCTGACCGACGTGCTGCACTGGCGCGCGGCGATGGCGGTGCTGGTGGTGTTCGGCGTGGCCACCTTCGCGCTGCTGGCGCTGCGGTTTCGCGAAACCCTGACCCGCCGCAACCCCGACGCGCTGTCGCCCGGCACGCTGTGGCGTTCGTGGCGGCACATCGCGCGTCACCCGACCTTCGCCACCTACTGCCTGCTGTCCACGGGCTCGTACATGGCGCTGTTCACGTTTCTGGCCAGTTCGTCCTTCGTGCTGATCGAGGCGCTGGGCCTGTCGCGCACGGCCTATGGCGCGGTGATGGCGGCCGGCTCGGTGGTCTACATCGCGGGCACCATGGCCTGCCGCCGCCTGCTGGTGCGCTGGAACCTCCGGCGCGCGGTGTTCGCCGCCGGCTGGGTGACCTTCGCGGCCGGCGTGCTGATGGCGGCACTGGCATGGATCGGCTGGGGCCAGCCGTGGTACGGCGCCTGGGCGGTGGTGCTGCCGCAATGGCTGTTTCTGCTGGCGCATGGGGTGCACCAGCCGGTCGGCCAGAGCGGCGCGGTGGCGCCGTTTCCGCACATGGCGGGCGCGGCGTCGGCGCTCAACGGCTTCGTGATGATGGCGGTGGCCTTCCCCATGGGGCTGTGGCTGGGCCGCGCCATGGACGGCACGGCGCGCCCACTGGCTTATGGCTTTCTGCTGTGGTGCACGGTGATCGCCGTCACGGCCTGGACGCTGGTGCAAAAACATGGCGAACCGGCCCGGCACTGACATGACAAAGCCGACCGGCGCCAACGCCCCGACCACGCCCCTGTGCATCGCCGGCCCCACCGCCAGCGGCAAGAGCGCGGTCGCCCTGGCACTGGCCGCACGCGTGCCGGCCGAAATCATCAGCGTCGATTCGGCGCTGGTCTACCGTGGCATGGACGTTGGCACCGCCAAGCCCACGCCGGCCGAGCGCGCGGCCGTGCCGCACCACCTGATCGACATCCGCGATCCGCGCCAGGCCTACAGCGCGGCCGAATTCGTGCGCGACGCGCGGCGATTGATCGACGACATCCGTGCACGCGGGCGTCTGCCGCTGCTGGTGGGCGGCACCATGCTGTACTTCAAGGCGCTGTTCGACGGCCTGGACGCGCTGCCAGCCGCCGACCCCGCGGTGCGCCAGCAGATCGAGCAGCGCGCCGCGCGCGACGGCTGGCCCGCGCTGCACGCCGAACTGGCGCGCGTCGACCCCGCCACCGCCGCCCGCCTGGCGCCGGCCGACAGCCAGCGCATCCAGCGCGCGCTGGAAGTGTGGCAGTTGACGGGCCAGCCGCTGTCGGCGCTGCAAACTACAAAAACCATAGCTGGTCGCGCTGACATGGCAAGCGCTGGCGTGCTTTTTTCGTTAGAACCCGCGGACCGCGCCTGGCTGCACGAACGCATCGCGCGCCGCTTTGACGACATGCTGGCGGCGGGCCTGGTCGACGAAGTGGCGGCCTTGCGCGCGCGCGGCGACCTGTCGCCGGACCTGCCCTCGATGCGCTGCGTGGGTTATCGCCAGGTGTGGGACACGCTGGACGGCCGCCAGCCGGCCGACACCCTGCGCGAGCGCGGCATCGCCGCCACCCGCCAGCTGGCCAAGCGCCAGCTGACCTGGCTGCGCGGCATGCCCGAACGGCGCGTCATCGTCGCCGATTCACCCGGCGCCACCGACGCGTTGTTGGCCGCCGCCGGGGTGCGATGACCGCCTCGGCGCGGCCGGCAAACGGGCGCTGGACCGGACTTTACGCAGCTTTACCTCTGCCCGCGCACGCGCAAGCCACGATCTGCGCGGAAGATTCAGCCGATTGAAATCACGCCACCAGATCATCGCCCCGCCTTGCTGAATGGACGGCCTGCGGTGCCGCGGCGCACACACAAAGACGAAGGAAAAGACCCATGGGAAGCTTCGATCCTCATCCGGTGGCGCCGCGCGCGCTTTGCGATGAACCCGCGCCGCCGGCACGACAACCGCACGGCCAGGATGCCACCGACCTGCCACCGCTTGCGTCGCCCCGCCCGCTCGCGCCCGCCGTGGGCGGCCTGTCGGTGCTGATGTCGGCGGTGCTGGCCGCCTGCGGTGGCGGCAGCGACACGGCGCCTGCGCCTGCACCCACGCCTGCGCCTGGACCTGCGCCCACGCCGTCGCCGAGCCCCACTCCCGCGCCTGCGCCCACCCCGGCGCCCACGCCGGCGCCGGCGCCGAGCCCCACCCCGGCGCCAGCGCCCATCGCCCCCGCCGAGGCCGCGCGCTTTCTGCAGCAGGCGCAGTTCTCGTGCAGCGACGCGGACGTGGCGCAAGTGCAATCGCAGGGTTACGCTGCCTGGCTGGACACGCAGATGAACGTGCCCATATCGACCAGCGGCTGGGACTGGCTGATGGCGCAGGGCTACAACCGCGTCGATGTGGTCTTCAACGGCCAGTACACCGATTTCATGGTCTGGAACCAGCTGATCACCGCGCCCGACGCGCTGCGCAAGCGCCTGGCGCTGGCCTGGTCGGAAATCATGGTGGTGTCGGCCGTGGGCATCGACGGCGAATCGCCCTCGTTCGCCATGGCGGCGTACTGGGACGTGCTGAACGCCCACGTGTTTGGCAACTACCGCCAGTTGCTGGAGGCCGTCACGCTCAACCCGGCCATGGGCAGCTACCTGAACATGCGCGGCAGCTTGAAGGAAGACCCGGCCACCGGCCGCCACCCCGACGAAAACTACGCGCGCGAGGTGATGCAGCTGTTTTCCATCGGCCTGGTGCAGCTCAATGCCGATGGAAGCGCCACGCTCAACGCGGCCGGCCAGCCGCTCTACACCTACGGGCCGGCCGACGTGACTGGGCTGGCGCGCGTGTTCACCGGCTACAACTGGGACACCACGGGCCACGTGCGCGCCACCAACCCACTGAAGTTTCGCAACCCGATGACGGTCACCGCCAGCAAGCATTCGACGCTGGAAGCCAGCTTTCTGGGCGTCACCGTGCCGGCCGGCACGCCGGCCGACCAGGCGCTGAAAACCGCGCTGGACGCGCTGCACAACCACCCCAACACCGGCCCCTTCATTGCGCGGCAGCTGATACAGCGCCTGGTGACCAGCGCGCCCAGCCCGGCCTACGTCGGCCGCGTGGCCGCCGCGTTTGCCAACAACGGCGCTGGCGTGCGCGGCGATCTGCGCGCCGTCACCAAGGCGGTGCTGCTCGACCCCGAGGCGCGCACCGACCCCGCGCAAGCGGCGCCCGGCTGGGGCAAGCTGCGCGAGCCCATCGTCCGCTGCGTGCAGTGGGCACGCACCTTCGGCGCCACGTCGAACGACGGCACCTGGATGGTGTACGACCAGTCCAACCCATCCACCGCGCTGGGCCAGAGCCCGCTGCGCAGCCCATCGGTGTTCAACTTCTTCCGCCCCGGCTACGTGCCGCCCGGCACGGCGCTGGCGGCCAGCGGGCAAACGGCGCCCGAGTTCCAGATCACCAACGAAAACTCGGTGGCTGGCTACGTCAACTTCATGCAGAACGTCATCGCCTACGGGCTGTATGGCAGCAGCACCAGCAAGGTCTGGGTGAGCAGCTACACGGCCGAGCTGGCGCTGGTGGCCGACCCGGCGGCGCTGGTGAATCGGCTCAACCTGTTGCTGGCGGCCGGGCAGTTGTCCAGCGCCACCGTGGCCACCATCCGCGACGCCATCGCCAGCATCGGCGCCACCACCGACGCCGGCAAGAACAACCGCGTGTGGGCCGCCATCCTGATGGTCATGGCCTGCCCCGAATACATCGTGCAGAAATAAAGGACAGCGCCCCATGACCACGACTCATCAACCGGCGCGGCGCGCCTTTCTGCAACGCCTGGGCCAGCTGGGCCTGGCCGGCACCGCCACCCCCTGGGCGCTGAACCTGGCGGCCATGGGCGAGGCAGCCGCCTTCACCGCCAACGACTACAAGGCGCTGGTGTGCGTCTTCCTCTACGGCGGCAACGACAACGGCAACACCCTTATCCCCTACGACGCCGCGGGCCACGCCCAGTACGCCACGGTGCGCACCAACATGGCGCTGGCGCGCGACAGCCTGGCCGCCACCGCGCTCAGCCCTGCCACGGCGCTGGCCGGCGGCGTGCAATATGCGCTGGCACCTTCTTTGGCGCCTTTGAAGGCGTTGTTCGACAGCGGGCGGCTGGCGGTGCAACTCAACGTCGGCACGCTGGTGCAGCCGACCACGGTGGCGCAGTTCAAGGCGCAGTCGGTGCCGCTGCCGCCCAAGCTGTTTTCGCACAACGATCAGCAGTCGTACTGGCAAAGCTCGCGCGCCGAGGGCGCGGTGCGCGGCTGGGGCGGCGCGCTGGGCGACGTGGCGCTGGCCAGCAACGGCGGCTCGGTGTTTACCTGCATGTCGGTCACCGGCAACGCGGTGTTCCTGTCGGGCCAGAACGCACTGGCCTACCAGATGGGCAGCAGCGGCGCGATGGCCATCCGGGCCGCCACGGCGCCGCTGTACGGATCGGCCGCCTGCCAGAACGCGCTGCGCACGCTGATCACGCAGGCCCGCGCGCAGACGCTGGAAAACGAGTTCACACGCATCGTCAGTCGCTCGATCTCGTCGCAGGGCACGTTGGCCAGCGCGCTGGGCAGCAGCCCCAATCTGGACGGCTTTTTCACCGACAACGGCACGCTGTCGCAGCAACTCAAGATGGTGGCGCGGCTGATCGCGGCGCGCGGCGCACTGGGGCTCAAGCGCCAGGTGTTCCTGGTGTCGCTGGGCGGCTTCGACACGCACGACGGTCTGCTGACGCGCCAACCACCGCTGCTGGCGCAGGTGGCGGCCGCGCTGACGGGTTTTCAGGCCGCCATCGACAGCCTGGGTCTGGCACCCAACGTGACGGCGTTCACCGCGTCCGACTTTGGCCGCACGCTGACCTCCAACAGCGACGGCTCTGACCACGGCTGGGGCAGCACGCACTTCGTGCTGGGCGGCGCGGTCAAGGGCGCGGCCTTTTACGGCACGCCGCCCCAAATCGTCATCAATGGCCCCGACGACGTGGGTCAGGGCCGCCTGCTGCCCAGCACCGCGGTGGACCAGTACGCGGCCACGCTCGCGCGCTGGTTCGGCGTCAGCGACAGCGAACTGCCGCTGGTGATGCCCAACATCGTCAATTACGACAGCCGCAACCTCGGCTTCATGGGCTGACCGGCGGTTTATTCAATCGTCAAGCGCTGGCCGCCGCTGGCCTGCTTCTTGGGCAACGTCAGCTGCAGCACGCCGTTTTCGCAGCGCGCCTTGGCGGCGGCCGAATCCACGTCCTGCGGCAGCTGAAAGCTGCGCGACACGGCGCCGTAGTAGCGCTCGGTGCGCAGCACCTTCTCGCCGGCGCCAGACTGCGTGTCTTGCTGCTTGATTTCGGCGCGCAGCGTGACCACGCTGCCGTCAATGGACACGTGAATGTCCTCCTTGGGCACGCCCGGCACTTCGGCCAGCACGGTGTAGGCGCCATCGGACTCCTTCACGTCGATGCGGATCTGCGCCGCCGTCGGCAGCGGGTCGCCATGCAGCGGCTTGATGAAAAAGCCGGGGGCGAATTCCTTGAAAAAGTCGTCGAACAAGTTGCCGCGGGTGGGTGGATTGGCCATGGTGAGTCTCCTTTCGGGGGTGACACGGCACGGTGCCGCTGTCCTTGCACATGACTGCCGGCGGCGCGATTTCAAGGGCACGCGGCTGGCCCGGCCCAGGCGGGGCGCCAGCGCGCAAAGCATGGGAAAATACGCGTTTTGCGGCGCCATCGCGCGCCGCCGTTTTCGGGGCCCGCCGCCCGCTGCTCTTCGCACAATCCATGTCGTCCTCCCTGCACCCCATGCTCAACGTGGCCATCCGGGCCGCGCGCGCCGCTGGCGCCATCATCAACCGCGCCGCGCTCGACGTCGAGGCCGTGCGCATCTCGCAGAAGCAGGTCAACGACTTCGTCACCGAGGTCGACCACGCCAGCGAAAACGCCATCATCGACACGCTGCTGACCGCCTACCCCCACCACGGCATCCACGCCGAAGAATCGGGCACCACGCGCGGCAACCCGCATTCAGATCACGTCTGGATCATCGACCCGCTGGACGGCACCACCAATTTCATCCACGGCTTTCCGGTCTATTGCGTCAGCATCGCGCTGGCCGTCAAGGGCCGCATCGAACAGGCCGTCGTCTACGACCCCACGCGCAACGACCTGTTCACCGCCACGCGCGGGCGCGGCGCCTACCTGAACGACCGGCGCATCCGCGTCAGCAAGCGCACGCACCTGCCCGAATGTCTGATCGCCACCGGCTTTCCGTTCCGCAAGGGCGACGACTTCCCGACCTATCTGCAGATGATGAGCGACGTGATGCAGCGCACCGCCGGCCTGCGCCGCCCGGGCGCCGCCGCGCTCGACCTGGCCTACGTCGCCGCGGGCTTTACCGACGGCTTTTTTGAAACCGGGCTCAAGCCGTGGGACGTGGCCGCCGGCAGCCTGCTGGTGACCGAGGCCGGCGGCCTGATCGGCAACTTTGCCGGCGAGGCCGGCCACATCGACCAGCCCGAGTGCCTGGCCGCCAACCCGCGCGTGTATGCGCAGCTGGTGGCCATTCTGCGCAAATACTCTCGTTTTGATAGCGCCGTGCGCACATCGGATGAGCGCCGCGAGGTGGTTTCGCTTAAAAAACCGGCCGACGCCAGCGACGCCGCCTTCCAGGCCTGGGCAAGCGATGCCCCCGCCGCCACCGAGCCTGCCGCAGCGCCCAGAGAGCCTTCCGCGGCCCCCGCCGCCGAGCCGCCGCAGCAGCCGTGACCGCGTCCGTCGACCGGTCGGACGACCACCCGACTGAAGCCCCCGCCGCGCCCGCCGACGTGGCGCACCCGCGCGCCATCCGCACCTTTGTCACGCGCGCCGGGCGCACCACGCTGGGCCAGGCGCGCGCGCTGGCCGACCTGGGGCCGCGCTTCGTGCTGCCGTATGACCCGGATACTCCTGATTTGGTAGCTGCCAGCCTGCGCCCAGACAGCGCTGGCGGCCCCATTCATTCAAAGGCCGTGCTCGAGATCGGCTTCGGCATGGGCGGCGCCACGGCGCACATCGCCGCGTTGATGCCCGACACGCTGTTCATCGGCTGCGAGGTGCACGAGCCCGGCGTGGGCGCGCTGCTCAAGCTGATCGGCGAGCAGCAGTTGCACAACATCCGCATCGTGCAGCACGACGCGGTGCAGGTGCTGGCGCACATGATCGCGCCCGATTCGCTGGACGGCATCCACATCTTCTTCCCCGACCCCTGGCACAAGAAGCGCCACCACAAGCGCCGCCTGATCCAGCCGCCGCTGGTGCATGAGCTGGCGCGGCGCCTGAAGCCCGGCGGCTACCTGCATTGCGCCACCGACTGGCAGCCCTACGCCGGGCAGATGCTGCAGGTGCTGGGCGCCGAGCCGCTGCTGGCCAACACCGCGCCCGACTTTGCGCCGCGCCCTGCCTACCGCCCCGAAACCAAGTTCGAGCGCCGCGGCCTGCGGCTGGGCCATGGCGTGTGGGACCTGGTGTTCCGCCGCGTCGCCGCCGCTGCTCCCCATGGCCCGACCGCCGCGCCCGCCGCTGATCCGCAGCCTTGACGGCGTCGGCGCCAGTTGCGTGGCGCTGCCGGCGGGCGACTGGCCCACGGTGCTGGACTTTCTGGCGCAGCGCCTGCCCGCGCTGTCGCGCCAAGACTGGGCCGAACGCATGGCCGCCGGCACCGTGCTGGACGAGCAGGCGCAGCCGCTGGCGGCCGATGTGCCCTACCCGCGCGGCAACGGCCGGCGGCTGTTCTATTACCGCCACGTGCCGGGCGAGCCCGAGCCGCCGCACAGCGAGCAGATCGTCTTTCAGGACGACCACTTGGTGGTGGCCGACAAGCCGCACTTCATGCCGGTGACGCCTGGCGGGCGCTACGTGCACGGCAGCCTGCTGGTGCGCCTGAAGCGGCGCCTGGGTATCGACACGCTGAGCCCCCTGCACCGCATCGACCGCGAGACCGCGGGCCTGGTCGCGTTTGCGGTGCAGCCGGCGCAGCGCGACGCGTATCAGGCGCTGTTCCGTGACCGCGCGGTCGACAAGGTCTACGAAGCCGTCGCCCCCTACCGCGCCGACCTGGCCTTGCCCCGCACCCACCGCAGCCGGCTGGCCGAGGACGACGCGCGCTTTTTTGTGTCGCGCGAGGTGCCTGGCGTGCCCAACAGCGAAACGCACATCGACCTCATCGCCCGGCAGGGCACGCTGGCCCATTACCGGCTGCGCCCCGTCACCGGCCGCCGCCACCAGCTGCGCGTGCACATGGCCGCGCTGGGCGTGCCGCTGGCCGGCGATGCCTTCTACCCACGCGTGCTGCGCGGGCCGCACGAGCCCGACGACCCCACGAAGCCGCTGCAGCTGCTGGCGCGCACGCTGGCCTTCGAAGACCCCATCACCGGCCAGCCCCGCCGCTTCGAGTCGGGCCTGCGCCTGCAGGCGTTGACGGTATAACCGGCTGAAGCCCACCCTGTTCCTTTCCGCACCATCCGTGATCTCTGCCCCTCATCCTGCCGCACCGCCGTCCCTGCTGCCACCCGACATGCGCGTGTTCGTGCGCGGCTGGCTGTCGTCCAACAACCTGCTGTGCCTGAGCGAGCAAACTCCTGCCCTGATCGACACCGGGCACAGCAAGCACGCGGCCGAAACGGTCGCACTGGTGCGCAGCGCGCTGGGCGACCAGCCGCTGGCCCGCATCGCCCACACCCACTTGCACAGCGACCATTGCGGCGGCAGCGGCGCGTTGCAAGCCGCATGGCCCGGCGCCCGCACCTGGGTGCCCGAAGCCTCGCTGGACCACGTGCAGGCCTGGGACGAAGACGCCCTGAGCTTTGGCGGCACCGGCCAGCGCTGCGACCCGTTCACGGCGAACGAGGCGCTGGTGCCCGGCCAGACCGTGCGGTTGGGCGACCACGACTGGGAAGTCCACGCCGCCCCCGGCCACGACGCGCTGGCCGTGCTGCTGTACGAGCCGCGCCACGGCGTGCTGGTGGCGGGCGATGCGATGTGGGAAAACGGCGTCGGCGTCATCTTTCCGCACATCGATGGCTCCGACGGGTTCGACCCCTTTGCCGACACGCTGACGCTGATCGAGCGCATCGACCCCGCCGTGGTGGTGCCCGGCCACGGCGCGCCCTTCGGCCGGGCCGGCGGCGCCATCCAGGCCGCGCTGGGCCGCGCGCGCCAGCGCATCGACTACTTCAACCAGCACCCGGCGCAGCACGCGCTGTACGCCGCCAAGGTGCTGATCAAGTACCAGATGATGGACGTCGAGCGCATGCCGCGCGCCGCCTTCGACGCCTGGCTGGCCAGCGCCCCCTCGCTGCGCCTGCTGCACCGCCAGCACCGGCCGGATCTGCCGTGGGACGAGTGGCTGGCGCTGATCCTGGCGCCGCTGTTCGACAAGGGTGCGCTGCGGCGTGACGGTGATGCGGTGGTCGATGGCGGCTGATGACCGGGCACCGGTGCGCCTCACCCACCGTTGGCCCTGAGCCTGTCGACAACAGACGTGCCGGCGTGCAAGGCCAAGCGGTGCGCCTCATCCGCCGTTCGCCCTGAGCCTGTCGACAACAGACGTGCCGGCGTACAAGGCCGAGTGGTGCGCCTCGCCCACCGTTCGCCCTGAGCCGGTCGACAACAGACGTGCCGGCATACAAGGTCGAGCGGTGCGCCTCACCCACCGTTCGCCCTGAGCCTGTCGACAACAGACGTGCCGGCGTACAAGGTCGAGCGGTGCGCCTCACCCACCGTTCGCCCTGAGCCTGTCGAAGGGCAGGGTCCGGGCCTGGCTTCGACAAGCTCAGCCCGAACGGTTCAGAACGGTTAGAGCGGTTTAGAGCGGTTTAGAGCGGCTCAGAAAGGCCTCACGGCGCGGTGAAGCCGGATTCAGCGCCAACGGTTCTGGCGGATTGGCGCGCTGAATCGCATCAACCCACCACCTCGCGCGCCGTGATCTGGTACTTGAAGTCGTCGGGCGCATAGCTGTCCAGCCGGCCATCGGCGTTCTCGGCCACGGGGTACATGAAGAAGGGCATCGGCTCGCCGGGGCTGCCGGGCAGCCGCACGTCGTGCGCGGTGTTGTAGCCCATCCAGTTGCCTTCCCAGCCGCCGAACAGGCCGCGGTTGACGGGGGCAACCAGCGGGTGGTCGCTGCGCTTGATCCAGTCGGGCGTTTCCTGCCGCATCACCTTGGCCACGTCGGCCGGGTCCATCGCCGTCCAGCCGCGCGCCTGCAGATAAACCTCGGCACGGCAATGCTGCGCGCCCTTCAGGCTGGCCGGGTTGCCGCCCAGTTCGCGGTAGCCGAAGGCCGAAGGCGCCAGGCGAATGCCGTACACGTCGCGCGCCGGCAGCCCGGCGGCGCGGCACAGGCCGACGAACAGCGCGTTCAGGTCGGCGCACTTGCCGCCCAAGTTGCCGGTTTCCAGCATGGTCTTGATGTCGCCTTCGCCGCAGCCGCGCACCTTGGGCTCGCGGTAGGCGTTGGCCACCACCCAGTCGTAGATGGCGCGCGCCTTGGCTTCGTCGCCGCGGGCGCCGCGCGTGGCTTGCAGGGCCGTTTCGCGCACGATGCCGTCGGTGGGCAGCCAGCGGGTGGCCTGCGTGGCGTGGCGCAGCGTGTCGCGGTCTTCGGCCACGCGCGCGCCGGGCGCAGCAGCGGCGCGGCTTTGGGTGCGCACGCGGCTGGTCACCTCGGCAAACGGCTGCGGCTGGCCAGCGCCGAAGTCGACCGCCAGCATGCGCACGCCCTGGGCGCCGTCGCGCGCTAGGCGCGCCTGGCCGTTGCTGACAAAGCGGTCGCCCAGGCCCTGCTGCCACGGCGTTTCGACCGAGGGCAGCGGAATCCACAGCCGCGCGGGGCCGTTGCCGGCGATCAGGTCGACGCGGGTGGTGACGTCGAAGGTGCGCCAGTCGCCGGGCTGCGGCTGAAACTGGCGTGCGGGGATGGACGATGCGGCGGATTGCGCCAAGGCGGCGCCAGGAATGACGGCGGCCAACGCAAGGCCTGCCGAGCGCCCCATGAAGGCGCGGCGAACGGGGTTCATACAGAGAGCTCCGGATGTGGGTCGAAACACCTGTCGGCGCACACGAGGGACGGACGTGCCGGCCCAATGCCCCGAAGGCAGGTGGCCCGCGCCAGATCGGCGCAGGGCGCTGCGATTATCGCAGCGCGGCGATCCAGCGCTGGGCGTCGCCGCCGGTCCAGTCGACGGCGCCGGTCACGCGTTCGCGCGGGCGCCCGCGGGTGTCGATCAGCAACGTGCTGGGGTAGACCTTGACGCCCCAGGCCTTGGCCATGGCACCGTCCGGGTCCAGCAGCACCGGCATCGACAGGCCGGCCGACTGCATGTAACGCGCGACGCGCGGCGCCGGCTCGCGCACGTTGACGGCCAGCACCACCAGCTGCGGGTCGGCCAGGTCGTGCAGGGTCTGCAAGGTGGGCATTTCTTCCTTGCACGGCGCGCACCAGGTGGCCCAGAAGTTGAGCACCACCGCCTTGCCCTGCAGCGCGGCGGCGTTCCAGCGCCGGCCCTGCACGTCGACCGCGTCGAGCACCGGGGCGCGCCCGGCCAGCCACGACACCGGCTCGCGCTGAAACTGCGCCCGCACGGCCTGCGGCCACAGCAAGCCCAGCGGCGCGGCACCGAGAGCCGTAAGGCACGTGCGCCGGTCGATGGCGCGACGGGGCCGACGCGTCATGTCACCGCCCCCCGCAAGCCCAGCGCCGCCTGCAGCGCACGTGCGTCCAGCGTGGTCGCCGGCTGAGGCCAGGCGCCATCCAGCAGCTGCACCATGGCGGCGTTGCGCGGCGCCTGCAGGCCGTGCTGGCGCGCCAGGCGCACCACCTCGCCGCACAGCGCATCGACTTCGGTACGCCGCCCCAGCGCGACATCGTCCGCCATGCTGCTGCGCGCCTTGTCGTCGATCTGCAGGCTGCGCGCGGCGATGCGGCGAAACAACGGCGTGGGCAGGCGCAGCAGGGCCGGCATCCAGCGCGGCGGTACGCCCGCCAGTGGCGCGGGCGCGATGCCGGCGGCGCGCAGCGCGGCCAGCGCTTCTTCGATCAGCGCGGCGTGGCAACGCCGGTAGCCGCGGCTCAGCAACTGCGCTCGCAGCGGCAGGCCGGACAACGCATTCACCGGGTTGTTCAGGTTGAGCAGCAGCTTGCCCCACTGCACCGGCGCCAGGTCGGCGTGCAGTTGCAGGGGCAGGCCGGCGCGCGCAAACGCAGGCAGCCACGGGCGCAGCGCCGCATCGTCCTGCGCTGCCAGCGCGCCCGACGTGCCGCGGTGCAGGTGCGCTGGCGCCAGTTCGGCCACGTTGAACGGCACCATGCCCGGCAACACGCGCAGGCCGGGCGCAACCTGCTGCGCCTGCCGCGCATTGGCCACGCCGTTCTGCAGCGACAGCACCGGCGTGCCCTCCGGCAGCACGCGCGCCAGGGATGCGGCCGCCTCTGCCGTGGCGCCGCTCTTGACGGCGAGCAGCACCAGCGCGGGCGGGGGCGCGTCGGTGGGCGGTGCCTGCAGCAGCTTCAACTGGCCCGCGGGCACGTGGCGGCGTCGGCCGTCCAGGTCGGTCAGCGTCAGCCCTGACTGCGCGATGGGCTGCAGCAAGCGCGGGCGACCGATCAGCGTCACCGGCACGCCCGCCGCCGCCAGCTGCCCGCCGACAAAGCCGCCGACGGCGCCGGCGCCCATCACCCAGACGGCGCCGGGCGCGGCGTCAGGCGCGGAATGGACTGCAGCGGTCAAAGCGAGGCGCGACGCTAGCGGTCAATAAAAGCACGGGGTGCGCGAGCGCGCGTCAGGCCCGCTCGGCCACCCACGCCTGCACGCTTTGCAGCGCCTTGGGCAGGCCCGACGCATCGGTGCCGCCGGCCATGGCCATGTCGGGCTTGCCGCCGCCTTTGCCGCCGACTTGGCTGGCAACGAAGTTGACCAGCTCGCCGGCCTTGACTTTGCCAACCGCATCCTTGGTCACGCCGGCGGCCAACTGCACCTTGTCGCCGTCCACAGCAGCCAGCACGATGGCGGCGGTTTTCAGCTTGTCTTTCAGCTTGTCTAGGGTCTCGCGCAGCGTCTTGGCGTCGGCGCCTTCGAGTCGCGCGGCCAGCACTTTGAGGCCGTTCACGTCCACCGCCTGGTTGACCAGTTCATCGCCCTGGCTGGAGGCCAGCTTGCCCTTGAGCTGGGCAATCTCTTTTTCCAGCGCCTTGACCTGATCGAGCACCTGGCCCAGGCGCGCCTGCACCTCGGCGGGCGGCGTGCGCAGCGTGGCGGCCACGCTGTGCAGGCTGGATTCCAGCCCTTGCGTGTACTGCAAAGCGTTGGCGCCGGTGATCGCCTCGATGCGGCGCACGCCCGCGGCCACGCCGCCTTCGCTGACGATCTTGAACAGGCCGATGTCGCCCGTGCGCTGCACGTGCGTGCCGCCGCACAGCTCCTTGCTGGAGCCGACGGTCAGCACGCGCACCGTCTCGCCGTACTTCTCGCCGAACAGCATCATGGCGCCGCTTTTCTGCGCGCTGTCCAGGTCCATCACGGACGCATCCGTGGCGGCGTTGAGCAGGATTTCTTCGTTCACGCGGCGCTCAATCTCGGTGATCTGCGCGGGCGTGACGGGCGCGTTGTGCGCGAAGTCAAAGCGCGTCTTCTCGGCATCCACCAGCGAGCCTTTTTGCTGCACGTGCGCGCCCAGCACTTCGCGCAGCGCCTTGTGCATCAGGTGCGTGACGCTGTGGTTGCGCATGGTGGCGGCGCGGGTGGCCTGGTCAACGCGCGCGTCGACCGTGTCGCCCACCTTCAGCGTGCCTTGCGTCAGCACGCCGTGATGGCCGTACACGTCGGCCTTGATCTTTTGCGTGTCGTGAACCTCAAACACCGTTCGGACTGAGCTTGTCGAAGCCTGGGACGACTGCCCTTCGACAAGCTCAGGGCGAACGGTGAGGGTGCCTTGATCGCCCACCTGGCCGCCGCTTTCGGCGTAGAACGGCGTGGTGTCGAGCACGACGACGCCGCTTTGGCCTTGTTTCAGCTCGCTGACGCTGGTCCCATCAAGGTAGATAGCTACCACTTTGCTAGCATGCGCCAGTTCGTTGTAGCCGGTGAACACGTTGGCCGCGCCGCCATATTCCAGCGCCTTATCCATCTTGAACTTGCCCGCCGCACGGCCGGCGGCCTTTTGCGCCGCCATGGCCTCGTCGAAGCCCGCCACATCCACCGTCACGCCACGCTCGCGGCAAACGTCCTGCGTCAGATCGAGCGGGAAGCCATACGTATCGTGCAGCTTGAAGGCGACGTGGCCGGGCAGCTCCTTGCGGCCAGCGATCAGCGCGTCGTCCAGGATTTCCATGCCGTTGGCCAGCGTTTCGTAGAACCGCTCCTCCTCGGCCTTCAACGCCTCCTCCACTCGCTTCGCCTCCGCCTGCAAGCGCGGATACGCCGCGCCCATCAGCTCGACCAGCGGCGCCACCAGCTTGTGGAAGAAGGGCTTTTTCTGCCCCAGCTTGTAGCCGTGGCGGATCGCGCGGCGGATGATGCGGCGCTGCACGTAGCCGCGGCCTTCGTTGCTTGGAATCACGCCGTCACTCACCAGGAACGAGGTGGCGCGAATGTGGTCGGCGATCACCTTGAGCGACGGATTGGCCAGGTCGGTACAACCCGTCGCCTTGCCCGCTTCGGCAATCAGCCGCTCGAACAGGTCGATCTCGTAGTTGCTGTGTACGTGCTGCAGGATGGCGGCCAAGCGCTCCAGGCCCATGCCGGTATCCACGCACGGCGCGGGCAGTTTGGTGACGCTGCCGTCCTCGTGCATCTCGAACTGCATGAACACGTGGTTCCAGATTTCGATGAAGCGGTCGCCGTCTTCCTCGGGCGATCCGGGCGGGCCGCCGGGGATGTGCGGGCCGTGGTCGTAGAAGATTTCAGAGCACGGGCCGCAGGGGCCGGTGTCGGCCATCATCCAGAAGTTGTCGCTCTTGTAGCGGCCGCCCTTGTTGTCGCCGATGCGGATCACGCGCTCGGGCGGCAGGCCGATGTCTTTCGTCCAGATGTCGTAGGCCTCATCGTCTTCCTGATAGACGGTCGCCAGCAGCTTGTCGGCCGGCAGGCCGTACACCTTGGTCAGCAGCTCCCAGCCCCATTCGATGCTCTCTTTCTTGAAGTAGTCGCCGAACGACCAGTTGCCCAGCATCTCGAAGAAGGTGTGGTGGCGCGCGGTGTAGCCCACGTTCTCCAGGTCGTTGTGCTTGCCGCCCGCGCGCAGGCAAGCCTGCACGCTGGCCGCGCGCACGTAGGGGCGCTTGTCGGTGCCCAAAAACACGTCCTTGAACTGCACCATTCCGCTGTTGGTGAACATCAGCGTCGGGTCGTTGCCAGGCACCAGCGGGCTGCTCGGCACCACGGTGTGGCCTTTACTTTCAAAGAAGTCGAGGAAGGACTTGCGGATGTCGGCGACGGACATGGGAGGTTTGGAGGTTTTCATGATTATTTAGCGCCAGGTCGGCGCCTGTGCTGATAGTTAGCTCAGTAATTGATAGCGGAGGCCGGTGAACTTGGCAAAATCTTTGTCGAACGTCAGCACCTCGGCCTGGTGCTCGATGGCCAGCGCTGCGATGTGGGCATCCGTGGACAGATTGCCTGCGGTGCCCACCGACAGCAGCAGGCGGCCGAAGATGCCCGCGTGCATCGGCCCCGGCCCCAGTAACCGGGTACGGGGGTGGGCAAGCCAGTCGTCGATCACGCTCAACGCTTCCGCGACCGTCAGCGGCGAGGGAAGGATGCCACGCTTGGTGGACAGGCGCACGAAGCCCAGCAGCACGACCCATGACAAGGCCACGCCTTGAGTGCCACACCACAGCGCCTCCAGCGCCTGTCGGGCGCGGGCGTGGTGCGGGCTGTTGGCGTGAACCGCGTAGAGCAGCAAATTGGTGTCAGGAGCGTGCATGGCGCTCCTGGTACTCCCGCTCAATGCGGCGCATCTTCTCGATCAGTTCCTCATCTTCCAACTCGGCCGCCAATTGGTTGGCTTTGGTCAAATCCACCAGCGGCACGCCCGTGTTAAAGGTGCGTTGCACATAGGGCGGGATGTTTTCTTCCGCGCGGGCAGGCACGGCATGCAGCGGCACGATCTTCGCCACCGGCTTGTTGTGGCGCATGATGATCACTTCCTCACCCGCCTCGGCGCGGGCGACGTATTCGCTCAAGCGGGTTTTGGCCTCGAACAGGCCAACGGCAGCGGTGGTCATGGCGGGCCTTTCATGCGAATTGGTTGAATCAACCAGATTTTAGCGGTTTGCACGTTTTCAGAGGGCCTGCGCTGAAAACTGCCCCAGGCGGTGATAGCACGGCGGCCTGGATTGCAGGTCAGACCAGATGAGATTGACTTGGTGCACCGTCCAGCGGATCGGCTCCGCGATGGGCGTGAGCGTGGTGTGCTCTGCCCGGCGCAAACTCGTCAGGTGCGGCTGCCAGCCCTGCGTGGCGGCTGGCAAGCCTGCCTGGCGCGCCAGCAGCGCGGTGGCGCGGTGCAGTGCCTCCAGCTCGGGCGTGCGCTCAGGCAACAAAACGGCGATGGTGCCGCTGGGCACTTGCCAGAGGGCTGTCTGCGTCAGGCCAATGTCGAACGGATCAAACCGCAGCGCCGCCAGCGCATCGAGCCAATCGCGCTCGTGCGGCGCATCGACGCGGTTGAAAAATTGCAGCGTGATGTGCAGGCGCTCCGGCACGGGGTGCAAGCGGCGCGGCAGGCCCGGCCAACGCCGGCGTTCGGCGTCGATGGCGGCGCGGGCTTCAGGCGAAGGAAACAAGGCGGTGAACAGGCGCCTTGGGGCGGTCGGCGTTGTCGACAACTGATCTTCAAACAAGCTGGCTTGGCGAGATTGCAGCTGGGTTTGCCGGGCGCCAGGCGCGCTGCGCGGCGTCATCAATCGCGCAAAGCCTTGCAGACAAAAAGCACGGTCAATGCCAATGCCAGAACCGACAGCACGGCACCCGCTCCCATCACGAAGTCGAAACCGGCGTCGGTCGAATACACGATGTTGCGCTTGCCGATGTAGTAACCGCGGCTCAGCGCTTGCCACACCTTGAAGCTGCCAAACATGCCGGCCAGTCCGCTGATCGCGGCGGCGAGGAGATGGATGTGACGAGGATTCATGGTTGGTTTGTCGCACAGATGGCACGCGACTGGCAAGCGGGGCATCAATGAAAGTCGCGGCTGGTCGTCAGACTCGCGATGCGCCCGAGCAGCGGCGTCAAGTCAAAAAAGCGCTGCGCGATCAGGTGGCGCACCTGGCCGCCGCTGTCCTTGTCGCGCTGCCATTCGCCTTGCACCGCCAGCAGGCGCGCGCGCAGCAAGGCGTTGCGCTGCTGCTCGTCTGTCCGCGTGCTTTTCCAGACGATCACGTTCACTGGGCCGGTTTCATCTTCCAGCGTGACGAAGATGGTGCCCTTGGCGGTGACGGGCTGCTGGCGGCCGATGACCAAACCGCAGACAGTCACGCGCCGGCCGTGCGGCAGGGCGTTCAGCTCGGTGGCGCTTTGCACGCCGCGCCGTGCCAGCCGCTCACGCAGCAACGCCAGCGGATGCCGCCGCAGCGTGAGGCCGAGCGCGGCGTAGTCGTGCACGATTTCCTCGCCTTCGGGTGCAGCGGGCAGGTTGAGCGGTGCTTCGTCGATGGGGGCGTCGCGCAGCAGCTTGGGCGCTGCCTTCAAGGCCGCGCCCTGCCACACCTGCTGGCGACGATGGCCGGCCAGACTGGCGAGTGCATCGGCGACGGCCAGCGCGTTCAACTCGCGCATGTCAAGGTGCGCGCGGCGCGCCAGGTCATCGACATTGGCAAAGGGCTGGTCTGCGCGAGCGGTTTCGATGCTACGGCCGGCTGCTTCATTCAGGCCCTGAATCAGGCGCAAGCCCAGGCGAACGGCCGGACGGCTTTGCTCCCTCGCCCCTTTGGGGAGAGGGTTGGGGTGAGGGGCCAGCGGCGGTCGAGTAGATGGCGAGCGCGACCCCCACCCCAGCCCTCCCCCAGCGGGGGAGGGAGAAAACAGCCCGCTCACCCCTTCCCTCTCCCGCGATGCGGGAGAGGGGGCAAGAGAAAGTGAATCCGGTGCGATCTGCGCAGATTCAATGGGATCGTGATCTGACCCCAATTCTTCCAGCGCGCAATCCCAACCGCTCACCGCCACATCCGGCGGCAGCACGGCCACGCCATGCCGCTGGGCATCCTGCACCAGTTGCGCGGGGCCATAGAAGCCCATGGGCTGCGAGTTGAGCATCGCCGCCAGAAACGCCTCGGGTTCATGGCACTTGAGCCAGCTGCTTTCGTACGCGATCAGGGCAAAGCTGTAGGCATGGCTTTCGGGGAAGCCGTATTCGCCGAAGCCGAGGATCTGGCTGAAGATGCGCTGGGCAAATTCGGCGCTGTAGCCGCGCTCTCGCATGCCGTCTTTCAATTCCGCCTCGAACTTGTGCACACCGCCGTGGCGCTTCCAGGCGGCCATGGAGCGGCGCAGCTGGTCGGCGCGCTCGGCCGAAAAACCGGCGGCGATGATGGCGATCTCCATCACCTGCTCCTGGAAGATGGGAATGCCCAAGGTGCGCTCCAGCGCCTTTGTGAGCGCGGGCTTCACGTCGGGCGGCTCTTTCGATGATCGCTCGCACTCGTAGGTCTTGTCGCGTGCCCAACGCTCACGCGCCTTCAGATACGGATGCACCATGCCGCCGCTGATCGGCCCGGGCCGCACGATGGCGACCTGCACCACCAGGTCGTAAAAAACGGCCGGCCTGAGGCGCGGCAGCATCGACATCTGCGCCCGGCTTTCGATCTGGAAGGTGCCCACCGTGTCGGCGCGCTGGATCATTTGGTAGGTCTTCTCGCAGTCGCGCGGGATGTCGGCGCGCGTGAATGTCCGGCCATGCCGCTGTCCCACCATGGCCAGACAACGCCGCAGGGCGGTGAGCATGCCGAGCGCGAGCACATCGACCTTCATCATGCCCAGCGCTTCGAGGTCGTCCTTGTCCCACTGGATGACTTGCCGATCGGCCATGGCGGCGTTTTCGACCGGCACCAGGCGCACCAGCGGTGGTTCGGTCAGCACGAAGCCGCCGACGTGCTGGCTCAGGTGGCGTGGCGCGCCGCGCAGTTGCTCGGTCAATTCCAGCCACAGCTGGGCCAGGCGCGGCGCGATGGTGGCGCCCACGGTGTGGGCCAGATCGCCCAGGCGGTGCGCGGCCAGGCCGTCGTCGAACCAGTGGTGGTCTTTGGCGAAGGCGTCGATCAGCCGCTCATCCACGCCCAGCGCCTTGCCCACGTCGCGCAAGGCGCTGCGTCTTCGGTAGCAGATCACGGTGGCGGCCAGCGCGGCGCGGTCGCGGCCGTATTTTCGGTAGATGTACTGGATGACTTCTTCGCGCCGCTCGTGCTCGAAATCGACGTCAATGTCGGGCGGCTCGTTGCGGCGTTGGCGGCTGATGAAGCGCTCCAGCAGCGGGTTCGAAACGCGCGGATCGGCCTCGGTGATTCCCAGGCAATAGCAGACCACCGAATTGGCCGCCGAGCCGCGTCCCTGGCACAGGATGCCCTGCCCGCGCGCCCAGCGCACGATGTCGTGCACGGTGAGGAAAAACATCTCGTATTGGCACTCGGCGATGAGGACGAGTTCCTTGTCGATAAAGGCCTGAACGTGTGCTGGTGCGCCGGCGGGAAAGCGCCATGACGCGCCCTCGCGCGTGAGCCGCGTCAGGGCTTCGCTGGGCGTTTGGCCAGCAGGCACGGTTTCCTTGGGGTAGTGGTATTTGATTTCGTCGAGCTCAAACGTGCATCGACCGGCCACCTCCAGCGTGGCGGCCAGCAGCTCGGGCGAAAAGACTTCCGCCAGCCGCGCGCGCGGGCGCAAGTGGCGTTCGGCATTGGCTTGCAGCGCGAAGCCGCAGTCGGCCACCGGCTTGCCGATGCGGATGGCGGTCATCACGTCGTGCAGGCGCTTGGCTGCGCGCACGTGCAGGTGCACGTCGCCAGCGGCGGCCAGCGGCCAGCCGGTGGCCTGGCTGAGCTGCCGTAACTGCGCCAGCCAGAGCGCGTCGTCGGCATCGCCGTGCAATTCGGCCAGCAGGGTGATTTTTGAATCAAAACCGGCCTGTGTCGTTGTAAACAAACACGGGTTAGATATCAATTCGATAGCAACCTGCGATTGCCGGACAGGCGACCAGAGCAGTTCGCAGGCCTGCAGCGCGCGCAGCGCATCGGCCAGCGATGGCAGCGTGTATTGGCCCTTGGGCGCGGCGCGGCGGCAGGCGCTGATGAAGCTGCACAAATCGCCCCAGCCTTGCAGGTCACGCGCCAACGTCACCAAGGTGCCTTGTCCTTCAAAGCGGAATTCGCTGCCGACCAGCAGCTTGAGCGGCTCTTGCGCGCCCAGGGCTGCGCGCGTGGCCTGCAGCTGCAGCAGTTCGGCGTCGGCTTCGCCGGTTTCAAGCGCTGTCTGAGCATCTTTTCGCGCCTTCCAGGCCCGCACCACGCCGGCGACCGAGCACTCGTCAGTGATGGCCAGCGCGGTGTAGCCCAGCCCCCAGGCGCGGCGCACCAGGTCTTCGGGGCTGCTGGCGCCGCGCTGAAAGCTGAAGTGCGTGAGGCAATGCAGTTCGGCATACGGCGGCAACGCGGGCGCGGGCGGGTGAGGACGGCGCGGCAGCACGTGGATGGTGGCGCCGACGGAACGTGCGCGCGCGGCTTTCTTCAGCGCTTGTGCGCGCTGGGTCATTTCCTTGCGGCTGGGCTCAGGCATACAGGCCCTGCAGAAACCAGCGCGGCTGGGCGCCTGCGCCGTGCCGTGCCGAGGTGGCGCGTTCGCGGTAGATCCACAGCAGTTCGGCGGCGGGGTTCTGCGCGATGTAATAGTCGCGCGCGGCGGGCCGGGGTGAATCGTGCTGCGCTTGATCTGGCGCCTGCGGCCACCAGCCGGCTTCGACGCGGCGCGGGCCCGTCAGCAGCCGCAGCGGGCCGCCATGGCAGGGCTGACCGTCGGCTTGCAGCTCCAGCGGCAGCGGCTCGCGCAGCAGCCAGGTGGGCGCCAGGGCGTCAGGAAGATGGGTATCGTGGCTTTGAGGGGTATCCGCTTTCGAGGACGCGAGAACAGGCAACTCCCCCCTCTTGCGTGAAGGCTTTGCTGGCGCCTGCTGGCGCTGCCTTGCAGCCACGGACGGCAACGCCTTTTGCGCGGGCCGCCAGCCTTGCATGCATTCGGGCCGGTGGTCGGCGCGCAGCGTGGGGGTTTGCACGCTGGCCGGCCCCAGCCGCGCGCCGACGCGTTCGATGAACACGTGCAACGGATCGCCGGTGCGCTGGTCTTCGGGCAGAAAGCTGACGCTTGGCGCGCCCCAGGGCGCGGTGTCAAGGCTGCGCAGGCGCAGCCAGGTGGCGGGTGCCAGCATGGGCGTGCGCGCCAGCCGCTCGGCCAGCAGGCGGCGCAGGTGCGCCATGGCCTGCTGGGCTTCAGCGGTGCGGATGACGAGGGATTGCGTGGGCGGCAGTTCGCGGCCGTCCAGGCGTTTCAAATCGAGCGTCCATGCCAGCTCAAAGGCCAGCACGCCTTGCTGGCGCGCGCGCAGCCAAACCTGCAGCGACGCCAGCAGGCGGCTGGCCGCCCACAGCAGGGCCGGCGCGTCTTCCACCCGCGCCGGCAACTCCAGTGACTGGTCGAATCGATCGGGCAGCGTGAGCCAGAGGTAGCTCTCGGGCGCCAGGCCCCAGGCGATGTCGAGCGCGCGGCGCAGATCGGGGCCGAAGCGCCGCACCATCGGCGCGCGCGGCAGGGCGTGCACGTCACCCCAGGTGCGCAGGCCCAGCCGCGACAGCAAGGCCACGTGCGGGCGCGCGGCGGTCAGCGTGGCCAGCGGCAGCGCAGCCGGCCGCCGCGCCGGCAGCGGCCGGCCCTGCATGCGCTGGCGCAGCATCGCCAACGCTATTATTCCAATAGCTGCCTGCGATGATTCCACGTCGACCAGAGCCGGATTTGATTCATGAATGCGGCGCAGCAGCGCTCGTGGACCGCCCCACAGACGCAGGCTGCCTGACACCTCGAGCAGCAGCGCTTCATCGACCCACGCCACGTGCGGCGTGAACTGCAACGCCCACCAGCCCAGCGCCTCGCGCGTTGGCACGGTGGCGTCGGGGGGTGCCTCGGGCGCGGGCCGCGCAGCGCTGGCCGCACAAGGTGCATCAGGCGGCCACTGCAAGGCGATCCAGTGCATGGCTTTCTTTCTGATCGTCGAACCGCAGCACCTGCCCGCTGGCGACAGCGCCAGAGCGCGCGGCCTGCTGCTGCGCGCTGGCGGCCAGCAGTGCGCGCAGCGGCGACGCCTGCGCGGGCAGGTGTATGGGCGCGGCAAGCGGTGGACCGCGGCGCTTGAGAATGTCCACGCACAGCGAAGGCGCGGCGTCTTCGTTCACGACGGGGTGCGCTAGCGCGCGAGGGTGCGCGCGCGCCTCGCCTGCGCCCCTGGTGGACGCATCACGCCAGGCCGCGCGCCCATGCGCCTGGGCCTGCACCGCCACCCGCAGGCGCAGCCGCGCGCACGAGCTGGTCGCCAGCGCCGCCTCGGGCCGCAACACGAACAGCAGGCTGTCGGCCCGCAGCGCCGCCGCCGCATGCAAGCGGCGCAGATCGGTGGCGCGCGCGCGCGGCAACCAGGCCAGCGCGACGGCCACGTCGGCGCAGCGCAGCGCCTGCTCGGTGGCCCAGAGCTGCGCTGCCGGCGTTTCGCCGCGCAGCCACAACAGCGACGTCGCCGCCAGCCCGCCCGCCGTGAAAGCGGGCAGGAACGGCTCGTGCGGCGGATTGACCAGCGCCACGGCGCCGCCCGCCGCGCGCTGGCGCGCCGCCACGGCCGGCAACAGCAAAGGCCACACGGCCGCAGCGGGTGCGGACTGCAGCAGCTCGATCAGCGCCCCCAGCGGCCAGCCGCCGCCGGGCAGCTCGGCGTCGAGCGCGGCGTGGCCGGTGGCGGCCACCCGATCGGTCACGCACAACAGTTCATCGGCATGCCAGACACCGGCGCCGATGGAGGCCGGCAAGGAAGACAAGGCAAGCATGGATCACCTCAAAAATACTGTTGTTTTATACAGTTTTTTGAGGTGCACGTCACCTTTTTCAACGCCTGCCGAACGCCCAGAAAAATCAGGAGCAGCCGAGGCTTAGCTGTCGCGGGCGCGCCGGCGGTTGATCGTCAAACCGATCAGCCGGGAAACCACACCGGCGATGTACATCACGCCCGCCAGCTCTTCCAGCATGACCAGCGCGCGGCCCATGGGCTTGACCGGCGCGATGTCGCTCAGGCCCACGCCGGCCAGGGTGGTGAAGCTCAAAAACAGCAGCTCGAACCAGGTACGCGGCTCATCGGGCCGCACCGCGGCCGGAAAGGTGCCGGGTGCCAGCAGCTGGCACGCCATGTACAGGTGCGCAAAGGCCCAGGCCAGCACGGTGAAGGTGGCGCCGGCGGCCAGCAGTTCGTCCGTAGTCGCCGCGTCGTCCTGCAACATGTAGGCGATCAGCGCGCCGGTGGCGTAAAAGTAGAACGCTGCTTCCAGCAGCGAAATGGCCAGCAGCAGATGCGTGCCGGGCGCCACGCGCTGCCAGACCCACAGCCCCACCAGGCTGGCCGCCAGCGCCATGGCCCAGCCGTTGGCGGCCGGGCTCTGGCGCACCACGCGCAGCGCCATGCCCAGCACCAGCAGGCCGAACAGGCTGAGCACGATTTGCCCGGCGCGCCCGGTGCGGCCGTCGTCCAGCGCCGCGTACAGCAACACACCCACCAATTGCACGGCCAGCAAGGCGCCCGAGGGGTAACGGCGCAGATGCATCAGAAGGCGAAACAGTGTGTTCATGAACGTGATTGTCGCCATGGCGCCCGCGCCGCCCGCGCGCTGGCTTGCGCCACAATCGGTGCCCATGAGCCGCCCTGTCCGCCATCAGTACGAAGACTTCATGCGCCATGTCGACACGCACGGCGCGTTCAAGGCCGACCGCACCGGCACCGGCACCAAGAGCGTGTTCGGCCACCAGATGCGGTTTGACCTGAACGAGGGCTTTCCGCTGGTCACGACCAAGAAGGTGCACCTCAAAAGCATCATCTACGAACTGCTGTGGTTTCTGCGCGGCGACGGCAACGCGCGCTGGCTGCAAGAGCGCGGCGTGACCATCTGGGACGAATGGGCCAAGCCCGATGGCGACCTGGGGCCGGTGTACGGCGTGCAGTGGCGCAGCTGGCCCAAGCCGGGCGGCGGCCACATCGACCAGATTGCGCAGGTGGTCGAAACCTTGAAGAAAAACCCCGACTCGCGCCGCATCATCGTCAGTGCATGGAACGTGGCCGACCTGGACCAGATGGCGCTGATGCCGTGCCATGCGTTTTTTCAGTTTTACGTGGCCCCTTCGACAGGCTCAGGACAGGCCAAACTTTCGTGCCAGCTTTACCAGCGGTCAGCCGACATCTTCCTCGGCGTGCCCTTCAACATTGCCAGCTACGCCCTGCTCACGCACATGCTGGCGCAGCAGTGCGACCTGGACGTGGGTGACTTCATCTGGACGGGCGGCGACTGCCACATCTACAGCAACCACGACGCGCAGGTGAAGGAGCAACTCAGCCGCGCGCCCTTCCCCTACCCCACGCTGCACATCAAGCGGCGCCCGCCGTCGATCTTCGATTACGAGTTCGACGATTTCGAGGTGCGCGATTACCAGCATCACCCGGCCATCAAGGCGCCGGTGGCAGTTTAATTTTTCAAGCCAAATCGGCCCTCAGCGCTTGTGCATCAAGCGCAATCAGCTATCAATTTTGAAGTTTTTGGAATGACGGATCTGCTTTCCCTCTACCGCGCCATGGTGCGCATCCGCGCCTTCGAGGACGCGGCCGAAATCGCCAGCCAGGGCGGCGTGGCGGCCTGGGGCAAGGAGGCCTCGTCCACCCCCGCGCTGGTGCGCGGGCCGCTGCACCTGTCCACCGGGCAGGAAGCGGTGGCCGCCGGCGTGTGCGCGCACCTCACGCCCGCCGACCTGCTGACCAGCACGCACCGCGGCCACGGCCACACGCTGGCCAAGGGGGCCGATCCAGCCAAGATGATGTGCGAGCTGTTCGGCCGCGCCACCGGCTACAACGGCGGCAAGGGCGGCTCAATGCACATTGCCGATTTCTCGGTCGGCATGCTGGGCGCCAACGGCGTGGTGGCGGCCGGTCTGCCGATTGCGGTGGGCGCAGCGCAGGGGCTGAAGATTCGCGGCGTGGACGCCATCGCCGTGTGCTTCTTCGGCGACGGCGCCATCAACCGCGGCCCGTTCATGGAAGCGCTGAACTGGGCCGTGGTGTACCACCTGCCGGTGCTGTTCGTGTGCGAGGACAACCGCATCAGCGCCACCACCGCCAGCGCGCCGATGACGGCTGGCCCCGGCGCCAGCGCCCGCGCGTCTGCCATGGGCATCGCCGCGGTCCAGGTCGATGGCACGGACGTGCAGGCCGTGTCGAACGCGGCCGAGGCACTGATCCGCGAGATCCGCGCCGGCAGCGGCCCGCGCCTGCTGCATGCGTTGACCGACCGACACAAGGGGCATGTCTCCGTCGACCCCGGCACCTACCGCGACCCCGCCGCCGTGGCCGCTGCACTGGCGCGCGACGGCATCGGACGCACGCGCGCGCAACTGGTGGCGCAGGGCTGCGCCGCGCAGGTCGAGCAGATCGAGCGCGAGGCACAGGCCGAGATCGACGCCGCCGTGGCCACCGCCACCGCCGCGCCGCTGCCGGACCCATCGGCCGCGTACACCGACATTCAGAACACCGGCGCGGGGGTGTGGGCATGAGCGCAGTGAACATGACCTACGCGCAGGCCGCCGCGCTGGCCTTGTCGCAGTCGATGCAAGCCAATCCCCACGTCATCGCGCTGGGCGAGGACCTGGGCCGCGGCGGCGTGTTCGGACAGTACCGCGACGCCGAGGGCGCGCCGCTGGTGCAGCGCTTCGGGCCCGATCGCATCATCGACACGCCGATTTCCGAGAGCACCATCGTCGGCGCCGCCGTCGGCATGGCGCTGGCAGGCTGCACGCCGGTGGTCGAGTTGCGCGTGGTCGACTTTGCGCTGTGCGCCATCGACGAGGTGGTCAACCAGGCCGCCAAGAACCGCTACATGTTTGGCGGCCAGGGCCGCGTGCCGATGGTGATGCGCATGCCCATCGGCATATGGTCGTCGTCGGCCGCGCAGCACAGCCAGTCGCTGGAGGCGTGGTTCGCGCACATTCCCGGCCTGGTCGTCGTGGCGCCTTCCACCCCGGCCGACAACCACGGCCTGCTGCTGGCGGCGCTGGCCTCGGGCGACCCGGTGGTCTACATGGAACACAAGGAGCTGTGGGCCACGCCCGGCCAGGTGACGCCGGGCGACGTCGTGCCCCTGGGTCAGGCCCGGGTGGTGCGCGAAGGCGGTGACGTGACACTGGTCAGCTGGTCGCGCCAGATGCAGGCCTGCGAACAGGCGGCCGAGCAACTGGCCGCGCAAGGCGTGCAGACCGAGCTGATCGACCTGCGCACCCTCTGGCCTTGGGACAAGACCGCCGTGCTGGCCAGCGTGGCCAAGACCGGCCGCCTGCTGGTGGTGCACGAGGCGATCCGCGTGGCCGGCTTCGGCGCCGAGATTGCCGCGACCGTGGCCGAAGAAACCGGCGCGCGCGTGGCCCGACTGGGCGCACCGCGCATCCCCGTCGGCTACGCGCCCACGCTGGAAGCCGAGGCGCGCGTCAGCGCCGCGCAGATCGCCGCCGCCGCGCACCAGCTGGTGCAGCGATGAGCAGCCGCCGCCCGCACATCGGCCTGATCTGGGCGCAGGCACGCAATGGCGTCATCGGCCAGAACGGCGTGATGCCGTGGCATCTGCCGGAAGACCTGGCGCACTTCAAGCGCACCACGCTGAGCCACCCCGTCGTGATGGGCCGCCGCACGTGGGACTCGATCCCGCCGCGCTTTCGCCCCCTGCCCGGCCGCACCAACCTTGTCGTCACGCGGCAAGCGGATTGGCATCAAATAGGCGCCCAGCGCTCGTCCAGTCTGCGCGAGGCGCTACAGAAATGTGAGAGCGCCGAAAAGATCTGGATCGTCGGCGGCGCGCAGATCTACGCCCAGGCCATGCCGCTGGCCGACGAATTGGTGGTGACGCACATCGACGCCGACTTTGCCGGCGACGCCCACGCGCCCGCCATCGGCCCCGAATGGCGCGAGGTGGCGCGCGACGAGCGCGTGGCCGCCAACGGGCTGCGGCTGGCCTTCGTCACCTACCGCCGCGCCAGCGCTTAACCCTGCGCGCAAAGCGGCCGGCGTGACCGGCCACAATGGGACTGGCGATTCTTCGCGGCACAAGGAGACAGGCGCCATGCCCACCCGCTTCAAGGTCGGCGACCACGTCGGCTGGAATTCCGAAGCCGGCCACGTCAGCGGCCGCATCACCCGCGTGCACACGCGCGACTTCGACTGGAAGGGCTACCGCCACCGCGCTGGCCCGGACAACCCGCAGTACGAAATCCAGAGCGACAAGACCGACCACGTGGCGGTGCACAAGGGCTCGGCGCTGCGCCACGTCAGCGAGTGAAGCCGTGGCGCAGCGACTGCCGATCTGCACCATCGGCCATTCGACCCTCAGCATCGACGCCTTCGCCGAGCGCCTGCGCGCAGGCCAGGTCCAGCGCGTGATCGACATCCGCGCCATCCCCCGCTCGCGCACCCACCCGCAGTTCAACCAGGCCACGCTGCCCGATGCGCTGGCGCCCTTCGGCATCGGTTATTCGCACATTGCCGCCCTGGGCGGACGGCGCAGGCGCAGCCGCGACGTGCCGCCCGAGGTCAACGGCTTCTGGGACAACGCCAGCTTTCACCACTACGCCGACTACGCGCTGCACCCAGCGTACCAGGAGGGCTTGGCTGAACTGCGCGAACAAGGCCAGCGCGAGCGCGTGGCCATCATGTGTGCCGAAGCCGTGTGGTGGCGCTGCCACCGGCGCATCGTCGCCGACTGGTTGATCGCGGCGGGCGAATCGGTGCGACACATCCTGCCGACGCGCATCGACGAGGCGCGGCTCAACCCCGGCGCCCACGTCGGGCCGCAGGGCATCGTCACCTACCCGGCACCCGCCGACGCACAATAGGCGGCATGAAGATCACGACCTGGAACGTCAACTCCCTCACCGCCCGCCTGCAGCACGTGCTGGACTGGCTGGCCGCCAACCCGGTGGATGTGCTGGCGCTGCAGGAGTTGAAGCTGACCGACGACAAGTTTCCGCTCGACGTGTTGCGCGAGGTGGGTTATGAAGCCGCCGTGTTCGGCCAGAAGACGTACAACGGCGTGGCGCTGCTGTCGCGTGCGCCCATCGCCAGCGTCACGCGCAACATCGTCGGCTTTACCGACGAGAGCTCGCGCGTCATTGCCGGCACGGTGGATGGCCCGGGCGGGCCGATCCGCATCGTCAACGGCTACTTCGTCAACGGGCAGGCGCCGGGCACCGACAAGTTCGAATACAAGATGAGCTGGCTGCGCGGCTTGCGGGACTGGCTGCGCGAGGAAATGGCCGCGCACCCGCGCCTGGTGCTGCTGGGCGACTTCAACATCGCGCCGGAAGACCGCGACAGCTACGACCCGGTGGGACTGGCCGAGACGATTCACCACACCACCGAGGAACGCAACCACTTCAAGGCGCTGCTGGGCCTGGGTCTGACGGATGCGTTTCGCCTGTTCGAGCAGCCCGAAAAAAGCTACAGCTGGTGGGACTACCGCATGCTGGGCTACCAGAAGAACCGCGGCCTGCGCATTGACCACATCCTGGTCAGCGAAGCGCTGGTGCCCGGCGTGCAGGCCTGCGCCATCGACCGTGTGCCGCGCAAGTGGCCCAAGCCCAGCGACCACGCGCCGGTGACCGTGACGCTGGGCTGACGCGACGCTGCGCCCGCGCCGCCGCTCAATCGCGGTCGGCGTCGATGCCCAGTTCCTGGATCTTGCGCGTGATGGTGTTGCGGCCGATGCCGAGCTTTTGCGCCGCCTCGATGCGGCGGCCCCGCGTGGCGGCCAGCGCGGCGGCGATCAGGCGCGATTCGACCTGGTGCATCAGGTGATCCCACACATCGGCGCGGCCGCTGGCCAGCAACTGGGCAGCTTCGGCCTCCAATCCCTGCTGCCACGACGTCGGCTCGGCCATGGGCGCCAACGCCGGCGATGCCTCTGACGCTGGCGCGGCGCCAGCCGATGGATCGGCGCCGTGTGCCGTCGCTGCTTCGGGCGGGTTGGCGCCCGACTCCGCCGGCTCGGGGGCTGCAACGTCCGCGTCGGATTGCAGGATTTCGGGCGGCAGGTCCTTCACCTCGATGACCTGCGCCGGCGCCATCACGGTGAGCCAGTGGCACAGGTTCTCCAGCTGGCGCACGTTGCCAGGAAACGCAAAACGCTCCAGCCGCGCCAGCGCGGGGGCGGACAGGCGCTTGGCTTCCACGCCCAGCTGGCGCGCGCTCTGCTGCATGAAGTGGCGCGCCAGCGCCGGAATGTCCTCGCGCCGCTCGCGCAGCGGCGGCAGCCGCAGGCGGATCACGTTGAGGCGGTGGAACAGGTCTTCGCGGAAGGCGCCCTCCTTCACGCGCTGCTCCAGGTTCTGGTGCGTGGCGGCGATCACGCGCACGTTGGACTTGACCGCGGCGTGGCCGCCCACGCGGTAGAACTGGCCGTCCGACAGCACGCGCAGCAGCCGCGTCTGCAGGTCGAACGGCATGTCGCCAATCTCGTCGAGGAACAGCGTGCCGCCGTCGGCCTGCTCGAAGCGCCCGCGGTGCATGGTCTGCGCGCCGGTGAAGGCGCCGCGCTCGTGGCCGAACAGTTCGCTTTCCAGCAGGTCCTTCGGTATTGCTGCGGTATTGATAGCAACAAACGGACCACTGGCGCGCGGTGAATGCTTGTGCAGCGCGCGCGCCACCAGCTCCTTGCCGCTGCCCGATTCGCCGGTGATCAGCACCGTCACGTGGCTTTGCGACAGCCGGCCGATGGCGCGGAACACGTCCTGCATGGCGGGCGCCTGGCCCAGCATTTCGGGCGCGGTGGCCTGCGCGTCGCCCACCGTGTCTTCGCGCCGGCTTTCGGCGACGGCGCGATGGATCAGCTCGACGGCCTTGGGCAGGTCGAAGGGCTTGGGCAGGTATTCGAACGCGCCGCCCTGAAAGCTGGACACCGCGCTGTCCAGGTCGGAAAACGCGGTCATGATGATCACCGGCAGGCCGGGCAGGCGCTCTTTCACCTGGCTCAGCAGGTCAAGCCCGCTGCCGCCCGGCATGCGGATGTCGCTGACCAGCACCTGCGGCGTGCTGCCTTCGTCCAGTGCGGCCAGCACCTCGCGCGCCTGGGTGAACGAGCGCGTCGGCAGCGCTTCGCGCGACAGGGCTTTTTCCAGCACGAAGCGGATGGATTGATCGTCGTCCACGATCCAGATGGGCTTCATGTCGGCAGGCTCCTCGCCATCAGGTGGCACGGTTTCAGGGCAGCGGAATGAGGATCCGGAAATCCGTCCGCCCGGGCTGGCTTTCCAGCTCGATCAGGCCGTGATGCTGCTGCACGAAGGTCTGCGCCAGCGTCAGACCCAGGCCACTGCCGCCGTCGCGCCCCGACACCAGCGGTGCAAACACACGGTCCTTGATCGAGTCCGGCACGCCCGGCCCGTTGTCGATGACATGCAATTCCAGTGCCAGTCGATAGCGCTGCTTGCCGAAAGTCACCTGCCGCAGCACGCGCGTGCGCAGCACGATCTCGGCGTCGCCCTGCGCCATGCGCGCGGCCAACGCCTGCGCCGCGTTGTGCACGATGTTGAGCACGGCCTGGATCAGCTGTTCGCGGTCGCCGCGAAAGTCGGGAATCGAGGTGTCGTAGTCGCGCACCACCTTCAGCCCGCGCGGGAATTCGGCCAGCACCAGCGCGCGCACGCGTTCGCACACTTCGTGGATGTTGACGTCCTCCACCTTGGGCTGGTGCCGGTGCGGCGCCAGCAGCCGGTCGACCAGCAGCTGCAGGCGGTCGGATTCGTGGATGATGACCTGCGTGTATTCGTGCAGCGCGCGGTCGTCGATTTCCATCTCCAGCAGCTGCGCCGCGCCGCGAATGCCGCCCAGCGGGTTCTTCACCTCGTGCGCCAGGTTGCGAAACAGCTCCTTGTTGGCCTTGGCCTGCTCGGCCAGGCGCTCCTCGCGCTCTTGCCGCGCCTGCTGCTCCAGCGGCAGCAGCTCGACCACCAGTTCGCCCGGCGCCTCGGTCTGCGCCACGATGACGTGCACCGGCAGCCGCTCGCCACTGCCATGGCGCTTGAGCTGGGCGTCATAGCGCAGCGCGGCAAATTCGTTGCTGCGCGCGCCCTGCAGCGCGTGGCGCAGCGTGGCGCCATCGGCAAAATACTGCTGCAGCGACGTGCCTTCGATGCTGCGCCAGGACAGGCCGATGGCGTCTTCCAGCGCGGCGTTGGCAAACAGCACCACGCCCGCCGGGTCGATCACCGCGACCAGGGTCGCCAGCAGGTCAAAGGCCTGAAAGCGGGCGGGATGGGGGCGGCGGGACGGGGACATGGGCAGCGCCGTGGTCAAGGCAAGAAAGGCCGCCAGCCCTTGTCGCTCAAGCGCTGGCAGCTATGATTTTCGCAGAAAAGCCTCCGCGGCGCGGCACGCGCGCCGGGCGGCGCTGGAGTCGTCGCGCTGAGCCGGTGGCGGGTGTCGCTCAACGCCACGCGGCGCGCCCGGCGCCAGCGGGCGGTCTCACTTGAGCCGGCCCAGCTCGCGCCGAATGCCCTCGATGTCGCTCTGGTTGCGGGCAATGGAGGCCTTCATCTCGGCCACGCGGTCCAGGTACTTCTGGTAATTGCGCGCCTCGCCGCCGATCTTGTCGGGCTCGCCGTTGTTGTAGTCCTTGACCAGTTCGGCCTGGCGCGATTCGGCGCGGCGCAGTTCCTGCTCCAGAATGGCCTTGGCGTCGGCGTCGCGCGAGCGCTGCTCGGGCGTGTCGATGCGCGGCGTGCTGGCTGGCGCGCCGCTGGCGCGCGCAACCGACGGCGCGGGCGCGGCGCTGCGCGTGACTGCGGGCGCGGGCGCCGGCGCGGCGGCCGGCACGGTGCCGCGCACCACGGTGACGTTGCCGCCTTCGACCAGCTTGCAGTCGCTGCGGCCCTTGATCTGGTTGGTGTATTCGTTGCCGCAACGGTAGATGCGGTCTTGCGCCAACGCGGGCAGCGCCAGGGCGCCCAGCACGGCGGCGGCCAGGGGGGTGCGAAAGATCAGCGGCAAGGGTTTCATGCGGGTGTCGGGGGGCGGTTGCGCCGCGCGGGCAGCGCTGCCGTGCAGAGAGTGAAGTATCTGGCAAATAGACCGGATTGACCACGGCATGTTCCCGCCGCGCCAGCAAAAAGGGCGGCCGAAGCCGCCCTTTGGTTCTCATTTTTCGTGCAAGCGTTGTGATCGGATCACAGCGAGTAGTACATGTCGTACTCGGCCGGGTTGACCTGCACGCGGATGCGGTTGACTTCGGTCATCTTCAGATCGATGAAGGCGTCGATCCAGCTGTCGGTGAACACACCGCCCTTGGTCAGGAAGGCGCGGTCCTTGTCCAGCTCTTCCAGCGCCTGGTCGAGGCTGTGGCACACGGTGGGCACCAGTTTGTCCTCTTCGGGCGGCAGGTGGTACAGGTCCTTGGTGGCGGCTTCGCCGGGGTGGATCTTGTTCTCGATGCCGTCCAGACCCGCCATCAGCAGGGCCGAGAAGCACAGGTACGGGTTGGCCATCGGGTCGGGGAAGCGCGCCTCGATGCGGCGCGCCTTGTCGCTGGCCACGTGCGGGATGCGGATCGAGGCCGAACGGTTGCGGCTGGAATAGGCCAGCTTGACCGGCGCCTCGAAGTGCGGCACCAGGCGCTTGTAGCTGTTGGTGGTGGGGTTGGTGATGGCGTTCAGCGCGCGGGCGTGCTTGATGATGCCGCCGATGTAGTGCAGCGCGGTATCGCTCAAACCGGCGTAGCCCTTGCCAGCGAAGAGGTTCTTGCCGCCCTTCCAGATCGACTGGTGCACGTGCATGCCGCTGCCGTTGTCGCCGTGGTAGGGCTTGGGCATGAAGGTGGCCGTCTTGCCGTAGCTGTCGGCCACGTTCCAGATGACGTACTTCATGCGCTGCGTCCAGTCCGCACGCTCAACCAGGGTGCTGAACTTGGTGCCGATTTCCATCTGGCCGGCGCCCGCCACTTCGTGGTGGAACACTTCGACCGGCACGCCCAACGCTTCGAGGATCAGGACCATCTCGGCGCGCATGTCGTGCGTGCTGTCGACCGGCGGCACGGGGAAGTAGCCGCCCTTGGTGGTGGGGCGGTGGCCGCGGTTGCCGCCTTCCAGCTTCTCGCCGCTGTTCCAGGGCGCTTCGTACTCTTCGATCTTGTAGAAGCTGTTGCCCGGCTCGGTGGCCCAGCGCACGCCGTCGAAGACGAAGAATTCCGGCTCGGGGCCGAAGTAGGCGGTGTCGCCAATGCCCGATGCCTTCAGATACGCCTCGGCGCGCTTGGCCAGCGAGCGCGGGTCGCGCTCATAGGCCTTGCCGTCGCCCGGCTCCAGCACGTCGCAGGTCAGCACCAGCGTCGGCTCTTCGTAAAAGGGGTCGATGTAGGCCGTGCCCGGATCGGGCATCAGCAGCATGTCCGAAGCCTCGATGCCCTTCCAGCCAGCGATGGAGGAACCGTCGAACGCATGGCCTTCGCTGAACTTGTCCTCGTCGAAGTGGGACACGGGCACGCTGACGTGCTGCTCCTTGCCCCGGGTGTCGGTGAAGCGGAAGTCGACGAACTTGCATTCGTTTTCCTTCACCAGTTTCATGACGTCGGCGACGGACTTGGCCATCAGAGTTCTCCTGTGGGGATGGTGGTTCAAAAAGAGTGACGAGACGGGGAATGCAGCTTCCATGCCAGCGCCGCGAGGGCCCGCGCCCGCACGGCGCATTCCGCACCGGCTCGGATTGTGCCTTCAGACAGGCCCGGTTGGACTGACGCACATCGCAAAGCGTGCACGTTTGACGCACCGATTTGGCCTTGCAGTGCACGTTTTTGGTGCGCTATGCGTTTCAGCGCACCAATTCGGGGCCGTAGCGCAGGTTGAAGGGCTGCAGCCAGGCCCGCAGATCGGCATACGCCGCCTCGGCCTGTGCCGCCGGGCCCTTCACGCCCAGTTCGATGTGCGCGCCGTGTTGCGGGTGGTCCACACTGGGCAGGCTGAACACCTTGATGCCGGGGTGCGCGGCCTCGACGCGCTCCATCACCGGCGTCAGCGTCGCTTCCATGCTGCCGTACAGGATGACCGAGCGCTCGACCCAGGCCGTGCGCTGAAAGGCGTGCGACCAGTCGGTGTCCAGCGCCCATTCGATCATCGGCCACGCCATCACGGGAAACCCCGGCAAAAAATAAATCATGCCCCCACGCTCCGCTGCTTCGCATGCTGCGCTGCCCCCCAAGGGGGCCGCGTCCCGCTTTGGGAGCAGCCCGGCGGCGGGATGAGCACCCTTCCCAGATCCAGCCAGCGCAAACCCCGGAATCTTGTTGTAAGGGTTGGGAATGATGCGCGCGCCCTGCGGAAACACGCCCATGTTCAGGCGATGCTGGTTGTCGGCGCGGTCGGGTTCGTAGGGCTCGCCTTTCTCGCGCGCCACATCCTGCATGCGCTCCTCGATCAGCGCCTTGGCCTCGGGGTGCAGTGCCAGCGGCACGCCCAGCGCCGCGGCGGCGCATTGGCGCGTGTGGTCGTCGGGCGTGGCGCCGATGCCGCCGGTGCAGAACACCACGTCGCCGCTGGCAAAGGCGCGTCGCAGCGCGGCCGTGATGCGGGTCGGGTCGTCGCCCACGTACTCGGCCCAGTCCAGCCGCACGCCACGCGCGGCCAGCAGTTCGATCACCTTGGGCAGGTGCTTGTCGGCGCGCTTGCCGGACAGGATTTCGTCGCCGACGATGATCAGCCCGAACACGGGCGCGGCGGTTTCAGCGGCGGGCATGGGCATCTCTCCAGGAAGCATCGGTCACGGCAGGCCGCTCGGGCGGCAGCGCCACGGGCGCGGGCGGGGCGGGCGTGCGCTCGGCCCGCAGTTGCTGCAGCGCGTTCAGCCCATAGTGCGCAAACCACAGCGACGAAAACACGAACACGAAGGTGTAGATCCAGATCGCGACCGGCACCAGCACGACGAACAGCGCGGCAAACAGCAGGCCCGACGCCCACACCACGCCGGGCGCGGCGCCCATGTACCCGCACAGCACGCCCATGGCCAGCAGCGGCCATTGGTGCGCCTTGAGGATGGCGCGGCGTTCTTCGGCGCTGGCGTAATCGGCCAGCACGTCGAAGCTCATCACCCGATAGGTCAGCCAGCCCCAAATGAGCGGCGGCAGCACCAGCACCAGCGGCGGGATCAGCCACAGCGGCAGCGTGACGATGAGCGCCGCCGCCGCCAGCCCCAGCGACCCGGCCGACCAGGCGATGGACGCTGCGAGTGACGCGCCGGGCCCGCGCGCCAGCTGCGGAAAGCGCCGCTCGGCCACCAGCCGCGTGAGCACGGGCGTGAGCCACAGCGAAACGACGGCCAGCGACGCCAGCACGATCACCGGCGTGGCCAGCATGACGACGAACAGCGGCGCCAGCCAACCCGCCAGGCCGCCCGGCGCATGCACCGACAGGCGCGCGCCAACCCAGTCCAGCACCGGCCAGGCCTGCAGCGCCGCCTGCATCCAGGCCACGGCCGCGCCCCACCACAGCCAGCCGAGCAGCAGCGCCAACGCCGTCATGGTCACCAACGGCAGCAGCGTCAGGCCGATGACGCGCGGCATGAAAGCCTGGGCCAGCGCGCGGGCGAAGGCGTCTAACACGGGTTTCAGCATGGCGCGGTGCGACGATTCAATTCAGCCAGATGGTTGAGCATCCAATCGGCCCACAGCGCCTTTCCAGCAAGCGCAAGCAGCTATGAAAATCATAGTTTTCCAGCCACCGGCCGATCCAGCCCCGCCAGCCGCTTGAGCCCCAGCCACTGCTGGCGCCAGAAGCCGCGCCCGTAGTCGCGCCCGTGCAGCACCTGGTCGTCGATGCCGGTGGCGTCGATGCCCGGGCGCCAGTCGGCGCTGCCCAGCAGCATGTCCCACCACGGAAACAACACGCCGTAGTTGCCACCGTACGGGCTGAAGGCGGTCGTGCCCGGCTCATGGCCCAGCGCGATGGCGTGGTGCCGCCGGTGAAAGCTCGGGCTGATCAGCAGCCGGTTGCCCAGCCAGCCCCACGACCAGCGCAGGTTGGCGTGGTGCAGGCTTTCCAGCAACTGCGACACCGCCACCAGCGCCACGAACTGCGACGGGCCGACGCCGATCAGAATCGCCACCACGACGAAGATCACGTCGTTGATGACCGAATCGAGCAGGTGGTTGCGGTTGTCGCTCCACACCGTCATCTGTCGCTGGCTGTGGTGCACGGCGTGCAGCTGCCACCACCAGTGCCAGCGGTGCTGCGCGCGGTGGATCAAGTAGCCGATGGCGTCGAACACGACCAGGTAAATGATGAAGCTGACCCAGGCGCGGTCGGTCACGCCCGGCCACAGCTGGTCGATCTGCAGCGTGGGCAGGCCGTGCGCGCGCAGCCAGCCAATGCCTTCGGTCAGCCACAGCTCGACGCTGAAGAACATCACCAGCTTGAACAGGCCCAGCCGGTGGATCAGCGTGTACAGCACGTCAATGCGCACGGCGTGCCGGTCGCGCAGCGGCTCCACCGGCCACAGGCGCTCCAGCGGGGCAATCACCAGCAATAGCACGGCGATCTGCAGCAGGCCAACCAGCAGCCAGCCGGTGGCGGTAAAGCCGTCTTCCAGCAGGTTGCCAGCGCCCACGGCAAAGGCGACGGGCTGCACGGCGGCCTCGAACAGCCACTGCTGCGCGGCGGCGAAGGCGTCGGTCACGTTGTCAAGCATGGTCCTGTTGATCCAAAACACTTCCGCTTGAAACCGCCCCGCTCACCCGTCACTCCCGCGAAAACGGGAATGACGAGGATTCAAGTGGTTTGATTTGCAAGCGATATCGAAGCCCCTGCCCACCGGGGCGGAATTTGAAGGTGGTCAACCCCCGTGCGACGCGATCCAGCTTTGGTAATCGGGATGCTCGCGCAAGGTCTTGAAGCAGAAGCCGCGCGCCTGCAGGCCGCTGACCAGCGGCTCCAGCACCGCGGGCGCCCACGGGTCCTGGCGCGACCAGATGCCCAGGTGCGCCATCAGGATGTCGCCAGAGCGGATGTCCTGCAGCGCTTTTTTCAGCAGCGCGTCGTTGGGGTACTGGCCGCTGGGCAACTCGTCGCCCAGAAAGCCGGCGGGCGCCCAGCCGACGTGCTTGAAGCCGCAGGCCTCGGCGGCGGCCAGCAGCTTGGGCGATGTCTTGCCGCCCGCGGCCCGGAACAGCGGCAGCACCTTGTGCTGCGTGACCGACGCCAGCCGGTCGGCCGCCAGCTGCAGGTTGCCGCAGTACTGCGCGGCGGTCCAGCTCATGGTCTTGCCGGACTGCGCGCCCGATGAGGGGCGAATGCGAAAGCGCGCCTCGCCGCCCGGTTGCGCGGGCGGCAAGTCGGCCTGCCAGTAGGCGTGGTCCCAGGTGTGGCTGGCGAATTCGTGCCCTTCGGCGGCGCGCGCCTTCCACCACGGCGCCCAGTGCTTGCCCAGCGTGCCGTCGCCCTCTTTCGTGGCCTCTTGCGCGGCAAAGAAGGTGGCGCGCACGCCGCGCTGCTTCAGCACGTCGGCGATCAGCGGCGCCACGCCCATGTGCCCGGTGTCGAAGGTCAGGTACACAGGCTTGCACGATTCCGGTGCTTTTTGCGCCGCAGCGCTGGTCCCAAAAGCGCAGGCAGCTATTGAAAAAATAGCAATCGCCAATGCCTGTAGGCGCCCCCTAGTCGTCGAACCAGAGGCCGCGGAGCAGGCCAGTCGGGGACGCCGCGGAGCGGGCTTGGCCCGGCCGCCAGCGTCGTCCCCCTGGGGGGAAGGCGCGCAGCGCCTCAGGGGGGGGCTAATTCCTCGGCGCATGATCCAGCGTCCACACACCGTGCGGTGACTTGCCCACCTTGACCTGGTGCACCACCTTGCGCTGCTTCACGTCGATCAGCGTCAGGCGGCCCGCCCAGCGCGATCCGACCATGATCAGCGAGCCGTCGGCCGAGATGTCCATGCAGTCCGGGCCGGCAGGGGCGGCAAAGGTGTCGACCGCGGTGAACTTCTCGTAGTCGATCTTGCTGATGGTGTTGGCCACGCGGTTGCTGACGAACACGTGGCGCCCGTCGCCCACGGCGCGAAAGGCGTGCGCGCCCTTGCCGGTGGGAATGGTCTTGACCAGCTGCGGCGCCTTGCCGCCGGCCACGTCGTACACCTCGACGCCGTCGCCGCCCGTCAGGCCCAGCAGCAGGTGCTTGTCGTCGGGCGTGACGAACACGTCGGCCGGCATGGGGCCGGTCTTGACGCGGTGCTTCAGCGTCTGCGTGGCCAGGTCGATCACCACCAGCTCGTCGCTGTCCTGCATGCTGGACCAGACGGTGGTGCTTTTCGTGTCGATCCACAGGTGGCTGGGCGTGCGGCCGGTGGGAATGCGCTTGACCAGCGTGGGGTCGGTGCCGTTCCAGCTGTAGATGTCGATGTGGTTCAGGCGGTTGGCGGCCGTCACGAACCACTTCATGTCGGGCGAAAAGCGCAGGTGGTACGGGTCGCGGATGCCCCGCACCGTGCGCTGCACCTCGGCCGTGCGCGGGTCGATGAAGGTGAGCGAGTCGCTGGCGGCGTTGGCCACGATGACCGATTTTTCGTCCGGCGTCAGGTAAAGGTGGTGCGGCTCCTTGCCGGTGGGGATGCGCTTGACCTCGGTCCAGCGAATGGGGTCGATCACGCTGACGTTGCCGTCCAGCGAATTGAGCACGAACACCGGCGCGCCCCAGCGCGGCGCGGCGGGCGCGGCGGCCGGCTGCGCGCGCAGCCAGGGCACCGGCAGCGCCGCCAGGCCCAGCACGGTGGCGGCGCGGCGGCGCGAAAGCGAAAGTCGGAAGGCAGATGGAGTCACGGTGGAGGATGGAGCAAAAGCAGCGCGCAAGTGTAGGTCTTGTGGGTCTGGCGCCTGACAGCAGACGTTCACTTAACATGCCGGCCATGCAACGCGTGGACATGGACGGCGTTTTTCTTGAGGTAGCGCAAATTCCGGCGCCCACCGGGGCCGGCGCGGCGCTGCCGCCGCTGGTGTTTCTGCACGAGGGGCTGGGCTCGGTCGACATGTGGCGCGACTGGCCGGCCAGCCTGTGCGCCGCCACCGGGCGCGCCGGCATCGTGTATTCGCGCCAGGGTTACGGGCGTTCCAGCCCGGTGGCCGACGTGCGCGGGGCGCCGCGCCGCCACCCCGATGGCACGCGCTCGGGCCGTCTGCAGCCCGACTACATGCACCGCGAGGCGCTGGAGGTGCTGCCGCGGCTGCTGGCGCGGTGGGGCATCGAGCGGCCCGTGCTGGTCGGCCATTCGGACGGCGCCACCATTGCCCTGATTCACGCCGCGCACCACCCGGTCGCCGCCTGCGTGGCAATGGCGCCGCACGTGATGGTGGAAGACATTTCGGTGCAATCCATCGACGAGGCGCGCCGCGCCTTCGAATCGACCGACTTGCGCCAGCGGCTGGCGCGCTACCACGACGACGTGCAGGCGGCCTTCTGGCAATGGAACGACGTCTGGCTGTCGCCCGCGTTCCGCGACTTCGACATCCGTGACGAGGTGCGCGCCATCACCGCCCCGCTGCTGGCCATTCAGGGCGTGGACGACCAGTACGGCACCATGGCGCAGGTGGACGACCTGGCCGGCGCCGTGCCGCACGCGCGCCTGCTCAAGCTGGCGGCGTGTGGCCATTCACCGCACCGCGACCAGCCGTTGGCGGTCAACCAGGCCATCGCTGCTTTTTTGCAGGCGTAAGCAGGCCCCATCCGGCCGGGCGACAGACGCCGTTCCGACACGGCTTGAAGGCCGGCGCTGACGCGGGCGAGGCCGGCGGCAGCCTATCGTGCGGTCATCCAACCACCGGGGAGACCGACCATGTCCCGATCATCCATTTCTGCCCATCACACCGCATCCCGCCGCTCACCGCGTCGCTGGGGCGCGCCTTCCATCGTGCAACTGGCGTTGGCGCTGGCTGCCCACGCCCCCGGCGCGGCGCTGATCGGCACCGGGGCGCTGGCGTTGGCGGCGCCGGCACATGCCCAGCGCGCGGCCGCCGCGGCGCAGCCGCAGATCGACCGGCTGGAAGTCGGCTCTGACGCCGGGCTGGCCCCGGGCGCCGAACTGGAGCTGCGCCTGTATGGCACGCCGCGCGGCCAGGCCTCGGTGCGCATCAGCGCGGCCAAGCCGATCAACGTGGTGCTGAAAGAATCGCCCGCCGGCAGCGGCGAATACGTGGCGTACTACACCATCAAGCGCGCCGATGGCCTGGCCGTGGGCCAGGGCGTGCGCGCCACGCTCAAGCGCGGCCGTCTGGCGACCACGGCCAACTACAGCATCCCGTCCACGGCGGGGGCCGGCACGCCGCCCCCGTCGCCCGCGGCTGGGCTGCGCATCGACCGCTTCACCGCCGCGCCGGTGGCGCGCCTGTCACCGGGCACCGAATTGATCTTCACCGCCCAAGGGGCGCCCGGCGCGCGCGGCAGCTTCGACATTGGCGGCGTCGCCAGCGATATCCCCCTGCGCGAAATCAGGCCCGGGGTGTACGAAGGGCGTTACACGCTGCGGCGCGAAGACCGCATGACCGCCGCCACGCCGGTGGTGGCCAGCCTGAGCGCGGGCGGCCAGGTGGTGCGCGCCAATCTGGCCCAGCCGCTGGTGGCCGACGTATCGCCACCCAGCGTGGCCAATCTGGCGCCGCGCGAAAACGAGCGCGTACCGGCCGGCGTGGTGTATGTGTCGGGCAATTTCGAGGACCGGCGCGGCAGCGGCGTGGACCCGCGCAGCGTGCGCCTGGCGCTGAACGGCCGCGACGTGACGGGCGAGACACAAATCACCGCCCAGTCCTTCAGCTACCGCGGTCAACTGCCGCCCGGCGCCTATAGCGCGCAGCTGACCGCGCGCGACGTGGCCGGCAACGAATTGCGGCGCGACTGGCGCTTTGAAGTGGGCAGCGGCGCGGCCGCGGCGCCGATGGACGTGCAGCTGAGCGGCCCGGCGGGCGACGTGGTGGACGGCCGCACACCGGTGGTGATTCGCGGTCGTACGGCGCCCGGCGCCACGGTGCAGGCGCGCGTCACCGGTCTGCTTCAGGTGGCCGGCCCGATCGGTCTGGAGCAGGAATTGCTGAACCAGACCTTGACCGCCGACGGCGCGGGCCAGTTTGCCTTTCAGTTCCAGCCCGCGGGGGCGCCAGGATCACGCTACGACATCAGCGTCAACGCCACGCAGAACGGGCGCAGCGACAACGCGCGTTTGCGGCTGACGCAGCGTTGAGCCGCGTCAAAACGGGTCAGGCCTTGAGCAGCGCGAGCTGGTCCGCGCTCAACCAGCGCCACTGACCCGGCGCCAAGTCGGCGGGCAGCACCAGCCCGCCGATTTGCGCGCGGTGCAGTGCGTCAACCCGGTTGCCTACGGCCGCCACCATGCGTTTGACCTGGTGGTATTTGCCTTCGGTCAGCGTCAGCAGCAAATGGTGGCCAGCCGCGGCTTCGGCCCGCGCGGCCGCCACGGGTTGGGGGTCGTCGTCCAGCACCACGCCGCCGCGCAAGCGTTCAAGCTGGCGCGCGTCGATCGGATGGCGCGTGCGGGCTTCGTACAGCTTGGGCACCAGATGGCGCGGCGAGTTCATGCGGTGAATGAATGCGCCGTCGTCCGACAGCAGCAGCAGCCCGGTGGTGTCCTGGTCCAGCCGGCCCACGGCCTGCACACCGGCCACCTTGCCCGTGGTGGGCCGCTGGCGCAGCGGCGGCGGCAGCAGCGTGTACACGCTGGGCCAGGCACCGGGCCGGTGCGAACACTCGTAACCCGCTGGCTTGTGCAGCATGACGTAGGCTCGCGCGTGGTACGTCCACGGCTGCCCCTGCACGCTGTAGTGCAGCGGCGCGGCGCCGATCACGTCCACCTCGGCCGCCGGGTCGCTGCAGACGTGGCCATTGACCGCGACCAAGCCGCGCTCGACCAAGCCGGCGCACAGGCGGCGGGTGCCAAAACCCTGGGTAAACAAAAGCTCGCTGAGGCGCATCGTGGATGTGACTGACTGAGGACTGACTGAGGTGGCAAGGAGTCTGCCACGTTGCCCGCCAACCCACGTCAACCAGCCGCTGCGCGCTGAAAATTCAAGCGATTGGCCGGTCTGGATGCACTTGGGACGTTGACCCCCCGCCCCCTCACGGGGCGGTGGATTCGCCCTTACGCGGCGGCGGATTCGCCGGGCGCGGCCGATGGCGACGACGGCTTGCGGCGCGCTGCATCAATGGCCAGGCGCGCGGCCAGTTCGGCACGCATGGCGGCATCCAGCGGCGACCGACACAGACCGGCGTCGGCGTAGTGCAGGTTTTCGTACAGCGCGGCGGCGGCCGGGCTTTGCGCCAGCAGGGGCTGCCAGTCGGTGCCGGCATCGGCCAGCAGCGCCGCCAGGCGCGCGGCCACGGTGCGGTATTGGTGCGCGTCGACCGGTTGCGCGCTGGCATCCAGCCGCTCCAGCAACTGCGCCACGATGGCAGCGCTTCGGGTGGGGGCTTGCAATGTCTTCATGCCTTGCCAATTGGGGGCCCAAGGCACGAATGCAAGACCGTCGGCAGGTGCGCGCGAGCCCTCCGATAACTTCTATTTTGATAGCGTTTTGCGCAAGCCAGACAGGCGCTAGCGGCCAAAAACGCTTTTAATTTTTAACGTGTGCGCAGCGGATCGAGCAGGCGGCGCAGGCCGGCCTGGTCGATCTCGTGCATCAAGACCAGCAGGCGACCCACCTCGCCGCGCGGAAAACCTTTCTTGGCAAACCAGGTCAGGTACGCGCCGGGCAGGTCGGCGATCAGCTGGCCTTTGTACTTGCCGAACGGCATGGCCAGCGTCACCAGTCGCTGCAGTTGCTCGGCGTCGGGTGGTGCCGGGTCGGCCGGCAGGTTCACGCGCTGGTCAGCCGAGCGCCTGGGCCAGCCGCGCGATGCCTTCGCGGATCTTGTCTTCACCCACGGTGGCAAAGGACAGGCGCAGCGTGCTGGGGTCGGGGTTGGCGCAGAAGAAAGGCGCGCCGGGCACGAAGGCCACGCCTTGTTCAATGGCGCGCTGGGCCAGCGCCGCGCCGTCGGCCAGCTTGCCGCCCGCGCCCGTCAGCCGCGCCCACACGAACAGGCCGCCCTGCGGCGCCACGAAGTCGATGGCGTCGCCCAGTTCACGCCGCAGCGCGTCGACCATGACGCCGGCGCGCTGGCCGTACACCTGCCGCACGCGCGCCAGCGTGGCGGGCATGTGGCCGCCGGCCAGGTATTGCGCCGCCGTGGCTTGGGCAAAGGTGCTGGTGTGCGCGTCGCTGAACTGCTTGCACATGGTGGCCTTGCCCAGCAGATCGGGCGGCGCCACCATCCAGCCCACGCGCAGGCCGGGCGACAGCACCTTGCTCAAACTGCCGCAGTGCACCAGCCAGTCACGGCTACCCGGCACTTCGTGGCTCAGCGCCAGCAGGCTGGGCGGCGGCGGCGCGTCGAAGTACAGGTCGCCATAGGGGTCGTCCTCGATGATCAGCGTCTGCGTGCGCACGGCCAGCTCGAGCACGCGTTTACGGCGCTCCAGCGACAACAGCGCGCCGCTGGGGTTGCCGAAGGTGGGAATGAGGTAGACGAAGCGCGGCTTGTGCTCGGCAATCAGTTGCTCCAGCCGGTCCACGTCCACGCCCTGCCCGTCGATGGGCGCGCTGACCAGGTCGGCGCCGTACAGGCGGAAGCACTGGATGGTGGCCAGAAAGGTCGGCCCTTCGACGATGGCCTTGCTGCCCGGGTCGACCAGCGTCTTGCCCAGCAGATCCAGCGCCTGCTGGCTGCCGGTGGTGACGATCAACTGGTCGGGCGACACGCCCTGCACGCCCTTGGACTGCATGAAGGTGGCCAGCTGCTCGCGCAGCGGCGGGTGGCCCTCGGTCGCGCCGTATTGCAGCGCCGCGCCGGGGTTCTGCGCCAGCGCCGCGTTCACCGCCGCCTGAATGCCGGGCACGTCGAACAGTGCGCTGTCTGGGAAGCCACCGGCAAAACTGATGATGCCGGGCTTGCCCAGCAGCTTGAACAGCTCGCGGATGGCGGAGGTTTCGACGTTGGACAGGCGTTGGGCGAGTGGCAGTGTCATGGCGCAATGGGTGGTTGAAGCCCTATTGTCGCCAAAAGCCCGGCCATGACATGAAGCGTTCCGTCGAACGATCAAGGCACTTCTAACCCGAAGAAATTTTTTGCATATTGTCAATTTTTTAACGAGTTTGCATTAAATTACACACTGTATTTGGATTGCGCCGCGCGCGTATGGAGGGCAAGGAATGATGCCAAGCGGGATACGACGAACCCACGCGTGCCTGTGTGCTGCGTTGCTGGCCACGGCGGGCGCGGCCCATGCCCAGTCCAGCCTGGACGTGCCGGCCGGTGCCAGCCAGACGCTGGCCGGCGGCTCGATGGACATGGCCTGCGGCGACGTGAGCGTGGAAGGCACGCTGGACCTGGTCGGCGGCACACTGACCGGCGTGCGCCACCTCCGCGTGGCGGCAGGCGGCCAGCTGATCCTGGGCGCCGGCTCGATCACGCTGGCCGGCAACTGGGCCAATGCCGGCACGCTGTCGGCCGACACCGGCAGCGTGAACTTCGTCGACGACGCGGCGTGCGCCACGCAGTCAACGGTCAGTGGCAACAGCACCTTCCACGCGCTCACCATCACCAGCGCGAACAACAAGCTCTACCAATTCGCCGCCGGCAGCACGCAGACCGTGCAGCACGCACTGACGTTGAGCGGCGTGCAAATCCAGTCCACCACCGCCAACTCGCCCGCCACCATCCACCTGCTGAAGGGCGGCACGCAAAACCTGGCGGCGCTGTCGGTGCAGGACATGGCCGCGACCGGCCAATGGCTGGCCCCGGACCAGACCAACCTGCTGGTCGGCGGGCGGGTATCGCGCTGGTTTGCCGGCTCGGCGGACCTGCGGCCGGTGCCGGCCAGTTCCACCTTGTCGCTGCTGGGCATGGCGCTGGCCATTGCCGCACTGGCGGCACGCCGCCGGCGCCAGGCCCGGTCCCACGGATAAAAACAAATCACCTTCGAGGAGTCCCCCCATGAACCGATTCGTCCCGCGCTCTCCCCTTGCTCTGGCCGTGGCCTGCGTGCTTGGCGCTGCTGCGCTGCCCGCCGTCGCCGCCGACATCACGCTCACGGCACCTGCCGGTGGCGGTGTGGTATTCAAAGGCCCGTCCAGCACGCTCATGGGGATTGATGCCGCTGGCAAGGTGCAAGTCCCCGCCCTGCCCTCGACCACCGGCACGCAGGCCGGCGTGGTGTGTTATGACGCCGGCGGGGTGCTGGTGAAATGTCCCGACACCTATGGCGCGCAAGGGCCTGCAGGGCCCACAGGACCGGCGGGAGAAAAGGGCGATACCGGCCCCGCGGGGCCAAAAGGTGATGCGGGCGCGCAAGGGCCCACAGGGGCAAAAGGTGACACCGGCGCGCAGGGGCCCACCGGGCCAAAAGGTGATACCGGCGCGCAGGGGCCCACCGGGCCAAAAGGTGACACCGGCGCGCAGGGGCCCACCGGGCCAAAAGGTGATACCGGCGCGCAGGGGCCCACCGGGCCAAAAGGTGATACCGGCGCGCAGGGGCCCACCGGGCCAAAAGGTGATACCGGCGCGCAGGGGGCCGCAGGCGCAAAAGGCGATACCGGCCCGCAGGGGCCCGCCGGGGCAAAAGGCGATACCGGCGCCACGGGCCCGGCGGGTGGTGGCATCTTTACGGCGGTGTACGGCAATCCGCTGGCCAATAACACCCGATACACGTCTGTCATCAACGGCGCCATCGCCAATGCGTCAGACACCGTGGCCGACGTGGCCCTGCGGTGGCCTCAGGCCTGCACGGCATCGAGCCTTCGCGTCAGCACCGACGCCGCGCTACCCAACAACCGGACTTACACGATCACCCTGACCAAAGGCGCCACGGTGGGCGCCGCCGCAACGGCCACCGCGCTCACCTGCACGGCCACGACGGCCACGCCGTCCTGCACCGACAGCACGAACTCGGTGACCATCAACGCGAACGACTTCGTCGCGTTCAAGATCACCGGAAACAACACCTCCAACAGCGTGCGCATGTACATTTCGGCGCTTTGCCAATAACACGAGGCTGGATGACCGCGCCCGCGGGCTGTGAAGCCATGGATACGGCCGCTTGGCGGGGGTTGAGCCCGCAAGCGACCGATGATGGTGGCCGGCGCTGGCCCACGGACAGGGCGGAGTGATTTCAGCGCCTTGTCCCTGACAATGCGCGCATGACGCCCGCCCAGATCGACACCTTCTTCGCCACGCTGCAAGCCGTTAATCCGCAGCCCGCCAGCGAGCTGGAATACACCAGCGTGTTCGAACTGCTCACGGCCGTGCTGCTGTCGGCGCAGGCGACCGACGTGGGCGTGAACAAGGCAACGCGGCGGCTGTTTCCGGTGGCCAACACGCCGCAGCAGATTCTGGCATTGGGCCAGGATCGGCTGGAGGATTACATCAAGACCATCGGCCTGTTTCACGCCAAGGCCAAGCACCTGATGCAAACTTGCCGCATCCTGGTCGATGCGCACGGCGGCGAAGTGCCGCGCACCCGCGCCGAGCTGGAAGCGCTGCCCGGCGTGGGGCGCAAGACGGCGAACGTGGTGCTGAACGTGGCCTATGGCGAGCCGACGATGGCGGTGGACACGCACATCTTTCGCGTCAGCAACCGCACCGGCCTGGCACCCGGCAAGACGCCACTGGCGGTCGAGCTGAAGCTGCTGGAACGCGTGCCGCCCCAATACATGGACCACGCGCACCACTGGCTGATCCTGCATGGGCGCTATGTGTGCGTGGCGCGAACGCCGCGCTGCGGGCAGTGCGCGGTGGCGGCTTGCTGCGATTATCCCGACAAGACGCCGAAGCCACAAAGGTAAAGGCGACGTGCCGGCGTCAAGCCAATGGACGCCCATGCGCGTGGGGTCGTCCACCACTCAATACCTGTGCGCGCTGCTGAACGCCGCTTGAAATCAGTCACCGCCGCCATCCCCGCCGCCGCCGCCGCCGCCGCCGTCACCGCCATCGGCGCCGCCGTCCGCCGCATCGTCCGCTTCGGGCGCTGCGTCGTCGTGCACGGTGGCGCCCTCGCCCTCACCGCCGGGGTTGGCCTTGCGTTCGGCCTTCTGGCGCGCCTTTTCTTCCTTCTTGCGTTTCTTTTCCAGTTCGCGCTGGCGTTTTTCGTAACCGTAGTTGGGGGTTGCCAAATCTGTTTCTCCGTCGTTCAGGCCACTGTAGCAGGCGCCGGCGCTTCGGCGGGCGCTTGCCAACGCACGGCGCCGCGGTAGGCGTGCCAGCTGGCGTGGCCGAGCAGCGGGCCGATGATGATCAGGCCGAGGCCCCAGGTGGCCAAGCCGATGGCGATCAGCACGGTGATGAGCAAGCCCCACCACAGCATGGTGATGGGGTTGGCGAACATGACGCGGATGCTGGTGATGGCGGCCGAGATGGCGTCGGTGTCGCGGTCGAGGATCATCGGGATCGACACCACCGCGGTGGAATACACCAGCATGGCGAAGATGCCGCCCACCATCAGGTAGACCAGCACGAACTCGATGTTCTCGGGGTTGAAGATGGCCTGCAGCACGCCCGTGGTAGACGGCATGCCAGTGTTGAAGAACACGGCAAACACCACCAGCGACGCGCGGCCCCACAGCAGTTCCAGCACGATCAACACCAGCACCAGCATGCCCATGCTGCGGATGTGCTTGTCCCAGCAGGTGAGCGAGGCGCCCAGTTCGGGCTTGATCCCCAGTTCGCGCCGGCGGCTGACCTCGTACAAGCCCATCGCCAGAAACGGCCCGACCAGAAGACAGCCCGAGGCGATCGACATCGCGTATTCAGGATGGTTGCGAAACACCAGCGTCAGCACCGCCGCCATCAGCCAGAAGCAGATGCCGTAGAAGATGCCGATGCCCGGCGCCGCCATGAAGTCGCGCCAGCCCTTGCCCAGCCAGCGCAGCGGGTCGCTCAGCCCCAGCGGCACCATGACGGCCTGCGGCACGGTGGAGCGCGGCGGCACGTAGGGCTGGTAGGCGGGGGCTTGCGGCGCGGCGGCGGACGCGGCGGACGCGGCGGACGCGGCGGGCGCGGCGGGCGCGGAATCAGGGGCGTGGTCGGTCATGCGGACGGCGGTGGCAGTGATGGTCAGTTCCGCATCCAGCATAAGCCAGCCCCAGCGGGCATGGCAAGACGCGTGAACACCCATGCCGAATGCACCGAACCGTGCGAGGCATGCAGGTCGGCGCGGCGGCGCAACCGGGCGCGCAGGGGCATGAATGCCTGGCCTACGGGTCGCTCGGATGCCGCTGCGGGGGCAACAGGGCGGTCGCCGTGCGCGGACAGACCGGGTTTGCTCGGACATAAGCGCCACCGGCGCTTGTCCATCAAGGCTATAAAGCTATAAATAGCATAGCATTCAGGGTAGGCATTGATGCCCGCGCGGCAGCCTATTCGGGTGCGCGTGCGGGCATGAGTGCCCGGCCAACCCATCCGCTTTTTCAGCCCGGCAACGCCCGCGCCAGCGCCTGCGCAATGTCGGCCTGCAAATCCGCCACCGCCTCCAGCCCCATGGAAAACCGCACCAGCGTGCCGCGCGCCAGGTGCGCGGGCCAGCGCTGGCGCATGGCCGCCAGGTCGTAAGGCACGACCAGGCTGACCGGGCCGCCCCAGCTGTAGCCCAGCTTGAACAGCTGCAGCGCATCGCAGAACGCATCGACCTGCGCGGACGAATAGCGCTCATCGATCATCACGCTGAACAGGCCGGCGGCCGCACCGTTGCCGCGCGCGTCGGCCGCACCGCACACCTGCTGCCAGTGGGCATGCCCGGGCGCACCGGGCAGCGCCGGGTGCAGCACCTGCGCAAAGGCCGGTTGCTGCGCACACCAGCGGGCCAGCGCGCGCGCCGCGTCATCCTGCGCGCGGTAGCGCAGTGCGATGCTGGGCAGCGCGCGCAGCAGGTTTTCAGCGTCATTGGCGCCCACGCCCAGGCCCAGCCGCATGTGGGTCAGCTTGATCTTCAGGTGCAAGGCCTCGTCGCGCGTGGTCACGCTGCCCATCAGCACGTCGCCACCGCCGCTGGGGTATTTGGTCAGCGCGTGCGCCGAAATGTCGACGCCCAGGCCCTGACCGTCCAGATCGAACGCGTTGAAGCCCAGGCCCGCGCCCCAGGTGTTGTCCAGCGCGCTGGTCACACCCCGTTCGCGGCACAGTCGCGCCTGCGCGATGAGGTCGGGGAATTCCATGGTCACCGAACCCGCGGCCTCCAGCCACACCAGCTTCGTCCGCTCGCCGATGCGCGCGGCCAGATCGGCCACGTCCATCGGGTCGTAGAACTGGTGCGTGATGCCGAACGCGGCCAGTTCGCCTTCGGCCAGCGCCTTGTTGGGGCCGTAGGCGTTGTCGGGGATCAGCACCTCGTCACCGGTCTTGAGCAGCGCCAGCGCCACGTTGGCGATGGCCGCCAGCCCGCTGGGCACCAGCACGCACTGTAGGCCGCCTTCCAGCGTGGCGATGCGCTCTTCCAGCGTAAACGTGGTCGGCGTGCCGTGCAGGCCGTAGGTGTAGCCCTGCTTGTGCTTCCAGTCGCGCGAGCGCATCGCCGCGACGTTGGGAAAGATGACCGTGGACGCCTTGAACACGCCCGGCTGCGGGGCGGCAAAGCCGTCGGGCGGGGTGTAAGGGTGATGGATGAGTTGCGTGCGCGGATCGGTCATGCGGCAATGGTATTGCACACCATCACCCGGCGCGCGACCCGCAAGCGGAGTGACTGCGCCGCCGGGCACACGCGCCGGCCGGCAGCGCCTCAGCCACCTCGAAAAATCAAATCTTCCACTTGGCCAGCAGCTTGTCGGGCGTCAGGCTGTCATACGCCTCGAACGGCTGGTGAATCCAGGGATTCGACGGCAGGTCTTCGACCGAATAGTCGGCATTGAAGCTGGAGCAGCCCTTGGTCCAGATCACCGCCGTGCGCAGTTCGGTGATCGGTTCATAGTTGTTGCGCAGGCGGTCCACCACCGCCTGCAGGGTCACGCCCGTGTCGGCCAGGTCGTCCACCAGCAACACCTTGCCGGCGATTTGACCGCGCGGCGTGGTGATGTAGTGCGCAATGTCCAGGTGGCCCTGCTGCGTGCCTGCCTCGGCGCGGTAGCTGCTGGTGGACATGATGGCCAGCGGCACGTTGAAGATGCGGCTGAGAATGTCGCCCGGCCGCATGCCGCCGCGCGCCAAGCACAGGATGGTGTCGAACTGCCAGCCCGATTGATGCACCTTGATCGCCAGCTTCTCGATCAGGTTGTGGTATTCGTCGTAGCTGACGTAAAGGTGCTTGCCGTCTTCGGTCAACATCTCATTGCTCCTGATTAAATAGCTGATTGCGCTTGCCCATCAAGCGCTGACGACTGAATTGACCACATGAACACACGGGCTGCGCAGCCAGCCCGAAGGGGCCGCGGAGCAGGCCATGCTGGAACGCCGTGGAGCGGGCTTGTCCCGGCCAATGGCGTTGTCCCCCTGGCGGGAAGGCGCCGCAGGCGACTCAGGGGGGTTCATGCCAGAAACGGGTGGCGGACCATGATGGTGTGGTCGCGGTCCGGGCTGGTGGAGACGACGTGGATGGGCACGCCGGTGGCGTGCTCGATACGCTGCAGGTAGAGCCGCGCGTTGATGGGCAGCTGGTCGAAGGCGGTGACGCCCACGGTGCTGTCGCTCCAGCCGGGCATGGTTTCGTACACGGGCACGCAGCGGGCAATGTCTTCGGCGCCCAGCGGCAGGATGTCGATGTGCTCGCCGTCCAGTTCGTAGCCGGTGCACAGCTTCAGTTCGGCCAGGCCGTCCAGCACGTCGAGCTTGGTGATGCACAGTCCCGACAGGCCGTTGACCTGTGCGCTGCGCTTGAGCAGCGCGGCGTCGAACCAGCCGCAGCGGCGGCTGCGGCCCGTGGTGACGCCTTTTTCGGCGCCGACGGTGCTCATGTGCCAACCGGGCGTGCCGGGCGTTTCCCAGTCCAGCTCGGTCGGGAACGGGCCACCGCCCACGCGCGTGCAGTACGCCTTGGTGATGCCCAGCACGTAGTGCAGCAGGCCCGGCCCCACGCCGGCGCCGGCCGCCGCGTTGCCGGCCACCGTGTTGCTGCTGGTGACGAAGGGGTAGGTGCCGTGGTCGACGTCGAGCAGCGTGCCCTGCGCACCCTCGAACAGCAGGTTGGCGCCGTTTTTGTGTGCTTCGTTCAGCTCGCGCGACACGTCGGCCAGCATGGGCTTGATGGCCTCGGCCTGGCGCATGGCTTCGTCGAAGATGGGTTCGAACCGCAGCGCGCCGTCCGTCAGATAGGGCCGCAGCGGCTCGGGGAAGGCCGCCTTGCCCGAGCCCAGGAAGCCCGTCAGCTCGTGGTTGTACAGCGCCAGCAGGTCGCGCAGCTTGGCGGCAAAGCGCTCGGGGTGCTTCAGGTCCTGCGCGCGCAGGGCACGGCGGGCGATCTTGTCTTCGTACGCGGGGCCAATGCCGCGCCCGGTGGTGCCGATTTTTTCGCTGCCACCGCTTTCGCGCGCAGCCTCGCGCGCCACGTCCATGGCGGCGTGCAGCGGCAGGATCAGTGGGCAGCCTTCGCTGATGCGCAGACGCTCGCGCACCTGCACGCCGGCTTTTTCAAGGCCCTCGATTTCTTCCAGCAGCTTGGTGCACGAGAGCACCACGCCGTTGCCGATGTAGCAGGTGACGCCCGGGCGCATGATGCCGCTGGGGATCAGGTGCAGCGCCGTCTTGACGCCGTTGATGACCAGCGTGTGCCCGGCGTTGTGACCGCCCTGAAAGCGCACCACGCCCTGCGCGCTTTCGGTCAGCCAGTCGACCAGCTTGCCCTTGCCCTCGTCGCCCCACTGGGTGCCGACGACGACGACGTTGCGTCCGGTGGTGGTGGGTTTCGTCATGTTCACGTTTCCTGTTGAATCTTCTGGCGGCGGTGCGCGGCGCGGCGGCGGTTAGCCATGCCGCTGCGCAACGGCGGGGTATGGGGCCTCATGCGACCGCTTGCACCACCCATTGACCGGCGGCGTCAACCAGCTCGCGGTCGCAGTGGAATTCGTCGATCTCGGTCTGACCGGGCAGCACGCAGACCACGGTTTCGCCGCGCCCACGCAGCGCGCGCACGGCGGCGTGCAGGCCCGGCGCGTCGCCCCAGGGCGCGCGAATGGCGGCGCGCAGCGGGCGCGCGTCGGCCACGCGCACCAGTTGCTTCAAGTCCAAGCTGAAGCCGACCGCTGGCCGTTCGCGGTCAAGCTTGTGGCCGAACACCGCGCCCACGCCGTCGTAACGCCCGCCGCGCAGCACGGCATCACCCGCACCCCGCGCGTAGACGGCAAAGCGCGCGCCGCTGTAATAGCCCCAGCCGCGCGCCTCGGCCAGGTCGAAGCTGGTGTGCACGCCCTCCAGGCGCGACGCCAGCCACTTCAAGCTTGATAGCGCATCGCGCACGGCTGGCATGGGCGGCAGGGCTTTTTCTGCCTCGTCCAGCACTTCCGCGCCACCATACAGGCCGACCAACGCGCGCAGCCCCGCGCGGGCCGCGTCGGGAAAGGTGCGCGTCACGCGGGCCAGCTCGCTCGCGTCCTTGGCGGCCAGCGCGTCGTGCACTTCGGCCAGCAGCTGCGGGTCGACCATGACGCCGGCCAGCAGCGCCCGCACGATGCGCACGTCGGCCATGTCGACCGACAGGTGGTCGACGCGCGCCGCCTTCAGGCAGTCGAGCGCCAGGGTGAGGATTTCAAGGTCGGCCTCGCGCCCGGCATGGCCGTAGATTTCGGCGCCAAACTGCAGTGGCTCGCGCGTGGCGTGCGGGCGTTCGGGGCGGGTGTGCAGCACGGGGCCGCAGTAGCACAGGCGGGTGACGGCCTGGCGACCCAGCAGGTGGGCGTCGATGCGGGCCACCTGCGGCGTGGTGTCGGCGCGCAGACCGAGCGAGCGGCCGGACAGCTGGTCCACCAGCTTGAAGGTCTGCAGCTCCAGCGCTTGGCCGGTGCCGGTAAGCAGGGAATCGAGGTGCTCGATCAGCGGCGGGATGACCAGCTCGTAGCCGTAGCCGCGGGCGGTATCGAGCAGATCGCGGCGGAGTTCCTCGATATGCCGGGCCTCGGAGGGCAATACATCGGCGATGTGATCCGGCAGAAGCCAGGCGGACATGGCTGGGGCAGCTTTCGCGGGGCTGTTAAAAACGCGATTCTAAAGGGTTCCCCCTGTGGCGCTGCGCGCCTTCCCCCGAAGGGGGACAACGCTGGTGGACGGGCCAGGCCCGTCCACGGCGTTCCGGCGTGGCCTGCTCCGCGGCCTCTGGCGGGCTTGCTGCGCAGCCCTGATGAGGGGAGGCGCCGAGGCCTCGCCGCTGCTACACCAACCAGAGCGGCAGCAGGCCCCCGCCTAACGCGAGGGCCGAAATGCTCGGGGGCCGGCTGGGGTGCTTGCTGCGCAGCCCTGTGATGAGGGGCGGCACCGAAGCCCCGACGCTGCTACACCAACCAGAGCAGCAGCAGGCCGCCACCCACGGCCAGCAGGCCGAAGAAGCGCAGTTGCCCGTCCTGCAACTGCATCAGCTGGCTGAACGCCCGGCGCCAGGCGCTGGGCGCGATGAAGGGCATCAGGCCCTCCATGATCAGCGCCAGCCCGAGCGCGGCCAGCAGCGTGTCGCTGTCCATGGCGTCAACGGCGGCTGGGCGCGTTGCGCATGTTGCGGAAGAAGTCGGACGACTGCGGGTCGACCACCAGCACGTCGCCCTTGTGGCCGATGCTGGCCTTGTAGGCGTCCAGGCTGCGGTAGAACTCGGCGAACTGCGGGTCGCGGCCGAAGGCCTCGCCGTAGATGCGGTTGGCCTCGGCATCGCCCTGGCCGCGCACTTTTTCGGCGTCGCGGTAGGCGTTGGCCACGGTCACTTCGCGCTGGCGGTCGGCGTCGGCGCGGATCTGCTCGCCTTCGGCGGCGCCGGTGGAGCGCAGTTCGTTGGCCACGCGCTTGCGCTCGGCCTCCATGCGGCCGTAGACCGACGCGGTGATCGATTCGACGTAGTCGGCGCGCGTGATGCGCACATCCACGATGTCGATGCCCCAGGGCTTGGCGCCCTTGACGGACTCGGTCACCTCGCGCTTGACGTCGGCCATCAGCGTTTCGCGGCGGGTGGAGATCAGCTCGCGCACGGTGCGGCGGTTGATCTCTTCCTGGAAGGCGTTGCGCACCACGCGGTTGAGCTGCGTGGCGCCGGCGTTCTCGTCCAGGCCCACGTTGCGGATGTAGGCCTGCGGATCGGTGATGCGCCAGCGCACGTACCAGTCGATGACCACGCGCTGCTTCTCGGCGGTCAGCATCGGCTCGGTGTCCATGCTGTCCAGCGTCAGCAGGCGCTTGTCGATGTAGCTGACGTTCTGCAGCGGCGGCGGCAGCTTGAAGTTGAGCCCCGGCTGCGTGATCACCTTCTGGATCTGGCCGAGCTGATAGACCACGCCGAACTGGCGCTGGTCGACCACGAACATGGTCGATGCCAGCAGCGCCAGCAGGATGAGGACGGTGGTTCCGATGAATCCGATTCTGTTCATGGGTGTACTGACCTGTTCTTGGTCGAGGGCGCTCAGCGGCTCTCGCGCTCGCGGCCGCGGGCGTTTTCACGCGCGCGCGCATCGGCAGCCGGTGCGGGCGCGGCGGGCGGCGGGGCGGGTGCCGCCTGCGCAGGCGCTGCTGCTGCGGCGGCGGCGCCCGCGGACTGCATCACCTTGTCGAGCGGCAGGTACATCAGGTTGCCGCCCGCGCGGCTGTCGACGATGACCTTGTTGACGCCGCTGTAGATGGACTGCATGGTGTCCAGGTACATGCGGTCGCGCGTCACCTGGGGCGCCTTCTGGTATTCGGCCAGCACCGAGCTGAAGCGCTGCGCATCACCCTGCGCCTGCGCCACGATGCGCGCCTTGTAGCCCTCGGCCTCTTGCGTCAGGCGTGCCGCCGTACCCGAGGCGCGCGGCACCACGTCGTTGGCGTAGGCCTGCGCCTCGTTCTTGACACGCTCGCGTTCCTGCCCGGCTTTCAGCACGTCGTCGAATGCGGCCTGCACTTGCTCGGGCGGACGCACGCCGCCCTGCTGCATGTTCACGGCCACCACCTCGATGCCGACCTTGTAGCGGTCGAGAATGGTTTGCATCAGCTCGCGCACGCGCGGGGCGATCTGGTCGCGCTCCTCGGCCATGGCGGTGTCCATGGTCATCTTGCCGACCACTTCGCGCACCGCGCTTTCGGCGGCCTGCACCACGGCGTCGTCGGGGCTTTTGCTTTCGAACAAGTAAGCGCGCGCGTCGTTCAGGCGGTACTGCACGGCGAACTTGATCTCGACGATGTTCTCGTCTTGCGTCAGCATGGCCGATTCGCGCAGGCCGGTGGACTTGATGACGCTGTCGCGCCCGACGTCGACCGAGCGAATCTGCGTCACGCGCACCGTTTCGTGCCGCTGAATGGGAAAGGGCATGCGCCAGTTCAGGCCGGCGTTGCGCGTCGAGTCGTACTTGCCGAAGGTCGTGACCACGCCCTGCTCGCCTTCGCGCACGATGAAGATGCCGCTGGCCAGCCAGATGGCGACGGCCGCCACGGCAACCATGCCAATGCCGATGCCGGCGCCCTTCATGTCCGGCTGAAAACCGCCGCCGCCGGGCGCGTGGTTGCCCGGGCCACGCCCGCGCCCGCCGCCGAACAGGCCGGTGAGCTTGCGGTTGAAGTCGCGCCACAGCTCGTCCAGATCGGGTGGCCCCTGGTTGGGGCCGCCACGCGGCGGCTGCGGCGCAGGCGGTGGCGGCCGCGGCGGATCGGCGGGGCGCTGGTCGTCGGGGCGCGGGCCGCCCTGCTCCGACGGCTCGTCGCCGCGCCCCCAGCGCGGGTCATTCAGGTTGAACATGCCCCGGATGCGGCGCGGCCATAAGGCCAGCCGCGAGTCGCTCGTGCGGTCTTTCATTCGTTGGCTTAAAAGGGGTGCTACCCCGGATTGTGCCCAATCGCCACGGCCTGGCCGTCCGGGGCGGGCCATGGCGCGGCTTCGCGCCCGGCGCGCGCGCGCGCGGCCAGCTCGGCCCGCAACAGCGGCAGGCCCTCGCCAGTGCGCGCGCTGACGAAAATGCGGGTGCATTCACGGCCGTCCAGCGCCAGCGTGTCCTGCAGCGTGTGCGGGCGCCGCGCGGGCTCCAATCCGTCGAGCTTGTTGAACACCAGCAGCTGCGGCACCTCGTCGGCGCCGATCTCGCGCAGCACGCGCTGGACTTCGTCGATTTGTTCGGGATGAGCGGGATTGGCGGCGTCCACCACGTGCAGCAGCAGGTCGGCGTCGGCAGCCTCGTGCAGCGTGGCCTCGAAGGCTTCGACCAGGCCGTGCGGCAGGTCGCGGATGAAGCCCACCGTGTCGGACAGCGACACCGAACTGCCGCCGCCCTGGCTGTCGCCCAAATAAAGCTGGCGCGTGGTGGTGTCGAGCGTGGCGAACAACTGGTCGGCGGCGTAGGCACGCGCCTTGACCAGGGCATTGAACAGCGTCGACTTGCCGGCGTTGGTGTAGCCCACCAGCGAGATGCTGAAGGCACCCTGCCGCTGGCGCTGGCGGCGCTGCGTCTGGCGCTGGCGCTTGACTTTTTCGAGCCGGTCCTTGGTGCGCTTGATGGCGTCGCCGATCATGCGGCGGTCAAGTTCGATTTGCGTTTCGCCCGGGCCGCCGCGCCCGCCGATGCCGCCCTGCTGGCGTTCCAGGTGTGACCAGCGGCGCACCAGGCGCGTGCTGAGGTATTGCAGGCGCGCCAGTTCGACCTGCAGCTTGCCTTCATGGCTGCGCGCGCGCTGGGCGAAGATTTCGAGGATCAGCAGCGTGCGGTCGTTGACCGGCAGGCCGATGGCGCGCTCGAGGTTGCGCTGCTGCACCGGGCTCAGGGCTTGGTCGAACAGCACTTCCTGCGCGCCCTCGGCTTCGGCCAGCAGGCGGATTTCCTCGGCCTTGCCGCTGCCCACGAACAGGGCGGCGTCGGGCGCATGGCGGTTGCAGGTCAGGCGTGCCACCGGCTGCAGGCCGGCGGTTTCGGCCAGTTGGCCGAGTTCGTCCAGTTCGTGGTCGAAATGCGGCGCGCCAAAGTTCACGCCCACCAGAATGGCGGCGGTGCGGTCGGGGGCAGCGGTCGAGGGCAATGCGGATGAGTCGGGTCGGCCGTTTGAACGCTATTTATTTAATAGCTATATACGTAGTCAGAACAAGCGCTGGCGGCTTATTTGCCGTCAGAATCGCCCACTTCGCCGGCGGCCGTGAAGTTGACCGCGCGGCCCGGCACGATGGTGGAGATGGCGTGCTTGTAGACCATTTGCGTGACGGTGTTGCGCAGCAGCACGACGTATTGGTCGAAGGATTCGATCTGACCCTGGAGCTTGATGCCGTTGACCAGGTAAATGGACACCGGGATGTGCTCACGACGCAGGGTGTTCAGGAACGGGTCTTGTAGGAGTTGCCCTTTGTTGCTCACGATATTCTCCGTGTTCTCGGATAGTTGAAGGGGGTGGAAGTTACCACATGGGGGTGGCAAGACCCGGTATCAAGTCCAATAAACCGGCCGCCGCCGCCGAATTGGCGAACCCGGCCTACAAAATGCTCGCCGGACAAGAACTTAGGACTCCTTGTCGGCGTAGGGGTTCCGCGCCGTTTTCATCTCGACGCGCAAAGGCGTGCCGGTCAGGTCGAACGCCTTGCGAAAGCGCCCTTCGAGGAAGCGCTTGTACGCGTCGGTAACGCCTTCGAGCGAATTGCCGTGCACCACGATGACCGGCGGATTCATGCCGCCCTGGTGCGCGTAGCGCAGCTTGGGGCGAAACATGCCGCTGCGCTTGGGCGCCTGAAACTGCACCGCCTCTTGCAGCAGGCGCGTCAGCTGCGGCGTCGGCATCTTGCGCATGGCCGCCTGATGGGCCTTGGCGATGGAACCCCACAGCGGGCCGATGCCCTGGCGCTTGAGGGCCGAGATGAAATGCAGCTCGGCAAATTTCAGAAACGCCAGTCGCGTTTCGATGGAACGCTGCACCAGTTCGCGCTGGTAGGCGTCGACCGCGTCCCATTTGTTGACGGCCAGCACCACCGCGCGGCCCGATTCGAGGATGAAGCCGGCGATGTGCGCGTCCTGGTCGGTCACGCCCTGCGTGGCGTCGAGCAGCAGCAACACCACGTTGGCCGATTCGATGGCCTGCAGCGTCTTGACGACCGAGAACTTCTCGATCGCCTCGAACACCTTGCCCTTGCGGCGCAGGCCGGCGGTGTCGATGAGCTGAAAGCGCTGCCCGTTGCGTTCGAAATCCACCGTGATGGCGTCGCGCGTGGTGCCGGGCAGGTCGAAGGCGACCAGCCGCTCTTCGCCCAGCCAGGTGTTGATCAGCGTCGACTTGCCGACGTTGGGCCGCCCGGCCACCGCCAGGCGAATGACGCGCTCGTCAGGCGCTTCGGCCTCGGCGTCGGCGTCGGGCAGGTGCAGCTCGTCCAGCGCGGCTTCGAGCATGGCACGCACGCCCTGGCCGTGCGCCGCCGACACCGGCAGCACCTCGCCCAGGCCCAGTTCGTAGAACTCGGCCAGTTGCGCGCCTTCGCGCATGCCCTCGGCCTTGTTGGCGACCAGCAGCGCCGGCTTGGACAGACGACGCAGGTAGTTGGCGATGTCGTGGTCCTGCGCCGACACGCCGGCACGCGCGTCCACCACGAACACCACCACGTCGGCCTCGGCGACGGCCTGGCGCGTCTGCTTGGCCATCTCCTTGAAAATGCCGCTTTCGGCATCCGGCTCGAAGCCGCCGGTGTCGATGACGATGTATTCGCGGTTGCCCAGGTGTCCCTGGCCGTAATGGCGGTCGCGCGTCAGCCCCGCATAGTCCGCCACGATGGCGTCGCGGCTTTTGGTGAGCCGATTGAACAGCGTGGATTTGCCCACATTGGGCCGCCCCACCAGCGCGATGACAGGTTTCATGGACAGGAGTTTCCCATACCGCAAGGCCGCGAAGCAGGCCGCCAAATATCAGATGGCCGCGGAGCAGGCCACACCAGAACGCCGCGCAAGGGCTTTGCCCGCCCGCCAGCGTTGTCCCCCTTCGGGGGAAGCCGGCCACCGGCCGTCACAGGGGGAGATTAGGGCCTGTTCACGCTATTTTTAGCCCTGCGTTGCGAGTCAAAAAGGCCACTCGCCAAGGCGCCAGCCGCCGCCAAGGTGCGTACCTTGGCAAGGATGGCAACGCCGGCGATGGCCTTTTTGATCGCAACCCGCAGGGAACATGCTTGAAAAACCGCCACTCGTCGTTGCGCTCCTAGCGCAGACGCCCGGTCTGGGCGTCGTCGCGCGCCTGGATGGGCGGTTTTCAAGCAGGTTCGCAAGGCAAAAAATAGCGTGAACAGGCCCTAATCCGGCACGAAGCCGTACACGCCGCCGCTGCGCGTGACCACCACCAGCGTGTTGGCCGCCACCACCGGCGTCGCGGCGATGCCCGACGCGTCCGTCGTCAGGCGGTTGAGCGGGCTGCCATCCTCGCGCGACAGCAGGTGCACCAGCCCGGTGCTGTCGCCCACCACGACCGAGCGGCCCAGCACCAGCGGGCCGGTCAGGCGGCGCCAGCGCAATGGCTCGGCCGACCAGGCGCGGTCGCCCGTGTCGGCGCGCCACGACAGCACGCGGCCGTCGGATTCGACGCCGTACACGCGCTCGGCATCGCCCGCCACGCCGGTGGCGCCGCTGGCGGGCTTGGTCCAGCGCACGTTGCCGCTGGCGGTGTCGACACAGCCGACGGCGTTCTGGAACGCCCGCGCGCACAGCACGTTGCCCTGGCGGCTGACGCCGCCGACCAGATCGACCAGCCGTTCGACGTCGTTGGTGCCGCGCGCGGCGGCCAGCGGCGCTTCCCAGCGCACATTGCCGTTGTCGGGGTCGATGCCGACCATGCGGCCGGCCAGGCCCGCCACCAGTGTGTTGCCCACGGCCTGCAGCATGCCGGCCTGGCGCAGCACCAGCGGCTCGGCCGGGCGGTCCAGGTGCCAGATGCGCGCGCCGTTGCGGGCGTCGAAGGCGCTGAGCGAGCGGTCGGCCCCCAGCACGAACACGCGCCCGCCGGCCACCAGCGGGGCGGTATAGCTTTGCGTGACCAGGCGCTGGCGCCACAGCTCGCGGCCACCTTCCAGCGCGACCACCTGGTTGGCGCGCGTGACAACGGCGCTGACCCGGCCGTCGCTGCCGACACCGCCGGTCAGCGGCGCGCCCGCACTGGCACGGCCCAGTTCGCGGCCGCTGGCGGCGTCGAGCGTGACCATCGTGCCGTCGCCACCGGCCAGCGTGACCTGCTGGCCCTGCACGCTGACTTGCAGGGGGAAGTCCACCGGCGGAACGCGAACCTGCCAGGCCTGGCGCACGCCCACCAGAGCCAGGTTGGGCGGCAGCTCGGCCGGTTGCGGGCGCGACGAACCGCCGGCGCAGCCCGCCAGCACGGCTGCCGCCAGCAGCACCCCGGCCAGCGCCACGCCACGGGTGCGGTGCAGCTTCGTCATGACGCGGCCCCGGTCTTGACGCCGCTGGCGTCGGGGTCAATGCCCAGTGCATTGAGCTTCATGCCGACCAGGCGGCGGTAGTCGCCGCTGTCGGCCGTCAGGCCCTGGTAGGCCTTGCCGAATTCGGCCACGGCCTGCTCGCGCTTGCCTTGCAGCAGCAGCACGTCGCCCCGGCGGTCGGACGCCAGCGCGGTGAATTGCGCGGGGAAGCTGCCCGACAGCACCTTCAGCGCCTCGTCGTAGGCTTTTTCGCCCAGCAGCAGCGACGCCAGCCGCAGGCGCGCGACGGCGCGCAGGCCTTCGTCGGGCGCCTTGTCGGCCACCCAACCGAGCGCGGCCTTGGCTTCGGCGGGCTTGCCCTTTTCTTCGAGCAACTTGGCGCCCTGCAGCCCGGCGTGGGCGGCATAGGCGGTGCCGCCATAGCGGTCCTTCATGTCGGCCAGCGCACGCTCCACGCGGCTCACGTCGCCGGCCTGCGCGGCGCGGTCGACCTCGTCGTACAGCACCGCCGCCAGGCCCGCCTGGCGGCGCTGCCAGTACTGCCAGCCGTTGAATGCCGCGTAAGCGGCCAGCGCGGCGATCAGCACCCAGGTGATGAGGTTGCCCCACTTGTTCCAGAAGTGTTTGAGCGCGTCGAGCTGTTCCTGCTCTTCAAGGTCGAGATGGGTGGCCATGCGTGATGTGTGTCGGTTAAGCGGTCGATTTTAGGACGTCGCACCAGAGCGCGGGGTCGGTCAGCGACTGGCGCGTCTGCGCGCCGGCGCCGTCGCGCAGCGCCTTGACGGTGACACCGCCCGCCGCCAGCTCGTCGGCGCCAAAAATCAGCGCAAAGCGCGCGCCCGATGCGTCGGCCCGTTTGAACTGGCTCTTCATGCTGCCCATGCCCTCGCCGGCCTGGCCGGCGGCGGCGTGCATCTGCACCGCCACGCCCAGCGCGCGCAGCTGCTGCAGGCAGTGCATGGCCTGCGGCAGCGCGGCGGCGTCGGGAATGACGGCGTAGGCGTCGGGCGTCGGCTCCAGCGTGTGCACGCCCTCTTCCTTCAGCAGTTCCAGCACGCGTTCGACGCCCAGCGCCCAGCCCACGGCAGGCGCCGGCTTGCCGCCGATCTGCTCCACCAGGTAGTCGTAACGTCCGCCGCCGCAAATGGTGCCCTGCGCGCCCAGGCTGTCGGTGATGAATTCGAACACCGTCAGGTTGTAGTAGTCCAGCCCGCGCACCAGCCTTGGGTTGATGCGCCATTCGACGCCGCTCGCGGCCAGGATGGCCTGCACGGCCTCGAAGTGCCGGCGCGACGCTTCGCCCAGGTAGTCGATCAGCTTCGGCGCGCCTTCGACCAGCGCCTGCATGGCCGGGTTCTTGGTGTCGAGGATGCGCAGCGGGTTGCTGTGCAGGCGGCGACGCGCGTCTTCGTCCAGTTGGTCGGCGTGCGCCTGCAGGTAGGCGATCAGCGCCGCGCGGTGTTCCAGCCGCTCGGCGGGCTGGCCCAGGCTGTTCAGCTCCAGCCGCCAGTTATGGATGCCCAGTTCGCGCCACAGCGCCACGGCCAGCAGGATCAGCTCGGCGTCGACTTCCGGCCCGCCAAAGCCCAGCGCCTCGGCACCGATCTGGTGGAACTGGCGGTAGCGCCCGCGCTGCGGCCGCTCGCGCCGGAACATCGGCCCCATGTAGAACAGCCGCTTGCCACCTTCGTACAGCAGGTTGTGCTCGGCCACCGCGCGCACCAGGCCTGCCGTGCCCTCGGGGCGCAGCGCCAAGTGGTCGGCGCGGCCGTGCTGGTCGGCGCGGTCTTCGAAGGCGTACATCTCCTTCTCGACAATGTCGGTCACTTCACCCAGGCCGCGCGTGTACAACTGCGTCAGCTCCATGATCGGCGTGCGCACGTTGCGGTAAGCGTGCGCGGCCATCACGCGGCGCACCACCGATTCGAGCCATTCCCAACGCGCCGATTCAGGCGGCAGGATGTCGTTCATGCCCTTGATGGCGGTGATCTGCGGAGCTTTTGACATTCAGCGAATACTATCTATTTGATAGCTGCAAGCGCTTGTCCATAAAGCGCTGGAGCCAGTTTTTATATCAATTTTGCGTCGCGCCAAAGCGCTCGGCGATGTAGCGCTCGACGATGGCGTGAAACTCTTGCGCGATGTGCTCGCCGCGCAGCGTCATGGCTTTTTGGCCGTCGATGAACACCGGCGCGGCCGGCGCCTCGCCGGTGCCGGGCAGGCTGATGCCGATGTCGGCGTGCTTGCTTTCTCCCGGGCCGTTGACGATGCAGCCCATCACCGCCACTTTCAGCTTTTCAACACCCGGGTAGCGCGTGCGCCACACCGGCATCTGCGCGCGCAGGTGGTCGTCGATCTGCTTGGCCAGTTCCTGAAACGTGGTGCTGGTGGTGCGCCCGCAGCCAGGGCAGGCGGTGACGCTGGGCACGAAGATGCGCAGGCCGAGCGACTGCAGAATCTCGCTGGCAATCACCACTTCCTGCGTGCGCGCCTCGCCCGGCTGCGGCGTCAGGCTGACGCGGATGGTGTCGCCAATGCCTTCCTGCAGCAGGATGGCCAGCGCCGTGCTGGACGCCACGGTGCCCTTGGTGCCCATGCCCGCCTCGGTGAGGCCTAGGTGCAGCGGATAGGTGCAGCGGCGCGCCAGCTCTCGATACACCGCTATCAAATCCTGTACGCCGCTGACCTTGCAGCTGAGGATCACCTGCTGCGGCGCCATGCCCATCTCGACCGCCTGGCTGGCCGAGCCGATGGCGGACTGGATCAGCGCCTCGTACATGACCTGGCGCGCCTCCCACGGCTGGGCGCGCGCCGCGTTCTGGTCCATCAGGCCGGCCAGCAGTTCTTGATCGAGGCTGCCCCAGTTGACGCCGATGCGCACCGGCTTGTCCCACTTCAGCGCCGCCTCGATCATCTGGCCGAACTGCGCGTCCTTCTTGGCGCCCTTGCCCACGTTGCCCGGGTTGATGCGGTATTTGGACAGCGCCTGCGCGCAGTCCGGAAAATCGGTCAGCAGCCGGTGGCCGTTGTAATGAAAGTCGCCGATCAGCGGCACGTCGACGCCCATGCGGTCGAGCTGCTCGCGGATGTAGGGCACCTGCGCCGCCGCCTCGGGCGTGTTGACGGTGATGCGTACCAGCTCGCTGCCGGCCAGCGCCAGCTCTTTCACCTGAATGGCGGTGCCGATGGCGTCCACCGTGTCGGTGTTGGTCATCGACTGCACCCGCACCGGGGCGTCGCCCCCCACGGTGACCACGCGCTGGCCCCACACCACGCGCCCCTGCAAGGAGCGGCGCGGCGCCGGTTGAGCCACGGCGACGGGCGCTTGAACCTCAGTCGTCATTCAAATTCTCCGAAGCGCCGCCCGCGCCCTTCGCCCTCGCTCAGGGCTGCGCAGCAAGCCCTTTCCAATGGCCGCGGAGCAGGCCACGCCGGAACGCCGCGGAACGGGCTTGGCCCGGCCACCGGCGTTGTCCCCCTGGGGGGAAGGCGCCGCGGGCGACTCAGGGGGGTCATTTGACTTGAAAACGAGACACCGTCGTCTTGCTGAGCGCCCGGTGGTTGAACGGCTCGCCGCGCACGCTGACGTCCACCGCATCCTTGCGACCGATGGTGACCGACAACGGCACGTCGCCGCTCACGCCCACGGTTTCGCCCGCGCTGAGCGCCCGGTTGATCAGCTGCTTGCCGGCCGCGTCGCGCACCGTCACCCAGGTTTCCGCCTTGGCGACGAATTGCAGCAGCTCGGCGCTGGCGCCGGGCCGTGACGCGTCGGCCGCAGGGGCGGCGGCGGCGGCGGTGGCCGGGGCCGGGCTGGTCTGCTCGGCCGACGCGGCGCCCGCCGGCATTTCAGCAGGCGTCGGCTCGGCGGCAGGCGCGGGCGCGGCGGCCTCCCGCGCGGTGTCCGCGCTGACCGGCGCATCGGCAGGCGCGGGCGGATTCAGCTGAATCGGCAGCGTGGGCAGAAACCACAGCGCCGCGGCACCCAGCACCAGGGCGGCAATCGCGATCAGCAACGGGCGCGAGAAGTTGCTGGCCAGCATTGGCGTCGGGCCATCGCCGCTGCGGCGAAACGGCTGGTTGATGTTTTGCGCCGGCGCCTTCAGACCCGGAGCCGACGCCGGCATGCGTTCGAGCACCGGCGCCGGATCGGCCCCAAAGGCGCGGCAGATGGCCGACGCCAGACCGCGCGCAAAGGTCACGTCGGGCAATTGGTCCAGCCGGTCGTTTTCGAGCGCGTCCAGCTTTTGCGGCGACACCTTCATGGCGCTGGCCAGCAGCACGGCGTCGACACCGGCGGCTTCACGCAGCTGGCGCAGCATGGCACCGGCCGATGCGGGCGGCGCGCTGGTGGGGGCCGCGGCCGGTGTCGGTGCGGTCTCCGCTTCGGGTTGGGTATCGGCGTTGCGTTCACTCATCGAAAGCGCCCCGTTCATAGTTCAGCAATTCACGCGATTGGGGAAAACGGCGGCGCAGTTGCGCCGCCAGTTGCTCCATCGCCTGGCGGTTATTCAAACGCCGCTCCACCTTGATGCCCAGCCACAGCGATTCGGCATTGGCCAGTTCGCTGTTGTTCAGGCGCCGGATGTAGAACTGCGCGCGTGTCTGGTCGCCGCGCCGGTACAGCAGCTGCGCCAGGTTGAAGGCGGTCACCGGGTTGCCGGCGTCCAGCTCATAGGACCGCATCAGCGTGGCTTCGGCCTGCTCCAGCTGGCCGGCGCGCGCCTGGCAGATGCCCTGGGTCATCAGCGTGCGGGCGCGGTCGCGGTAGGTGGGCACGGCCACGGCGCGCTGAAACCAGGGCATGGCGTCGGCAAAGCGCCCGGCCTGGCAGTGCAGCCAGCCCACGTTGTGCATGGCCGAGGCATCGCGCGGATTGAGCGCAATGGCGCGCTGGAAGTGCGACAGCGCCATCGCGTCGTCGCCCAGCGCCATGTAGATCAGGCCGCCCAGGTTGTAGGCGTCGGCGTAGTTGGGGTCGGCCTGCAGGGCTTTTTTCTGCTCGTCCAGCGCGACCACGTGCTGCCCGTTTTCGTAGTAGCTGGTGGCCAGCATCAGGCGGGTGCGCGCGCGCTTGCGCACTTCGGTCTCGTCGGACGCGGTCTGGAATTCGGGCGGCACCTCGGTCAGGCCGGGGCCGGCGCTGCAACCGGCCAGCCAGGGCGCAAGGCCCAGCGCACCCAGCGCCAGCAGCGCCGACGCCAACCAGACCGGACGGGGAGCCAACATGGTCATCAAGCCCCTTTCGTGGGCGCCAGGGCCGAAACGGGATGCAGCACCACCGTGCGCTGGCGCGCAATGCGCTCGTGCACGCGGGTGCGGTCCTGCACGTCGCCCGCCAGCTGGCCGCACGCGGCGTCGATGTCGTCACCGCGCGTCTTGCGCACCGTGGTGACGATACCCGCCTCGTTCAGCAGCTTGCCAAAGGCCATTACGCGCGCCATGGGCGATCGCGTCAGCCCCGACTGCGGGAACGGGTTGAACGGAATCAGGTTGAACTTGCAGCGCAGGCCGTCCTGCCCGTGGCGGCGCACCAGCGCGATCAGGGCCTGCGCCTGCTCGGGCGAATCGTTGACGCCGTCGAGCATGCAGTATTCAAAGGTGATGAAGTCGCGCGGCGCCGACGCCAGGTAGGCTGTGCAGGTGCGCAGCAGTTCATCGATGGGGTATTTGCGGTTGAGCGGGACCAGGTGGTCGCGCAGCGCGTCGGTGGGTGCATGCAGCGACACCGCCAGCGCCACCGGGCAGTCGCGCGCCAGGCGCTCGATCATGGGCACCACGCCCGAGGTCGACACCGTCACACGCCGGCGCGACAGGCCGTAGCCGTGGTCGTCGAGCATGGTGCGCAGCGCGGGCACCAGCCGGTCATAATTTTGTAGCGGCTCGCCCATGCCCATCATGACGATGTTCGAGATCACGCGTTCGTCGGTCTTGAGGTGCTGCCGCAAGAAGTGCTCGGCAAACCACAACTGGGCGACGATTTCGGCCGTGGTCAGATTGCGGCTGAAGCCCTGGTGACCGGTGGAGCAAAAGCGGCAGTTGACCGCACAACCCGCTTGCGACGACACGCACAGCGTGCCCCGGTCGTCCTCGGGGATGAACACGGCCTCGACGGCATCACCGCCGCCGACGTCGAACAGCCACTTGACGGTGCCGTCCTTCGACTCGTGCTGGGTGATGACGGGCAGCGCCGTCACGGTGGCGCGGCCGGCGAGCTTGTCGCGCAAGGACTTGGCCAGATCGGTCATCTGGCCGAAGTCAGCCACGCCGCGCTGGTGAATCCAGCGGAACAGTTGCGTGGCGCGAAAGCGTTTTTCGCCCAGCGATTCGCAGAACGCAGTCAACCCGTCGAGGTCGAAATCGAGCAGGTTGACGGTCGTGTTCATGCCAGCGGGCCAGTGCCGCGTGCGATCAACGCGAGTAGATCGCCAGGCCGGGGAAGAAGAAGGCCACTTCCACGGCAGCGGTTTCGGGCGCGTCCGAGCCGTGCACGGCGTTGGCGTCGATGCTGTCGGCAAAGTCGGCGCGGATGGTGCCCTTGTCGGCCTTCTTGGGGTCGGTGGCGCCCATCAGTTCGCGGTTCTTGGCAATGGCGCCCTCGCCTTCCAGCACCTGGATCATCACCGGGCCGGAGATCATGAAGCTGACCAGGTCCTTGAAGAAAGGGCGCTCCTTGTGCACGGCGTAGAACTGCTCGGCTTCGCGCTGCGACAGGTGCTGCATGCGGGCGGCGATGACTTTCAAGCCAGCAGCCTCGAAACGGGCGTAGATCTGGCCGATGACGTTCTTGGCGACGGCGTCGGGCTTGATGATGGAGAGGGTGCGTTCGGTGGCCATTTTTGAGGAGTTTCCTGAAGTTTTATGAAACGCGTCTGCCGCGTTGGGCAAAGCCATTGATTTTAACCGGCGACAGCGGCCAGCGCAGGCCCGTGGCATGACCGGCACCGGGCGCCTGCACGCGGGCCGCGCCGCACGGGCCGGACATGGCGGGCACCGCGCCCACGCCCGGTTCATGAATGTTTTCAGCCGCCAGCGCTGGCTGTATCAGCGCATGCAGCTATCAAAAAATGAGTCAGCGGCTGCGCCCGCCGCGCGAGCCGCCGCCCCGCGGGCCGCCGCTGCCGCGGGGTCCGCCCGAGCGCGGACCGCCCGCCGGGCCTGCACCGCCCGGCCCCCCGCGCCGGCCGCCGGGGCCGCCGCGCGCGGCGTTCTGCCGCTGGCGCTGAAAACTGTCTGCGCCGATGTAGCCCTGCGAGGTCTTGAGCGGATCGGGTTGCTGGCTGCCGCCGCTGCCGCCCTGCCCGCCGCCAGGGCCACGGCGGCGCGGGGCGCTGCCGAACGGCCGCGGCGCATCGTCCTGCGGGCGGGCGCCGGTCACGTTGGGGCGCGGGCCGCTGCCCTTGCCGCGGTCGCTGCGCGCGCGGCGCGGCTTGTCCTGCGGCAGCGGGCGCGGCTCGGGCGCGCCGCGGATCACGCGCTCGGGCGTGCCCGAGGCCTCGCCCAGCGCGCGGATGTCGCGCTCGCCCAGGTCCATCCACATGCCGCGCCGCAGGCCGCGCGGCAGCATCATGGCGCCGTAGCGGATGCGGATGAGCCGGCTGACCGCGTGGCCCACGCTCTCGATCATGCGGCGCACCTCGCGGTTGCGGCCTTCGCTGATGGTCACGCGGTACCACTGGTTGGCGCCCTCGCCCAGGCCTTCTTCCTTGATCGAGCTGAACTGCGCCATGCCGTCGTCGAGCGGCACGCCGTCCAACAGGCGCTGCTTTTCGTCGTCGCTTAAAGGCCCCAGCACGCGCACGGCGTATTCGCGCTCCAGCCCAAAGCGCGGGTGCATCAAGCGGTTGGCCAGCTCGCCCGAGTTGGTGAACAGCAGCAGGCCTTCGGTGTTCAGGTCGAGCCGGCCGACCGACTGCCATTTGCCCTGCCCCGGCTGCAGGCGCGGCAGCTTGCGGAACACGGTGGGGCGGTTCTGCGGGTCGTCCATGGTGACGACTTCGCCCACCGGCTTGTGATAGGCCAGCACGCGCGCCGGCGGCGGGGCGATGCGCACCTTGATCGGCCGGCCATTGACCTTGACCGTGTCGCCGAACTGGATGCGCTGGCCGACGTGCGCCGGCTGGTTGTTGACGCTGATGCGACCTTCGAGGATGAGCTGCTCCATCTCCAGACGCGAGCCCAGGCCCGCCTGCGCCAGCACCTTGTGCAGCTTGGGCGTGTCGGCCTGCGGCAGCAGCACGCGCTTGGCAAGCCCGGCGGGCGCATTGGCCTCGACGTCGAAGCGGCCGGACAGCACGTCGTCGATGGCGACCGGGGCGTCGGCTTCGGCAGCGTCGGTGACCGTCGCATCGGCCGTGGCGTCCGTGGCGTCGGCAGCAGCCTCAGGCAGCCCGGCCGGCTGCGCTGCGGCGGGATCATCCGTGGCGGTGGCGGCGGCCGCATCGGGCGCAGCCTGCACGGACTCATCCGCTATCTTTTCAGAAGCATCCAGCGCCCTATCAGCTTGCGCTGGCGCCGGTTTTTTTCTTGAACGCGCCGGTCGAGCCGGACGGTCTTCGGGTGCGCTGGGCAACGGGTCGATCGGCTCGTCGGTGTTCATGGTGCGGGGCTCTCTGGAGGCACGGCGCCGGGGGGCGCGTCAGGATCGGTGGGTGATCCGGCGGTTTCGGGGGCGGGCGGCGGGGCCGCGTCCACGTCGTCTTGCGCGGCGGGTGGCGGCGCATCTGCCACATCTTGGATGGCGGGCGTTTCACCCGCGTCGGACAGCGCCTCAGCGGCGTCGGGCGCGGCGTCGGTGACGGCCGCGTCGGCTTCCACCTCGGCAACCGTCACTTCGGCGGCGGCCGCGGTATCGGCGGCCACGGGCGCCTCGTCAGGCGCCGGGCCCAGCGCGTCGAACATGCTGGCGGCCTGCTCGGCGGGCGATTCCAGCATCGGCAGCTGGTCCAGCGATTCGAGCCCCAGGTCGTCCAGAAACTGGCGGGTGGTGGCGTACAGGCCGGGCCGGCCCACCGTCTCGCGGTGGCCGATGACCTCGACCCAGCCGCGGTCTTCCAGTTGCTTGATCAGCTGCGAATTGACCGTGACGCCGCGAATGTCCTCGATGTCGCCGCGCGTCACCGGTTGGCGGTAGGCGATGATGGCCAGCGTCTCCAGCGTGGCGCGGGTGTAGCGCGGCGGCTTCTCGGGGTGCAGGCGGTCCAGGTATTCGCGCAGCTCGGGCCGGCTTTGAAAGCGCCAGCCGGTGGCCACCTGCACCAACTCCACCCCACGCTGCGCCCAGTCGTCCTGCAACTCAGCCAGCAGGCCCTTGAGCGTGTCGGGCCCCACTTCGTCGGCAAACAGCACGCGCATGTCGCGCAGCGGCATGGGCAGCTGCGCGCAGATCAGCGCGGTTTCGAGGATGCGTTTGGCTTCGGCGGAAGTCATAAAAAGTCGGTCGCTTCCGAATCAAGATGAGGGTCGAACGCGCGGGTCAAGGGGTCACGCCTGGCCAGCAAGCGGAAAGCGGCGTCAAGCCTGGATGAAGCGGCGCCACCAGACGGCGGTGCCGGACGTTTCGGGATCGCCGCGCGGCAGTGGCCGCGCGCGTCACTTCGTCATGCGGGCATTGTAAGGCCCCAGTCCGCCAGCGCCGCCGCCAGGTCGGCGGGTAGGGGCGCCTCGAAAGCCAGCGGCTCGCCGGTGATCGGGTGCTGGAAAGCCAGCCGCCGCGCGTGCAGCGCCTGCCGCTGCAGCCCGGCCGCTGGCGTGCCGCCGTACAGCGCGTCGGCCACCAGCGGATGCCGCAGCTGCGCCAGATGCACCCGGATCTGGTGCGTGCGGCCGGTGCGCAGCGCGCAGCGCAGCAGGCATCCTTGCTCTGCATTTTGCAGCAACTGAACGCCGGTCTGCGCGGGCTTGCCGGCATTTCTGTCCAGATCGACGACCGCCATGCGCAGCCGGTTGCGCGGGTCGCGGCCGATCGGGGCGTCCACCTCGCGCTCGGCCGGCCCGGTCCACGGCCGGTGCGCCAGCGCCAGGTATTCGCGCGTGACGCGCCGTGCCGCGATGGCCGCCACCAGCGCGTCCATGGCCGGGCGCGAACGCGCCACCACCATCAGCCCGCTGGTGTCGCGGTCCAGCCGGTGCACGATGCCGGCGCGCGGCAACTGGCGCGCCCGTTCGTCGCGCGCCAGCAGGCCGTTGAGCAGCGTGCCGCTCCAGTGGCCGGGCGCGGGGTGCACCACCAGCCCGGCGGGTTTGTCGATCACGGCCAGGTGCTCGTCCTCATGCACCACGTCCAGCGCCATGGGCTGCGGCACGAAGGCCTGGCTCATGGGCGTGGGGCGCAGTTCGATGTCGATGCGGTCGCCCGCGCGCAGCCGGTGCGCCGGCTTGGCCACGGCGCGGCCGTTGACCTGCGCCGCGCCCGCTTCCACCAGCTGGCCCAGGTAGCTGCGCGAAAACTCGGGCACCAACGCCGCCAGCGCGCGGTCCAGCCGGTCGCCATGATGGGCCGGGGGCACCTGCAGGGCGCGCGATTCGGCTTCGGCGGCGGTGTCGGCGGCTTCGTCGTCCCCGTCGACCGCGGCAAGGGCCAGCGCCTGCGCAGAAGGGGTGGCCGATATAATGGGTCGAGCTTGATTCAAGAGGACTGCGACTGATGCAACGTGCCCGATTATCAGCCGCCGGCGCTGCCGTTCTGGCGCTTGCCGTGCTGCTGTCGGCGTGCTCGTCCAAGCCGGTGGACAAGACCGCCGGCTGGAGCCCCAACCGCATTCACGCCGAGGCCAAGGACGAACTGAAGTCCGGCGCCTACGACAAGGCGATCCCGCTGTACGAAAAGCTGGAAGGCCGCGCCGCCGGCACGCCGCTGGCGCAGCAGGCCCAGCTGGACAAGGCCTACGCCCAGTTCCGCGACGGCCAGCGCGCCGAGGCGCTGGCCACGCTCGACCGCTTCATGCGCCTGCACCCGGCCAGCCCGGCGCTCGATTACGCGCTGTACATGAAGGGCGTGATCAACTTCAACGACAACCTGGGCCTGTTCTCCTTCCTGTCGCGGCAGGACTTGTCCGAACGCGACCAGAAGGCCGCCAAGGAAGCCTTTGAGTCGTTCAACGAACTGGTCACGCGCTTCCCCGATTCGCGCTACGCGCCCGACGCGCGTGCGCGCATGCGCTACACCGTCAATGCGCTGGCGCAGTACGAAGTGCATGTGGCGCGCTACTACTACACGCGCGGCGCCTACGTGGCCGCCGTCAGCCGCGCGCAGCAGGCGCTGGCCGACTACCGCGACGCCCCGGCGCTGGAAGAAGCGCTGTACATCCTCACCCAGTCCTACGACAAGCTCGGCATGACCGAACTGCGCGACGACGCCCGCCGCGTGCTGGACCAGAACTACCCCAACAGCGTCTACCTGGCGCGCGGCCTGCGCGGGCGCGACAAGCCGTGGTGGCAGTTGTGGTGACAACCCCCTGAGCGCCTGACGGCGCTTCCCCCTTCTCTCGCTGCGCTGCGCTTCGCGGGAAGGGGGACAACGCCAGCGGGCGGGCCAAGCCCTTCCGCGGCGTTCCGCGGCTGGCCTGCTCCGCGGCCTGTCGACTTGCTACGTATTCAATAGCTTCATGCGCCGACTGAGCAGGCGGTGGAGCAGGATTTTCCTGTTTTGCGTCAGTTGCTCAATGAAGCAGGTGCTGACGCCCGACCGCGCCGCCTGTGTCGCGCGGCCCGGGCATGCCGTTGCTAAACCGTGGCCTGCCAACGTTCAACGCATATCGAACTGTTGGGTATGTCGGCGGCAATGGGTCATAGCCCCCTGGTTCGGGCCTTGTCTACCGCACTCACCACCGCTAAAATCTAAACCTGACGCCTAATTATTTAGACTAAAGCATTAGTTTTGGCGTGCGGGCGTGATTCAACGCCCAATTTCACCCACAGTGCGCCGCCAGCCGTCGGGCGCCAACCGTCATGGAATCCCAGGTCATGTTCAGCAAGTTTAGATGGATCGGAGGTTGGGTCGTTGGTGCCTGCCTCGCGCTGGCTGGCGCCCAAACGCAGGCAGCCACCCTGAGTTATGCGGTCTCAACGCCAGTGTCGAATTACGCCGGCTCAGTAACCGAGCCGACGCCGCCTGCCTGGTGGACCGAAGGACAACGCATCTTTATCCCAACTCCCGTCAACCAAACCTTGGCGGTGCCCCAATTCAACCCCGCGTTGGGCACGTTGACAGCGGTGCGCATCAAGACGCGCGCAGCGTTACAAGGCACCATCACCTTAGCGCTTGGCTCCACAGGCGGTAACGCAAGCGAAACCGTTACAGGAACCTCTAACGGCAGGTTGCGATTCACGTTGCCGTTGATGACCCAGATGACGTCATCGCCTGCATACAGCTTTACCGCAGATTTGACGCCCAACACCGCAGCCACGTCGCCCGATTTGCTGGCCGATGAACCAGACTACAACCTGGCCACCGTCCCATCCAGCGCCTTCGCAGCCTACCTAGGCTCTGGAACCTGGAGCGCCAGGGTGACCGGCGGCGCTTCATTTGAAGTGGACGACGCCAACCAAACGGGTCAATCGGGAGGCAGTCAGGTAACGCGTGCGTGGGCCGCCGTCGTTGTGGAGTATGACTACACGCCTGCGCCCATTGACCTGACCCTGGCCAAGACGCTCACTTCCACCGGCCCTTACGTGGCTGGCAGCACCGCCACTTTCAAACTGGCGGCCAGCAACCTAGGCCCCGGCACGGCGCAGCCGGCCATCGTCGTCAAGGACATGCTGCCCACCGGCCTGCAGTTCGTCAGCGCCACCGGCACCGACTGGACTTGCGGCGCCGCCGGCCAGGTAGTGACCTGCACCCGCAGCAGCACGGCGGCCGAACTGGCGAGCGGAGATGCAGCCAGCCCCATCACCGTGACGGCGAAGGTGGCAGCGGGCGCCAGCGGCACATTGACCAACGTCGCTTATGTGGCCCCGGCCGCCGATGAAACCGCCACGGAATCGAACCTGGCCAACGGCTACGACGACGGCAATCCCGCCACCGGTTCCAACAACGACGCCTCAGCCGCGCTCACCGTCACGCCGTCCATCGACCTGACGCTGGCCAAGACCCTGACGTCCACCGGCCCCTACGCCGTGGGCAGCACCGCCACCTTCAGCCTGGTGGCCAGCAACCGGGGCCCGGATACGGCGCAGCCGGCCATCGTGGTGCAGGACACACTGCCCACCGGCCTGCAGTTTGTCAGCGCCACCGGCACCGACTGGACCTGCACCAACGCCGGCCAGGTGGTCACCTGTACACGCAGCGCCACGGCAGCGGCCCTGGCCAACGGCGCAACGGCCCGTCCGATCACGCTGACCACCAAGGTGGCGGCGGGCGCCAGCGGCACCTTGACCAGCACGGCTTATGTGGCACCCGCGGCCAACGAAACGGCCATCGAAACCAATCTGGCCAACGGCTACGAGGACGGCAGCCCGCTGACAGGATCGAACAACGATGCGTCGGCGGGTTTGACGGTGGCCGCCGTGACGCCGCCCGCCCCGGTGCCAACGCTGAACGAATGGGCATTGATGCTGCTGGGCCTGCTGGCCTGGGGCACCGCCGCCCTACGGTTGCGGCGCGGGGTGTGACGACCGGTGCAGTCGCGCCGGGGACGACTTTGACGCGCGATTGAGTCTGGGTGCATGGGGTGTGCCTGGTGGGTTCCCGCGTTCACGGAAATGGCGGGAAGACGCGGGAACGCCGGAGGAGCCATTCAATCGCTGCTCAATCCACCATCCCATTTGCTCCTGAAAAAATAGCTAACTGCGCCTACCGGACGGGCGCTACAGGTCGATTTATTGCAGAATCATTGTCGGCTGGTGCTGGCGCAGCGCGCAGCGCGCCCAGCGCGGCGTCGAATTCGGCCTGACTGGTCAGGCGCCGCATGGGCGGCAGCGCGGCCAGCAGGCGGCGGCCGTAGCCCATCTGGGTCAGGCGGGTGTCGCAGATGACGAGCAGGCCGGTGTCGGTTTCGCGGCGGATCAGGCGGCCGGCGCCTTGCTTCAGGGCCACGGCGGCTTCGGGGACCGAATAGTCGGCGAAGGCGCTGCGGCCCTCGGATTCGATGCGGCGGCAGCGCGCCTCGACCAGCGGGTCGCCGGGCGGCGGAAAGGGCAGCTTGTCGATGACGACCAGTTGCAGCGCGTCGCCCGGCATGTCGATGCCTTCCCAGAACGAAGCCGAGGCGACCAGCACGCAGCCGGGCCGGCCGTCCGCGCTGCCGGCGCGAAAACGGTCCATCAACACCCGCTTGGGCCACTGGCCTTGCACCAGCACTTCGACGCCCGAACTGGGCGGAAAGCGCTCGGCGAGCGATTCGCCGATGCTGCGCAGCGCGCGCAGCGTGGTGGTCAGCACCAGGGTGCGGCCGCCCAGCCGGGCCGCCGCGTCGCCGGCCAGCCGCGCGACATGGGCGCTGTGGGCCGGGTCGGCCGGGCGCGCGATGTGCGCGGGCACGTACAGCGCGGCCTGGCGCGCGTAGTCGAAAGGGCTGCCAATGCGCAGCACCTGGGCCTGCTGCAGCCCGCACGGCTGGGTGAACCACGACAGCCGCTCGTCGTCGCCCAGCGTGGCCGACACGAACACCCAGGCGCGCTGGCGTTCGCCCTCGGCCGGCGCGGCCAGCAGGCGGGTCCGCACGGCGTCGGCGATGTCGAGCGGCGATTCGATCAGGCGCAGCGCCTGGCCGACGTCGACCCAGCGCACCAGCGCGACGTCGCACGGCGCGCCGAAGCGCTCGGCGCGGCCGGCCAGCAGCAGCGCGCGTTCGTGCAGGCGCACGAAGTCGGGCGCCAGTTCGCTCACGGTGTCGAGTGCGTCGCCGGCCTGCAGCAGCGCCTGGTGCAGGCGGCTCAGGCCGGCGCGCCATTCAGTGGGGTCTACGCCGTCGGGCGCCTCGTCGGTCCAGCGCAGGCGGGTGGCGCCGCGCACGCTGCCGGCGGACAGGCGCAGTTGCCGCGCCGCCATTTCGACGCCGCTGGCCAGTGCCGTCCAGTCGCACAGGCCGCGCGCCTGCTGCAGGCCGGCGCCCAGCAGGTCGCGGGCAAAGTCCAGCAATTGCCCGGTGGCCAGCTGCTGGCCCAGAAACTGGATGCCGGTCTCATTGAGCTGGTGCGCCTCGTCGAAGATGGCCACGCGCACGGTGGGCAGCAGCTCGGCCATGCCGGATTCGCGAATGGCCAGGTCGGCAAAGAACAGGTGGTGGTTGATGACCACGACGTCGGCCGCCATGGCTTCGCGCCGCGCCAGGTTGACGTGGCAGGCGCGAAACTGCGGGCAGTCGGCGCCCAGGCAGTTCTCGCGCGTACTGGTGACCAGCGGGATGAGGGGCGACCGCTCGTCCAGCCCCGGCATTTCGGCCAGGTCGCCGGTTTTCGTCGTCTTCGACCAGCGCTCTACTTTGGATAGCGCGTGATACCCGTGTGGCGCGGGCAGGTCGCCGCTGTGGGCCGCCAGATCGAGCCGGTGCAGGCACAGATAGCTGGCGCGCCCCTTGAGCAGCGCCATGCGCACCGGCACCCCCAGCGCGCGCGCCAGCCGCGGCAGGTCGCGGCCGAACAGCTGGTCCTGCAGCGTCTTGGTGGCGGTGGACAGCAGCACGCGCTCGCCCGACAGCAGCGCCGGCACCAGATAGGCAAAGGTCTTGCCCACGCCGGTGGCGGCTTCGGCCACCAGCACGCCGCCCTGCTCGATGGCCTGGGCGACGGCCAGCGCCAACTGCGTCTGGCCCGCGCGGGCGTGAAAGCCCTCGGCCGCCTGGGCCAGCGGGCCGGTGTCGGCAAACTGGGCGCGCACGGCGTCGGCCAGCGGGTGGCGTGGCGGGTCGCTGGGTGGCTGGCTCATCGGGCTACGCACTTGGGCGGCGACAGTCGGCGGCACGACGAGGTCATGCCGGCTCGCGCGGGTCAAGCGCGGCTTCAAGCCGGGCGATGCGGTCGCGCAGGGCCAGGCGGCGCTTTTTCAAGCGCTGCAGGGCCAGCTCGTCCAGCGGCGTCTGGTCGGCCAGGCGGTCGATGACGGCGTCGAGGTCGGCGTGCTCGATGCGCAGCGCGATGAGTTGGCGCTCGGGGGAATGCAGATTGGCCGTCACGGATCAGATGCAGGGCAGGAAGCGGCGGAGCGAGGATCGCCCCCCGAGCGGGGGATGGGTACGCCTGTCCGCCCGTTCAATAATACGGTGTTGCCGCCTGGCGGCGCCCACCCGAGAGTCTTCCGCATGAAAAATGGCTATCGACTCAGTGCCGCCACCGGCTTGCACAAGGGGGATCGCGCCTATCAGCAGGATCAGGTGGCCCTGCTGTCGCACCCGCGCGTGGCCGGCTGCGTGATGGGCGTGGTGGCCGACGGCATAGGTGGCCGATCAGGCGGACGCAAGGCGTCGGACCAGGTGCTGCTGACAGCGCGGCAACTGTTCGAGCACTACGCGCCCGAAGCCGAGGACGCGGGCGAGCTGCTGCGCCAAGTCGGGCTGCAGGCGCATCTGGTGATCCGGCTCACGGCCATTGCCGCCGAGCAGGAGCCGCACAGCACCCTGGCGGCGTTCGTGATCCACCCCGGGGCCGAATGCCATTGGGTGCACACCGGGGATTCGCGGGTGTACCACTTTCGCGGCAACACACTGCTGCGTCGCACCAAGGATCAGTCGTACGTGCAGGCGCTGGTCGACCAAGGCCAGATGACCGAGGACGAAGCGGCGGACAACCCCCAGTCGAACGTGCTGGTGCACTGCCTGGGCACCCCGGCCGAGCCGACGCTGGAGCTACACCGCATCACGCGGCTGCGCATCGGCGATTCGCTGCTGGCCTGCAGCGACGGACTGTGGCATTACTTCACCAGCGAAGAGCTGGGCATGGTGCTGCATGCGTTGCCGCCGCGCGATGCGAGCGAGTTTCTGGTGGAAAAGGCGCGTTCGCGGGCTGAAGGCCATGGCGACAACCTGTCGCTGGTCATTGTCAAGCTAGAACCGCTGCAAGACGCCCCACCGGCCCACGCCCGGTCGTGACGCCGCCCGCGGCGCGCGCCCGATCAGGGTTTGCCGTCGCCTTTGGGCGCTTGCTTGTCCTGCAATTGGCGCAGGCGGGCGGCCGTGCGGCGCTGGCGCTCGACCTCGTTCACGGCCAATTCTTCCTGGCGCAGACGGTCCTGCACGACGCGCCGTTGCAGCCGGGCTTGACGCACGCAGGCGTTGACGGCAAAGCGCTGCCAGCAGGCTTTTTCAGCCACTTCGAAGCGCTGCAGGGCGGCTTTTTGAGCGGCTTCGATGCGCGCGCGCTGGGTGTCGAGCCAGGGTTGCAGGGCCTCGGCATCGCTTTCGGGTGGGGCCGTGGCGGCCAGTGCCTGGGCGGCGGCGGCATCGGCGGCGCGTTGGTCGGCACGCGGATCGGGTGGCGGGGCCGAGCTGCAGGCAGCCAGCGCGCTGGCGCACACCATCAGCAGCCACCATGGGCGAAGGGTCAGGCGCTTCATGTCAGCTGAGTATCCACCGTGCGATGCTCCAGCGCCAGGTATTCCATCGAACGCATCTCGTTCAGCCGGCTGACGGTGCGCGGAAACTCGTGCGCCAGCGGGCCTTCGGTGTACAGCAGCTCGGGCGCCACTTCGGCGGACAGGATGAACTTGACGCGCCGGTCGTACAACACGTCGACCAGCCATGTGAAGCGGCGCGCCTCGCTGGCCATGCGCACCGGCATGTGCGGCACGCCGGACAGCAGCACGGTATGAAACTGGCTGGCGATCTCGAGGTAGTCGTTCTGCGACCGCGGGCCGCCGCACAGGGTCCGAAAGTCGAACCACACCACGCCGCCAGCGCGCCGGCGCGCGGTGATCTCGCGCGCCTCGATGCGCAGCACCACGTCGTCGTCGCGCGCGTTGGCGGCCAGGCTGTTGAAGGCGTCGTTCATCGCCGCGTCGGCCTGCGGGCCCAGGGGCGTGTGGTACAGCTCGACCTGCTCGAGCGCGCGGCGCCGGTAGTCGGTGCCGTTGTCGACGTTGACCACTTCCATGCGCGCGTTCAGCAGGTCGATGGCGGGCAGGATGCGGTCGCGGTGCAGGCCGCCGGGGTACAGGTCGTCGGGCTTGAAGTTGCTGGTGGTGACAAAGCCCACGCCGTTATCGAACAGCGCCTGCAGCAGGCGGTGCAGGATCATGGCGTCGGTGATGTCGGCGACGTGGAATTCGTCGAAGCAGATCAGCTTGAACTTGGCCGCCATGCGCTTGCCCAGTTCGTCCAGCGGGTTGACGGTGCCCTGCAGCCCGGCCAGTTCGCGGTGCACCTCGCGCATGAATTCGTGAAAGTGCAGCCGCGTCTTGCGGCGGATCGGCACGGCGTTGAAGAAGCAGTCCATCAGGAAGCTCTTGCCCCGCCCCACCCCGCCGTACATGTACACGCCCTTGGGCACGGGCGGCTTGCGGATCAGCTTCTTGAACGCGTTGGAGCGCTGGGTCTTGTAGACCGTCCAGTCGTCGGCGCAGCGCTGCAGCGCGGCCACGGCGCGCAACTGCGCCGGGTCGCTCTGGTAGCCGCGCGCGGCCAGTTCGGCTTCGTAGGCTTCGCGCACCGAACTCATGCCGCCCGCCCTTCGCTATCCAATCGATAGCTATCAACGCAAGTCAGATCAGCGCCAAGGCCATTTTTCATGCCGAAAACTGCGTCGTCAACGCTCAGAAGTTGAGCGTGCGTTTGTCCACTGCCAGCGCGGCTTCCTTGGTCGATTCGCTCAGGCTGGGGTGCGCGTGGCAGATGCGGGCAATGTCTTCGCTGCTGGCACGGAAGGCCATGGCCACGCAGGCTTCGGCGATCAGTTCGGACGCCATGGGGCCAACGATGTGCACGCCCAGAATCTCGTCCGTCGCCGCATCGGCCAGGAACTTGACCATGCCCGTGGTGTCGCCCAGCGCGCGCGCGCGGCCATTGGCGAGGAACGGGAAGGTGCCCGCCTTGTACTTCACGCCGTCGGCCTTGAGTTGCTGCTCGGTCTTGCCCACCCAGGCGATTTCGGGCGACGTGTAGATGACCCACGGCACCAGGTTGAAATCGACGTGCCCGTGCTGGCCGGCAATGCGCTCGGCCACCGCCACGCCTTCTTCCTCGGCCTTGTGCGCCAGCATGGGGCCGCGCACCACGTCGCCCACGGCCCACACGCCGGGCAGGTTGGTGCGGCAGTCGTCATCGACGATCACGTCGCCGCGCTCGCCCAGCTTCAGGCCCACGGCTTCGGCGTTCAGGCCCGTGGTGTTAGGCACGCGGCCGATGGAGACGATGAGCTTGTCCACCTCCAGCGTCTGCGCCTCGCCCTTGGCGTTGGTCCAGGCCACGCTGACGCCCTTCTTGCCCGACTTGACCTCGCCCACCTTCACGCCCAGTTCGATCTTCAGGCCCTGCTTGTCGAAGGCCTTCTTGGCTTCCTTGGCGATCTGCTCATCGACCGCACCCAGGAAGGTCGGCAGCGCTTCCAGCACGGTCACTTCCGCCCCCAGGCGGCGCCACACGCTGCCCATCTCGAGCCCGATCACGCCGGAGCCGATCAGACCGAGCTTCTTGGGCACCGCGCCCAGGCGCAGCGCACCGTCGTTGCTGAGGATGTTTTCCTCGTCGAACGGCGCACCCGGCAGCGCGCGCGCGTTGGAGCCGGTGGCGACGATGACTTGTTTGGCCGTCAGCGTCTCGGGCTTGTCGCCGGCGACGGCGATTTCGTAGCCCTGTCCTGAGCCTGTCGAAGCGGCGCCATCCACCGCCTTGACGAACGAGCCGCGGCCGTTGAAATACGTCACCTTGTTCTTCTTGAACAGGTACAGGATGCCGTCGTTGTTCTGCTTCACGACTGCGTCCTTGCGGCCGACCATCTGGCCCACGTCCATCTTCAGGTTGCTCAGGCTGATGCCATGCTCGCCGAAGTGCTTGGCCGCGTGCTCGAAATGCTCGGAGCTTTGCAGCAGCGCCTTGGACGGAATGCAGCCCACGTTGGTGCAGGTGCCCCCCGGCGCGGGCTTGCCGTCGGCGGTCTTCCATTCGTCGATGCAGGCGACGTTCATGCCCAGCTGGGCAGCGCGAATCGCCGCGATGTAGCCGCCGGGGCCGGCGCCGATGACGATGAGGTCGAAGTTTTTGTTGCTCATGATGAATCTTCTCGAATCGGGCGCAGCCCGCCACAAGGACACGGCCCGTGAAGCGGGCCGTGTTTTCCTCCTTTTAAATGTCGAACAGCAGGCGCGCAGGGTCTTCCAGCGCTTCCTTCATCGCCACCAGCCCCAGCACGGCTTCGCGGCCGTCGATGATGCGGTGGTCGTAGGACATGGCCAGGTAGTTCATCGGGCGCACCACAACCTGGCCGTTTTCGACCACGGCGCGGTCCTTGGTGGCGTGCACGCCCAGGATGGCCGATTGCGGCGGGTTGATGATGGGCGTAGACATCATGGAGCCGAACACGCCGCCGTTGCTGATGGAGAAGGTGCCGCCGGTCATCTCTTCAATGCCCAGCTTGCCGTCGCGCGCCTTGCTGCCGAATTCGGCGATCTTCTTCTCGATGTCGGCAAAGCTCATCTGGTCGGCGTTGCGCAAAATCGGCACCACCAGGCCGCGCGGCGAGCCGACGGCAATGCCGATGTCGAAGTAGCCGTGGTAGACGATGTCGTTGCCGTCCACCGAAGCGTTCAGCACCGGATATTTCTTGAGCGCGTGCACGGCGGCTTTCACGAAGAAGCTCATGAAGCCGATCTTGACGCCGTGCTCCTTCTCGAACTTGTCCTGGAAGCGCTTGCGCATGTCCATCACCGGTTGCATGTTCACTTCGTTGAACGTGGTGAGGATGGCGTTGGTGCTTTGCGACTGCAGCAGGCGCTCGGCCACGCGGGCGCGCAGGCGCGTCATGGCGACGCGTTGCTCGGGGCGGTTGCCCAGGTCGGGCGCGGCGGGGCTAGCGACCTGCGGCAGTGCGCTGGTGGGCGCGCCGGTGGGGATCTGGGCGGCTTTGGCCGGCGCTGCGCTTGCTGCGCCTGCGCTGGTAGCTCCTGATTGAATAGCACCCAGCACGTCGCCCTTGGTCACGCGGCCATCCTTGCCGGTGCCGGCCACCGAGCCGGCGGCCAGCTGGTTGTCGGCCATCAGCTTGGCGGCGGCGGGCATGGCAATGTCACCCTTGCTGCCGCCGGCAGCGGGTGCGGCAGCCACGGCCGGCGCGGCGGCGGGGCCCGCAGCGGCCGCGGGTGCCGGCGCGGCGGCACCGGCCACGCCCTCGGTGTCGATGCGGGCCAGCAGCTGGTCGGCCACCACGGTGGCGCCATCGCCCTGCACGATTTCGGCCAGCACGCCCGAGGCGGGCGCGGGCACTTCGAGCACGACCTTGTCGGTTTCGACTTCGATCAGGATTTCGTCGGCCGTGACGGCCTCACCGGCTTTTTTCTTCCACTGCAGCAGCGTGGCTTCTGCCACGGATTCGGACAGTTGGGGGACCTTGACTTCAACGATGGCCATTTGAGTTCTTCCAATTCTTGTGAGATATGGGTCAGCGTTCGGTGTCGAACGAGGGACGAGATCAGGCGCCACGCGCAGGGCGCCCGATGCTCGACCGCTTTCTTATTTCTGCAGCACGAAGCCCTTCATGCGGCCGAAGGCAGCGTCGATCAGTGCCTTCTGCTGGTCCTGGTGCAGGTGCGCGTAGCCGACCGCGGGCGATGCCGACGCGGCACGCCCGGCGTAGCCCAGCTTCTGGCCCGCGGTCATGTTCTCGTGGATGTTGTGCTGCACGAAGAACCAGGCACCCTGGTTTTGCGGCTCGTCCTGGCACCACACGATCTCGGTCGCGTTGGGAAACTTCTTCAGTTCACCGGCAAACACCTTGTGCGGGAAGGGATAGAGCTGCTCGACACGGATGATGGCCATGTCGTCCAGGCCCTTTTCGTCGCGCTTCTTGGCCAGGTCGTAATACACCTTGCCCGAACAGGCAATGATGCGCTTGACCTTGGCGGCATTCTTCAACACGGCCTCGTTGTTCTCGGCAATGATGGTCTGGAACTGGCCGCTGGTGAACTCGCTCACGGGCGAGGTGGCGTCCTTGTTGCGCAGCAGGCTCTTGGGCGTGAAGATGATCAGCGGCTTGCGCAGGTTGCGCACCATCTGGCGGCGCAGCACATGGAAGATTTGGCTGGCCGTGGTGGGCTGCACGATCTGCATGTTGGTGTCGGCGGCCAGCTGCATGAAGCGCTCCAGCCGCGCCGACGAGTGCTCGGGCCCCTGCCCTTCGTAGCCGTGCGGCAGCATCAGCGTGATGCCGTTGATGCGACCCCACTTGACTTCGCCCGAGGCGATGAACTGGTCGATGACCACCTGCGCGCCGTTGGCGAAGTCGCCGAACTGCGCTTCCCACACCACCAGGGTGTTGGGGTCGTTGGACGCGTAGCCGTATTCGAACGCCAGCACCGCCTCTTCGGACAGGATGGAGTCGATGACGACGAACTGCGCCTGGCCTTCGGACACGTTTTGCAGCGGAATGTAGGTGCCGGTGTCCCACTGCGCGCGCGCCTGGTCGTGGATTACGGCGTGGCGGTGCGTGAAGGTGCCACGGCCGCAGTCCTCGCCCGACAGGCGCACCGGGTAGCCGCTGGCCACCAGGCTGGCGAAGGCCATGTGCTCGCCCATGCCCCAGTCGACGTTGATCTCGCCGCGACCCATGGCGGCGCGGTCTTCAATGACTTTCTTGACCAGCGTGTGCGGCGTGACGCCGGCCGGCAGCGTGGTGATGCGCTCGGCCAGGCGCTTCCATTCGACCAGCGGAATGTGTGTGTCGGCAGCGTCGGTCCACTTCTTGTTGAGGTAGGGCGCCCAGTCGACCGCGTACTTGCTCTTGAAGTTGGACAGCACCGGGTCGACGGTATGGCGGCCCGCGTCCATGGCGGCGCGGTAGGTCTTGGCCATGTCGTCGCCTAGCGTGTCGCCCAAACCCTGCGCGGCCAGCTTGTCGGCGTACAGCTTGCGGGTGCCTGGGTGCGCGCCGATCTTGCGGTACATCAGCGGCTGCGTGAGCATGGGGGTGTCCTGCTCGTTGTGGCCCAGCTTGCGGAAGCAGACGATGTCGACCACCACGTCCAGCCCGAAGGTCATGCGGTATTCCAGCGCCAGCTGCGACGCCAGCACGACCGCCTCGGGGTCGTCGCCGTTGACGTGCAGCACGGGCGCCTCGACCATCTTGACCACGTCGGTGCAGTACGCCGACGAGCGCATGTCGCGCGGGTCGGACGTGGTGAAGCCGATCTGGTTGTTGATGATCAGGTGCACCGTGCCGCCGGTGGTGTAGCCGCGCGTCTGCGCCAGCGCCAGGGTTTCCTGGTTGACGCCCTGGCCGCCGAAGGCGGCGTCGCCGTGCACCAGCACCGGCAGCACCTGCTTGCCCTTGGAGTCGCCGCGGCGGTCCATGCGGGCGCGCACGCTGCCTTCGACCACGGGGTTGACGATTTCGAGGTGCGACGGGTTGAAGGCCAGCGACAGGTGCACCGGGCCGCCGGGGGTGGTGATGTCGGAGCTGAAGCCCTGGTGATACTTGACGTCGCCGGCCGGCAGGTCTTCGGGCGCGGTGTGGTCGAACTCGGCAAACAGCGTGCCGGGCATCTTGCCCAGGGTGTTGACCAGCACGTTCAGGCGGCCGCGGTGCGCCATGCCGATAACGATTTCCTGCACGCCCTGCGAGCCGGCGCTCTGGATGATCTCGTCGATGGCGGCGATGAAACTTTCGCCGCCTTCGAGCGAGAAGCGCTTCTGGCCGACGTACTTGGTGTGCAGGAAACGCTCCAGGCCTTCGGCGGCCGTCAGGCGATCCAGGATGTGCTTTTTCTTGTCGGCGACGAAGTTGGGTTTGCTGCGGATGCTTTCGAGCTTCTGCTGCCACCAGCGCTTTTCGGCCATGTCGCTGGTGTACATGAACTCGACCGCCATGGTGCCGCAATAGGTTTCGCGCAGCGCGTTCAACAGCTCGCGCAAGGACATGCGGTCCTTGCCGAAGAAGGTGTTGCTGGTGTCGAAGACGGTTTCAAGATCGGCGTCGGCGAAGCCGTAGTACGCCGGGTCCAGCTCGGGGATGTTGGGGCGCTCGCTGCGCTTGAGCGGATCCAGGTCGGCCCACTGGTGGCCAACCGTGCGGTGCGCGGCGATGAGCTGCTGCACGGCGGTGCGCTTGCGGCCCATCTCGGCGTCGGCGTTGGCCATGACGACCTTGGTGCCGCCGGCCTTGGCGCGCTCGGCAAAGGCGTTGATGACGGGCATGTGCGGCACGTCGCGTGCGTCGCTGCCGTCCACCGCGGGTACGTGCTGCAGGGCATCGAAATACTCACGCCAAGAATCCGGCACGCTGCCGGGATTGGCGAGGTAGTTTTCGTACATCTCCTCGACATACGGCGCGTTGCCGCCGAAGAGATAGGTGTTGCCCTGGTAGGTTTGATAGACGGATTTCGTCTCGCTCATTGCTTCGCTGACCTTTCGCCCCCCTGCAGGAGGCTCAAGCTGGTGAAAAAACCTTCCGCGTCACGGCTGAACCGGTTGGCGGACGCGACTGGCTGGGAAGGGCCGGGTACTTCGCAAGGTCGGATTGTGCCACCGAACCCTGACACGGGCGTGACCGGGGCGAATGCCCCGGCCCCGCGCCACACAAACACAAAGGCTTACGCCTTGCCGCCGACCATGTCCTTGATCTGCTGCAGCGCGGCAGGGTCTTCCATGGTGGTCAGGTCGCCCGGGTCGCGGCCTTCACACACCGCCTGCACGGCGCGGCGCAGCAGCTTGCCCGAACGCGTCTTGGGCAGCACCGACACGAAGCGCACGCGGGCCGGGCGCGCCACAGCGCCCAGGCTGCCGTCGACGATCTTCATCACCTCGCCTTCCAGCTTGAGCATGGCGGCTTCGTCGTCCAGCTGCGTGGCGTCCTTGAGCACGGCGAAAGCCATGGCGACCTGGCCCTTGAGCTGGTCGGCCACGCCCACCACCGCCACTTCGGCGATGTTGGGATGGCTGGCGATGCTTTCCTCGATCTCGCGCGTGCCCAGGCGGTGACCGGCAACGTTGATCACGTCGTCGGTGCGGCCCAGGATGAAGTAGTAGCCGTCTTCGTCGCGGATGGCCCAGTCGAACGTGCTGTAGACCAGCTTGTTGGGCACGCTGGACCAGTAGGTGTTGATGTAGCGCGCGTCGTCGCGCCACACGGTCTGCAGGCAGCCGGGCGGCAGCGGGCCTTCGACGGCCAGCACACCCTTCTGGTTGGCGCCTGTCAGCTCGGCGCCAGTCTGGTCGTCGAGCAGCTTGACGTCGTAGCCATAGACCGGCTTGCCGGGCGAGCCGAACTTGCTGGGCGCCTTTTCGACGCCGTTGCAGATGGTCAGGATCGGCCAGCCGGTTTCGGTCTGCCAGTAGTTGTCGATGATCGGCTTGCCCTTGAGGCCTTCGCTGATCCACTGCGCGGTCGGCTCGTCCAGCGGCTCGCCGGCCAGGAACAGCGCGCGCAGGCTGGACAGGTCGTATTTCGTCAGGTACGCCGGGTCCTGCTTCTTCAGCACGCGGATCGCCGTCGGCGCGCTGAACATCACGGTGACCTTGTATTTTTCGACCAGCTGCCACCAGATGCCGCCGTCCGGCCGCACCGGGGTACCTTCGTACATCAGCGTGGCCATGCCGCCGATCAGCGGGCCGTAGATGATGTAGCTGTGGCCGACGACCCAGCCGATGTCGCTGGTGGAGAAATAGGTTTCACCCGGGTTGCCGCAGTAGATGTACTTCATCGACGCGGCCAGCGCCACCGCGTAGCCGCCGGTATCGCGCTGCACGCCCTTGGGCTTGCCGGTGGTGCCGCTGGTGTACAGCGTGTAGCTGGGGTGCGTGGCATCGACCCATTCGCACGGGACCTGAGTGTTCAGGTTCTTTTCGCGCAGCGCGCCCCACAGGTGGTCGCGCCCGTCGACCAGGTTCATCGGCGCCAGGCCGCGGTCGACCAGCAGCACCGCCGCCGGCTTGTGCTTGGCCAGTCCGATGGCCTCGTCCAGCAGGTGCTTGTAGGGCACCGGCTTGCCGCCGCGCGAACCGGCGTCGGCGCTGACGATCACCGTCGGTTCAGCGTCGTCGATGCGGGTCGACAGCGAGCCCGACGCAAAGCCGCCGAACACCACCGAATGCAGCGCGCCGATGCGCGTGCAGGCCAGCATGGCAAACGCGGCCTCGGGGATCATCGGCATGTAGATCAGCACCCGGTCGCCCTTCTTGACGCCCAGTTCCTTGAGCGAGGCGGCCATGCGCTGCACTTCGGCGTGCAGGTCGCGGAAGGTGTAGACCTTTTCCTGGTCCGTTTCGGTGGACACGAAGATCAGCGCCGGCTGATCGGCCCGGTCCTTCAGGTGGCGGTCGACTGCGTTGTGGCACAGGTTGGTGGTGCCGCCGACAAACCACCTGGCGAAGGGCGGATTGCTGTAGTCGCACACCGTCTGCGGCGGCGTCTGCCATTCGATGAGCTTGGCCTGCTCGCCCCAGAAGGCGTCGCGATCCTCGATCGAGCGGCGGTGGAATTCGGCGTAATTGGTCATCTCTGTCTCCTAGATTCTTGTGCTTGGCCGCACCCGCGCCAGTACGACGCAGGCGATGAGCCGACCCGCGTCGAAGAATTCTTAATTATGGCGAACACGCCCTTGCGAAAAACTGACTTGGCCGCCGCGCCGTCGGCCGCCGGGGCGTTTTTTCAGCGCGCGGCGCGACCGAGGCGGCGCGCGTTGGCCACAGCACGCCGGCGCACTGGCGTCATGCCTTGGTGGGCGACGTCGAACATCGAGGCCAGCAGCCGTTGCTGCGCGCTGGAAGACAACTGCTGCAGGCTCGGCGGGTTCATCCAGCCGCCCAGCGCCACCTTCCACCAGGCCTGCATCCACCACGCCGCGAATTGCTGTTGCGCCGCCAGCGCCTGCCACGACATGGCGGCCCATGATTCCTGAAACGCCGCGACCTTTTCGGCGCCCATCAGGTAAAACTCCTGCTGATCGCGGCCGCTGGGCAGCATGCCCGCGCCCATCATGCGACCCACGCGATGCGCGATTACTTGCGGCACCGCGGCCGCCATTTGCGCCGTGTCGCGGCCCAGGCGCCGTTGCTTGCCAGTCACCATGTCGAAAGCTCCTTGCGCCGGCCGTTGGTCAGCTCGTGATTGCTATTAAAAAAGAAGCTGCGTATGCGCATCCAGCTTGCGCTACAGCCTGAAAATGGTCAAATATCCCGGTCGTCTCGGCGGATGCGGTTACTTGATCAGTGCCTGCCAGGCGCGGAACTGCGGGTGCTCGCAATCGCGCAGCCATTCAAAGCCCACCATTTCGGTCGTCACCAGCTCGCAGCCGGCGCCTGCCAGGCGGTCGTAGGCAGCATCGCGGTTGCGCTCGGTGCGCGAGCCGCAGGCGTCGGTGACGACGCACACGTCCCATTCGGCCTCCAGCAGCATCAGCGCCGTCTGCAGCATACAGACATGCGTTTCGCAACCGGCGATGACCACGGTGCCACGCTCGGGCGCGGTTTCGGCCGGTTTTTGCAGGTGCCGTGGCAGGCTGCGCGCATTGCCGCGCGGCGCGGGCGCCGGGGGCGCCAGCAGGGCTTGCAGCTCGTCGGCGCCGCTGAAGCCCATTTTGGGCACGATGCGGTCGCACAGCGGCACCAGCGCTTCGTCGGTGCCACCCAGCCGGGCGGGATTCTGCTCGGTGGCCCACACCGGCACCTGCAGCAGCCGCGCGGCTTGCGCCAGCCGGCGCGCGTTGGCCAGCACCGCGGGGCCATCGTGAATGGCCGGCATCAGGCGGGCCTGATAGTCAATCAGCACCAGTTGGCAGTCGTCGGCGTCGAGCAGCATGGAGTTCTCCGAATTGCGGGCAGGCACGCCCGGACTGGCGTCGGGGCCGGCACCGGAATCAGCGCCGCACAAAAAAGGCCCCGATGTGGAGAGCACCGGAGCCTTCAAGAGTTGGTGGGTGATGCAGGGTTTGAACCTGCGACCCCTGCCGTGTGAAGGCCGGGCTACGATGGTTCTTAGGGGATGTTGATGGCGCATTTCCCTCTGAGTACTCCTTCATGATCCATCAAAATCCACCTATAATTTTCCGTACTCTCTCCGTACTTTCCGTACAAGGAGCAAGCGGATGCCGATCATCAACACAGTCGCCGGTCGAGACAAACTCAAGCCGCGGCGCGAGCCGTATTGGCACAAAGTCAGCACCGGTTGCTTTCTCGGGTTCCGAAAACAGTCGCAGTCTACCGCAGGCACGTGGGTGGCCCGGTGGCGCGACGACACAGGCAAACAACAATACCGCGCGCTGGGCGCCTTTGACGACCTTCCGCCCAATGCCCGCTTCGATGCCGCGATGCGGTCAGCCAACCAATGGTTGACCCATGTTGCTGGGGGTGGCAGAGCGAAGGAAGTCACCGTCAGGAGTGCTTGCGAGCGTTACGTGGCCCACCTTCGGGCCGAGAAGACAGCCGATGCCGCCGACGATGCCGACAAGCGGTTTCAGCGCCACGTCTACACCCAGCCGATTGCCGCGATCGCCATGGACAAGCTGCGCCCGATCCACGTCGACACCTGGCGCAAGCGATTGCAGGACGGGCCAAAACTGGTGGCCGGACGCAAGCCAGCCAACCAATCCGCCAGCCCCAAAGACCCGAACGCCAAGCGATCGGCGGCAACGCTCAACAGGGACATGACCTGTCTGCGCGCGGCCCTCAACCTGGCATATCGCGACCAGATTGTGTTGAGCGATGCCGCTTGGTCAGTGAAGCTGCTGCCGATCAAGAAAGTGGGCGGCCGGCGCACCCTCTACCTTGACCGGGACCAACGCCAATCCCTCATCGACCACATGGACGCCGATCTTGCGCAGTTCGCCCGCGCCATGAGCAATGTGCCGCTGCGACCGGGCGCCCTCGCCGCCCTGACCGTCGGCCGGTATGACAAGCGCCTGCGCGCCCTGCACGTGGGCAGCGACAAGGCGGGCGCTGATCGCTCAATCGTGCTGCCCGCAACCACAGCCGCACAGTTCGAGCAGGCGGCAGCCAGCAAACTGCCGGGCGCCCTGCTGTTCACGCGGGGAGACGGTGCAGGATGGGACAAGGACAAGTGGAAATGGCCAGTCAAGGCCGCTGCGGCCGCAGCCGAGCTACCTGCTGAAACCACGCTCTACACGCTCCGGCACTCCGTCATCACGGACCTGGTTGTGGCCGGCGTCGATCTGTTCACGGTGGCCAAGCTGGCCGGAACCAGCGTGCGGATGATCGAGGAACACTACGGGCATTTGCGCAGCGATGTGACGGCATTCGCTCTGGAAAAAGTAGCACTCAACTAACCAAATTTGCCGGCCCTAGGCTGATCCCCGAACACCCGTTTCCCCGACGGGCCGGGCCGGCAACCCATCGTTTAGGGGGGGGCGTGGGGACGCGCATGGACAAATCGTATTTGCCTTGGAAGTTCGCTGATAGCTTCACCACCGAAGAGGCTGCCCAGTTGATGGCCGGTATTCACCCCGCCGCGTTCGGGCCCCACAACAAAGTTCTGATTCACCCCATTGTTGAACGAATCACTTCTGCACACGCTCAAGCAGCAAGCGAGTTAATGAGGCGCTTTTCAGCCACAGAGAACGGCAGTGTGGCTCGTGTCGAATCCGATGCGGCGAACTTATCGGCAGGAGCTCTGCCCGACCTATGGTTTGAACTGCTTGCTGATGACCCTAGCAACGCCGACTTCTACGATTACGAAGGCCTATACCGCGTGGTTTGGCTGCGGGTTGATGGCCCGGTCGCTCCGAACTTCAGTCACGCGGCACTCGCCAAATGGATAGAGACGAACAACCTTCCGAGTGCATATGACTTCATGAAGCGGGAGCCCGTCGCCAGCGTGGCCACAGTATCACCAATAGCATCGCGATCACAAGAACCGGACTACAGGGCGCAATACGCCGCGGTCGCGTCAAACCCTGAGCAGCGCCGTCAGCTCCTGATCGAGCTAAAGAAGACGCTGAAATCAGACGAAAAGGTCGGCAATGCCATCGGCATCACCCGCCAGGCCGTCGCCAAACAACTGCGTTCCTCTGGTGCAGCCGACCACCACAAGAACGACCCGTTCGCCCGAACTGCACCGCGCTAACGGTAGCGCGGTTGCGGCAACCGGCGCAACCATAACAATCCATAACAGTCACAAGTGCTTCCAGCACTGAATTCATTGCTATCGTTTTCATAGGCAACCAGGTTGCGTATTGCGGCAACCGGACATTGCTTGGTGCAATTGCTCCCACATCAGGAGCACCCAATGTCCACCACCGCCAACAACACCCGCAAGCCACGCATCCGCACGCAGTCCATCGACGTGCTGCGCATCCCCGACGCGCTGGTGCGCGAGCCGATCGTGATCGAAGCCTCTGGCCTGTCGGGCTCGACCATTTACCGCGAAGTCCTCGCTGGGCGCTTCCCGACGCCCCGCCGCGTCGGCAACTTGAAGCTGTGGGTAGCGAGTGAACTGACCGACTGGCTCAAGGCTCAGGCGGAAGGCCGGGCTTGGACCCCGACACAGCGCGCCGCGGCTTGAAGGGGCGCCATGTCGCCCACCATCCACTGCGCGGGCCGATCCCGCCAGCCACGCGCGCCGCGCCTGTCCGAGCAGGCCGCGCCGATCAACCCCGCCGGCGCGCGGGGAAACCAACACCGTTTTGGCGCAGGAGGTGCCTCGCGGTGCTACCAATATTGGAGCACCAGGATTAGACACCACAAAGAGAAAGCGCCGCACGGTTGGCAGACCGGCGGCGCTCGGACGAACACGAAAGAAAACAAGAATCACGACTCTGCCATGCGCGTCACGCGCCGCGCAAGCGATCAGGACTACCTGGGCGGTCTGCTGGCAGGGGCGTGCACATGCCGGCTGACCGCTCCGCGGCTGTGCCCGCAGTGCTCGCACATGGCGAGTTATGTGACTGAGGTCACGATCCGCCGTGCCGCATGGCGGGCGTGGGGGGTCGGGGCATGACCACGCCAACCAATCCCACTGACCAAGCGAAGGCCCTGGCCACGCTGCAGGCGGAGTTCGCGCTGGCCGGCCATACCCTGACTGCGAGCGTTCGCGCCGATGGCTCGCCCTGTCTGGTGGCGAGCCGCTGGGGGTTGACCCGCGAGTTGCGCGATCCCGATGAAGCGCACGAATTCCTGCAGCAAATTGGGGGGCGGCATCATGGGCTTTGACCGCACCCACCTACCCGAAACCGTCTCGTTTTTCGAGGGCGAAGGGCTGCCCCTGACCGGACGGGGTAAGTGGCGATCCACGCAATGCCGCTTCCATGGCGGCAGTGACAGCCTGCGCATAAATACCGAGTCCGGGGGCTGGTGCTGCATGGCCTGCGGTGCGCACGGCGGCGACGTGTTGGCCTACCGCATCGCTGTCACCGGCGAGGACTTCATCACAGCAGCCAAAGCGCTGGGCGCTTGGGTGGAAGACGGCCGCCCTGCTCCCCGCAACCCGGCCCCGCTGTCGCCGCGCGATGCCCTGACGCTCCTGGCCAGCGAGGCCAACCTGGCCGCCGTCGCTGCAGCCAACGTGGGCCGCGGCGTGGCACTCAATGCAGCCGATTGCGAGCGCTTGCTGGTGGCCGTAGGCCGCATCAACCTCGTGCGGGAGTGGTATCAGCCATGACCGCGAGCATCGAAGCCATTGAGGCCAGGGCAGACGCCGCTATCAAGCAGGCACGGCAGAAGGAGCCGCCGCCGTTCTACGGCGAGGGTGATCCCGAGGCGCAGCCCCAAGAGGTCGCGCCGCCGTTTCGCGCGCTGGACATAGCCAAGCTGGCTCACGAAGACCCACCGCCGCCGCGCTACCTATGGGCGCAACGCATACCCGTCGGCCTCGTGACCATGCTCGCAGCACATGGTGGCGTGGGCAAGTCAACGCTGATGAGCATGCTGGGCATCGCCGCGGCGTCCGAACAGGATTTCCTGGGCCTGCCGACGCTGGCAGGCCCGGTGCTGATGCTGTCGGCCGAGGACGGCGAGCGCCTGTTGGGCTACCGCATCAAGACGATCTGCCGCCACATGAGCGTCGATCCGGCAGACCTTGTCGACAGCTTGCACGTCCTCGATGCCACCGAAGGCCAACCTGAGATGTTCCGCGACGGCAAGACGACCGTGACGCTGGCTGCACTGCGCAACGAGGTCGAACGCCTGCGGCCGGTTCTGATCATCCTGGACAACGCGAGCGACGTGTTTGCCGACAGCGAGATCGATCGCGCCGCGGTGCGCGGTTTCATGCGCGAGCTGGCCAAACTCGCTGCCCACGCCGACGCAGCCGTGGTTCTGATCGCCCACGTCGACAAAGCCACCAGCCGAGGCGATCGTGTCGTCAACAGCGAGGCGTACAGCGGCAGCACGGCATGGCACAACAGCGCACGCAGCCGCCTGTTCCTGAGCCGGGACAAGGATGGCCTGCTCAGGCTCGAGCACCAGAAGTGCAACGTCGGCCCGCTTGCGCCGCCGCTGGTACTGACTTGGCCGCAGGACGGCATCCCCATGCTCGATCAGCCACTCAGTCCGGTCACCCAGCACCTGGCCGACCGGAACAACATTCGCGCGATCCTGCGCCTGATCCACGAGTTCGAGCAGCGCGGTGAATATGTGACGACGGCGACCACGGCGCGCGCGCACGCCGGCAAGCTTTTCGGACGCGAACAGACATATCCGCGTCTCAAGGACGCAGAACTGTTCGGCCTGTTGCGCGACGCTGAGCGTGCCGGGCATATCGAGCGCTTCAACTACAAAACTGTCGGACGCAAGGACGCCCAGCGGTGGCGGCTGACCGCATCGGGGGCCGCCTTTGCCGGCATTTGTGCGCCGACTGCGCCAACTGCGCCGACTTCACCTGATTCGGAGGTAAGCGCAGCGGGCGCGAAGGCTGCGCCAACTGCGCCGACTTCGGCGCTAGGGGGTGTGGGGGAGAGAGCGCGCACAAAGTCGGCGCAAAAGGGGGGTGGCGATGCTCGCGCCGACTTCTGACCCGCGATCGGTTTTGCGCCGACTTCAACCCGCCACCCGCCGCGCCTGCGACCACTGGGGCGACAGCGAATCCGCGCGCCAGGCGATGCGCGACCGGCTTGCCGAGGTCCAGCCCGAGCACCATGGTGCGCTGCTGACGCACTTTGAGCGCACCTACCCCGCACAGGAGATCGACCCATGGGCGCGATGAGCCGAACGAAGGGCAAGGCCGGCGAACGGGAAATCGCCAACCTGCTGGCCGATCTGACCGGCTGCGACGTGCGCCGGCGCGTGCGGCAGCACGACGGCGACAGCGACCTGGAGGGCCTGCCGGGCTGGTGCGTGGAGGTCAAGCGTCACGCCCGCGCCACTCGCGCCTGTATCGCCGACTGGTGGGACCAGGCCATCGCCCAGGCCGAGCGCCACGGCGGCACCCCCTTGCTGCTGTTCCGCCAGGACCGGGACGCCTGGCGGGCTGTCTGGCCACTATCGGTCAGCCTGACCGCACCCTCAGCGGAAATCTGGCGCGGCTACCCGTGGACGGTCGAGGGCTCGCCCGAGGCTTGGGCAGCCGTATTCCGCGAAACCATCACCAGCCACCCTAAGGAAAGCAACCCATGATCGACGCACTTGTCGCTGGCAGGCTGTTCGGCCAACCCCAGCGGCGCACCGGCAAGACCGGTTAGCCCTACGTCACCGCCAAGGTCCGCGCGGCCGACGGCCAGGGCGAAGGCCAGTTCATCAACGTGATCGCGTTCAGCCGCACCGCCGGTGACGCGCTGATGGCGCTCGGCGACGGAGAAAGTGCGGCGCTGTCGGGCACGCTGACGGCGGCCACCTGGACCGACAACGCCGGCAAAGTTCGCCCAAGCCTGAGTCTGCAGGCGCACGCCGTGCTGACGCCGTACCACGTCACGCGCAGGCGCCAGGCGGTCGACAAGCCGAAGGACACCGAGCCACGCACGCATGCGACGGCGGCGATCGACGACCTGCCCAACGACCAACTGGATTTCTGAGGACTCCAACCATGACCATGCACTGGATGCTGCGCGAACTCGCCCGGTCGGCGATGCGCGAACCGAGAAAATCGGCGTTCAACCCGAAGCCGCCGGGCTCGATGCAAACCGGATCGGCAACGTACAAAGCACTTGCCACGCTGTGCGAGGCGCGGGGCAACTGGCTGTCGTATGGCGACATCCTGGCAGGCATGGGCGCATCGAAGGGGCGCTCGATCCATTGGTCACTGAGGCTGCTCACGCACCGCGGCTACATCGAAGTCGCCAACAACGACGGACGCAACCCGCGCTACGCCATGTATCGCCTGACCCCGGCCGGCAGGGAGGCCAAGCGGCCATGACCTGCTGCGACTTGAGCCAGGACTGCGGACGGTACGACCAAGCCACGAAATTGGCCCGCCAAGCCGTTGACGCGCTCGCGGAGGTGCGTCACCAGCTTGACCTCGCCAAAATCGTTTCTAGGGGCGTTTTGGAGCATCAGGCCGAACTCGATGCGATCCCGCTGACGCCGAACGCCCGCCCGCCAGAGCGGGTCTACGAACTGTGCAGCCTGATCGACCGCGCATTGCCACGGCTTGATGAGCGGCTGGCGAAAGTCATCGCCGTGACGCAGGTCGAAACCGACGCGCTGCAGGGCCTGCTCGGCCAGCTCGAACGCGACGGCGCAGGCGCGGCGCAGCATTGAAAGGCAACGACATGGCGATCCAGACGAAATCCCCGGTCAGCGCGTGGCTGGCGCAGTACCTGAGCCACCGGCCCGAGGCTCGCGCAGTCGATGCCTGGCGGTTCCTGATCGATCAGGCCATACCGCTCGGCGTGCCGGGCATCGACGGCTTCGACGCAAACAGCGAGGTTGTGCTGTTCCGCACGGCGCCGCACCGGCCGCAGCGCCAGATCGGGCGCGCCACCTTTGTGCGCCTGGTGTTCGATACGCGACGGCGCCTCAACGCGCGTGTCGAACCCCATAGCTTGGGACGAACTTCGGTGGAATGATGTGGCGGTTGCTCCTGCTGGGGCTGGGCGGTGTCCATCGTGTGGAACTGGCGCGCACGGGGTTGAACCTTATGGAAACCTTAGTACTGACCGTATTGCCCGCCCCACGGACAGCGCGGCTGTTTGCCAGCCCTCGCCCTCGCCATTCCCTTGGAGTGCAGTCCATGATCGACGCCCTCATCGTCGGCCGCGTTCACGGTCAGCCAGTTGGCCGCACCAGCAAGAACGGCCGCCAGTCCGTGACCACCAAGCTGCGCGTTCCGACGGCCAGCGGAGATAGCTTCTTCGCCAACACCATCGCTTTCAGCGAAACCGTGCGCACGGGCTTGCTGGCCCTTGGAGACGGCTACAGCGTCGCCCTGGCCGGCAGCCTGACGCCCGGCATCTGGCATGACCGTTATGGGCACGCCCGCGTGTCACTCGACCTCAGCGCGCACGCCGTGGTCAGCCCGTACCACGTCAGCCGCAAGCGCGACGCGATGGCCAAGCCCAAGAAGTCGGACAACCCGCCGAGCGCGGGCTTTTTCTTGGTTAGGCGGCGTTTTTGTATTGACATTAATCATTGTTGTCATTACAATAACAGCATGCAAATCGAGTTCGACACCGCCAAGGACGCCGCCAACCAGGCCAAGCACGGCGTGTCGCTGGCCGACGCGGCTGAACTCGATTGGGGCCTGCTGCTGTGTCGCCCGGACATGCGCCGCGACTATGGCGAGCTGCGCGAGATCGGCTTTGCGCCCATCGGCGCGCGCGTGCATTGCGTGGTGTTTGCCCAGCGCGGCGACAGCATCAGGATCATCAGCCTGCGTAAGGCCAATTCCCGAGAGGTGCAAGACTATGCCCAAGCCCTTGAACAAGCGGGCCTTTGAAGTGCCCACGGCGGCGGAAGACGCCGCCATCGCCCGAGGCATTGCAGCCGACGCCGACACGTACGAGGTCCCCAGCGAGCAGATCGCCGGCATGCGCCGCCTGGGCCGCCCACCGGTGGCGGTTCCGCGCCCCATGCTCAGCATGCGGGTGGATGCCGCCCTGCTGGAGAAGCTGCGCGCCAGCGGGCGTGGCTGGCAGACGCGTGTGCACGCGGCACTGAAGGAGGCGGTAGACAGCGGGCGGCTGTAAACCTTCCTACCACGGGTGCCTGCATTAATCGTATGACGATAGGGCTTGCACCACTCGATTAAACGTCATACGATTGAGGCATGAAGGAACCGATCGACACGGACAAGAAGGCTAGGCGCGGCGGTCGCGCTCCACTGGACGCGTCCTCGCCGACGGTGATCGTGTCAGTGCGCATGAGCGAAACGCAGCGCGAGAAGTTGGACAAACTGGGCGGTGGGCCTTGGGTGCGTGATCGCATCGACCGGGCCAGACTGCCGGACGAAGAAACCGCCAAGCCCCGCGGCGGATCGAGCGGGGCGAAAAGGCGGGGCCAGTAGGTGTTGCAGCACCGACCAGCCCCTGACCATCATCAAAAAAGGACTTTGAAAATGGCTACCGGAACTGTAGTGCAAGTGAACATGGAGCAATCAGCGGCTGCTGAGTTGCAGGCCAAGGGCTACGCCGTCTATCGGTGCGATCCGCTCACAAGCGGGCAGGCCACCATTTGGATGGTTCATCGCGGATTCGGCATGAAATTCTTTAATTCGCTGGATGAGCTCGCCGAGTACGCACGCGAGTGCGGTCCTTGTGATCCACGCAAAGGGCGCTTCACGCCTGAGCCTGGCTTCGAGGTGGAGTGAACCATGATCGAAGCTGTCAAAACCCATCCTCTCCCCGCGCTCAAGTGGTCGCCCCTGATCGGCCTGCCCGACGGCACATCGCTCGTGTTGCCGTGCCAGGACTCGCATGCTGCGGCCATCCTCGCCGCCGATACCGAGGCCGACGCGCGGCTGGCCCAGGGCTCGCCAGTGGCGTGGACGGGCGCCCGGCGCCACATCGAAGCAGGCGACTTTTCCGACCCGCGCGTGATGCTGACACGTCCCGGCGATCCCCGCTGCGGCCGGCTGTGGCGCGAGCACGAAACCGGCTTCGAGCAGGGGAGCGACGGCCCCACGCTCCTGGTCATTGGCCGCCAGGCCGACGATGCTCAACTGGCTCGCATGGCGCAGCGCTTTGGCGTGCCACTGACGCAGTTGCAAGCGTTCCGGGGAGTGCAGGTATGAACTCCAATATGGCGATTGCGCCCGCTCTGACGCCGGTCCAGACCATGCCCACGGACGGCCTGAAGGGCCGCGCGGTGTTTGAGGGCCGCTACTGCGAATACGGCGAATACATCAGCGCGGACGACGTGGTGCTGGCCAACTTCGACCAGCGGCGCGTAACGACAGGCGGCGGCCTCTACGTGGTCCAGTCGATTAAGGATGGTCAACCCGCATGGACGGGCTGCCGGTACATGATGCGCCAATTGTCCGGCATCGTCGTCAATGAGGATGGGCGCAAGAACTGGCAGCACGTACCCGACCTGGACGCCACCAAGTGGGTGGTGGTCGGCACGGTGGAGGCGGTCTACCGGCCAAGGCATTACGCCGACCATGACGTGTTGTCCGACTCTCGGCAGCGCGTTCCAGCCAAGGTCTGACCGCCACCAGCACCACCCTAGCCCGCCACACGGCGGGCTTTTCTCTGGGCGCAGTTGCTTGCGCAAAGCAGCACCCTTGGCTAAACCTTGACATCCACCCACTGGCACAAGCTCGAAATGTCAGGTTTTCATCCGCCCTGAGGTTAACTTTGGTTAACATGGCGAGTCCCTCGGTTCGCCCGTGTGCGGCGGGATCAACCGCGCCCCGCGTAGGCCTTGGGCGACCATGGCGATGGTGCCGCCCCTGCTACACCGGCACGAACCCGACGCCCTGAGACTCGCCCCGGCGCTCCAGTTCCTGGCGTGCCTTGACGATTTCTGTCCGGTCGCTGCAGTCGTGCGCTGGCAACTCCCTGGCCGCCAGCGCGTGCAGTTTGGCCAGGCGCTCGGCCTGCGCATCCGCGCGGGTGGGCGGCGCCACGCTGGGCGCCGCGGCCGCTGCCGGCTCGGGCAGTTCGCGGGTGATGCCCAGCACCTTGAGCCCGATCACTTGCTCAATGCGGCGGGCCAGGTCGTCCTGACTGCGGGTGACGACCACCAGCGGGCGGAACATGTCCTCGAACTTGACGATCATGCGCATGGCGCGCGGCAAATTGGTGAAGGCGTTGCGCTGGCTGGCCTGGCTGAACTCGTAGCCGGCGTCCGCGCCGCTGGAGAACATGTCCGGCCGCAGGGTCGCCGCGATCTCGCCCGACAGGACGGCGAAGCCGCAGGCGGCCATTTGCTGGTTGACGTAATCGACGGCTTTGCTCATGGTTGGCTCCTTTGCTTCTGGGCGTCGCGGGTTTGCTTTACCGCGTTCTTGATGAAGTCGTTGCGCTGCCGGATCAGATCGTCCAGGCGCTCGCGCTTTTCGTCGGGCGTCAGCACTTCCGAACGCCGGACATCGCGCATGTCCTTGTTGATGCCCGACAGTTCATTGTTGGCGTACTCAAGGGCGCCAGCCTCCTCGCCAAGGGGTCCTTTTTCCTTGGCGTCGGCCATGTGAGACAGCCCCAGCTTGTCCAGCTCGCGCAGCGTGCCGCGCAGGCGCTTGGCCTCGGTAAGCATGTCGTAGAACTCGGTTTCGTAGCGGGTGCCGCGGGGCGGATCGTCGGTGTAGAAACGCCGCAGGATCGGCAGTTCGTCGGTGCGCTTGGTCGGCAGCCGGTCGCCAAAGAAGGCCTTGTCGCTGAGCTGCAGGCCGTACAGCGCCCAGGTGTTGAAAAACCCCCTCAGCAGCGCCTCGCTGCGTGCCGGGTTCACCTGCGCCCACTCGGGCAGGTTGGCCGTGGCCATGCCGGCCGCGCGCAGGGTTTCGCTGGTGGTCGGCTTGGCGCGCAGGAACGGCTGCAAGTCTTCCATGCCGGGCGTCTCGATCGGCGCCTTGGTGAAGGCGTTGCGGTTGGTCGCCTGCTCGTACAGCGGCGCCACAAGCTGAGGCATGTAGTTGAAGTTGAACGTCGCGGCCAGGATGCGCGCGAAGTCCTTGCCGATGCCCTGCGGGTCGGCCTTGATGATCGCTTCGGTCGAGCGTTCGGCCAGCGAAGCCATGGCGCCGATCTCCCAAATTTTGGGGTAGCGGAAGTGCTGGTCGCCGACGAAGAAGTGCCAATGACCGTCGCGGTCCCAGTCCGGCATGTCCTGATACTTCGGGTTGTCCTTGTTGAGCAGGTACAGTGCCGAACTCATGAGCGCGACCATGCCTGACTTGGTGGCGATGGCGCCACGGTTCGGGTCGTGCGCCAGGCCGCGCACCAGGCGATCCAGCGACGTGATCGCGGGGCGCAAGACCGTATCGGTCATGAAGCCCAGTGCGCGACTGTCTCCCCGCATGGCGAAGTCCGTGCTGATCTCGCGCGCCAGGTAGGCGGCGTGGCGCGGGTGTTCGCCGGCCTGGATGGCCCGGCTGTACTCGCCCAGGCGCGTGCTGGTTTCAAAGGCGTCGGCCAGCGTCTCCACGAAGCCCATCAGCTTGTCAGGCGCGTCGAGCACCGTGCGCATGTCGATGCCCTGCTGCTTGTAGAACCGCTCCAGCCGGGTCTTGAAGCGGCCTTCCTCCAGGTAGATGCTGGACAGGCCGCCGCCGTTGGCGATGAAGTCCTTGTACAGCGGATCATTCGTCAGCCGCATCCGCATGCCCTTGAGGCTGTCGAGCACCGGCCGGAAACCGGCGCGGCTCATGACGCCTGCTTGGATCGTGTCGCGGGCGATGTTGGCGATCATGAAGTCGGGCGTCAGCGTGATCGTGGTCTGGCCGATGCGCTTGGGCAGGCTCAGCCACTTCATGACCCACGGCTGGTGCGGCCGGTCGATGCTGTCCAGCGCGCGCAGCAGGATCGGGTCGGCGACCTCGTACCAGACGGGCTTGCCGTTCTTGAGCACGGCCACCACGTTGCTGCCGGCGGGCGGCGTGTTGTTCTGCATGACCTCGATCAGGCCGGGTGCGTCCTCAAAGGTCTTGTGCAGGCTGTCGATCACCACCTTGGCCTGCTGGTCGGCCTTGTCCAACCCCATGGCCTTGGCCATGCTGTCGATCACGGCGTCCTTCGGCAGCCGCGTCGGCCGCGATTCGGGCGGGATGCGGGTCATGAAGCGCCCGCCGCCGGCGCCGTCCCGCTCGGCCAGTTCGGCGATCTTCACGCGCGCCTCGTTCTTCACGGCCTTGTCGATCAGCATCGCGGCGTTGCTGGTCATGTTGCCCAGGATGTCGCGCAGGTTCTCGGTGCCGCCAGTCAGCGCCTTAACGCCCGACCAGTCACCGGGCTTGACGCGGCCCTGGCCAGGCTGGCCGATGCGGTGGAATGGCAGGTACTGCGTGCGCTGCCATTGCGCGCGCGCCTCGGCGTTGATCACGCCCTGAGCCTCGGCGAAGTCCAGGATGGCGCCGTTCCACTGCTGGTACTTGGTGAAGGCGGCGTCGAATTCAGGCGTGCGCAGGCTCAGCATGGCGTCGATCTCGCCGCGCGTGAACAGGTGTTCGCGCCCCTGCTTCATCAGTTCGTCGGCCGACTTGCCCACGAAGTACAGCAGGCCGTCGTCCAGGTTGCCGGCGATCGGCTTGAGGATTTCTTCCAGCCCCTGCCCTTTCCACGAAAACGAGCCGTCGGCGTTCTTCACCGGCGCGCCGTAGCGCAGGGCGCCGTCGGCCATGCTGGCGGATGCGCGCGCCAGGCGGGCGGATTCGTAGGCCCCGGCCGGCGCGATCTTGCCGCCCGACAGTTCCCGCTCCATCCGGTAGACGCCGTGCAGGTCGTCGGTGATGGCTTGGCGAAAGGCGTCCCAGCGACTGTCCATGGCGTCGGACAGCGGGCGGTGATCGCCGATCTTGCTGCGCGCGCGGTCGAGTGCGTCCTGCGCGAACCATTCGCCCATGCCCTGGCGCGCCTTCTGGATCGCCGGGCCGTACTTGTGCGTCTGCACGAAATCATCGAACCAGCGCGAGAAAGTCGGCGCCTTCGCCGCAGCCACGTCCGGCTGCGTCATGTACAGGCGCGTGAACTCGGCAAACCCCTCGTACACCTTGCCGTTGTCGTAGCTGAGTGCGCGCAGTTCCTTGTTGATCATCTTGGCCTGCGGGCCTTTCAGCCACGCCTCGCGCACGGCCGGCACGCGGCTGTCGATCAGGTGCGCCATCTCATGGGTGGCAACCTCCAGGTCGGCGTGCCGCTTGACGCGGACGGTTTCCGTGGCGGTGTTGAAGGTGCCCAGGGTCTTGCGACCACGGACGCGGCCGGTGTAGATGCTGGTTCCCAGCTCCTTGGCGAACGGGACCAGAATGTCCTCGCGTCGAATGGGTGTGGCGCGCGCCTTGCCGCCCGTGCCTGCATCCGCCATGCCGCCGCCTGCCGTGCCTGGGCGGGTCACGCTGTCATCGATCAGGCCGACGTAGTTGGCGCCCGGCCCCATGTTGACGGTGCCGCGCTTCGGCAGCACGTCGCCAGCGTCCGGCACGGAAAGGGCCGCGCGCTCCGGCGCGACCTCCGGCGTGACTCTCGGCGCTTGTTCAGGCGGCCAGGCCGGCGCCGACCGCGGGCCGGCAGTTTCATCGGCCAGCGTCAGGCGCGCCAGCGTGGGCGTCATGCCCGGCTGCCGCATCAGTTCGGCGTAGCGCGGGTTGCCGTCGAGCAACTGAACGTGCGATGTGCCGGTGACGCCGTCGTGCACGCCGTCGGCGGTGGTGACGGCGCGGCGCTCCAGCGCATCGGCCGCCGCGCGGAAGGACGTGGCCACGTCGGGCACGCCTTGCGCCGCCATCTCATCCGCTGCCGCGCGGACCCGCGCCGCCTCGCTGCGGTAGCCGTCCACCCGGCGCATGGGGTCGGCGACCACGGTGTCGATGTTGTCGACCAGGTTCTGCGCGACAACGTAGGTTCCGCGCTGCTCGGGCGTGAGCTTGGTTTCCATCAGGTCGATGGGCGGCGCGTCGGGCGCCAGGCCTTCCGGCGCCAGCAGTTCAGGCGCCATCGCGTCGGGACCGTCGCCCGTAAGGCGCGGCTCGCTGGCGTCACGGGGCGGGCGTGGGATGGGTTGGGCATCGTCCAGCGGCACGAATCCGCCACGCGGTTCGCTACCGCGCGCGACAGGGCGACCGGCGCGACGATCCCAGTTGGCGATCGTGTCGGCGACGGTCTTGCCCTTGAGGTACTGATTCGCCGCCAGTTGCTTGGCCGTCAGCAGTTCGGCGATGGGCGTGTCCGGCGCGGCGCGCGCGATGCGTACAGCGGCATCGGGGCCGAAGTGGTGCGCCGCGTACATCGTCTGGTTGGTGATCTCCACGCCGGCCGAGCGCAGCGCCGCGGCGTTGCTGGTGTCCAGAGCGCGTGCCATCTGGCCGGATTTCGCCGGATCGGCGCGCAGGGCCAGCAGTTCCTCGGGCGCCAGGCCAGCAGCCCAATCTGGTTTTGCCTGCTCCACGGTGCGAAGCCAGGTGCCTGCGGTGAACTGATCGGGGCCGTAGGCCGTGCTGCGCGGGTTCTTGGCGGTCGCGCTGCCGCCAGATTCCAGGGTGCGCCGATAGGCGTGATAGTCGGCAGCGTCGAACCGCGGCGACGGCGGCGCAGCGCGACCGCCCGCCTTCCAGCCCAGCATGCCCGGCGCGACCATCGGCAGCGACTGAATGGCGGTGTCGACCACCGTGGCAGCCACGGGGCTGCCGGTGGCGTCGAGCGTCTTGCCGCCGGCCCAGTGCGCGCCCTCGGCCAGCTTCTCGAAGGGGTAGGCCACGATGCCGGCGCCGCGCTGGCCCAGCTCGCCGCGCGGCTGATAGGTCAACGCCTCGCCAACCGACTGCACCACGTCAGCGCCGCGCCTGTCGGTCAGCCCGAGCTGGTGCGCGGCCTCGGTGGCCAGCCCTGCCAGGCCGGCAACCGGCTGCGACACGCCCATGCTGCCCAAGCTCAGCGCGACCTCGCCAAGGGCGGTCAGCGGGTTGTTGAGCAGGATGTTTCGCAGCACGCCGGGTTTACCGGGTGCCGGAGCGGCGCCGCCGCCTTCGGCGACTGGGACGAAGCCGGGCTGTCTACCCGTTTCGGCCGCCGGCGCCTGGGGCTCCAGCTCGGCGAGAGGGACGAAGCCGCGGCGTGCGGCCGTCGGGGAGGGTTGCGCCTCGATGGTGTCGCCATCGATCTCGGAGAGAGGAATGAAGCCCATGGCGGCCACCGATCAGCGGTAATAACCGATGAGCTTGCCGCGCGAATCGAGGACTTCCACGCCCCGGTCGGTGGACTGGCCAAGCTTGTATTTGTTCATGCTGGCGTCCGAACTGAACCGCTTGGCCAGGTCCTGACGGGCGCGGGTGGCCGCATCCTGCTGCTGGCGCAGCGCGGGGCCGCGCGGCGCGGTGTCGAAGGTGTCGTCCTCGCCGATCTTGCGGCGGTTGGCCAGCGCCGCCTGGCGCGCCAGGCCGGGGTCATAGTTGGGGTTCTCGCGCCCGGTGTTCGTGGCCTTGCTGGTGCGGCGCCGGATTTCCTCAAGCGAAAGCCCGTTGATCGCCTCGCGCGCGGCGTCGATTTCAGCATTGCTGCGTTGCTGTGCCGAAGTCAGCGGACGGTCGACAGGGTTGCCGCGGGCGTCGAGTTGGCGGGTCAGCCGCTGGTCGGCCGCGTCAATGCCGCGCTGCGCACGCCGGTCGGCGGCTTCGATCTGCTGCGCCGTGCGGGCGTCGCGCCGGTCCTCCATGGCGTCACGGCCGACCTGGCGCTGCGCCTCCAATACCTGTTGCCGCTGCAACTGTGCTGACTCGGCGGTGCGCTTGGCGCCCTGGTTTGCGTAGAACTTCACCGCTTCATGCGGCGCCAGAAAGATGGCGGCCTGGCTCAGCAGGTCGTCGGTGGGCTGCGTCACTGCCCCGAGTTCCTGGCCATCCGCCCCGAACTGCGTCACGGTCATCGTGTTCGGTTCGCGGCCGGGCTGAAGTTTCACCGTGTTGCCGTCCCTATAGAGCTGCCTGTTGTAAAGGTTCTCGAATGACTGCAGCGCGCCTCGCGTGTCGCCGATGGAGAACTTGCGCACGCCGTCGGTCCAGCCCCGCGCGTAGTCGCGCCCTTCCTGGGTGTCGAGAAACTTCTGGTATGCCTGCGCCTGATCCACCTTGCCCTGACGCAGCAGCACGTCGATCACCTTGGGGGTGCTGGTCTTGAGGTAGTAGTCCAGGGCCGAATCGTTGGCGACCCGCTTGGCAATCTGGCCATTTGCGGAAGCTGTGGCTTGCTCGATGCCACCCACAGCGCCTGCGCCGGGCGCCGTCATCTCGGGCGCGCCGCGCAGGGCCTGCTGCAGCTCGCGGCGGTCGGCGTCTTCGCGTTCGGACTTGTCCAGTGCCAGCGAAGCGCTGGCCGCCCGCATCGGATCGGTCAGGGCGCCGGCCTCGATCAGTTTGCGCGCGCGCATGGCACCGACCTGGCCGGCGGTAAGGGCGCCAGCGGTGCGCTCGCCCATGAAGTCGGTGACCGTGTGGCGGCTGATGACCTGACTGGGCATGACGCCTTGGCCCTGGCCGGGGTTCTCCGCCGTCGGCGTTGCCGTGTAGTTGCCTTGGGCGTCGGTGCCGATCTGGTAGAGCGGGTTGCCCAGCACATCCTTAGCGTTGGCCAGTGCCTCCAGCTTGCGGCCGTCCTCGGCGGTGTAGCCCTGCATCTGCTCTGGCTTGGCCTTCAGCGCAGCGTCGATGGCCTGATCCTGCTGAATCTGCCGGCCGACGCTGTAGCTCTTGATGCCGCCGGACACCAGCCCGGTAATGAAGTTTGCGGCGACTCTATTAGCCATGTGGACTCCAGTGATTGAACTGGCGGCAGTGAGCCACATGGGGATCGAAAAGCGGAATGATCGATTGATTCCTCATCCTCGCGGCTAGCAGAAGGCTTTGCCGGCTACCATCGCATTGCGACAAACCGTCGAGAGAGGGATACACCGTGAAGAAGCTTGCCGTTCTCCTTTTGGCCGCCGCCTTGGCTGGCTGCGCAACAGTCAACTACCAGCCGTACGAAGGCAAGAACAACCTCCATGAAGGCCAAGGCGGCACGAAGGTGGTGATCGACGGCGTGGACTTCTGGGCGAATGGCGCGCCACCAAGGAAGTACACCATCATCGGCGTGGCCGACGGTGAAATCGGCGAGGGAATGGGAGATACCCAAGCTATCCGCCAGGCCGTGGCCAGCGAGATCAAGAAACAGGGTGGCCACGGCGCCATCGAGATGGGCGGTAGTTCATCCTTCGGCGGAATCATGCCCGTGGGCGGACTGATGATGGCCCTGAACAACAAGAAAATTCGCTACCAGGTGATCAAGTACGTGGATTGACGTGGGCTGCGCGAATCAGGTTTTCCGTACTTCTTCCGTACCGGAAACAAAAACGCCCGCTAAGTTAGCGGGCGCTACCACTGCAAGGCGCAGCGAATATAGGAATTCTTGGTGGGTGATGCAGGGTTTGAACCTGCGACCCCTGCCGTGTGAAGGCAGTGCTCTACCGCTGAGCTAATCACCCGTTCGCAGCTTGGCGAAAGGCGAAAGTATATATCAAATCGGCACGTCGATGGCACGCCATACCGTCTTGCCGCCACTTGACTTGTCGATCTGCGCCAGCACGTCATCGTGCGCGGCCAGTTCGCTGGTGTTGGCGTGCAGCACCGGCAAAACAAACACGCTGAGGTCGATGCGCTCGCCCGCCGCGCCCTGCTCGCCCACGTGGCCCAGGTCGATCAGCAGCGCTTCCTGCCCGCGCGTGAGGTTGATGTAGACGTCGGCCAGCAGTTCGGCGTCCAGCAGCGCGCCGTGCAGCGTGCGGCCCGAATTGTCGACGCCCAGGCGGTCGCACAACGCGTCGAGGCTGTTGCGTTTGCCGGGGTACAGCTGCTTGGCCATGGCCAGCGTGTCGGTGACCTCGCCGACCACGCTGGTGAAGGCGCCGCGGCCCACGCGCTCCAGTTCCTTGTCGAGAAAGCCGACGTCGAAGGCCGCGTTGTGGATGATGACTTCGGCGCCTTCCAAGTAGCGCAGGATCTCGTCGGCCACCTCGGCAAACTTGGGCTTGTCGCGCAGAAATTCGTTGCTGATGCCGTGCACCTTCAGCGCGTCTTCATGGCTGTCGCGCTCGGGGTTGACGTAGAAGTGCAGGTTGTTGCCGGTGAGCTTGCGGTTCACCAGCTCGACGCAGCCGATCTCGATGATGCGGTCGCCGCCCTCGGCGGACAGCCCGGTGGTTTCGGTGTCGAGAACGATCTGGCGCGACATGCGGGGTCTTTCAGTGGTTTTCGCGGGCGTGGTTGATCGAGTAGCGCGGAATTTCCACCGTCAGGTCTTCCTTGCCCACGATGGCCTGGCACGACAGGCGCGACTGCGGCTCCAGGCCCCAGGCGCGGTCCAGCAGGTCTTCCTCTTCTTCCTCGGGCTCCTCCAGCGAATCATAGCCTTCGCGCACGATGCAATGGCAGGTGGTGCAGGCGCGGCTCATCTCGCAGGCGTGCTCGATGGGGATGTCGTGGTCAAGCAGCGCCTCGCAGATCGAATCGCCGGTGTTGGCGTGGATCTCGGCGCCCTGCGGCGCGTATTCGGGGTGCGGTAGTACTTTGATGATGGGCATGCGGTGTGCGGTCCTCAAATCGATTCGACGGACTTGCCGGCCAGCGCCTTCTGGATGCCGGCGTTCATGCGCGCGGCGGCAAAGGCTTCGGTTCCGTGCGCCAGCGCTTCGGTGGCGGCCTCGATCGCCGCGGCATCGGTGCTGTTGGCGGCAATGCCGCGCAGCGACAGCATCAGCGCGTCGATTTCGGCACGTTCGTCGGCCGACAGCAACGCGCCATCGGCGTCCAGCGCGCTCTGCGTGGCCAGCAGCATGCGGTCGGCGTCCACCCGGGCTTCGACCAGCGCGCGCGCCTTCACGTCGGCGTCGGCCGTGGTGAAGCTGTCCTGCAGCATGCGCGCAATCTGCTCGTCGCTCAGGCCGTAGCTGGGCTTGACGTCGATCTGCGCCTCGACGCCGCTGACCTGTTCGCGCGCCGAGACGTTCAGCAAGCCATCGGCATCGACGGTGAAGGTCACGCGGATGCGCGCCGCGCCCGCCGCCATGGGCGGCATGCCGCGCAGTTCAAAGCGCGCCAGGCTGCGGCAGTCCTGCACCAGGTCGCGCTCGCCCTGCACCACGTGCAGCGCCATCGCGGTCTGGCCGTCCTTGTAGGTGGTGAAGTCCTGCGCCATCGCCACCGGAATGGTCTGGTTGCGCGGCACGATGCGCTCCACCAGCCCACCCATGGTTTCGATGCCGAGCGAGAGCGGAATCACGTCCAGCAGCAGCAGGTCGCCCGCGGCGTCATTGCCCGCCAGCTGGTTGGCCTGGATGGCCGCGCCCAGCGCCACCACTTCGTCGGGGTTCAGGTTGATGAGCGGCTCGCGACCGAAGAAGTCGGCCACCGCGCGCCGGATGACGGGCATGCGCGTGCTGCCGCCCACCATGACGATGCCCTGCGTTTCATCGGGCTTGAGGCGCGCGTCTCGAAACACACGCCGCAGCGTGGCCACGCAGCGCGCGGTCAGCGCCGCGGTGGCGGCCTCGAAGTCGGCCGACTTCAGGTCAAATCGGGCTTCGCCGCTGGACAGGATTGCGTGGAATGCTACGTTTTCTGAAGCACTCAGCGCTTCCTTGGCGCGCCGGGCCGCTGCCTGCAGCGCGGCCCGGTCGGCGGCGGTAACCAGCTGTGCGCCGGTGCGCGACACCACCCAGTCGGCCAGCGCGGCGTCGTAGTCGTCGCCGCCCAGGGCCGAATCGCCACCGGTGGCGATGACTTCGAACACCCCCTGTGTCAGCCGCAGGATGGAGACGTCGAACGTGCCGCCGCCCAGGTCGAACACGGCATAGACGCCCTCGGCCGCGTTGTCCAGCCCGTAGGCGATGGCGGCGGCCGTCGGCTCGTTGATCAGGCGCAGCACGGGGATGCCCGCCAGCTGCGCTGCGTCCTTGGTGGCTTGGCGCTGCGCGTCGTCGAAGTAGGCGGGCACGGTGATGACGGCGCCGTGCAGGTCATCGCCAAAGGTGTCTTCCGCCCGGTAGCGCAGCGTGGCCAGGATCTCGGCGCTGATCTCGACCGGTGACTTTTCGCCGGCCACGGTCTGCAGCGTCACCATGCCGGGCCGGTCGAGCAGCTGGTATGGCAGCTTGTCGCGCCCGATGATGTCGGCCAGGCCGCGCCCCATCAGGCGCTTGGCCGATGCGATGGTGTTTTCGGCGTCGGCCGGTTCGGCCTGCAGCGCGTCGTAGCCGATGCGGCGCCCGCCGCCCGCCAGGTAGCGCACCACCGACGGCAGCAGCACGCGCCCCTGCTCGTCGGGCAGGCATTCGGCCACGCCGTGGCGCACGGCAGCGACCAGCGAATGCGTGGTGCCCAGGTCGATGCCGACCGCGATGCGCCGCTGGTGCGGGTCAGGCGATTGGCCGGGTTCGGAGATTTGAAGCAGCGCCATGAAGTTAGCCAAAGCGGCCCGCGGCGCCCTGGCGCGCGCTGGCCGCAAAAAGGTCAGTCCGTTTCGAGTTTCTCATGCCGCCGATCAATGTCGGCGGCCAGCTTGTCCAGAAACATCAGCGCCCGCACCGACTGCGCGGCGGCAAGCCAGTCGTGTTCGCCGTCCATCTGATGCTCTAATTTTTGAAGCAGCTCGCGCTGGACAGACAAGCACGAGCGACTGATGTCATCCAAGTCTTTGGCGCTGGTGGCCTCGTCCAGCTGTTCGCGCAGCTCCATCTGCTGCATGAGGAATTGCGCCGGCATGGCGGTATTGCTCTCGGCCTCGATCGGCGCGCCGTGCAGCTCGCACAGGTAAGCGGCGCGGCGTTGCGGGTCTTTCAGACGGCGGTGCGCTTCGTTGATGCGGGCCGACCACTGGGCGGCCACGCGCTGCGCCGCCGCGCCCTGCGCAGCAAAGCGGTCAGGATGGACCTGGCGCTGCAGGTCTTTCCAGCGTGCGTCCAGTTTCGCCGCGTCCTGGGCGAAGCGCGCGGGCACGTCGAACAGCTCGAAGTCGGTGGATTGCAGGTTCATGCCACAGCCGCCGTTCAGTCCGCGTGCAGCGCCGGGCGCACCATGCCGCGCGGCAATTCGGCCAGGGCCTGCTGCGGCGCCTGCACGTCCCACGCGTCCAGGCAGCAGCCGCAGCCCAGGTCGTCGAACCGGCGGATGCGCGCGCCCCAGCGCTGGAACCAGGCGTTCAACGCCCGGACCTCGCGCTCGTTGTCGATGGTCACGCCCACGCGCACACGCTCGAAGCCGGCAGCCAGCGCGTCCGCCATCAGACGCGGAAGCTCTCGCCGCAGCCGCAGCGGTCGCGTTCGTTGGGGTTGTTGAAGCGGAAGCCTTCGTTCAGGCCCTCGCGCACGTAATCGAGCTCGGTGCCGTCGATGTAGGCCAGGCTCTTGGGGTCGATCATCAGCTTCACGCCGTGCTGCTCGAACAGCTGGTCCTCGGGCGCCACGTCGTCCACGTATTCGAGCTTGTAGGCCAGGCCCGAGCAACCCGTGGTCTTGACGCCCAGGCGCACGCCCACACCCTTGCCGCGCTTGGCGAGATATTTGCTGACATGCCGCGCAGCGGCTTCGGTCAAAGTGACGGCCATGATGTGGATTATTTTTCGGGCAAGGCAATGGTGAGCAGCACCACCGAGGCCACCACGGCCAGCAGTTGGTGCGGCTCGCCGCGTTGCAGATACAGCAGCTCGCCTTCGGCCAGGCGCGCCTTGGGGCGCGGACGCGCACGGTCGACCGCCTGCGAAATCACCTGCACGCAGCCCTTCAGGCACTGCAGCGTGATCTCGCCGTCAACCCGGTGATCGAGCATGCGCCGGCCCTCGGGCATCGACAGCAGGATCACCTCAAGGTCCTGCGACTTGAACAGCGCGCGCGATTCGAACTCGGCCGGCACCGGTCCGGTCGGCATCAGGGCCATCGTCTTTCCTGGCAAGAGATGTTGCAGCGCCATGTCCAAGTCCTCCGTTTCTGGGGCGAGTGGATGAGCGTGCCGCGTCATGCGCGGCACGGGGTTAAGCGTCGCCCGTGTCAGGCGGCGACGGTGTGCTTTTTGCGGTAGTCCTCGACCGCCGCCTTGATGGCGTCTTCGGCCAGGATCGAGCAGTGGATCTTGACGGGCGGCAGCGCCAGCTCTTCGGCGATCTGGCTGTTCTTCAGTTCGGCCGCTTGGTCCAGCGTCTTGCCCTTGACCCATTCGGTCACCAGCGAACTGGACGCGATGGCTGAGCCACAGCCGTAGGTCTTGAAGCGCGCGTCCTCGATCACGCCGGTGCTCGGGTTGACGCGGATCTGCAGCTTCATCACGTCGCCACAGGCCGGCGCGCCGACCATGCCGGTGCCCACGCTGTCGTCGCCCTTGTCAAAGCTGCCGACGTTGCGGGGGTTTTCGTAGTGGTCAAGAACCTTGTCGGAATAAGCCATGGTGTTTGCTCCTTTACTGATAGCTGCCTGCGCTTGATGGACAAGCGCAAGCCGTGGGATGGACATGAATCACCCGGAAACCGAGGGCCGCGGAGCAGGCCACGCCGGCAAACGCCGTCGCCGGACCTGCGCCGGCGACTGGCGTTGTCCCTCCTCCCTCCGGAGAGGGGGGAAGGCGTCGCAGGCGACTCAGGGGGGTGGTCATGGTCAATGCGCGGCCCACTGGATGGTGGACAGGTCGATGCCGTCCTGGTGCATTTCCCACAGGGGGCTGAGCTCGCGCAGCTTGGCGACGTTCTCGCGGATCGTCTGGATCGCGTAGTCGATGTCGTCTTCGGTGGTGAAGCGGCCGATGGTGATGCGCAGGCTGCTGTGGGCCAGTTCGTCGCTGCGGCCCAGCGCTCGCAGCACATAGCTGGGCTCCAGGCTGGCGCTGGTGCAGGCCGAGCCGGACGACACCGCCAGCCCCTTGACGCCCATGATGAGCGATTCGCCTTCGACGAAGTTGAAGCTCATGTTGATGTTCTGCGGCACGCGCTGCGTCGGGTGGCCGTTGAGAAACACTTCCTCAACGTCCTTCAGCCCTTCGACCAGCCGGTGGTGCAGCGCCCAGGCCTTTTCGTTGTCCTGCGCCATTTCTTCCTTGGCGATGCGGAAGGCCTCGCCCATGCCGACGATTTGGTGCGTGGCCAGGGTGCCGCTGCGCATGCCGCGCTCGTGTCCGCCGCCGTGCATCTGCGCTTCGAGCCGCACGCGCGGCTTGCGGCGCACGTACAGCGCGCCAATGCCCTTGGGGCCGTAGCTCTTGTGGCTGGCCAGGCTCATCAGGTCGATGGGCTGGCGCGACACGTCGATGGCGACCTTGCCGGTGGCCTGCGCGGCGTCAACGTGGAACAGCACGCCGTGCTCGCGGCAGATCTTGCCGATGGCGTCCACGTCCTGCACCACGCCGATCTCGTTGTTGACCAGCATGACGCTGGCCAGGATGGTGTCGGGGCGGATGGCAGCCTTGAACTTGTCCAGGTTGAGCAGGCCGTCCGGCTTGACGTCGAGATAAGTCACCTCGAACCCCTGGCGCTCCAGCTCGCGCATGGTGTCGAGCACGGCCTTGTGCTCGGTCTTGACGGTGATCAGGTGCTTGCCCTTGCCCTTGTAGAACTGGGCGGCGCCCTTGATGGCCAGGTTGTCGGACTCGGTCGCGCCGCTGGTCCACACGATTTCGCGCGGGTCGGCACCGATGAGGTCGGCCACCTGCTCGCGCGCCTTTTCGACCGCCTTTTCGGCTTCCCAGCCCCAGGCGTGGCTGCGGCTGGCCGGGTTGCCGTAGTTTTCGCGCAGCCACGGGATCATCGCGTCGGCCACGCGCGGGTCAACCGGCGTGGTGGCGGCGTAGTCCATGTAGATGGGGAAATGCGGGGTCTGGCTCATGACAAATTCCGAATCGCTGATTTTTCTTTATTAAAAGGGCGCCTGCCGCAAGCGGTGCAAGCGTTTATTGCTATTTATTTGCTAGTAAGACCACCCAGTGCGAAGACCGAGTTGGGTGCGTTCACGCGGATCGGCTTGACCACCGGCGCGCTGGAAATGGCGCGCTTGGCCGAGGGCTTGTCCTCGACCTCGATGCCGTTGGCGTGCTGGTCGTCCACCAGTTTCTGCAGCGTGACGGATTCGAGAAATTCGATCATGCGTGCGTTGAGCGACGTCCACAGGTCGTGCGTCATGCAGCGCCCGCCTTCGCCGTGGCAGTTTTCGCGGCCACCGCAGTGCGTGGCGTCCAGCGGCTCGTCGACCGAGGTGATGATGTCGGCCACGGTGATGTCCGCCGCCTTGCGGCCAAGCGAATAGCCGCCGCCCGGCCCGCGCGTCGATTCGACGAGATCGTTGCGGCGCAGCTTGCCGAACAGTTGCTCCAGGTACGACAGCGAGATCTGCTGGCGCTGGCTGATGGCGGCCAGGGTCACCGGACCGTTGTCCTGGCGCAGGGCCAGATCGATCATGGCGGTGACCGCAAATCGTCCCTTGGTGGTGAGGCGCATGGGTTAGCTCCTTGCAATATGAGGGGTTCGAAGCCAGGCGGCGGGATGTGGCGGGATGTCTTTCCCTGGCGCCGCCTAATTTCCGAGTGTTTTTATCAAGTATACACCAAAGCCCCCCAAAAGTCAGGGGGCATCGGCCACAAGCGCACACAGGGCGCTGGTGGACGGCCGCGGTCTTGCTTGTCCTACAGCGGTTTCAACCACCGCCGACGCACGGGGCGGAACCCGGTGCCTACAGTCACCCCGTGAACCGGCGTTCGCACCCTTTCAAGCGGCGCCGGCCAACGCGCACTGTCACACTGAAACCGAGGAAACCATCATGAACGCTACCCAACCCACGCTGCTGCGCGCCACCACGCTGGCCGCCGCCATCGCCCTGGCCACCAGCCTGGCCGCCTGCAACAAAAAGGACGAGCGCACCGCCGGCCAGCAGGTCGATTCAGCCATCGCCAAGAGCGAGCAAGCCGCCAAGGACGCGCAGGCCAAGGCCGCCGACGCCGCGCAAGAAGCCAAAGTAGCCGCCAACCGTGCGGGCGCCGAAATCAAGCAGGAAGCCCGTGAAATGAAGGCCGACGCCAACGCCGCCGTGGCGCGCGCCGGCGACGCCGCCAGCGATGCGGCCACCACCGCGGCCGTGAAGGCCAAGCTGGTGGCCGACAGCGAGCTCAGCGCGCTGCGCATCGACGTCGACACCAAGGACGGTGCGGTCACGCTCACCGGCCCCGCGCCCAACGCCGCCGCCAAGGCGCGCGCCACGACCATCGCCCAATCGGTCAAGGGCGTGGGCGCGGTGCACAACAACTTGGCCGTGCACTGACACCTGGCCGTGCACTGACGCAGCCGGCAGCGGCGGCGTCAGGCCGCCGCGCTGCCTTCGCCCGCCGCGCCGAACAGGCGGTTTTTTAGCAGCGCCAACTGATCGCGCACGCGCGCGGCTTGCTCGAATTGCAGGTTGCGCGCGTGCTCGAGCATCAGCTTTTCCAGCCGCCGGATCTCCTTGCCCAAGTCTTTTTCCGACAGCGGCAGCGCATCTGCCGCCGCCGCGCTGGCGTGGGCGCGGTCGTCATCGCGGCCTTTCTGGTTGCCATAGACGCCATCGATCAGGTCGCGCACCTCTTTCACGATACCGCGCGGTGTAATGCCGTGTTCAGCGTTGAACGCGATCTGCTTGGCGCGGCGCCGTTCGGTCTCGCCGATGGCCTTTTTCATGGAATCGGTGACGCGGTCCGCGTAAAGAATGGCCTTGCCGTTGACGTTGCGCGCCGCGCGGCCGATGGTCTGGATCAGGCTGCGCTCGGCGCGCAGGAAACCTTCCTTGTCCGCGTCCAGAATCGCCACCAGCGACACCTCGGGAATGTCCAGCCCCTCGCGCAGCAGGTTGATGCCCACCAGCACGTCGAACGCGCCCAGGCGCAGGTCGCGGATGATCTCGACCCGTTCCACGGTGTCCACGTCGGAGTGCAGGTAGCGCACCTTCACGCCGTTGTCGGTCAAGTATTCGGTCAGCTGCTCGGCCATGCGCTTGGTAAGCGTCGTGATCAGTACGCGCTCACGCTTGTGCACCCGGTCACGAATCTCCTGCAGCACATCGTCCACCTGATGCGTGGCGGGGCGGACTTCAACCTCCGGGTCGACCAGCCCCGTGGGCCGCACCACCTGCTCAACCACATTGCTGGCGTGCTGCTTTTCATAGTCGGCCGGGGTGGCGCTGACGAACACCACCTGGCGCATGCGGCGCTCGAATTCCTCGAACTTCAGCGGCCGGTTGTCCAGTGCGCTGGGTAGCCGAAAGCCGTATTCGACCAGCGTGGTCTTGCGCGCTCGGTCGCCGTTGTACATGGCGTTGAGCTGGCCGATCATCTGGTGGCTTTCGTCCAGAAACATGAGGGCGTCGCGCGGCAGGTAATCGGTCAAGGTGGCGGGTGGGTCGCCCGGCGCGGCGCCCGACAAGTGGCGCGTGTAGTTTTCGATGCCCTTGCAGTGCCCCAGCTCGCTCAGCATTTCCAGGTCGAAACGGGTGCGCTGCTCGATGCGCTGCGCCTCGAGCAGCTTGCCTTCGCCGACGAAGTATTTCAGGCGCTCCGCCAGTTCCAGCTTGATCGATTCGACCGCGGCCAGCGTCTTTTCGCGCGGCGTGACGTAATGGCTGCTGGGGTAGATGACGAAGCGCGGCACCTTCTGCTGGATGCGGCCCGTCAGCGGGTCGAACAGGCTGATACTTTCCACCTCGTCGTCGAACAACTCCATGCGCACGGCCAGCTCGCTGTGTTCGGCCGGAAACACGTCGATGGTGTCGCCGCGCACGCGAAAAGTGCCGCGCGCAAAGTCGGTGTCGTTGCGCTGGTACTGCATGCGCACCAGTTGCGCGATGGCGTCGCGCTGGCCCTGCTTGCCGCCTACTTTCAGGATCATCCGCATCTGCAGGTAGTCGTCGGGCGCGCCGATGCCGTAGATGGCCGACACCGTCGCCACGATCACCGTGTCGCGCCGCTCCAGCACGCTCTTGGTGGCCGACAGGCGCATCTGCTCGATGTGCTCGTTGATGGCGCTGTCCTTCTCGATGAACAGGTCGCGCTGCGGCACATAGGCTTCGGGCTGGTAATAGTCGTAGTAGCTGACGAAGTACTCGACCGCGTTGCGCGGAAAGAACTCGCGAAACTCGCTGTACAGCTGCGCCGCCAGTGTTTTGTTGGGTGCAAAAACGATAGCAGGCCGCCCCAGCCGAGCAATCACGTTGGCCATGGTGAATGTCTTGCCCGACCCGGTGACGCCCAGCAGCGTCTGGAACGATTCACCGTTTTCCACCCCCTCCACCAGCGCGTCGATGGCCGTCGGCTGGTCGCCGGCCGGGGGATAGGGCTGGTACAGCTGGAAGGGGGAGTCGGGATAGGTGACGAAAGACTGGGACGCGACAAAGTCAACCATGGGCCTGCCTTGAATGATGGGCACTCGATCGAGACCCTGCTGCACGCGATCTTGCCGCAACTTTCCGCATCGAGCCTCGCGGCGCGACAGCGCCAGCGGGGCCAAACGGTCCGTGCGGCGCGCTTGAAATGAAACTTTTTTCTACATTGAAAGCATTGACTCGATACATAAAATGGCTCGCGCTCGAAATTCGCTGTCGCGGGAGGAAAATAAATGCGTACTGAGCCTGTAAATCAGGCGGCTTTGGCCCATATTCTTCGATTGCGGGAGCCGTGGAAAATCAAGTCCCACCGGTTTGACCCCAAAAAACAGCAGCTGGATGTCTGGATTGCGCCTGCCGAAGAGCAAAACCACTGGTTGCGTGGCAGTCGCCAGGTCTTGCTGGTCGGGCGCGAACAAACCTGGCGGCATCTGGATACGGGTGGCTGGCATACGTTTGTTCATGTCACGACACCTGAGGGTTATTCGCTCGCCCCACTGAATTGCGCCGGAGAGCCAGGTGAGCCGTTTTCGCGTGGCATGGTCAAGTTCCTGTTTGAGCTGCTCTACAACGGCGTGGAACTGGGTGCCATCTGCTCACTGTTTTCCATCAGCCTGGATCAGCTCTGGCGGTTCAAATTTGCGTTGGATAACGGCCGCGTGTCCATCGATGGGGCGCAGGCGCGGGCCGGCAAGGCCTCAAGTTCGCCCACTGCCAGCGCCGCCAACCGCATCAACGAGCCGGATCGCACCGGCACTGCTGTCCCCGATCCTTCAGAGGCCGTATGGAAGCGGCTTGCCATGGGCGACTTGAACATAGACATTCGCGTATTGAGCCTGAAGCTGCTGCTCACCCGCGTGCGATCGCAGATGTCGCTGATTAAAGATGACCATGTGCGCGAACTGAAGGCGGCCGAGTTGCATCGCTATTTCAACCGCAACGCACGCCTGCTGGCGCATGAGCTGTCGCAGCTTCAGGAGGTGGCGCGATGAATGCCGCGCGAAACGCGCGCGCGCTGGGGGCGAACGCCGGGCGCATGATGGGCGTGACCGAAGCCGCCGCCCTGATCCGCGCCGGCCATTGCCTCAGCATCGCGGGTGACGAGGGCTTGCTGCGCCAACTGCCGGCCGGCCATTGGGTGGGCGGGACGATCCCTTATTTCATGGGACAAGACGGCGGTCAAACCACGCGTGAAGAGCTGTTCGTCGCCGAACTGCCTTTGATGGGCCTGGGCTGCACGGCACAAATGTATGACGAGGCCGGCCTGGCCCAGGTCTGCACCGATGGGCCCGAAAACGGCTTCACGTTGATCGTGATCCCGGCGTTCTCGGACGTGCACGTATCGTTTGCGCGCCACGCGCCGCACTACGAGGACATGTTCATCAAGCCGCTGGTCGGATGGGTTTCCGGCATCCATCTGGACGACCTAGAAACCACCCGGCCTTTGGTGGTCAACGGCGAAACGCTCGAATTTTCATCGACCCGGGCGGTCGCGCTGCATGTGCCACTGCCTTCGGACTGCGTGGCGCACATCGACATCATCAACCTTTTCGCGCCAGCGCAAGGCAGCACCATCCGATTTCCCCAAACCGGGTTCAGCGCCGACGAATGCTTGGTCGATGGCCGGCCCGAGCGGCTGGCCAACTACTTGCGGCGCGCCAAGATCAACACGCAATTGCCGCTGGTGGCCGACTACAACGGCGCCATGATCAATGTGTGCGTCAAGAGCGTCGACCCCAATTCGGGCAGGGTGGATTTCTATGCGCCGATTTTCAACGACGTCGAATACCGCTTTGCCGAGCCCGTGAACGATTACGTTCAGGCATTCGAGGCCCGTATCCGATCCAACGCCGTGCAGCCCAGCTTCGCCTGCAATTGCGTGTTGAACTACCTGTACCTCAACCTGGAAGGCAAGAAAGTGCCGCGCATGCTGGGGCCGATGACCTTTGGTGAAGTGGCCTACCAGCTGCTCAACCAGACGCTGGTGTACCTGTGGGTCGAACAGCTGTCCTGAACGCGCGCCGCGGCACCGCGCGCGAATGAGGCGTCCCGTTAAAATTCGGCGCTTGTTCCGTGCATTGTCAAGAAAGCGATTCCATGTCCTTGTTTTCCGCCGTCGAACTGGCCCCCCGCGACCCGATCCTGGGCCTGAACGAGCAGTTTGCCGCCGACACCAACCCCAGCAAGGTGAACCTGGGCGTTGGCGTGTACTTCGACGCCGACGGCAAGCTGCCGCTGCTGGCCTGCGTGCAGGCGGCCGAAAAGGCCCTGATGGACACGCCCAAGCCGCGGGGCTATCTGCCCATCGACGGCATTGCCGCCTATGACAATGCCGTCAAGAAGCTGGTCTTTGGTGCCGACTCCGACGTCGTCAAGCAGGGCCGCGTCGCCACGGTGCAGGCACTGGGCGGCACCGGCGGTCTGAAGATCGGTGCGGACTTCCTCAAGAAGCTTAGCCCCAACGCCAAGGTACTGATCAGTGACCCGAGCTGGGAAAACCATCGCGCCCTCTTCACGCAGGCCGGCTTCGACGTCGGCACCTACCGCTATTACGACGCCGCCCGCCGCGGTCTCGACTTTGACGGCATGCTGGCCGACCTGAAGGCCGCCGCGCCCGGCACCATCGTCGTGCTGCACGCCTGTTGCCACAACCCCACGGGTTACGACATCAGCCCCGCGCAATGGGCGCAGGTGATCGAAGTCGTCAAGGCCGGCAAGCTGACCGCCTTCCTCGACATGGCCTACCAGGGCTTCGCCCAGGGCATTGCCGAGGACGGCGCGGTAGTTGGCCAGTTCGTGGCGGCGGGGCTGGACGTGTTCGTGTCCACCTCGTTCAGCAAGTCGTTCAGCCTGTACGGCGAACGTGTTGGCGCGCTGTCGGTGGTTTGCGCCTCGAAGGAAGAAGCCGACCGCGTGCTGAGCCAGCTCAAGATCATGATCCGCACCAACTACAGCAACCCGCCCACCCATGGTGGCGCGGTGGTGGCGCTGGTGCTGGACGACCCCAAGCTGCGCGCGCAGTGGGAAGACGAACTGGCCGGCATGCGCACCCGCATCAAGGCCATGCGCCAGGCGCTGGTCGATGGCCTGAAGGCCGCGGGCGTGAAGCAGGACATGAGCTTCATTACCACGCAGGTCGGCATGTTCAGCTATTCCGGCCTGTCGAAAGAGCAGATGGTGCGCCTGCGCAACGAGTTCGGCGTCTACGGCACCGACACCGGCCGCATGTGCGTGGCCGCGCTGAACGAAAAGAACATCGGCCACGTGTGCCAGTCGATCGCCAAGGTCATGTAAGCGACGCCCGCACATGAAAAAGCCGCGCTGCGTCGCGGCTTTTTTGGACGTTTGTTGCTACGTTTTTTATAGCTATCGAAGCTTGCTCAACAAGCGCTCGGAACCCAAGGCGTTCAGAAGTCGTCGCTGCCACCCATGGCCAGGCTCTCGAAGCGTGTCAGCGGCTTAATGAAGGCCAGCTTGACGGTTCCCGTCGGCCCGTTGCGCTGCTTGCCGATGATGATCTCGGCCACGCCGGGTTCGCGCGATTCCTTGTTGTAGTAGTCGTCGCGGTAGATGAACATGATGATGTCGGCGTCCTGCTCGATGGCGCCGGATTCGCGCAGGTCGCTCATCATGGGCCGCTTGTCGGTGCGCGTCTCGACGCTGCGGTTGAGCTGCGACAGCGCGATCACCGGACAATGCAGCTCCTTGGCCAGCGCCTTGAGGCCGCGCGATATTTCGCCCAGCTCGGTGGCGCGGTTCTCGTCGCCGCTGCTGCTGCCACTCATCAGCTGCAAATAGTCGACCACGATCAAGCCCAGCTTGCCGCACTGGCGCGCCAGGCGCCGCGCGTTGGCGCGCAGCTCGGACGGCGTCAGGCCTGGCGTCTCGTCGATGTGCAGGCTGATGTTGCGCAGCCGCTCGATGGCCTCGGTCAGGCGCGGCCATTCCTCGTCGGTCAGCTTGCCGGTACGCAGATGGCCCTGATCGATGCGCCCAATGGAGCCGACGATACGCACCGCCAGCTGGGCCGCACCCATCTCCATCGAGAACACCGCCACCGGCAGGCCCTCGTTCAGCGCCACGTGCTCGGCGATGTTGATGGCAAACGCTGTCTTGCCCATCGACGGGCGCGCCGCCAGCACCACCAGGTCGCCTGCCTGCAGACCGGCGGTCATGCGGTCGAGGTCGATGAAACCGGTGGGCACGCCGGTCACGTCGTTCGGGTTGTCGGCCATCTCCTGCACGCGGTCGAGCAGCTGCACCACCAGGCTGTCCATGGCCTGGAAGCCCTGCTTCATGCGCGAGCCTTCTTCGCCGATCTTGAAGATCTTGCCTTCAGCCTCGTCCAGGATCTTGTCCACCGCCCTGCCCTGGGGGTTGAAGGCGCTGGTGGCGATTTCGTCACTGGCCGACACCAGCTTGCGCAGGATCGAGCGCTCGCGCACGATCTCGGCATAGCGGCGGATGTTGGCGGCGCTGGGCACGTACTGCGCCAGCGAATTCAGGTAGGCCAGCCCGCCGATATCGTCGCCCTTGCCCTGGCGCTGCAGCTCTTCGTAGACGGTGATGACGTCCGCCGCCTTGGTCTCGTTGATCAGCTTGGCGGCCGCGGCGTAGATCAGGCGGTGCTCGTAGCGGTAGAAGTCGGTGTCGATCAGCACGTCGCCCATGCGGTCCCAGGCGCCGTTGTCCAGCAGCAGGCCGCCCAGCACGCTGGACTCGGCCTCGAGTGAGTGCGGGGGAATGCGCAGTTGCGCGACCTGTCGGTCGACGGGTTCGTCCTCGCGCGCGTCGGAAAAGGGAAAAACAGCGGCCATGCAAAAGGTAGGCTACGCGAGCCTGAGTCAATGAGCAATGTTAGGGCGACGGAGCACACAGGCTGTGCACAAGCCTGTGCGCAAACGCTGCACATCCGGTGGGGAACAATTTTTTACGCCGCTGAACGCGGTGCCAACGAACGGCGCAAAAAAAACCGGCCCAGAAGGGCCGGCTCGGTGATGCCGTGAAAGACCAGGTCGATCAGGCCGTTTCGCCGTAGACGGATACGGTGATCTCGGCGTCCACATCGGTGTGCAGCGACACGTGGACGGTGTTGTCCCCCACCACCTTGATCGGGCCGTTGGGCAGGCGAACCTGCGACTTGTGGACGTCAAAGCCCTGCTTCTTCAGCTCGTCGGCGATGTCGTGGTTGGTGACCGAGCCGAACAGGCGGCCGTCGACACCGGCTTTCTGCGTCAGCTTGATGGTCTGGCCGTTGAGCTTTTCGCCCACGGCTTGTGCGGCGGCCAGCTTTTCGGCGGCCTGCTTTTCCAGTTCGGCGCGGCGGGCTTCGAATTCGGCCTTGGCGGCCTCGGTGGCGCGGCGGGCGCGGCCCGAGGGGATCAGGAAGTTGCGGGCGTAGCCGTCCTTGACCTTGACGATTTCACCCAGGTTGCCGAGGTTGACGACCTTGTCCAGAAGAATGACTTGCATGGGGATCTCCTTGTCAGACGCGGTGCTGGTCGGTGTAGGGCAGCAGCGCCAGGAAGCGCGCGCGCTTGATGGCGGTGTTCAGCTGGCGCTGGTAGATGGCGCGCGTGCCGGTCAGGCGCGCGGGCACGATCTTGCCGTTTTCGCTGATGAAGTCGCGCAGCGTGTCGACGTCCTTGTAGTCGATTTCTTCGACGCCGGCGACGGTGAAGCGACAGAAGCGCTTGCGCTTGAACAGCAGCGACTGGTTGTTGCGCTTGGGGCGCTTGTCCTTGTTGAATTTCTTGAACGTGGCCATTTAAGAGGCTCCTTGAAATTGATCTTGCTGAAAATCCTGGATGTGGAGTACCACATGCTTGCCGTTGCGCGGACTGGCCAGAAAGCCGGTGAAGCACCAGAGTGACCCCACCGCCTGCGTGCCAAGCCTTTCGGCCACCGCGCCGAGAGCCACTGCCCTCAACGCCGCCTTGACCTGCCGGGGGCTTCCGCCCTCCTCGACGTTCGACTCGTGTTCGAGTCTGGCATCGAGCGCCGGTATGCCGGCGGGCGTCAGGCGCAGGGCGCCGATCTCGACGATGCGGGCCGTCAGGCGAGTCTGGTTCACCTCGGCTCAGGCATATGCCGCGCCAACGGCTTCAGTTGGTGGCTTCCGCCTGCTGGGCCTTGCGCGCTTCTTCGCGCTCGACGGTCTTCATCATCGACGACGGGCCGGTGTCGGCCTTTTTCTTCTGCACCGTCAGGTGGCGCAGCACGGCGTCGTTGAACTTGAAGGCGTGTTCCAGCTCGGCCATCACGGCCTGATCGGCCTCGATGTTCAGGCACAGGTAGTGCGCCTTGGCCAGCTTGTTGATCTGGTAGGCCAGCTGACGGCGGCCCCAGTCTTCCTGGCGATGGATCTTGCCGCCACCGGCGGTGATCATGCCCTTGTAGCGCTCCAGCATGGCCGGAACCTGCTCGCTCTGATCCGGGTGGATCAGCAAAATGATTTCATAGTGACGCATTGACTCTCCTTGTGGATGAGAAAAGCCGCCCCCGGCGTCGAATCGGGGTGCGGCAAGGGAACCTGCGATTATAGCAACTGCCCGTGGCCTATCGTGGTTGGGTCGATGCCAGAAACGCCGTGGCCGGACCTGCGCCGGCCGGTGGCGTTGTCCCCCTTCCCGCGAAGCGCAGCGCAGCGAGAGAAGGGGGAAGGCGCGTCAGCGCCTCAGGGCGATGTCACTTCAACCTGCTCAGCCGCTCGCGGCCGGCCTGCGCGGCCTCGGACTGCGGGTAGGTCTTGACCAGCGATTCGAGCGTGGCGCGGGCTGCGCGCGAATCCTTCAGTTCGATCTGGCAGTTGGCGATCGACAGCATGGCTTCCGGCGCGCGCTGGTGGTTGGGCGACGCCGTCAGCAGCGAGCGGAAGTTGGTGATGGCTTCCTTGTAGTCGCGCGTGGCGTACTGTGCATTGCCCAGCCAGAACAACGCCGACGGCGCCAGGCTGCTGCGCGGATAGCGCTTGATGAAGCTGGCAAAGCCCGTCTGCGCACCCTTGAAGTCACCGGCACGGAAGACCGCCAGCGCGGCGTCGTAGTCGCGCTTGTCCCCCGCGTCGCTGGCCGGCAGCGCTGGCGCGGCGGCCGACGCCGTGGGTGCGGCCGTGGAGGCGGCCGCGTCATTGGACGCACGGCTCGCCTCGCTGCTTTCCAGCCGGCGCAGCCGCTCTTCCAGGGTCTGCTGCTGGCCGGTCTGCGCGCGCTTGAGTTCGCCTATGTCGCGCGTGAATTGCTCTTCCTGACCGCGGCCGCGGGCCAGTTCGCCGCGCAGGGATTCAATTTGCTGCTGCAGATCGAGCAGGCTGCGGCGCATCTGGGTGTTTTCTTCCACCAGACGGTTTTGCGCCGTGACCGACTGGTCAAAGCGCTGGCGCAAATCGAGGATGGCCTGGCGCGCCTGGTCGTCGCCGAACAACTGGGCCTGCGCGCCCTGGCCGGCCACACAGGCCAAGGCCAGCACGGCGCCACGAAAAAGGGTTGGGGTGCGCGCCACGATGCGATCAGCGGTAACGGATCTCGACACGGCGGTTCTTCGCGTAGGCGTCTTCGCTGGAGCCTGCGACGGCGGGCTTTTCCTCGCCGAAGCTGACGGCCTCAACTTGCGCGTCGGACGCGCCCACCAGGGTCAGCGCGCGGCGCACGGCCTCGGCGCGCTTTTGGCCCAGTGCCAGGTTGTATTCGCGGCTGCCGCGCTCGTCGGTGTTGCCTTCCACCGCCACCGAGCGGCTGCGGTTGCCCTGCAAGAAGCGCGCGTGCTGGTCGACCAGCGGCTGGTATTCGGGCTTGACCGTGAAGCTGTCGAAATCGAAGTAGATGACGCGACCCACGCCCGCCGGACCGGCCGCATCTACCCCGCCCGAGCCTGCTTGAACCTGGGTCACGGTGCTCTGCCCAGCTCCTTGGCCGACCCCCGCCTGCCCAGCGCCTTGGCCGGTGGCCGTGGCGTCGGCGCCTTGAATAGGCGGGTCCAGCTTGACGCTGGAGCCGCAACCGGCCAGCGCCGCAGCCAGCGCGGCCACCATCAGATAACGCTTGATCATGTTCTTCACTCCTGATGCTGAAAAAGTCAAACCCGGAGCCACGCCTGGCGCGGCTCCCCGTCATTCATCGCTGAAACGGCCCCCACGACGGTTCGCGGATGTCGCCACCCTTGCCGGCCAGGCGCGCCTTGATCTTGCCGTCGACCGTGGTGGTCATGAGCGCCTCGCGCCCGCCCTGCCGCGTGGCGTAAACGATCAGGCGGCTGTTGGGCGCGAAGCTGGGGCTTTCGTCCTCGGCGGTGTCGGTGACGGCGGTGGAGTTGCCGGAGGCCAGGTCCATCACATGCAACTTGTAGCCGCTGGTGCGCGACACGTACGCCAGATAACGCCCATCGGGGCTGACGGATGGCGACACGTTGTAGCCGCCGTTGAAGGTCACGCGCTGCGCCGCGCCGCCACTGGCCGGCATGCGGTAGATCTGCGGCGCGCCGCCACGGTCGCTGACGAAATAGATGGCACCGCCGTCGGGCGAAAAAGTCGGCTCGGTGTCGATGCTTTGCGATTGCGTCAGGCGGCGCGGCTCGCCGCCATTGGCGCTGATCAGGTAAATCTGCGAGCCACCGTCGCGCGACAGCGTGACGGCCAGGTTGCGCCCGTCCGGCGACCAGGCCGGCGCGCTGTTGGAGCCGCGGAAGTTGGCCAGCAGCCGGCGCCGGCCCGTGGACACGTCGTGCACGTAGATGACGGGCTTGCGCGACTCGAACGACACATAGGCCAACTGGGTGCCATTGGGCGACCAGGTGGGCGAAATGATGGGTTCGGGGCTGCCCAGCGCGGCCTGTGCGTTTTCGCCGTCCGAGTCGGCCACCCACAACGTGTAGCGGTTGGCGGCCTTGGTGACGTAGGCCAGGCGGGTGGAAAACACGCCCTTCTCGCCGGTCAGACGTTCGTAGATGTAGTCAGCGATCTTGTGCGCGGCCAGTCGCAGGTCGGCCTGCGGCACCACGTAGCCCTGGCCGCCGAGGTCTTGCCCCTTGACCACGTCCCACAGGCGAAAGCGCACGTCGTAGCGCCCGTCGGCCAGCCGCGTGACGCTGCCACCGGCCAGCGCGTCGGCCGCGCGCTGGCGCCAGACCGACATGTCGGGCCGGCTGGTCTCGTCCATGGACTGACCACTGGGATCGACCGAGCGGAACTGGCCGGTGCGCTCCAGGTCGGCGCGGATGATGGCGCTGATCTGCTGCGGCGACGCGTCCTCGCCGCGAAACGGCACCAGGGCAATGGGCAATTGCGTGAGTCCGACGCCCGACACCTCGACGCGGAACTGCGCGAATGCCGGTGCGAATGGCGAGGCGGCAAGCAGGGCAAGCACGCCGCGTCGTTGCCAATGAGAAAAGGTACTGCGCTGGGGAGAATCGAATTTCATATCGAGATGCTGCGGCGGGCCGATGGCGGCCACCGGGTCGATAGACCCCGGCAATGGTAACAAGCTTGCCCGCGCTGTCGTTTCAATCTGTGAATTGGTCCACGCGCGGGACGATAAGTTCCCTGCCCTTTCGCATGCGCCCGGCCCGTCTCGCGGCTTCGTAGAATCGCCGGGCCGCCCGCTCCGCCTTGCCGATGAACGCCCCCCGCACCCAGCCGACAGACTCTCCCTCCGCGCAGAAGCCGCTGCGCATGCGCCTGGCCCGGCTATGGACGTACTTTCGGGAGTACCGGCTGGGCTGGGTCATCGCGCTGGCGGGCACGCTGATCAGCGCGTTGACCGAAGCCTCGGTGCCGGCCCTGCTCAAGCCGCTGCTGGACGACGGCTTCACGCAGGGCACGCTGCCGATCTGGGTGGTGCCGGTGGCCATCGTGGGGCTGTTCGCGCTGCGCGGCATCGCGCACTTTGGCAGCCAGTACGCGCTGGCCCGCATCGCCAACGAAGGCATGGTCAAGCTGCGGCGGCAGCTGTTCGACCGCCTGCTCAGCGCCGATTTGTCGCTGTTTGCGCGCCAGAGCGCCAGCCAGCTGGCCAACACCATCGTCTACGAGGTGCAGACCGGCACCACCATGCTGGTGCAGTCGCTGCTGAACCTGGGGCGCGACAGCTTCTCGGTCATCGCGCTCATGGCCTATCTGCTGTACCTCAACTGGTCGCTGACGCTGATCGTGCTGGTGCTGGTGCCCATCGTGGCGCTGATCATGCGCACCATGTCCAAGCGCATGTACCGCTACACCCGCATGTCGCAGAGCACCACCGACGAGTTGGCCTACGTGGTGGAAGAGAACGTGCTGGCCCACCGCGTGGTGCGGCTGCAAGGCGCGCAGACGCAGCAGGCCAGCCGGTTCGACGCGCTCAGTCGGTCGCTGCGCGGGCTGTCCATCAAGGCGACCAGCGCCTCGGCAGGGGCCATGCCGCTGGCGCAGATGGCGGCGGCGGTGGCGTTGTCGGTGGTCATCGGCATCGCACTGCACCAGGGGCAGAGCAGCACCGGGCGCGGTATCACGGTGGGCGGCTTCGTGTCGTTCATCGGCGCCATGCTGATGCTGATCCAGCCGTTGCGCCGGCTGACCGACGTGGTCGGCCCCATCACGCGTGGGCTGGCGGCGCTGGAACGCGGGCTGGACCTGATGGACCAGGTGCAGCCCGAAGCCGGCCCCCCCGACAGCGCCGCGCCGGTACCGCGCGCACGCGGCGAACTGGCGCTGCGCGAGGTCAGCGTCACCTATGCCGAAGGCGCCGCGCCGGCCATCGACAACCTGAGCCTGCACGTGGCGGCGGGTGAAACCGTGGCGTTGGTCGGGCCGTCGGGCTCGGGCAAGAGCACGCTGGTCAACCTGTTGCCGCGCTTTGTGTTGCCGACGTCGGGCGAGGTGCTGCTGGACGGCACGGACATCGCCACCTGGCCGCTGGCGGCGTTGCGCGCGCAGTTCGCGCTGGTCAGCCAGGACGTGACAATGTTGAACGACACCGTGGCCGCCAACGTGGCGCTGGGCGCGCCCACCATCGACCGCGACCGCGTGCAGCAATGCCTGCAGGACGCCAACCTGGCCGCGCACGTGGCCACGCTGCCGCAAGGTATTGACACCCTGCTGGGCCACAACGCCACGCAGCTGTCGGGCGGCCAGCGCCAGCGCCTGGCGATTGCCCGTGCGCTGTACAAGGACGCGCCCGTGCTGCTGCTGGACGAAGCGACGTCGGCGCTGGACACCGAAAGCGAGCGCCTCGTGCAGCAGGCCATCACGTGCGCCATGGCCGGGCGCACCACGCTGGTCATCGCGCACCGCCTGTCCACCATCGAACACGCCGACCGCATCGTCGTGATGGCGCACGGCCGCATCGTCGAGCAGGGGACGCACGCGCAACTGGTGGCGACAGGCGGACTGTATGCCCGCCTGAACCACCACGCCGCACCCTCTCCGGGCCAATCAACCGACCGATGAAACTACAAAATCAATAGCTGAATGCGCTTACCCCAAAAGCGCCAGCGACTGATCTAACAAAAAACCAGTGGCTGCGCAGCAAGCCACCCCCCGAAGGCCGCGGAGCAGGCCGCGCCAGAACGGCGCGGAAGGGCTTGGCCCGCCCGCCAGCGTTGTCCCCCCCTCCGGGGGGCAGGCGCCGCAGGCGCCACAGGAGGGATCACAACAACACGATGTCGTACTGGTCCGGGCCGAGGGCGCTCTCGGCCTGCAGCGAAATCGGCTTGCCGATGAAGTCCGACAGGCCCGCCAGGTGCGTGCTTTCCTCGTCCAGCAGCATGTCGATCACGGCCGGCGCGGCCACCACGCGGAATTCCTTCGGGTCGAACTGCCGCGCCTCGCGCAGGATCTCGCGCAGCACGTCGTAGGCCACGGTGCGCGCGGTGCGCACGCGGCCGGCGCCCTGGCACTGGTCGCACGGCTCGCACAGCAGCTGGGCCAGCGACTCGCGCGTGCGCTTGCGCGTCATCTCCACCAGCCCCAGCGGCGAGAAGCCGCCCACCTGCGTCTTGACGCGGTCGCGCGCCAGCTGCTTGCGAAACTCGGCCAGCACCGCTTGCTGGTGCTCGGTCTGCCCCATGTCGATGAAGTCGACCACGATGATGCCGCCCAGGTTGCGCAGGCGCAGCTGGCGCGCAATGGCCTGCGCCGCTTCCAGGTTGGTCTTGAACACCGTGTCGTCGAAATTGCGCGCGCCGACGAAGGCGCCGGTGTTGACGTCGACGGTGGTCAGCGCCTCGGTCTGGTCGATGATGAGGTAGCCGCCCGATTTCAGATCGACGCGGCGGCCCAGCGCCTTGGTGATTTCCTCGTCGACCGAATGCAGGTCGAAGATCGGCCGCTCGCCCTTGTAGTGCTGCAGGTGCGCCGCGGCGGCGGGCATGAATTCGCGCCCAAAGGCCATCAGCGCGTGAAACTGCTCGTTCGAATCGATGCGGATCGTCTGCGTTCGCTCGCCCACCAGGTCGCGCAGCACGCGCTGCAGCAGGTTCAGGTCCTCGTGCAGCAGGCTGGCGGGGGGCTGGCGGCTGGCGGCGTCGCGGATGCGCGACCACGCCTTGCGCAGGTAGGCAATGTCCTCGGCCAGTTCCTGGTCGGACGCGTCCTCGGCATTGGTGCGCAGGATGAAGCCGCCCGTCTTGCCGCCTTCCACGCCCACCGCGGCCAGGGCCTGCACCCGCACTCGCAATTCGTCGCGCAGCGCGGCCGGAATCTTCTGCGACACGCCGATGTGATCGTCCTGCGGCAGAAACACCAGCATGCGCCCGGCAATGCTGACCTGCGTCGACAGGCGCGCGCCCTTGGTGCCGATGGGGTCCTTGACCACCTGCACCATCAGCGTCTGGCCTTCGAACACCTGCTTTTCGATGGGGCGCAGCGGCGTGGCGGCGCGGCTGGCCGACAGGCTTTCGCCTTCCAGCGGCTTCTGCCACAAATCAGCCACGTGCAGGAACGCGGCGCGCTCCAGCCCGATGTCGATGAATGCCGACTGCATACCCGGCAGCACGCGCGCCACCTTGCCCAGGTAGATGTTGCCGACCAGGCCGCGCTCCAACGCGCGCTCGACGTGCACTTCCTGCACCGCGCCGTGCTCGACGACCGCCACGCGCGTTTCCTGCGGCGACCAGTTGATGAGAATATCTTGCTGCATTTTCAATAGCTTTCTGCGCAGCATGGGCGTGCGCTGGAGCCCCAAAGGTATCGCAAACGGTCACGCATCGCGCAGCACGCCGGCCTGCCGAAGCAGCCGCGCCGTTTCAAACAGCGGCAGGCCGACGATGCCGCTGTGGCTGCCGCTGATGTGTTGGACGAAGGCCGCCGCCTGACCCTGGATGGCGTAGGCACCGGCCTTGCCGTCCCATTCGCCACCGGCGATGTAGGCGGCGATGTCGCGCTCGTCCAGCGGCGCAAAGCGCACGCGCGAATCGCTCACGGCCTCATGCCGCGCATCGCCCACCTGCACCGCCACCGCGGTGATGACGCGGTGCGTCGCGCCGGCCAGGCGGCGCAGCATGGCCGCGGCGTCGGTGGCGTCGGCTGGCTTGCCCAAAATGTCGCGGCCCAACGCCACGGTGGTGTCGGCGCACAGCACGGGCGCGGGCGGCCACGCGCGTTCACGCAGGCGCCGCACGGCGTCGTCTAGCTTGAGGCGCGTGACCCGGCGCACGTAGGCGGCCGGCGCCTCGCCGGGGCGCACGGCCTCCAGCGCCTCGGCGGCGTCGGCATCGTCGGGCAGCAGCAGCGTGTAGCGCACGCCCAGTTGGTCCAGCAACTGGCGGCGGCGCGGGCTTTGCGAGGCGAGGTAGATCATGGGGCGGGGTGGGACGCGGGCTCGCCCATCGCCCTCATTCTCGGTGATAGGGATGCCCTGCGTTCACCGACCACGCACGGTACAGCTGCTCGACCAGCAGCACGCGCACCATGGCGTGCGGAAGCGTCAGGTCGGACAGGCGGATGCGCTCGTCCGACGCCTGCAGCAGCAGCGGATCGAGCCCGTCCGGCCCGCCGATCAGCAGCGCAACGTCGCCGCCCGCCATCTGCCACTGGCGCAGGCGCGCGGCCAGCGCCACGGTGGTCAGCGACGTGCCGTGCTCGTCCAGCGCCACCACGCGGCAGCCGCGCGGCACCGCGGCCTCGATGCGCTGGCGCTCGGCCACGCGCACCTGATCGGTCGTCTTGCCGCCAACGCGCGGCTCGGTCTTGACCGCCTTCAGCTCGATCTTGAGTTCGGGCGGAAAGCGCTTGGCGTAATCGTCCCACGCTGTCTGCGCCCAGTCGGGCACGCGCAGGCCGACGGCGACGACGGTGAGCTTCATGGCCGCCGATCAGCGGCCGGTGCGCGGGGCCGGCTTTCTGGCGGTCTTGGCCGCGGGCTTTGCAGCGGGTTTTGCAGCGGTCTTGGCCGGTGGTCTGGCGGCCGTCTTGGCCGGTGCGCGGGCTGCGCTCTTGGCCGCGGGCGCGCTGGCGCTTTTGGCGGTGCTGCGCGCCAACGGCTTGTTGACCACCACGGTCTGCAGCGCCTCGGACGCGCCGCGCTTGCGGGGTGCAGGGCGCGCGCGCGGGGCAGCGGTGCCGGCCGCCGTGCGCGCGGGTGTTTTCGCCACGGGCTTTTTGGCAACCGCCTTGGCAGGCGCGCCGGCGGCTGATTTTTTCACCGGCGCCTTGCGCGGCGCTGGCACGGCCTCGGTCTGCGCGGCCGCTGCCTTGCGTGGCTTGGCTTTCGCGGGCTTTTCAGCGGCGGCGGCGGCCTTGGCCTTGTCCTTGGCGGCGCGCTGGGCGGCCAGGCGAGCCGCGGGGCCTTTCAGCCGCACGGGCTTTTCGCCCCAGATTTCTTCCAGGTTGTAGTACTGGCGGATCGTCGGTTGCATGATGTGCGCCACGGCGGCGCCGCAGTCGACGATGATCCATTCGCCGTTTTCTTCGCCTTCGATGCGCGGCTTGGCCAGGCCGGCTTCGCGCACCTTGTCGCGCACGCTGGCGGCCAGGGCCTTGGTCTGGCGGTTGCTGCTGCCGCTGGCGACGATCACGCGTTCGAACAAGGGCGACAGGTGTTCGGTATTGAACACGCGGATGTCCTGGGCTTTGACGTCTTCCAGGCCATCGACGATGGCGCGCTGGAGCTTCTGGACGTCTTTCTTGGCGGCGGTTTCGCTCATCTAGGCTCTTGGTAAAGGTGGTGTTCGGCAATATAACCGGCGACCGCGGGGGGCACCAGATGGTCGATGGGCAGCCCGGCCGCCACGCGGCGGCGCACCTCGGTGGCGCTGTGCGCTTGCGCGGGCAGGCTCAGCAGTCGTATGCGGGCGCCATCCATCGCCAGTCCCGGCAACGGGTCTTGCAGGCTAAAACCATCGCTTGCCGCTGCCGAATAGGCGCGCGTTGCTATGGATAATGTAGCGATTTTCAAGATCTCGTCGGCGCGGCGCCAGGTGTGGAAAGCCTGCGCCTGGTCGGCGCCAATCTGCAGAAACAGCTCGGCACCGGGGTATTCGGCCCGCAGTTCGGTCAGCGTGTCGATGGTGTAGGTGGCGCCGTCGCGCCGCAGCTCGCGGTCGTCCACCCGCACCCGCTCGACGTCGGCAAAGGCCAGCCGGCACATGGCCAGGCGGTGCACGCCAGGACTCAAGGGGCGGGTCTTGTGCCAGGCGTCGCCCGTGGGCACCACGTGCAGCCGGTCCAGGCGCAGTTCGTTGACGGCGGCGCGCGCCAGCGCCACGTGCGCGTCGTGAGGCGGATCGAATGCGCCGCCAAACAGGCCGATGCGTTGCAGATGCGCGTTCAAACCCAGTCCCGCGGCTTCAGGAAGCGGTCGGTCAACGCCGCCTCGGGCGAGCCCGGCAGCGGCCGTTGCTGGTAAGCCCAGGCTACCCTCGGCGGCATCGACAGCAAGATCGACTCGGTGCGCCCGCCCGATTGCAGGCCGAAATGCGTGCCGCGGTCCCACACCAGGTTGAATTCGACATAGCGGCCGCGCCGGTAAAGCTGGTGTTCACGCTCGCGCTCGCCCCAGGCCATGCCGACGCGGCGCTGCACGATGGGCACGTACGCATCCAGAAACGAATCACCCACCGAGCGCATCAGCGCAAAGCCGTTCGCCGCACCGCCTTCTGAAAAATCGTCGAAGAAGATGCCGCCGATGCCGCGCGGCTCATTGCGGTGCTTGTTGAAGAAATACTCGTCGCACCACTGCTTGAAGCGCGGGTACTTGTCGTCGCCAAACGGCGCCAGGGCATCGCGGCACACGCGGTGGAAATGCGTGCAGTCCTCGTCGAAGCCGTAGTACGGCGTCAGGTCCATGCCACCGCCAAACCAGCACACCGGCTCGGCGCCCGGGTGGCCTGCGGCGATCATGCGCACGTTCATGTGCACCGTCGGCACGTAGGGGTTGAGCGGGTGAAAGACGAGCGACACGCCCATGGCCTCGAACGGCGCGCCAGCCAACTCGGGCCGGTGCTGCGTGGCCGAGGGCGGCAGCTTGGGGCCACGCACGTGCGAAAAGCCGCAGCCCGCGCGCTCAAACACCGCGCCGCCTTCCAGGATCTTGGTGATGCCGTCGCCCTGCAGCGCCTCACCCGGCGGCTTGGTCCACGCGTCGGTCAGGAACTTCGCCTGGCCATCGAGCGATTCGATGGTGTCGGTGATGCGTGCTTGCAGACCGACGAGATAGTCGCGCACGAGGTTCGTATCAATGTCCGCCATTCACACCCTCATCTCTTGCAAAGGCCGCGCAGCAGGGCACGTCCAATGGCTGCGGAGCAAGCCATCCGGGAACGCCGTGGAGCGGGCTTGGCCCGGCCGCTGGCGTTGTCCCCCTCCGGGGGAAGGCGCCGCAGGCGCCTCAGGGGGAGCGTCATTTCATCGCCCGGTAACCAATGTCGCGCCGATACTGCATGCCGTCAAAGTGAATGCCGCGCGCCGCGTCGTACGCCTTGGCCTGTGCCTGCTTGACCGAATCGGACAGCGCGGTCACGCACAGCACGCGCCCGCCCGACGTCTTGACCTGGTCGCCCTCACCCACCGTGCCGGCGTGGAACACCACCACCTCGTCGGTTGGCTTGGGCAAGCCGGTAATCAGATCGCCCTTCTTCGGATTCAGCGGATAACCGCCGGCCGCCAGCACCACGCCCAGCGCCACGCGGCGGTCCCATTGCAGTTCCACCTCGTCCAGCTTGCCCGACGTGGCGGCCATCATCACGTCCACCAGGTCGGACTTCAGCCGCATCATGATCGGCTGCGTCTCGGGGTCGCCCATGCGGGTGTTGAATTCCAGTGTCTTGGGTTTGCCGTCGGCGTCGATCATCAGGCCGGCGTACAAAAAGCCGGTGAACGGAATGCCGTCCTTGTCCATGCCGCGAATCGTCGGCAGGATGACGTCGCGCATGGCGCGCGCGTGCACCTGCGGCGTGACCACCGGCGCGGGCGAATACGCGCCCATGCCGCCGGTGTTGGGGCCCTGGTCGCCGTCCTTCAGGCGCTTGTGGTCCTGGCTGCTGGCCATGGCAACGACGTTCTTGCCGTCGCACATGACGATGAAGCTGGCCTCTTCGCCCTGCAAAAACTCCTCGATGACGACGCGGGCGCCGCCTTCGTTGTGCGCCACGCCCAGCGTGTTGCCGCCCAGCATGTCGTCGATGGCGGCATGCGCTTCATCTTTGGTAGCAGCCACCACCACCCCCTTGCCCGCCGCCAGGCCATCGGCCTTGACGACGATGGGCGCGCCCATCCTGTCCACGTAAGCGTGCGCGAATGCGGCGTCGCTGAAGGTCTCGTACGCCGCGGTCGGAATGCCGTGGCGCTTCATGAAATCCTTGCTGAAGGCCTTGGAGCTTTCCAGCTGCGCCGCCGCCTGCGTCGGCCCGAAGATGCGCAGACCATGGGCGCGAAAGTCGTCCACCACACCGGCCGCCAGCGGCTGCTCTGGCCCGACCACGGTCAGCGCGATCTTCTCGGCCAGCGCCCAGTCGCGCAGCTTGCCCAAGTCGGTGATGGGCACGTTCTTCAGGTTGGGCGCCGCGCCCGTGCCGCCGTTGCCGGGGGCGACGTAGACCTGTTGTACCTTGGGCGATTGCGCCAGCTTCCAGGCCAGCGCGTGTTCGCGGCCACCGCCGCCGATGACGAGAATTTTCATGAGGAGTGTTTTCTACCAGGGGTGAGCGCAAAAAAGCCGTCATTCCCGCGAAGGCGGGAATCCATGCGTTTGTGCACCACCCAACGCTTCATCGTAAAGGTCCTGCCAGTGCGGGTTGCCGCGCCACTGGGCAGAGGGTTGTTCGATCAACCGGATTTTCCACTCGCGGTTCCACTTCTTGAGCTGCTTTTCGCGCGTGATGGCGTGGGTCATGTCAGCGTGCCGCTCAAAATACACCAACCTATGCACAGCGTACTTGCGTGTGAAGCCGTCAATCAGATCCTGCTTGTGTTGCCAGATGCGCTGTACCAGATGAGACGTCACGCCGATGTACAAAGTCCCGTGAAACGCGTTCGCCAGGATGTACACGGCCGGCTGCTTCATGGTTGATGCGTATGGATTCCCGCCTTCGCGCACTACTGTCCGGTAAACATTTTCATCCGAACAACCTCGGCTGCAGGCCGGCCATTTGTTGTCGATAGCGGCGCCTTCGCTCATACGCCGCTGCTTCGGCCCGCGGCCGCTGAAACAGCGTCGCGCGCACCTCGCACAGCAGCTCCCACAGCGACACCTTCAGCCCGTGCGCCAGCCGATAC
>JAKOYD010000165.1 GCA_029780695.1 Pseudomonadota bacterium
AGCAAGAAGGTCAACAAGGCGTGGCTGAACGTTCACCTGAACGACCCGTATGTGAAGCTGGCGCAAAAGGAGGGCTACCGTGCCCGCGCCGCCTACAAGCTGAAGGAAATCGATGAAACGCTGGGCCTGATCAAGCCCGGCCACCGCGTGGTCGACCTAGGGTCAACGCCCGGCGCCTGGAGCCAGTACCTGCGCCGGCGCCTGTCGCCCGGCGGCGCGGCGGTGGGCGAGCTGAACGGCACCATCGTCGCGCTCGACATCCTGCCGATGGAGGCGGTGGAAGGCGTCACCTTTCTGCTGGGCGATTTCCGCGAGGACGCGGTGCTGGCGCAACTCGACGAGGCGGTGGGCGGCCAGCCGCTGGACGTGGTGGTGTCGGACATGGCGCCCAACCTGTCGGGCATCGAATCGAGCGATTCGGCGCGCATCGCGCACCTGGTGGAGCTGGCGGTGGATTTCGCCACCCGCCACCTCAAGCCCGAGGGCGCGCTGGTGGTCAAGCTGTTCCACGGCAGCGGCTACAGCCAGCTGGTCAAGCTGTTCAAGCAGCACTTTCGCGTGGTCAAGCCGATCAAGCCCAAGGCGTCGCGCGACAAATCGTCTGAAACCTTTCTGGTCGGCATCGGTCTGAAGGGCGTCAGCGGGACGCTGGAGACTTGACGCGCGTCAAGGTTGCAACCGCCTGTATCCGCCGTGCTGCCGATTCGGTGCGCTTTTCGGCACTAATACGACTTTCACCAGCAGGGGCTCAGTGTTCTTCCCACATGCCGCAGCGGTTGAAATGCCTAAAATGGCCTGCATATACCCGGCATTGCCGGGTTTTTTTGACTGGAGCGTAAGGCCTTGAAAAATCAATGGTTTTCGAAGATCGCCGTGTGGATGGTGATCGCCATGGTGCTGTTCACTGTGTTCAAGCAGTTTGACGGCGGCCGCATGGCCAGCGCCAGTCACATGGCGTACTCCGACTTCCTGGAAGAGGTGCGCAACAACCGCGTGAAGGAAGCCACCATCCAGGAAGGCCAGGGCGGCACCGACATCATCGCCAAGATGAACGACGACCGCCGTGTGCGCACGCAAGCCACGTACCTTGATCGTGGCTTGGTCGGCGACCTCATCAACCATGGCGTGAAATTCGACGTCAAGCCGCGCGAAGAAGGCTCGCTGCTGATGACGCTGCTCGTCAGCTGGGGCCCCATGCTGCTTTTGATCGGCGTGTGGGTGTACTTCATGCGCCAGATGCAGGGCGGCGGCAAGGGCGGCGCGTTCAGCTTCGGCAAGTCCAAGGCGCGCATGCTCGATGAAAACAACAACACGGTGACGTTTGCCGACGTGGCCGGCTGCGACGAGGCCAAGGAAGAAGTCAAGGAAGTGGTCGACTTCCTGAAAGACCCCCAGAAATTCCAGAAGCTCGGCGGCCGCATTCCGCGCGGCCTGCTGCTGGTCGGCCCGCCCGGCACCGGCAAGACGCTGCTGGCCAAATCCATCGCAGGCGAAGCCAAGGTGCCGTTCTTTTCAATCAGCGGATCCGACTTCGTCGAGATGTTCGTCGGCGTCGGCGCGGCGCGCGTGCGCGACATGTTCGAGAACGCCAAGAAAAATGCGCCCTGCATCATCTTCATCGACGAAATCGACGCGGTTGGGCGCCAGCGTGGCGCCGGCCTGGGCGGCGGCAACGACGAGCGCGAGCAGACGCTCAACCAGATGCTGGTCGAGATGGATGGCTTTGAGACCAACCTGGGCGTGATCGTGGTCGCGGCCACCAACCGGCCCGACATTCTGGACGCCGCGCTGCTGCGCCCCGGCCGCTTCGACCGTCAGGTCTACGTCACGCTGCCCGACATCCGCGGTCGCGAGCAGATCTTGAACGTGCACATGCGCAAGATCCCCATCGGTCAGGACGTGAGCCCGAGCATCATTGCGCGCGGCACGCCCGGCATGAGCGGCGCCGATCTGGCCAACCTGTGCAACGAGGCCGCGCTGATGGCCGCGCGCCGCAACGCGCGCGTGGTCGAGATGCAGGACTTCGAGAAAGCCAAGGACAAGATCTTCATGGGCCCCGAGCGCAAGAGCATGGTCATGCCCGAGGAAGAGCGCCGCAACACGGCCTACCACGAGAGCGGCCACGCGCTGATCGGCAAGCTGTTGCCCAAGACCGACCCGGTGCACAAGGTCACCATCATCCCGCGCGGCCGCGCGTTGGGCGTCACCATGAGCCTGCCCGAGCAGGACCGCTACAGCTACGACAAGGAATACATGCTGAACCAGATCAGCATGCTGTTCGGGGGCCGCATTGCCGAAGAAGTGTTCATGAACCAGATGACCACCGGCGCCAGCAACGACTTCGAGCGCGCCACCAACCTGGCGCGCGACATGGTCATGAAGTACGGCATGAGCGAAGCGCTCGGTCCGATGGTCTATGCCGAGAACGAGGGCGAGGTGTTCCTGGGCCGCAGCGTCACCAAAACGACCAACATCTCGGAAGACACCATGCAAAAGGTCGACGCCGAGGTGCGCCGCATCATTGACGAGCAGTACGCGCTGGCGCGCAAGCTGATCGAGGACAACCAGGACAAGATGCACGCCATGGCCAAGGCCCTGCTCGACTGGGAAACCATCGACGGCGATCAGCTCGACGACATCATGGCTGGCCGCGCGCCGCGCCCGCCGCGCGACTTCACGCCGCGCACGCCTTCGTCGGGCGACAGCGGCGGCACGCCCGCGGCCAAGCCGGCCGACGCGGCGCCGACGGTGGCCTGAGTTCCACACTCCATACACAACAGCCGGACGCAGAGGACGCAGAGATTACGCAGAGGACGCAAAAGGACAGCCAAAATTTGGTTTTCTTTTTTGCGTCCTCTGCGAATCCTTGGCGTCCTCTGCGTCCGGTTTTCTTTTTGAATTTGGCCGATGAGTTTCTGGAAGACCACCCGCTTCGAGATCGACCTCGGCCAACCCCGGGTGATGGGCATCGTCAACGTCACGCCTGATTCTTTTTCAGACGGTGGTCAACACGCCGATACCGCGTCGGCATTGCGCCATGCCGAGCAATTGCTGAAGGAAGGCGCGCACATCCTCGACATTGGCGGCGAATCCACCCGCCCCGGCAGCCCGGCCGTGCCGCTGGACGTGGAGTTGGCGCGCGTGGTGCCGTTGGTGCAAGAGGCGGTGAAGTTCAATGTGCCGATCTCGGTCGACACCTACAAGCCCGAGGTGATGGCCGCCGTGCTGGACGAGGGCGCCGACATCATCAACGACATCTGGGGCCTGCGCCGCGCCAGCGAGACCGGCGGGCCGAACGCGCTCGACGTGGTGCGTGGCCACCCCGCTTGCGGCGTGTGCCTGATGCACATGCACCGCGACCCGCGGACCATGCAACTGGCGCCGATGCAGGGCGACGTGGTGCCGCAGGTGCTCTTTTTTTTGGAGCAGGCGGCGCAAGCCGTGCAAGCGCAAGGTGTGCACAAGAGCCGGATCGTGCTGGACCCGGGCATCGGCTTCGGCAAGACCGTGGCGCAGAACTTCGCGCTGCTGGCGCGCCAGGCGGAACTGTTGCAGGCCGGGCTGCCGTTACTGCTCGGCTGGTCGCGCAAGTCGTCGATCGGCGCGGCCTTGCAGGGCGATGCGCCCGCCGCGCCGCCGCCCGCCGAGCGCGTGATCGGCAGCGTGGCGGCCGCGCTGATGGCCGTGGAGCGCGGCGCCAGCATCGTGCGCGTGCACGACGTGGCGGCCACGGTGCAAGCACTGAAGGTGCATGCGGCGGTGCGCGCGGCGGCGTGAGGCGCGGCTGCGTTGGTTTTTTCCTGGTTTCCCTGTGGTTGACGCGCATCCATCGCGTTTGAATGACGCCTTACGAGTCGTTTGACTTGCATCAAGAAGTACTTTTCCTCCAGTGCTCAAATAATATGTACACAAACGAAGGAGAAGACGATGCACTTCACAAGACGTCAATGGTTGGGCGCCAGTGCCGCAGGCACAGCCGGCGTGGTCGCTGCGGGAATGGAGTTGTCTCCCATCACTCGGGCGTTGGCACAAGAGCCCGACGCGGCCGCGCAACTGGCGGCCATCAAGAACTTCAGCGGCCAGGTGCCCCACGCCACCCACTACGGCCCGCTGATCGCCACGGTGGAAAAAGGCCGGCTTGTTAAGGTGGAAGCGCAGCCCGGCGACAAAATGCCCACGCCCATGCTGATCGAAGGCGTGATCGACCGCACCTACGACAAAACCCGCATCGCCGGCCCCATGGTGCGCAAGCACTACCTTGAAGCCGTGCAGCGCGGCGACAGCAACACCCGCCCCGACTTGCGCGGCAAGGACGAATGGGTGCAGGTGAGCTGGGACACCGCGCTGGGCCTGACGGCCAAGGCCATCCTGGACACCATCGAAAAATACGGCAACGAAGGCTGCTTCAGTTCCAGCTACGGCGGCTGGTCGCACGCCGGCATCTTCCGGCCCAACGTGCTGCAGGGGCGTTTCTTCAACCTGCTGGGCGGCTCGTCGATGACCACCGGCGACTATTCGGCCGGCGCCGGCCAGATCGTGCTGCCCATGGTCATTGGCGACATGGAGGTCTACTCGGCCCAGAGCGCCTGGGAAACGCTGCGCGACAACACCGAGCTGGTGGTGTTCATCGGCTGCGACCCGGACAAGAACAACCGCATTGAATACACCGTGTGCGACCACGAGATGTACAGCGGCTGGGACGCGATCAAGAAGGCCGGCTGCAAGTTCATCTCGATCAACCCGCAGGTGACGACCACCGACGAGAAGATGGGATCGGAGTGGGTGCGCATCGTCCCCAACACCGACACCGCGCTGTTTTTGGCCATGAGCTACCACCTCATCAGCCAGAAGAAACACAACCAGGCCTTCATCGACAAGTACACCGTCGGCTTCGACAAGTTCCGCGCCTATCTGGAAGGCAAGGACGGCACGCCGCCCAAGACGCCCGAGTGGGCGGCCAAGATCACCGGCATTCCCGCCGCCAAGATCCGTGAGCTGGCCGAGCGGATGCAGTCCAAGCGCACGCAGCTGTGCGGCTCGTGGGCCATCCAGCGCGCGCACCATGGCGAAATGCCCTATTGGGCCATCGTCAACTTCGCCTGCATTCTGGGCAACATTGGTCTGCCCGGTCAGGGCGTCGGCTTTTCGTGGCACTACGGCGGCGGCGGCACGGCGCAGTCGGGCGGCACCGCGCCCACGGGCTTGTCGCAGGGCCGCAACCCGGTCAAGAAAATCTGTCCGGCGTCGCGCATCAGCGAGATGCTGTTGAACCCCGGCAAGGAGTTCACCTACAACGGCACCAAGTACACCTATCCCAAGGTCAAGCTGATCTACAACGCTGGCAACAACGCGTTTTCGCACCAGCAGGATTTGAACGAGTTGGCGCGCGCCATCGGCACGGTGGACACCATCATCTGCCACGAGCCGTGGTGGAACGGCTCGGCGCGCTGGGCCGACATCGTGCTGGCGGCCACCACCACGGTGGAGCGCAACGACATCTCATCGGCCGGCACCTACAGCATCGACAAGGTGTACGCGATGAAGCAAATCATCGCGCCGCAGCACGATGCGCTGGACGACTTCGAAATCTTCCGCCGGCTGGCCGTGCTGTGCGGCATCGAGTACGCCTTCACCGAAGGCAAGACGCCCATGGACTACGTCAAGGCCGCGTACGACGCCAGCAGCGCCGCCAAGCACATGCCGTTCGACAAGTTCTGGGCCGCCGGCATGGCGCCGATCCCGGTGCCGCCCGAGGCGCGCAAGTGGGTGCGCCATGCCGAGTTCCGCGCCGACCCGGCCAAGAACCCGCTGCACACCACCAGCGGCAAGATCGAGATGTATTCGTCCACCATCGACAAGATGAACATCGCCGACATGCCGCCCATGCCCAAGTGGCAGGAGCCGGGTGAATGGCTGGGCAACGCGCGCAAGGGGCAGGTGCACGTGGTCAGCCCGCACCCGTATTGGCGCCTGCACTCGCAGATGAACAACTCCGAACGCCTGCGCAAGCGCTACACCGTGCAAACGCGCGAGCCGCTGGTCATCAGCCGCCAGGACGCCGAAGCCAACGGCATCCAGGACGGCGACCTGGTCGAGCTGTACAACGACCGCGGCGCGGTGGTGGTGGGCGCGCGCGTGTCCGACAAGATCATGCCCGGCGTGGTCAGCCTGCAAGAAGGCGCCTGGCCGCAGCTCGACAGCAAGGGGCGCTGCAACAACGGCCTGATCAACTTCCTCACCAGCAGCCGCCGCGCCAGCGGGCTGACGCAGGCCACCACGGCCAACACCTGCATCGCCTCGATCCGCAAATGCACCGACGCCGATCCGGGCGGCACCAAGGCGTTCGACCCGCCCAAGATCGTCAAGAGCGACATCAAGTTCGACGAGAAGTTTTTTGGCGCCGACCGCGCCGCCGCGCTGCGCGAAAAGGCCACCGCCTCGCTGTCGCCGGCTGAAAAGATCTTCTACCAGCGCTGCACCGTATGCCACGGCCCGCGCGATCCGGCGCAATTCACCGAGAAGCAGTGGCTGGGCATCACGCCCAGCATGTTCCAGCGCGCGGGCTTGAACGACGACGAGCAAAAGACGGTGCTGGAGTTCTTGATGAAGAACGCCAAGAAGTGAGTGCGCGCGCCGGGGGCGAATCACCCGCCCCGGGCGCGTTGCCATGCTTTTGCGGCCCCGCCTCGGCGGGGTTTTTTGTGGACGGTTGCCGGCTCGCCGCAGCTACTAAAATGGTAGCTTCTGACGCACAAGGAACAAGCGCATGAGCCGAAAACTGTTCGGAACCGACGGCATCCGGGGCGCCGTGGGCCAGCATCCCATCACGCCCGACGTGGTGCTGCGCCTAGGCCACGCGGTCGGCCGTGTTCTCAAGCGCCACGAGGCCAACCCGACGGTGCTGATCGGCAAGGACACGCGCATCAGCGGCTACATGCTGGAAAGCGCGCTGGAATCGGGCCTCAACTCGGCCGGCGCCGACGTGGTGTTGCTGGGGCCGGTGCCCACGCCCGCCGTCGCCTACCTGACGCGCGCGCAGCGCGCCAGCCTGGGCGCGGTGATCAGCGCCAGCCACAACGCCTACCCCGACAACGGCATCAAGTTCTTCAGCGCCGTCGGCGCCAAACTGCCCGACGCCTGGGAACTGGCTGTCGAAGCCATGATGGCCGAAGCGCCGCAGTGGGTCGATTCGGCCCACCTGGGGCGCGCCCGCCGGCTCGACGATGCCGCCGGCCGCTACATCGAATTCTGCAAGAGCACCTTCAGCAGCCACCTGAGCCTGCGCGGCATGAAGATCGTGGTCGACGCCGCGCACGGTGCGGCCTACCAGATCGCGCCCAAGGTGTTTCATGAGCTGGGCGCCGAAGTGGTGGCCATCGGCTGCGCGCCCGACGGCCTGAACATCAACGACGGCGTCGGCGCCACCCACCCCGAAGCGCTGATCCAGGCCGTGCTGGCACACCAGGCCGACTACGGCATCGCGCTGGACGGCGACGCCGACCGCCTGCAGATGGTCGATGCCAGCGGCCGCCTGTTCAACGGCGACGAGCTGCTGTATCTGCTGGCCGCCGACCGGCTGGCGCACCGCCAGACCAAGGGCCAGGCGCGCGGGTCTGAACTGGCCGGCATCGTCGGCACGCTGATGACGAACCTGGCGGTCGAGCTGGGCATTCAGCGCCTGGGCTATGACTTTGTGCGCGCCAAGGTGGGCGACCGCTACGTGCTGGAAGAGTTGCACAGCCGCGGCTGGATTCTGGGCGGCGAAGGCTCGGGCCACCTGCTGACGCTGGACCGCCACAGCACCGGCGACGGGCTGGTGTCGGCATTGCAGGTGCTGCGCGCCTGCGCCGCCAGCGGCCGCACGGTGGCCGAGCAACTGGCCGATGTGACGTTGTTTCCGCAGACCTTGATCAACGTGCGCCTGCGGCCCGGGCAGGATTGGCAGGCAAATCCACGCCTGAAGGATGAAACCCGCGCGGTCGAAGCCGAGCTGGCCGGCACCGGCCGCGTGCTGATCCGCGCCAGCGGCACCGAGCCGCTGGTGCGCGTGATGGTCGAGGCGCAAGACGCCGCCCAGGCCCACGCCTGCGCCGAGCGGCTGGCGGCAACGCTTGCGGTTTGAGTCGCGCCCCCGACGCTGCCCACGGCCGCTGAATTTTGGTTAAAAGTGCCCCTGGCGCTTGCCAGTCAAGCGCGATAAGCTACCAATAATATAGCGACAGAGATGGCGATAGCGATGCGCCGAAAGCCCGCGCCAGCGCCTGCTTGCGCCGTGGGCAGGGTGGCGATAATCGATGCACCTTGAAACATGATCGCCTGGCCTCGCTGGAGGTCAATCTTTCCGAAGCCGACGGCATCCGCTACCTGCACCTGGGCACCGAATGGGTGCAGGGCAGCATGCGCATCAACGCGCCGTTCGACATCGACCTGGAATACGTGCAGCGCATGATGGCGTGGCTGCTGTTCATGCCGCCCGACAGCGTGGCAGGGCGCCACGCCATGCAATTGGGCCTGGGCGCAGGCGCCATCACCAAGTTTTGCTATAAAAAACTGAAAATGACCTGCACGGCGGTGGAGATCAACCCGCGCGTGGCCGACGTTTGCCGCGCCTGGCTGCGCCTGCCACCCGAGGACGAACGCCTGCGCGTGGTGATTGCCGACGCCGCCAGCGAAATCCGCCAGCCCGAATGGCTGGGCACCGTCGATGCGCTGGCCGTCGACCTGTATGACCACGAAGCCGCGGCACCGGTGCTCGACAGCCCCGACTTCTACGCCGACTGCCGCCACGTGCTGACCGACGAGGGCTGCATGACGGTCAACCTGTTTGGCCGCTCCGCCAGCTTCGAGCGCAGCGTGGAAAGCATCGTCAGCGCCTTCGGCCCGCGCGCGGTGTGGCAGTTCAAGCCCACGCGCGAGGGCAACGCCGTGGTGCTGGCCCAGCGCACGCCCACGCGCCCCAAGCGGGCCGAACTGCAGGCGCGCGCCGACGAAATCGAGGCGCGCTGGGGCTTGCCGGCGCGCAAGTGGCTGAAGGTTTTCAAGCCCGCGCAGACATGAGCCATGCCCGCCCCGACCACGAGGATCACCCATGAAGCGCAGCCGCCCTTCGCCGCTGGATGAACGGCCCGCGCAGGGCTACCATGGCCCGGTGCAATGGCGCCATCTGGTCGAGTGGCTGCGCGACGATGGCCTGATCACGCCGGCCGAGGCCGACAAGACCATCGCCCGCTGCGCCCAGGCCGAAAGCGCGCAACCGGCGCTGGTGCGACTGGCGGCCGTGGGCATGCAGCGCGCGGCCGACGGCCGGCCGATGGACGTGGAGGACCTGACGCGCTTTGTGGCCCAGCGCGCGGGGCTGGACTACCTGCGCATCGACCCGCTGCGCGTGGACGTGGGCAAGGTGTCGGACACCATGAGCGCCAGCTACGCCGAGCGGCACAAGGTGCTGCCGGTGCAGGTGACGGCGGCCGAGGTGGTGGTGGCCACCAGCGAGCCGTTCATAGACGACTGGATAGCCGAGGTGGAGCGCCAGTCGCGTCGCCAGGTGCGGCGCGTGGTGGCCAACCCGGCCGAGATCAAGCGCTACACGGCCGAATTCTTTGCGCTCGCCCAATCGGTGCGGGCGGCCATCAAGAGCGGCGGCGCGGCCGGCACCACCAGCTTCGAGCAGCTGGTCGAGCTGGGCAAGAGCGGCCGCCCGCTGGACGCCAACGACCAGGGCGTGATCCAGGTGGTCGACTGGCTGTGGCAATACGCCTTCGACCAGCGCGCCAGCGACATTCACCTGGAGCCGCGGCGCGATCAGGGCGTGATCCGCTTTCGCATCGACGGCGTGCTGCACCCGGTGTACCAGGTGCCGCCGGGCGTGATGAACGCCATCACGGCGCGGGTCAAGGTGCTGGGGCGCATGGACGTGGTCGAAAGGCGTCGCCCGCAGGACGGCCGCATCAAGACGCGCAACCCCGGTGGTGACGAGATCGAGATGCGCTTGTCCACGTTGCCCACCGCGTTTGGCGAAAAGCTGGTGATGCGCATCTTCGACCCCGACACGGCGGTGAAGGACCTGTCGGCGCTCGGCTTCACGCCGCACGACGCCGGGCGCTGGGAAAAGCTGGTGCAGCGCCCGCACGGCATCATCCTGGTGACCGGCCCCACGGGTTCGGGCAAGACCACCACGCTGTATTCCACCCTGCGCCGCGTGGCGACGGAAGAAGTCAACGTCAGCACCATCGAAGACCCGATCGAGCGCATCGACCCCGCGCTCAACCAGACGCAGGTGCAGCCGCAGCTCGACTTCAGCTTTGCCGAAGGCGTGCGCGCGCTGATGCGGCAAGACCCGGACATCATCATGATCGGCGAGATCCGCGACCTGGAAACCGCCGAGATGGCGGTGCAGGCCGCGCTCACCGGCCACCTGGTGTTCAGCACGCTGCACACCAACGACGCGCCCAGCGCGCTGACGCGGCTGATGGAGCTGGGCGTGCCGGCCTACCTGCTGAACGCCACCATTCTGGGCGTGCTGGCGCAGCGGCTGGTGCGCACGCTGTGCCCGCGGTGCAAGCAGCCGGACGATGGCGCGTCCACCGAGCTGCTGGCCGAAGCGGTCAAGCCCTGGAAGATCAACAGCGGCCACTGGCGGCCCTACCGGCCGGTGGGCTGCATCGACTGCCGCATGACGGGCTTTCGCGGCCGCATGGGCATCTACGAGCTGCTGGCCGTGACCGGTGCCTTCAAGGCGCTGGTGACGCCGGGCACCGGTCCCAGCGCGCTGCGCAAGCAGGCCGTGGCCGACGGCATGCGCCCGCTGCGCCTGGCCGGCGCCATGCGCGCGGCCGAAGGCCTGACCACGCTGCAGGAAGTCATTGCCGCGACGCCGCCGCTGGAGTGATGCCCGCGCGCCGGACGCCTTTGTCGGTTGGCTGCACCGCCCAGCCAAGCGCATTTGCCCCCGCTTTGCACCTAGGGTTATCCCTGCGCCGGGGTAGGTGAAATCCACATCCTCGGGTGCTCGCGGGTTGGTGACAATCCGCGCTGTTCATACCTTCGAGGAGACAACTCGTGCGCATCAAGAGTCAGAAAGACTTCTTCGCCGGGCTGCTGTACATGTTGACTGGCATCGCGTTCGCCTGGGGCGCGACCAACTACAACATCGGTGACGGCGCCCGCATGGGCCCCGGCTACTTTCCGCTGCTGCTGGGCATCGTGCTGGCCGTCATCGGCGGCATCGTGCTGTTCCAGTCGCTGGTGGTCGAGACGCCCGACGGCGACAAGATCGGCAAATGGGCCTGGAAGCCGCTGCTGTTCATCATCGCGTCCAACTTCCTGTTCGGCATCCTGCTGGGCGGCTGGCCCGCGCTGGGTATTCCGGCGATGGGTCTGATCATCGCCATCTTCGTGTTGACTTTCGTGGCGGCGCTGGCCGGCACCGAGTTCAGGTTCGTCGAGGTGCTGATCCTCGCCATCCTGCTGGCGGCATTGAGCTGGTTCGCCTTCGTCTGGGGCCTGAAACTGCAGTTCCAGGTCTGGCCCACCTTCATCACCGGCTGAACGAGGCGCACACCATGGATCTGATCAACAACCTGTCAATGGGGTTCGGCGTCGCCTTCACGATGCAGAACCTGATCTACGCCTTCATCGGCTGCTTTCTGGGCACGCTGATTGGCGTGCTGCCGGGCGTCGGTCCGGTGGCCACCATCGCCATGCTGCTGCCCGCCACGTATGCGCTGCCCCCCGTGGCCGCGCTGATCATGCTGGCCGGCATTTACTACGGCGCGCAGTACGGCGGCTCCACCACGGCCATTCTGGTCAACCTGCCGGGCGAATCGTCGTCGGTGGTGACGGTGATCGACGGCTACCAGATGGCGCGGCGCGGCCGAGCAGGCCCGGCGCTGGCCGCGGCGGGCATCGGCTCGTTCATCGCCGGCTGCTTCGGCACGCTGGTGCTGGCGGCCTTCGCCGTTCCGCTGACCGAAGTCGCCTTTGCCTTCGGCCCGGCCGAATACTTCTCGCTGATGATCCTGGGCCTGATCGGCGCCGTGGTGCTGGCTTCCGGCTCGCTGATCAAGGCCATCGGCATGATCGTGCTGGGCCTGCTGCTGGGCTTGGTGGGCACCGACGTCAACTCGGGTGTGGCGCGCTACAGCTTCGACATCCCTGAGTTGACCGACGGCATCGGCTTCATCGTCATCGCCATGGGCGTGTTCGGCTACGGCGAGATCATCGCCAACCTGTCGCACCCCGAAGAACAGCGCGAAGTGTTCACCGGCAAGGTTGAGCACATCTACCCCACCAAGGAAGACTGGAAGCTGATGCTGCCGGCCATCCTGCGCGGCACCATGCTGGGTTCGGCGCTGGGCATCCTGCCGGGCGGCGGCGCCATGCTGTCGGCCTTCGCAGCCTACACCATCGAGAAAAAGACCAAGCTGAAGCCGGGCGAAGTGCCCTTCGGCAAAGGCAACATCCGCGGTGTGGCCTCGCCCGAATCGGCCAACAACGCCGGCTCGCAGACCTCGTTCATCCCCCTGCTGACGCTGGGCATTCCGCCCAACGCCGTGATGGCGCTGATGGTGGGTGCCATGACCATCCACAACATCCAGCCCGGCCCGCAGGTCATGACCAGCAACCCCGAGCTGTTCTGGGGCCTGATCGCCTCGATGTGGATCGGCAACCTGATGCTGATCATCCTGAATCTGCCGCTGATTGGCCTGTGGATCAAGCTGCTGACGGTGCCGTATCGCTGGCTGTTCCCGGCCATCGTGCTGTTCTGCGCCATCGGTGTGTATTCCACCAACAACAACACCTGGGACGTGTGGATGGTGGGCTGGTTCGGCATCATCGGCTACATCTTCATCAAGCTGGGCATGGAGCCGGCGCCGCTGCTGCTGGGCTTCATTCTGGGGCCGATGATGGAAGAGAACCTGCGGCGCGCGCTGCTGCTGTCGCGCGGCGACTGGAGCGTGCTGGTCACGCGGCCGCTGTCGGCCACGCTGCTGGGCCTGGCGGCGGCGCTGCTTGTCATCGTGCTGCTGCCGGCCGTCAAGAAGAGCCGCGAGGACGCCTTCGTCGAGGACTGACGTCCACGCGCGGGCTGTGGCAAAACGGCGCCCTCGGGCGCCGTTTTGCTTTCAAGCGCGCCGCCGCGCACGGCTTTGGCCGTCGGCCACAATGCGCTATTGCCCTCCATGCCACAACGTCCACCATGCTGACCCCACTTCCTTCCCGCGCCGACCTGCACGGCGAAGTGCATGCGCGGCCGCCCGAGGCGCTGGAGGCGCCGCTGGCCATCGTCCACTACGTGATGTGGGCCGATGGCGCCGCGCGCCAGGCCAGCCGTGCGCACCTGGGCGAGCTGCTGGCCAGCGCCGGCATTGAGCCGCCCCCCGACGACGTCAACTTCTTCCGCGCCCGACTGCCGGGGTTGGACCTGCGGTGGGAGCTGCACACCGAATTCGTGTCGTGGACCTTCCTGCGCGAGATGAGCGCCGACGAGATCCTGGCGCTCGGCCAGGGCGAGCCGCAGGCGGCCGACCTTCCCGTGCCGCCGGCCTGGCGGCGCGCGCTGCCGGGGCACGCGCTGACGCAGGTGGACGTGTGGGCGGTGCCGCGCCATGCCATCGACGGCGCGGCCGCGGTGCGCCGGCTGTTCGATGCCGGCAGCGTCACCGGCTCCACCGTCATCAGCGGCAGCTCCGACCTGCACACCGACATGCGCCTGCAGGCCGACGGCAGCATCCGCGTGCTGGTGCTGGTGGGCGAGACGGCGCCGGGCAAGGTGTCGCCGCGCCGCCTGGGCCGGCTGGTGCAACGCCTGCTCGATATCGAAACCTATCGCATGGCCGCGCTGATGGGCCTGCCCTCCGCGCGCGACACCGTGGCCTGGCTGGCCAGCGCCGAATCTGACCTGGCCCAACTGGCCGAGCAGGTGCGCGACGCCGCGGCGGCCGACGAGCCGCTGCTGCTGGACCGCCTGACGCGCCTGGCTGCGGGACTCGAAAGCCGCTATGCCGCCACGCATACGCGCTTTTCGGCCAGCGCGGCGTATTTCAGCCTGGTCGAGCAGCGGCTGGCCGACATTGCCGAGACGCGCATCGAAGGCATGCAGTCGCTGCACGACTTCATGCAGCGGCGGCTGCTGCCCGCCATGCACACCTGCGCATCGGCCGACCGGCGCCAGGCCGCGCTGTCGCAGCGCATCGAACGGGTCAGCGGGCTGCTGCGCACGCGCGTCGAAGTGGGGCAGCAGCAAAGCAGCCGCGAACTGCTGGGCGCCATGAACCGCCGGCAGGGCCTGCAACTGCAGCTGCAGTCGACGGTGGAAGGCCTGTCGGTCGCGGCGATTACCTACTATGTGGTCGGGCTGATCGGCTACCTGGTCAAGGGCGCGCAAAAGCTCGGCTGGCCGCTGGGCACCGAAGTCACCACCGCCATTTCGGTGCCTCTGGTGGCGTTGGGCGTGTGGTGGATGATCAAGAAAGTTCACCACCGCATCATTGGAGAGCACGAGCCATGAAACGACGCACGCTGCTGTCGCTGGCGCCGCTGGCATTGGGCTCGCCCGGCGCCTGGGCGCAGGCCTACCCCGCCAAGCCGATTCGCCTGCTGGTGCCGTTTCCGGCTGGCGGGGCGACCGACCTGTTCGCACGGGCCGTGTCGCAGCGCCTGGGCGACAAGCTGGGCCAGCCGCTGGTGGTCGAAAATCGCCCGGGTGCCGGCGGCGCGCTCGGCTCCGACCTGGCGGCCAAGGCGCCCGCGGACGGCTACACGCTGCTGCTGACCACGTCCAGCACGCATTCCATCGGCCCCAGCGTCAGCACGCGCCTGCCTTACGACCCGGTGCGCGACTTCACGCCCATCGTGCACCTGGGCGACGCGCCCAGCATCATGCTGGTGCCCAACAGTTCGCCCGCGCGCACGGTGGCCGAATGGATCGCGCTGGCCAAGGCCAAACCGGGCCAGCTCAACTACGCGTCCAGCGGCATCGGCACCATCGTCCAGCTGACGGCCGAGCTGTTCAAGTCGCAGGCGGGGGTGTTCGTGGTGCACATCCCATACAAGGGCACGGCGCTGGCGATTCCCGACCTGGCCAGCGGCAAGCTGGACGTGCTGTTCGACTCGCTGCCGACCGGCTTGCCGCACGTGCGCGACGGGCGCCTGCGTGCGCTGGGCGTCACGTCGGCCAAGCGCACGCCGCTGGCGCCCGAGTTGCCCGCCATCGCCGAGGTGCTGCCCGGCTTCGAATCGAACACCTGGTTCGGCCTGTATGGCCCGCGCGGCCTGCCGCCCGACGTGGTCTCGCGCGTCAACCAGGCAGCCAACGAAGTGCTGGCCGAGCCCGACCTGAAGGCGCGGCTGGCCAAGCTGGGCATCGACACCGCCGGCGGCACGCCCGCGCAGTTTGCGCGCATGGTCGCGCAGGACGCTGCCAAGTGGAAGCGCATCGTGGTCGAACGCAAGATCACCACCGAATAAGCCCACCGTTCATCGCGCGACGCCGCCCGGCCCGCGCACGCGCCGAAAGCAACGCCATGTCCTTCAGCTACGCCAACCCCTACACCAGCACGCGCCTGCCGGTCTTCGCGCGCAACGTGGTTGCCACCTCGCACCCGCTGGCCGCGCAGGCCGGCCTGCGCATGCTGCAGCAGGGTGGTAACGCGGTCGACGCGGCCGTGGCCACGGCCGCTGCCATGACCATCGTCGAGCCGGTCAGCAACGGCCTGGGCAGCGACGCCTTCTGCATCCTGTGGGACGGCCAGCAACTGCACGGCCTGAACGCCTCGGGCCGCGCGCCGCGCGCCTGGACGCTGGACTACCTGCGCGGCAAATTCGGTGCCGACGCCGTCCATTTCGCCAAGCGCGGCTTCGACACCGTCACCGTGCCCGGCGCGGTGGCGGGCTGGGCGGCGATGTCCAGGCGCTTCGGCAAGCTGCCCTTCGCCGACCTGATGCAGCCCGCCATCGAGATTGCCGAGCGTGGCTACCTGGTGCCGGTGGTGGTGCAGCAGAAGTGGGCGGCCGCCACGCCCGAGCTGCAGGGGCTGCCGGGCTTTGCCGACAGCTTTCTGCCCTGGGGCCGCGCGCCCAAGGTGGGCGAGCTGTTCCAGTTCCAGGCCGCCGCGCGCGGCCTGCGCGCCATTGCCGACAGCGGGGGTGAAGCCTTCTATCGGGGCGAGATTGCCGCCGCCCTGTGCGCCATGTCGCAGGCCCACGGCGGTGCGCACCAGCTGGCGGATTTCGCCGACTACCAGCCCGAATGGGTCGCGCCCATCGGCCAGGACTACCGTGGCCACACGCTGCACGAGATCCCGCCCAACGGCCAGGGCATTGCGGCGCTGATCGCGCTGGGCATCCTGGAGCAATTCGACGTTGCCGGGCTGCCGGTGGACGGCGTCGATTCGCAGCACCTGCAGATCGAGGCCATGAAGCTGGCCTTTGCCGACGTCTACCGCTACGTGGCCGAGCCGTCGTCGATGGCGGTGACCCCCGCGCAAATGCTCGATGCCGCCTACCTCAAGAGCCGTGCCAGACTCATCGACATGCAGCGCGCGCAGGACTTCGGTGCCGGCAACCCGGCCAAGGGCGGCACCATCTACCTCACCACGGCCGATGAAGACGGCATGATGGTCAGCTTCATCCAGAGCAACTACATGGGCTTTGGCTCAGGCTGCGTCGAGCCGACCTACGGCATCAGCCTGCAGAACCGCGGCTACGGCTTCAGCCTGGATGCCGCCAGCCCCAACGCGGTGGCGCCCGGCAAGCGGCCGTTTCACACCATCATCCCCGCGTTTCTCACCAAGGGCGGCCAGCCGCAGATGAGCTACGGCGTGATGGGCGCCAACATGCAGCCGCAGGGCCACATGCAGACGCTGGTGCGCATGCTCGACTACCACCAGAACCCGCAGACCGCGTGCGACGCGCCGCGCTGGCGCTACAACCAGGGCCTGTCGATCAACGTCGAAGCCAGCCTGGACCCCGCCACCGTGCAAGGCCTGGTGGCGCGCGGCCACCAGATCGACGTCATCAACGACAGCTACCAGGACTTCGGCGCCGGTCAGTTCATCTGGCGCGCGGGCGACCCGAAGACCGAGGGCTACATCGCTGCCAGCGACGCGCGGCGCGACGGCCTGGTCGCGGGGTTCTGAGCGGAGGCACTGCCGGGCCACGATGCGCAGTGAAGCGAATGAAAATCCGGCCTCCGCGCCCGGCCAGCAAGCTCCGGCAGCTATAAATAAAAGAGCGACCGGCCTGCTGCTGGCAGCTGTGGGCGCCATCTGCTTCAGCGGCAAGGCGATCATCGTCAAGCTGGCTTACCGCTACGGCGTCGACGCGGTCACGCTCATCATGTACCGCATGCTGTTTGCGTTGCCGTTCTTCGTCGTCATGGCGTGGTGGGCCGGGCGCGGCAAGCCGCCGCTCAGCCGGCGCGACTGGGCTGGCGTGCTGGGCCTGGGCTTCATCGGCTACTACCTGTCCAGCATGCTCGACTTTGCGGGGCTGCAGTACATCACCGCCAGCCTGGAGCGGCTGATCCTCTACCTCGGCCCCACGCTGGTGCTGCTGCTTGGCTGGGCGCTGCGCGGCCGGCGCATCACGCGCGGGCACCTGCTGGCGACCGCTGTCAGCTACGCCGGCGCGCTGACGGTGTTCGGGCTGGAGCTGCGCATCGCGCCCACCGGCGCCACGGCGTGGGGCGCGCTGCTGGTGTTCGTCTCCACCTTCACCTACGCGCTCTATCTTTTTTATAGCGGAGAATTCGTGCAGCGTCTGGGCTCGCTGCGCCTGGTGGGGTTGGCCACTGCCTTTGCCTGCGTGTGCTGCATCGTGCAGTTCCTCCTCGTCAAGCCGATGGCCGCCGCGCAGGTGGCGCCTGAAGTGATCTGGCTGTCGGTGCTCAACGCCACGCTGTGCACCGCCGCGCCCGTGCTGATGGTGATGATGGCGGTCGAACGCCTCGGGCCCAGTCTGGCGTCGCAGGTCGGCATGATCGGCCCGCTGTCCACCATCGCCATGGGCATCGTCATCCTGGGTGAGCCCTTCACGCCGTGGCTGGCGGCGGGCACGGCGCTGGTGGTGGCGGGTATCTTCATGTTCAGCCGGGCGGGGCGCTAGCGCGAGCGAAGCAGAAGCGGCACCGGCACCGGCGCTGCTTAGCGATAGTCGCTTTCGCGCTGGTGCCGCACAGCGAGTATCTGGACGTCGTCCGGCGGAACGACACGGAACAGGGCGACGTAGCCGGTGCTGCCGAGCGGAATCACCAATTCGCGCCACAACGGCCCCAACGCACCATCAGCCGCCTTGCGGCAACTGTAGGGCAGGGTGCGCAGCAGTTGGAAAGCGGTTTCCAACGTGTCGACCACACGGTGCGCAAACGCCTCATCGCCCGCGTCCAGCGCAAAGTCAAACAGGCGCTCCAAGTCGTCTTGCGCCTCAGGAGCAAGGCTCACGCGATAACTGTGCACGATGGCCTATTTCAGCGGCTTGCCGAAGGCCGCTGCCGCCCTGACGCGCAACCGCGCCAGCGACTGATCCACCGTGATCGATGGACCACCTGCGTCCAGCCGTTGGGCCGCCGCCAGGCCGCGCGCGTAAAAGGCCTCGTCCTCCTTGCGCCAACGCGCATGCTGCGCTGCCGCCTGCTCAATGAAGGTCGACAGCGTTTCGCCCTCGCGCAGCGCTGATTCGATCAGCAAACGTGTTTCGGGGGTGACGCGGACAGCGGGCAATGTGGCGGTGCGCATGGCGGGTTCTTGGTGAGGGGCTTGTATTGCAATTGTAATTCACCACGAAGTGCCGCGCGCTCCAGCGTGGCGCGCCGGCGTGGGTCAGAATTCACGCTTTCCATCTGCAGTGGGTTATCGACATGGATCTGGGCATCAAAGGCAAATGGGCGCTGGTGTGCGGCGCCAGCAAGGGGCTGGGGCGCGGCTGCGCCGAGGCGCTGGCGGCGGAGGGCGTGAACGTGCTGATGGTGGCGCGCGGCGCCGACGCACTGGCGGCGGCTGCTTCAAAAATAAGAGCAAACAACGCAGGCGGGACGGGCGCTGAAGTGCAATTCGTGGCCGCCGACATCACCACGCCCGAGGGCCGCGCGACGGTGTTCGCGGTGCGGCGCGACTTTGACATCGTGGTCACCAACGCCGGCGGTCCGCCCACGGGCAGCTTCCGCGACTGGGACCGTGAAGCGTGGATCAAGGCCATCGACGCCAACATGCTCACGCCCATCGAACTGATCAAGGCCACCCTCGACGGCATGCTGGCACGCGGCTTCGGGCGCATCGTCAACATCACGTCCAGCGCGGTGAAGGCGCCGATCGACATCCTGGGGCTGTCCAACGGCGCGCGCTCGGGGTTGACGGGTTTTGTGGCCGGGCTGGCGCGCAACCCGGAAATCGCGGCCAAGGGCGTCACCATCAACAACCTGCTGCCGGGCAAGTTCGACACCGACCGGCTGCGGGGCACCCTGGCCGGCATGGTGCAGAAAATGGGCAAGCCGGTGGAAGAGATCCGCGCCGTGCACCAAAAGCAGATTCCGGCGCAGCGCTTTGGCACGCCGGCCGAGTTCGGCGCCATCTGCGCCTTTTTGTGCAGCCAGCAGGCGGGTTATCTGACGGGGCAGAACATCCTGCCCGACGGCGGGTCTTACCCCGGTACTTTTTAACGCTTTGTCAGCGCGGCGCGGCGCTGTCATGCGCGCGCCACGGCGCCATGGCAGACTGCAGGGATGCCTAGTAAAAACCCTGATTGGATCGAATCGCGCGCCGACGTGATCGAGAACGTGCCGTTTGCCGACTTGCGCATCGGGCAGCGCGCGCGCCTTGCGCGGCGCGTGACGCGCGAAACCATCGAACACTTTGCCGAATCGACCGGCGACTTCAACCCGGCGCACCTCGACGAAGAGTACGCGCGCGCCAGCCGCTTCGGCGGCATCATCGCCCACGGCATGTGGAGCGGGGCGCTCATATCGGCCGTGCTGGGCACGCTGCTGCCCGGGCCGGGCACGATCTATCTTGAGCAAACGCTGAAGTATCTGCGGCCGGTGCGCCCGGGGGACTTGTTGAGCGCCGAGGTCACGGTGGCGGCGCTGGACGCCGAACGCCACCGCGTCGAGCTGGAATGCGAAGTGCGCAACCAGGACGGCGACGTCGTGGTGCGCGGCGTGGCCACCGTGCTCGCCCCGCTGGACCACATTTGCCGCCCACGGCCCGCGCTGCAGACGATTTGAGCACGGCGGGCCGGTGCAACGGCCCGCAAAGAGCGCTTACGCCCCGAGCGCGCCGCGCAGCTCGGCGATGAGCTTCTTCTCGTCGTCCGACAGGCGCGTGCCGCCAAAGCCCAGAAAGCCGCCCTCGGTCGATGCCATGGCCACCTTCTCGGCTACGCCCAGCGCCCATTGGCGGTACTGCGCGGCCTGCGCCGGGTCGACCTTGCTGGCCAGCAGTTGCGCCACTTCGCGCGCATCGTCCAGCGTCTGCGCGGTCAGCTTCTCCGCTGACGTGATGCCCTTGGCCTTCAAGCGTGCCATGGCCCAGTCGCGCGTCTTGCGGGCCTGGTCCAGTTCGGCCGCTTTGTCGGCGGCGGACGGATCGGGCACGATGGCCTGAATCAGTTCGTTGCCGGGGTAGTCTTTCACGCCCGCCATCAAGGCCTGGCCGCTGGCAAACATTTCCTTGCCCGTGCCAAACAGCCCGCTGCGGCCAGCAAAGGCGACGGCGGAGCCAATGGACTGGGGCAGCGCCGCCAGCAGTTGCAGTTCATCTTCGGTCAGGTTCAGGGCCATGCTTGCGTGCTCCCAGGTGGTTGAGTGACAGCGCGCAGTCTAGGCGCGGCCGCGGCGCGCCGACGTAGGCCGACGCCGCGTGGCGGGTCGCCCGCGTGCGCATCAGGCCTCGTCCCAGTCCTTCCAGTCCACGGCGTGCGCGCGCCGGTACACGTTGACGGCGTTGCCCACGGTGGGGTGAAAGTGCTCGGCGTCAAAGCGCGGGCTGAGGCCGTAGCGCATGATCAGGTCGCGCACGTGGCCGGGCAGGCCCGCGAATTGCAGCTCGATGCCGCGCGCCTGCAGTTCATGGTCCAGCGCGGCCAGCATGTCGGCGGCGGTCACGTCGATGTCGTTGACCGCCTCGGCCGCCACGATGACCTGGCGCGTCGGCGTGGTGGCGCTGTCCACGGCCTGCAGCACGGCTTCGCGGAACAGGTCGGCGTTGGCGAAAAACAGCTGCTCGTCCCAGCGAAACAGCACCAGCCCCGGCACGAAGCGGCCTTCGGGGTGGCGCGTGGCATCGTGGTAGCCCTTGCGGCCGTTCACCCGCACCAGCACGGTGTAGTACGGGTGCCAGGCGTTCCACACCATCACCAGCAGCGACAGCGCAATGGCGCCGGCAATGCCCTCGATCACGCCGAAGAACACCACGCCCAGAAAGCTGACGCCCGCCAGCATGAATTCCACCGGCCGCTGGCGCAGCAGCGCCAGCATGCCTGGCCAGTCGGTGAAGGTGATGCAGGCGGTGATGACCACCGCGCCCAGCGCCGCCTGCGGCATGTCCTTGAGCAGGCCGGGCGCCAGCACCAGCAGCAGAGCGATGACCGCCGCGCCCACCAGATTGGCCAACTGCGTCTGCGCGCCGGCGGCGGCGGCCACCGGCGTGCGCGAATTGCTGCTGCTGATCGGAAAGCCCTGAAACAGCCCCGTGGCCAGGTTGGCGCTGCCCAGCGCCAGCATTTCCTGGTCGGCGTTGACGCGCGTGCCACCGCGCTGCGCCAGCGCGCGCGACAGCACGCTGGTGTCGGCAAACGCCAGCAGCGCGATGATGGCCGCGCCCGGCGCCAGCACGCGCAGATCGGCCAGCGTCATGCCCGCGAAGGGCAGCGCCGGCAGCGGCAGGCCGTGCGGCACCGGGCCGATCACGTCCAGCCCCTGCGTGCCGGCCAGATCCAACCCCGCCGACACGGCGGTGGCCAATACCACCGCGATCAACACACCCGGCCAGCGCGGGCGCCAGCGGCGCAGGCCCAGGATGATGGCCAGGCAACCCAGGCCAACGGCCATTGCCGCCGGGTTGCCGTGCCCTCGCCAGAAGCCGGTGGCCATGGCCACCACGCGCTCGACCGAGCCGTTGACCGAGGCCGAAAAACCCAGCAGCTTGGGCATCTGGCTGATCATCACGGTGAGCGCGATGGCGTTGAAAAACCCGAGCCGGATCGGTTTGGAAAACAAGTCCGCCATCACCCCCAGCCGCGCAAAGCCGATCAACAGCAGAAAGCCGCCGGTCATCAGCGCCAGCACGCCAGCCAGCGCAATCGCCCGTTCCACGCTGCCGCCGGCCAGCGGCAGGATCAGGCTGGCGATGACGGCCGCCAGGGTCGAATCCGGCCCCAGCACCATGATGCGGCTGGGCCCCAGCAGCGCGTACACCAGCAGCGGCACGATGGTGGCGTACAGCCCGTGAATGGCCGGCACGCCCGCCGCCTCGGCATAACCCATGCCCACCGGCACCAGGATGGCCGACAGCACCAGCCCCGCCACCACGTCGCGCGCCAGCCAGTCGCGCCGGTAGTTCAGCAGCACATGCAGGCCGGGCGCAAAGCGCAGCCAGCCCGCGGCGGGCGGCGGCAAGGGCGGTGGCGTGGTGCTCATGCGGTCAACGCCGGGCCGACACCGCGATGCCGGCCACGATCAGCCCGAACGCCAGCGCGTGGTACAGGCGCGGCGTCTCGCCCAGAAACAGCGCCGACATCACGGCGGCAAACACCGGCGTCAGGTTGCTGAAAAAACCCGCCACGGCCGGCCCCGCGCGCTGCACGCCCAGACCCCAGCAGCGGTACGCCAGCACCGCCGGCCCCACGGCCACGAACAGCAGCGTGACCACCAGCGTCCAGCCCCAGGCGATGCGTGCGCCGGTCAGCGCCCATTCGCCGCCCGTCAGCAGCGCCGACCAACCCAGCCCGAAGACCACCTGCCCCAGCAGAAAAGCCGCCCAGTCGGCGCGAATCGCGTCCGGCTCGGCCCGGCGTGACAGCAACCACGAATACCACGCCCAGGCGATGGTGGCCACCACCATGTACAAGTCGCCCGGCACCAGCGTCAGGCGCGCCAGCTGCGCCCATTCGCCGCGTGCCAGCACCACCGCCACGCCGGCCATCGACAGCAGCGCACCCAGCAGTTGCGGCCGCGTGATCGGCGCGTTGAAGAACAGCCGCCCCAGCGCCAGCATCCACAGCGGCATGCTGGAGGCCACCAGCGTCACGTTCAGCGGCGTGGACGTGTGCAGCGCCAGATACTGCAGCGCGTTGTACAGCCCCACGCCCAAGAGGCCCAGCAGCGCAAAGCGCCGCCAATGCGACCACAGCCCGCTGCCCGGCCGCAGCACCCAGCCACCCAGCGGCAGCAGGAAGGCAAAGGCCAGCACCCAGCGCAGAAAGTTCAGCGTGACCGGCGGCACCAGGTCGGCCACCAGCCTGCCGACCACCGCATTGCCGGCCCACAACAAAGGCGGCAGCGTCAGCAGGGCGGTGGTGGCGGGCGTCAGGCGCGCGGCGGTCATGGGCGCGACTGTAGCCCATGGCGCAGCCCACCGGTCCGCCAAATTCAACCATCAAATCGGGCGCTGGCGCTTGTCTGTAAAGCGCAAACAGCTATCAATTGTGTAGTAAACGCCGCGCTGGCGACGGCGCGTGCCGCTTCGTGGCACCATCGCGGGCTGATTCATCGCAAGGAGACTTCGCCATGCCCCTGGCCGTACAAATTGCCCGCCCCGGCGGCCCCGAAGCAATGCAACTGGTCGACGTGCCCGTGGGAGAACCCGGCCCCGGCCAGATCCGCATCCGCCACCAAGCCATCGGGCTGAACTACATCGACGTCTACCAGCGCACCGGCCTGTACACCCTGCCCATGCCGCTGACCTTGGGCATGGAAGGCGCCGGCATCGTCGAGGCCGTGGGCGAGGGCGTGACGCACCTGCAGGCGGGCGACCGCGCGGCGTATGCCAGCAACCCGCCCGGCAGCTACAGCGAAGCGCGCGTGATGCCCGCGCTGGCGGTGTGCAAGCTGCCCGATGACATCAGCTTTGAAACCGGCGCCGCCATGATGCTGAAGGGCCTGACGGCGCAATACCTGCTGCGCAAGACGCTGCCGGTGGAAGGCCTGCAGGCCGGCGACCATATCCTGTGGCACGCCGCCGCTGGCGGTGTCGGCCTGATCGCCTGCCAATGGGCCAAGGCGCTGGGCTATCAGTTGATCGCCACCGCCGGTTCAGATGAAAAATGCCAACTGGCCCTTGCCAATGGCGCGGCGCATGCTATCAATTACAGAACGGAAGACTTTGCCGCCCGCGTGAAGGAGATCACGGGCGGCCAAGGCGTGAAGGTCGTCTACGACTCGGTCGGCAAGGACACCTGGGAAGGCTCGCTGCAGTGCCTGCGCCCCTTCGGCCTGATGGCCAGCTTCGGCAACGCGTCCGGCCCCGTGCCGCCCTTCGCCCCCGCCATCCTGGCGCCCAAGTGCCTGTACGTGACCCGCGCCACGCTGTTCACGCACATCGCCACGCGAGAAAGCTGCCAGAAGATGGCGGACGACCTGTTTGACGTGGTCCGCGCAGGCCAGGTCAAGATCCACATCGACCAGCGTTTTCCGCTTGCGGAAGTGCAGGCCGCGCACAAGGCGCTGGAGGCGCGGCAGACTACAGGGTCGACGGTGTTGACCTTGGGTTGAATGTTCGGCTTTGACACATCCCTCGTCATGCCGCATGATTGCATGAATTTTTGGGGGCAATCATGCTGAAGGAAGTCGGCGCCAGCGGCCAGATTTCGCTGGGCAAGCGGTTTGCGGGCCAGTTGTTCGAGATGGTGGTGCATGCCGATGAGCGGGTCGAACTGATCCCGATGAGGGTGGTGGCTGCGACAGCGAAGACGGCGAGTGCCCCGGCGCCGACCGGCGAGCCTTGGCTTCCGCCGGGAGGCTATGCGCGTGCAAGCGCATGGGCACTGGAGAACCGGGAAGCGCTTGAGCACTACGCGGCGCAGATCGAGGCGCACGGTACGGCAGCCGAAGAACTGCAGCAGTACTTGCAGGAAACCGGTCACGCCGGGTGATGGCGCATGCCGCGTTTCGACGTCTATCGCAACCCCAATCGCCGCGCCAAATACACGCTGTACCTCGACGTGCAGAGCGACTTGGTGAATACGGTCACGCGCTGGTGCATTCCCCTGCACGCTGCCGAGCCGGGCCAGCCCGTGATGCAGCGCGCACAGAGCAGCCTCAAGGTCGGCGACGAACTCTACGTGCTGGACACACCAAACCTGCTTGCCGTGCCCGCCACGCTGCTGCGCCAGCCCTTGCGCCGTCTGACCGAGGGCGAGCAGGCGGTGGTCGAAGCCTGCATTGAATTCATGCTGCGTGGCTATTGAGCGTCATCGACCGCGCCGCACACGCAGCAGCTCATCCAGAATCAACCCGATCGCTCCCGCCGTGATGGCGGCATCGGCGATGTTGAACGCCGGGAAGTGCCCGCGATAGAACATGGGTGAGAGAAAAGCCCAGTGGAAGTCCAGAAAGTCCACCACATAGCCGTGCAACAGCCGGTCGATCACGTTGCCGACGGCACCGCCCAGGATCATGCTGAGCGAGAACGCGAACAGCTTCTGCCCCGGGTGCGAGCGCAGCAGCCAGACGATGAACAGCGACGCCGCCGTCGCCAGCGCGACGAAGAACCAGCGCTGCCAGCCGCCCGCACCGGCCAAAAACGAGAACGCCGCGCCCGTGTTGTGGGCGCGCACGACGTTGAAGAAGCTCGTCACATAGGTGCTGTCGCCGAGCTGGTAGTTGCCCAGGATCAGTTGCTTGGTGAACTGGTCCAGCACCGCCACCAGCGCGGCCAGTGCAAGCCACAGCGCAAGGTGCGGGGCTGAGGAATTTCGTCGAGCCATGAAGATGGGTGTCCGTGTCTAACGTGCGATGGGGCACAAAATTCCGTCATTCCCGCCTGCGCAGGAATGACGAAATTGGATCGATCACGCCACGTGGCGCGTCTCGCCCGCGCCGTGCAGGTTGCTGATGCAGCGGCCGCAGATCGTCGGATGTTCCGCGTTCTGGCCAATGTCGTCGGTGTAGTGCCAGCAGCGCTCGCATTTCACGTCTTTCGAGGCCCTGGCGCTGACGGATAGGGCGTCAGCCGCTGTCAATTCGATAGCAGAAGTGATGAAGACGAACTTCATGTCATCCCCCAGGCTGGCCAGCAGCGCATGGTCGGCCGGTGGCGCGGTGAGCACCACGTTGGACTGCAGCGACGAGCCGACTTCGCCTTTTTCGCGCAAAGCCTCGATGTCCTTGTTGACGACGTCGCGGATTTCGCGGATGCGTTCCCACTTCTGCAGCAGCGCGGCGTCGGGTGGGTCAAAGGCCGAGAACTCCTCCAGAAAAATCGAGTCGCTCTTGCCCACCAGCTTCCACGCCTCTTCGGCCGTGAAACTGAGGAACGGCGCCATCCAGCGCAGCAGCGCTTGCGTCAGTTGCCACAACGCCGTCTGCGCGCTGCGGCGCGCCAGCGAACGGGGCGCCGTGGTGTACAGCCGATCCTTCAGCACGTCCAGGTAGAAGCCGCCCAGGTCCTCCGAGCAGAACAGCTGCAGCTTGGCGACCACGGGGTGGAACTCGTACACCTCGTAATGCGCCAGCACCTCCGCCTGGAACTCGGCCGCGCGCGACAGCATCCAGCGGTCGATCTCCAGCAGATCGCCGTTGGCCACGGCGTCTTTCGCCGGGTCGAAATCGCTGGTGTTGGCCAGCAGAAAGCGCAGCGTGTTGCGGATGCGGCGGTAGGCGTCGATGACGCGCGCCATGATCTTGTCGTCGCCCGCTATGTCGCCCGAATAGTCGCTGGCGGCCACCCACAGGCGCAAAATCTCCGCGCCCCATTTCTTGTTGGCTTCCTGCAGGTCGATGCCGTTGCCCAGCGACTTGCTCATCTTGCGGCCCTGCGCATCCACCGTGAAGCCGTGCGTCAGCAGGCTGCGGTAGGGCGCGCGGCCGCGGATGGCGCTTGCCAGCAAGAGCGAGCTGTGAAACCAGCCGCGGTGCTGGTCGTGGCCTTCCAGGTACATGTCGGCCTCGGGCCCCGGAGCGCCCGTGCGCGGATCAATGTCCGTGTGGTGCTCATTCGGGTGTGTGCCGCACAGCACGTGCTCGAAGGTGGAGCCAGAGTCGAACCACACTTCCAGGATATCGTTGAACTTGCGGTAGTGGCGCGCGTCTTCGTCGCCCAGGATTTCTTCCGCCGTCACGCGGCTCCAGGCCTCGATGCCGCCGCGCTCGATGATGTCGGCCGCCTGGTCCAGGATTTCCATGGTGCGCGGGTGCAGCTCGTCCGTTTCCTTGTGCAAAAAGAAGGCAATCGGCACGCCCCAGGCGCGCTGGCGGCTGATGACCCAGTCGGGCCGCCCGGCGATCATGTCGCGCAGGCGCGCCTTGCCGCTGGGCGGGTAAAACGCGGTGTCTTCAATCGCGCGCAGCGCCGTGGTGCGCAGGGTTTCGGGCGCCTTGTCCTTGGTGAACACGCCAACGCCCTCGTCCATGCGTACGAACCATTGCGACGCGGCGCGGTAGATGACCGGCGACTTGTGGCGCCAGCAGTGCGGGTAGCTGTGCGTGAGGGTGCTGGTGGCCAGCAGCCGGCCCGCGTCATCCAGCGTCTTGATGATGACGGGCACGGCCTTCCAAATGTCCAGCCCGCCAAACAGCGGAAAGTCGGCCGCGTAGCTGCCTTTGCCCTGCACCGGGTTCAGGATGTCGGCATGCGCCAGGCCGTGCGCCACGCAGGAGTTGAAGTCTTCGATACCGTAGGCGGGCGACGAATGCACGATACCCGTGCCGTCGGTGTCGGTGGCGTAGTCGGCCAGGTAGACGGGTGACAGGCGCTGGTAGCCCTTGTCGACGTCGTACAGCGGGTGCTTGAAGTTGAGGCCGCCCAGCTTGTCGCCCATCGCCGTGGCGACGATGGTGCCTTCGATGCCATAGCGCTTCAGCGCGTCTTCGACCCGCGCCTTGGCCAGCACCAGCAGGCCCTTGGGCGTGTCGACCAGGGCATGCTCGATGTGCGGGCCGACGTTGAGCGCCTGGTTGGCGGGGATGGTCCAGGCGGTGGTGGTCCAGATGACGATGAAGGCGGGCTTGTCCAGCTTCGGCAGGCCAAAGGCGGCGGCCAGCTTGTCGGGCTCGGCGGCCTCGAACGCGACGTCGATGGTGTTGCTCTTCTTGTCCTGGTATTCGATCTCGGCCTCGGCCAGCGCCGATCCGCAGTCGAAGCACCAGTACACGGGCTTGAGGCCTCGGTACACAAATCCGCGCTCAATCAGCCGCTTGAACAGCCGAAGTTCACCCGCCTCGTTGGCGAAGTTCATCGTCTTGTAGGGGTTGTCCCATTCACCCAGCACGCCCAGGCGCTTGAAGTCCTGCATCTGCAGGCCGATCTGCTCGGTGGCGTAGGCGCGGCCCTTGGCCTGCATCTCGTCGCGGCTCAGATTGCGGCCGTGCAGCTTTTCGATCTGGTTTTCAATCGGCAGGCCGTGGCAGTCCCAGCCGGGCACGTAGTGCGCGTCCAAGCCCTTCAATTGCCGCGTCTTGACGATCATGTCCTTCAGGATCTTGTTGACCGCGTGACCGGCGTGCAACTGGCCGTTGGCATAGGGCGGGCCGTCGTGCAGGATGAACTTTTCGCGCCCGGCGCGGGCGGCGCGCAGGCGCTTGTACAGGCCCGTGTCGTCCCATTCCTTGATCCAGCCCGGCTCGCGCTTGGGCAGGTCGCCGCGCATGGGGAAGGGCGTGTCGGGCAGGTTCAGGGTCTTGCGGTAGTCGGTCTTGTTGTCTGTGCTCATGGCGCGAAGGCTCACCAGAAATTTGAATCAAACCGGCCGCTGGCGCAAGCAGGACAAGCGCGAGCAGCTATGAAAAACGGAGTGGGGCGCTGGTGCGGACAAGCCTTGGGGCGTGCCGCCGCCCCGTCAAATTCGCGCCGCGGGCTGGGCGCGCGCGGCCAGCCAGGCGCGCGCGTCGGCGCAGTCGCGCGCGATGCCTTCGGTCAGCGCCGCCAGGCTGTGATAGCGCAATTCGTCGTGCAGTTTGTGCAGCAGATCCACACGGATGATTTTACCGTAGGCCCCTTCGGCGCCCAGGTGCGCCGGCCAGTCGAGCACGTGGGTCTCCAGCAGCACGCGGCCGCCGTTGACATCATGAGGGTCCAGCGACGGCCGCACGCCCAGGTTGGCCACGCCCGGCAGCGGTCGGTTGGTCAGCCCATGCACCTCGACCACGAAGATGCCGCTGGCGGCGGGCTTCCAGGCATGGGCGCGGCGCGAAAAGCGCAGGTTGAGCGTGCGAAAGCCGTCCGCCTTGCCCGGTGTGCTTTCGGCCAGCGCGCGGCCCAGCTTGCGCCCGTGCACCACGTGGCCGCTGATCGAATACGGCCGCCCGAGCAGCGCCGCCGCATCGCGCATGCGCCCTTCGGCCAGCGCGGCCCGCACGGCGGTGGACGACACGCGCAGCCCGTGCACTTCGTACGACTGCATGCGCGCCACGTCAAAGCCCTGCGCCACGCCGGCGGCGTCCAGCATGGCGTAGTCGCCCGCGCGCTGGGCGCCAAAGCGGAAGTCGTCGCCCACCAGCACATAGCGCACGCCCAGCCCCTTGACCAGCACGTCGTCGATGAAGGCCTGCGGCGGCTGGCTGGCCAGCGCGGCGTTGAAGGGCAGCACCACGGCCTGGTCGACCCCGCAGCGCGCCAGCTCGCCCAACTTGTCGCGCAGGGTGACGATGCGCGCCGGCGCCAGGTCGGGCTTGTTTAAAACGGCGGCAAAGTAGTCGCGCGGGTGCGGCTCGAAGGTCATCACGCAACTGGGCACGCCGCGGTGCGCGGCTTCGCTGCGCAGCAGCGCCAGCATGGCCTGGTGGCCGCGGTGCACGCCGTCGAAGTTGCCGATGGTCAGGGCGCAGCCGGGGGCGATGCCAGGGTGGCGCAGGCCGCGAAAGATCTTCATGCGTCGCTCGGTCAATATGGTTTTGATAGCGCGTTGCGCAAGCCAGTCAAGCGCCAGGACGCGGAAATGTCATGAAAACCGAGTATATTGGGCTTGCGCGTCTCCTTGGCAAGGGCGCGGAGCGGCCGCACTGGCAATGCCGGCCACACACGATGGTTTCCGGTCAAAGGGGGCGTTTTGTGAAGGTGCTCAAGCTGTCGGCACAGGGCTTGCCGCAATCGTGGATCACGCTGGAGCAGGCGGTGATCCACTACGCAGCCGAGGAAGTGCGCTGGGAAGTGGGCCAGCAGGTGGCCGTGTTCCGCGGCGGCCACAACGCCATCACCGGCGAGCAGTCGGTCATCACCATCAACAGCATCATCGGCACGCGCGGGGTGCCGGGCATCAACCCGTTCGACCTGCGCCCCAGCCTCACCAACAGCAAGCTGTTCGCCCGCGACCGCAACGTGTGTGCCTACTGCGGCGATCATTTCCACGAAACCGACCTCACGCGCGAGCACATCATCCCGCAGGCGCAAAACGGCCGCGACACCTGGATGAACGTGGTCACCGCCTGCCGCAGCTGCAACCACCGCAAGAGCAACCGCACGCCCGAACAGGCGCGCATGCCGCTGCTGTACACGCCCTACGTGCCCAGCCTGTGGGAAGACTTCATCCTGCGCAACCGCCGCATCCTGGCCGATCAGATGGAGTTTCTGATGGCGCATTTGCCCAAGACGTCGCGCCTGCACGGATAACGGCGCTCAGCACAGCGCCAACCCGTCGTTCACCACCGCCCGCTGCAGCACGGCGTTGACCATGTCCTGGCGCGATGCAAAGCCGTGGCGGCGGATCATCTCTTTTGAATAGCTTTTGAGCGTGTGCAGCGACACGCCCAGGCGTTCGGCCAACACGTGCGGGTGCGGGTGCCGCACGGAAGTGATGAGCAGGCGCCGCTCCTGCGGCGACAGCTTCCAGCGCGACAATCGCCGCGCCAGCGTGATGTCGGCCGGCTCCAGATGGCGCAGATGCACCACAGCCGTTGCGTCGGCGCCGCCAGCGGTCTCACCCATCCATTCGACGCGAAATTCATAGTCGCCCGCCTGACCGCGCAGACGGCGCGGCGCGAACCGCGGCGCAGGGGCGCGGTGCCGCGCCGCGTGCAGCGCGATCAGCACGTCGTCCAACACCGGCGCAGGCAGTGCGTCCACGTTGGGCGCCAGCCACGCGCTCGCGCCCGGCAAGGGCGCGGCGCAGCGGTACAACATCTCGCGCGCGCCGTCGCCCATGCCCATGAAGCGGCCGTTGCCGTCCAGCACCAGGCTTGCCTGTCGCACGCTCAAGCGCGTGACCGGTTCATCGTCCAACAACGCCCCCGCATGGCGTTGTGCCAGCGGCTGCAGCACATCGCGCGCGCGTCGCAGCAGCCGTTGCTCGGCTTCGCTGAAGGGGCCGTGCGCCGCGCCGCGGTGCAGATACAGCAGACCGTGGGCCTGGCCCGTGGCGTCCAGCAGGGGCGCCGTCATGCTCCAGCGCGTCCCCAGGGGCTGCAGGATGTGGCGGTACAGCGGGTTGTCCTCGTACCCCGGCGCCAGGCACAGCACGCGGCGCGATTCTCCGTCCGAGCGCACCATCATCTCGGTCGAATGCGTCGCCTGCGCGGTCTGGCGTGCCGCGCACAGCCAGCCCATCACTGCGGGGGAAAAGCGTTCGGCGTAAATCGCACCCGAACTCAGCGTGCGCGGCTCCAGCGGGGTGAAAGTGCCGTAATCCGCGCGCAAGCCCCGTCGCAGCGTGTACAGGACAGTGGGCGTCAGCACATCGACCGGATAGGGCAGCGTGGCCAGCAACTGCAAGTGCGCCAGCCACGCCGAAGGTCGCAGCAGGGTGCCTTCATCTTGATCGGCCCCCTGAACGCGCCCGCCTGTGGCGCCCGACGCTCGATGCATAGCCCACTCCTTTCGGTCAACCGACCTGATCCATCCCCTTCATGCGCGTATATGGTACGACTTATGGTGATACCAATAATAAAACCATCCGTAAGCATGGCAAATTGATCTGCCGCAGGCGGTACGCGGGCGCTCCTACCCCTGATGTGGCAAAAAAGCGCTAAACCCCCCTCCTGGGCGGGGTATCGGAATGCGCATGGTATGGCCATGATCGGTATGGACTCTCCATGTTGAGCGCGGGCAAGACGCTTCATGGAGTCGCTTCAACCATCCTGGTCAGTCGGAGAACGCACGCCATGACAGTACAAATCGCCTCGGGCCGTCGCTTGCACGCCCGCCCCTCCACGCGCTTGGGTCGCTGGCTGTCGGCGCAGGCGGCCGAAAGCGCCGCGCCGCTCGCGACCGGGTCGCAGACGCTGCGTGCCCTGGTGCTGTCCGCCATGGTGGGCGCGGCTGGCGCGGCGCTGGCCGGCACACACACGGTGACCACCCCCGGCGCGGGCACATGGCAGGTGCCGGCCGGTGTCACCCAGATCAACATCGTCGCCATTGGCGGCGGCGGCGGTAACGCCGAAGGGGTGCCGGGCGGCTCGGGGGCCAAGGTCAACACCCTGACCGGCGTCGCCGTGACGGCGGGCGGCACCGTCTCGTACTTCGTGGGCGGCGGCGGCGCGGGGGTGAGCGGCGGCCAGCACAGGGGCGCTGGCGGCGGCGGCGCGACCGCTGTCGGTTGGTCGGGCAGCGGCTGGGATGTGATTGCCGCTGGCGGCGGCGGCAGCGGCGGGCACAACACTGGTAACGATGGCAGAGGCGGCGATGGCTGCGCCTATGCGTTTGGCGGCTACGGCACCAACGGCGCCAAAGGCCGGCAGCCCAGCTGGCCCGGCGCGGCCGGTCAGGGAGGCAAGGCCAACGGGGTGGGCGGCAGCGGCACGGGACACGGCATGCATGGCGGTGATAACAATGGGAATGCGGGCGGCACCGGAAACGACGCGGGCAGGGGCGGCGACGGTGGGGGTACCGGCGCCGACGGCAGTGCCTTTTGGGACTACGGCGGTGACGGTGGTATGGGCTTTACCACCATCACGGACCCACTCCTTAACTTAGTCGGCAGTGGTGGCATGTCCCTCGGCGGCCCCACCAACAACATTCTGGGCGGTGCCGGCGGCGGCGGCGGCGGCGGTTACTGGGGTGGCGGCGGCGGCGGCGGCAGCGGCGCCGACCCACTCGGCGGCCGCGGCGGTGGCGGCGGCGGCGCGGCCGGCCTGAGCATCTGGCCTGGCATGTCGCCGGGCGACACCACCAAGGGATCCGCACCGTTCTGCGTGCCGGCCGGCAATGGCGGCAGCAGCACAGGCGCCCGGGGCGGTGACGGTTCGCTCACCATCACCTGGCAAGACCCGCAGACGCCCGGCGTGGCCCCGCAACTGTCGGGCTCGGCGCCCCAGGGCACGGTGGGGCAGCCTTACAGCTTCACGCCCACGCTGGCGCCGGCCAACGTGACGACGCCGGTGAGCTTTGGGCTGACGTACTTCGCCAACAACCCGGGCTACCCGCTCATCCTGCCGCCGGGGCTGAGCTTCAACACCAGCACGGGCGCGCTGACGGGCACGCCCACGCAGGTTGGCGCTTTCTTTGTCGGCATCGTGGCCAACAACAGCGCGGGCAGCGCGATGACGAGCCAGATCATCGTCATCATGCCGCCCGCCGCCACCGCAGGCAGTTGCGGCACGGCCAATGGCACCACCCTGTCGGCCGCGCCATCGGGCGCCGCCCTGTGCGCCGCCGGCACCGCCTCGGCGGTCACCGGCAGCGGGCCATGGAGCTGGTCTTGCACCGGCACCAATGGCGGCAGCACGGCCAGTTGCTCGGCATCCGTGGCAGCCACCAACGGCAGCTGCGGCAGTGCGAACGGCGTGGCCACCATGACCCCGCCGGCCAGCAATCTGTGCAGTGCCGGCACGGCATCGGCCCTCAGCGGCAGCGGGCCCTGGACGTGGAGCTGCGCCGGCAACGGCGGCACCACGGCCACTTGCAATGCGCCGCTGATGGGCGTGAAGAGCTACACCGCGCCGTCGCCCACCGGCGGCGGCGACATCACCGCCTCGTTCACCGGCGGCGGTGATGCGTGCGGCTACAGCGCCAGCCAGTACGTCAGCGGCGTGCCCAACGCCAACCCGGCCACGCCGCCCGGCATCAGCTTCCCGATGGGGCTGTTCGCCCTGGTGGCCACCAACTGCAACGTGGGCGAGACGCTCAACTTCACCATCACCTACCCATCGGCGGTGCCGGCCGGCGCCAAGTATTACAAGTGGGGGCCTGAGGGGGCGAACGCCACGCCGCACTGGTACGAGTACCCGGCCACCATCAACGGCAACACCGTCACCTTCAGCCTGACCGATGGCGGCGCGGGCGACGGCGACCGGCGGGCCAACGGCATCGTGGTGGATCCATCGGGCGTGGGTGTGCGCGACTTGAACGACAACGTCACGGCCGTGCCCACGCTGGGCGAATGGACGCTGATGGCGCTGGGCCTGCTGCTGGCCGGGCTGGGCGCTGGCGCGCTGGGGCGGCGCCGGCTGCATTGAACATAAAAACAGCCCCTGGCGCTTGTCCAGCAAGCGCAGAGCGCTACAAAAAACAGAGTATCCTTGCCGCATGCTCCGATGGGCTGCCCATTGAATCTGGCGGCGGCCAACGGGTGTCGATGAGCGTCAGGGCACCCGCCGCCATCGCACCCGCGTTCAGGTCAACCGGCTGCCGATGGCCGCGCCGGGCATACTTGCCCCATGCCCCGCCTCATCTTTTTTTGCGGCCACGCCGGCACCGGCAAGACCACACTGGCCAAGCGCGCGCTGCCGCTGCTGCACCGCGCCAGCGGCCAGTCGTTCTGCCTGCTTGACAAGGACACGCTGTACGGCGACTACAGCTCGGCCGTGATGGGCGTGCTGACGGGCGACCCCAATGACCGCGACAGCCCGCCGTATCTGCAACACCTGCGGGATCCAGAATACGCGGGCCTGCTGAAGACGGCGCGCGAGAACCTGGCGCTGGGCGTGAATTGCATCGTGGTGGGCCCGCTCTCGCGCGAGGTGCGCGCGCACCGCCTGACCGACCGCGCGTGGCTGGGCGTGGGCGATGACGTGGCGGTGCACGTGGTGTGGGTGCACCTGAGCGAAGCTGAGGCGCGCCGCCGCATCGCCGCGCGCGGCAACCCCAACGATGCGTGGAAGCTGGCGCACTGGGACGACTACCGCACGCGCCTGTTCATGCCGCGCGCCGAGGACTATCCGGAGCTGCGGATGGTCGACAACAGTGGGGAGCCGGGGCCGGTGTTTGATGGGTTGATGGCGGCGCTGGGTTGATCGGCAGGTTGGGCGGTGCGCACTGGGCGCTTCTCGGTCCGTCGTCATTCCCGCGCAGGCGCACTACTGTCCGGTAAACATTTTCATCCGAACAACCTCGGCTGCAGGCCGGCCATTTGTTGTCGATAGCGGCGCCTTCGCTCATACGCCGCTGCTTCGGCCCGCGGCCGCTGAAACAGCGTCGCGCGCACCTCGCACAGCAGCTCCCACAGCGACACCTTCAGCCCGTGCGCCAGCCGATAC
>JAKOYD010000083.1 GCA_029780695.1 Pseudomonadota bacterium
CAGCCGCGGCATGCGCGTAACCAGCAGCCAGGTCATGCCGGCCAAGGAAGACGGCCAGTTCGACCGCATTGGCCTCATGCTCGCCATCGAGGGTGAATGGCCTCAGTTCCAGGCGCTGGCGCAGGAACTCGCCACGCAGGCGCCCGTCATCTTCAGCGACAACCTCCACCTCACCGCCCAGCAAGTCGGCATGCCGGGGCAAGTCCAGACCATGGTCGCGCGCGTCGGTCTGTTCGTTCTCAAGGCGCGTCCATGAACCGCCGCCTCACCCCCTTCCTGTGGGCACTCAACGCCCTGCTGCTGGCCGCGCTGGCCTTGCTGTGGTTCGGCCCAGGCGCCGGGCAGCGCACCCAGTGGGTGGCGCCGCAGCCGTTGCCGCCCAACCTCGACGCGGCATCCGCCACTTTTCTCAGCGTCAACCCGGCCGCCGCCAGCAACGACCGCACCTTGCTCGAACGCCCCTTGTTCGCCATAGATCGCCGCCCGGCCACGGCCAAGCCGGTCGCAGCAGCGCCTGAGGCGCCGCCGCCGCCGCCGCCCGATCTGCTCGACAAGACGCAGCTGCGCGGCATTGTCCGTGGGCCGGCGCTCAACGGCGTGCTGGCCGAAGTTGACGGCAAGCCCCGCTTCATCCGCAGCGGCGAAAGCCTGGGCGACTGGACATTGCGCGGCATTCGCGAACGCGAGGCCACCTTTGGCAAGGGTGCCGAGCGGCGCGTCGTCCCCTTGCCGCTGGCCACCGCTTCAGCCGCCAGTGCGGCCGCCCCGGCGGGCGGCCCCCCGCCGCAGCGCCCTGCGCCCGCAAAAAGGGACTCCAGATGATCGCCTTCGTGCACCCCCTCCGCCACGCGCTTCGGCGCCTGCCCTGTTCTGCTGCCCTTGGCCGCAGCCATGACGACCGCGCGCGCGCGCCGGCGTCCCCATCCTTTTCGGTTCTGCCCATGGATCTGCCACGTACTTTCCGCCCGCTGCTCCTGGTCGCCCTGCTGGGGCAACTCGTCGCTTGCGCCGCTCCCGAGCCAGCGCCGGTCGTCGACGCAGCCGCCTCGCCCAGCCAGGCCACGGCCGTGTCGGCGGCTGTCGCGTCCAACGCCCCATTGCCGGTGGCGCCCGTGGTGGCACCCGCGCCCACTGCACCAGACCGCACCGCCGCCACCCCCGTCGCGGCCGAACCCGTCGTCATCCGCGGCAACGACCGGCTGCTTGCCCCGCCATCCAGCGGCGCCGGCGCCGTGCGCGGCCCCGCCAGCACCTATAACTTCCAGGACGCGCCCACCGCCGAAGTGGTGCAAGTCATGCTGCGCGATCTGCTCAAGGTGGACTACGTCGTCCACCCGCCCTTGCCTGGCACCATCACGCTCATCACCCGCACGCCCATCAGCGCCGACAAGGCCTTCAATCTGCTTGAAACCGCGCTGCAGATCAATGGCGTCGTCATGGCGCGCGATCCACGCGGCACCTACCACGTCGGCACGCCCGAGTCGCTGCGCACCATCGTCGCGGCGCCGCGCCTGGCCGGTGCCGGCACCTTGGCGCCGGGCTACGGCGCCATCGTCATCCCGTTGCAATATCTGGGGGCCAATGAAATGGCCGCCATCCTGCGGCCCATGGTGTCGGCCGACGCCATCGTGCGCGTCGACACCATGCGCAACGTCCTCATCATGCGCGGCACCCGTGCCGAAGCCGAAGGCTGGCTCGACATCGTCAATACCTTTGACGTGAACCTGCTGCGCGGCATGTCCATCGGCGTATTCCCGCTCAAGCACTCCTCGCCCAGTGAAGTCGAATCCGCCTTGCGCCTGTTGTCCGGGGGCAGTCCCTCGGGTGGCGGTGCCGGCGCCTCGCCCGGCGCACCCGCGTCGCCGTCAGCGGCGCCCGCTGCGACGCCGGGCGCCGCAGCGCCGCGTACCCCGGCCGCCGCGGCTACGCCCGCCATTGGCGCCAACGCCCTGGGCGAAGGCAGCCCCTTGTTTGGCGCGGTGCGCGTCATGTCGATCGAGCGCATCAACGCCATCATGGTGGTGACGCCGCGCGCCGCCTACCTCGACGAAATCCGCTACTGGATCGAGCAGTTCGACCGCCCCAACATGAACAGCTCCGAGCCGCAGCTGTTCGTCTACAAGGTGCAGAACGGCTCGGCCGACCACTTGGCCGAACTGCTCAACGGCATCTACGGCGGCACGGCCGGCAATGCCGCGCTCACGGGCGCCACCGGCGTCGCGCCGGGCCTGGGCACCGTCAGCGGCGCCACGGGGGCGTTTGGCGGCGCGGGCGCGTTCGGGGGCGCGGGTGCGTTCGGCGGCACGGGCGCGTTCGGCGGTGCCGGGGTCAACAGCGGCGGCGGCATTTTCGGCCGCACCGGCACCACGGGGCTGGGCGGTGGCGGCCTGGGCGCCACCGGCGGCGCGTTCGGGGTCAACTCGCTCAATCGCGGCATGCAGACCGGGCAGCAGCAGGGCGTCACCACCATGATGCTCGGCCAATCCGTGCGCGTCATGGCCGACCGCATCAACAACACGCTGCTCATTCACGCCAAGCCGTCCGAGTATGAGCGCATCGAATCCACCCTCAAGCGGCTCGACCTGCAGCGTGCGCAGGTGCTCATCGAAGCCAGCATCGTCGAAGTCACCCTGGGCGACGGCTTGCAATACGGCTTGCAGTGGGCGTTCAAGAACGGTCTGTCCGGCGGCCGCGGCGGCACCGGCGTGTTGAACAACAGCTCCACCGCTGGCGTTGAAATCCTGCCCGGCGCCACCTCGCTCGGCGCGGCCGCAGGGCAGGGCTTCACCTACGCCATCAACAACGTCGCCGGCAAGATCACCGGCCTGCTCAGCGCCCTGGCGTCCAAGTCGCTGGTCAAGGTCATCTCCAGCCCGTCGCTGCTGGTGCTCGACAACCACACCGCCTCCATCGCCGTCGGCACGCAGCAGCCGGTCAACGTCGGCGGGGCCATCGTCACCTCCGGCGGTGTCGCCACCACGGGCAACATCCAGTACAAGGACACCGGCGTGCAGCTCAGCGTCACGCCCTCCGTCAACGCGGGCGACCTGGTCACCCTGGACATCAACCAGAACGTGTCCGACATCGCGCCCACCGTCGACGGCGCGACCGGCCAATACCCCTTCATGCAGCGCCAGATCAATTCCAAGGTGGCGGTGCGCTCGGGCGAAACGCTGGCGCTGGGCGGCCTGATCAAGGACAACAGCGGCAACACCCGCTCGGGTCTGCCCGTGCTTTCGTCCATCCCCGTGATCGGTGCGCTGTTCGGCTCGCAGAGCACCACCGCCGGCCGCACCGAACTGCTCATCGTGCTGACCCCGCGCGTCATCCGCTCCGACGACGACGCCCGCGCCATCAGCCGGGAACTTCGCGACCGCATGCAAGGCCTAACCGCCCCCGGCAACCTGTTGGCCCCCATGGGCGCGTCCACGCCGCGCCGCTGACGCGCTGACAGGGCCTATCAGCCGCACCCCGCCTTCTGGTTCAACACAACGATCAAGGAAACTCCATGCCTCTTGCCCGTCAAGCCCACGGCCCCGCCTCGGCGCGGCGCACCGTCCTGGGCGCGGCCGCGCTCGCACTCACCCTGGCCCTGGGCGCCTGCGCCAGCCTGCAGCCCAAGGCGCCTGAAGTCGAAGTCGCCGAGCGCGCCCAGCAACGCTGGGACGCCCTCATCAAGAAAGACTTCGCCAAGGCCTACACCTACACGCAGCCCGCATTCCGCGCCGTTGTCAAGCCTGAAATTTATCCCAGCCGCTTCACCAACGCCGCCGAATGGAAGGACGTGCAGGTGCATCAAGTCAACTGCGAAGCCGAACGCTGCACCGTGCGCATTCGTCTTAACTCCAAGATCCTGTTACCGGCCTACCGACGCCTGCCCGACGTCGTCAGCTATTTTGACGAAAACTGGGTGCGTGAAAACGGCCAGTGGTGGTACTTCGACCGATACTGATGCCACACCCACGCGCGCACCTGTCTGGCCTTGGGGCTTGTCTTTGCCCGCTCGATCGCCCCAGTGTCGTGAAAAAAAAACAACAACAGTGCTGCTCAATGTCCAACTAACATGAGTGGCGTTGAAAACGTCGGTGACAGCGTGATAGGATTGGTTTGCAATTCCAAGAACTCGCTTAGGTCTTGCAATTTCACATTTTTTAATGGAGTCATGGCTATGAAAAAGAGCATTCTCGCGGTTAGCGCCGCGGTCGCCATTGCGGGCATGGGGTTCGCTGGCGCAGCCCACGCGGTGTATTACTTTGGTGACGGCGCCGATGGGACGTATGGCGGCGTGGTCATGGGTGGCCTGGCGGGTATCAGCCACAAGACGCAGGCGGCCAACGCCACTGGCGTTGCACTGAACGAAGGCGGCATTGGTAACTACCTGTTCACGCCGTACTTCTCCACCCAGCAAGACAACAACACGCTGGTGAGCATTGTCAACACCGACAACGTCAACGGCAAGATCGTCAAGGTGCGCTTCCGTGGCGCCGCCAACTCTGAAGACCTGCTGGACTTCCAGGTGTTCCTGTCGCCCTCCGACGTGTGGACCGCCTCGCTGACGCAGGGCTCCGATGGCAAGACCGTCATCACCACGCCCGACAAGTCGTGCACGCTGCCCGCCATCGGCACGGCGCCTGCGGCTGACCGTACCTTCAAGACCAACCGTCTGGTGAGCGTGTACCAGGGTTCCCTGGGCCCGGTGCTGACCACCGACGCACAGAAGAACGCGCAAACGCGTGAAGGCTACATCGAATACCTGAACATGGCCGACGTGGTGCCTGGCTCGCCGCTGTTTGGCGCCATCAAGCACGTCAACGGCGTGGCGCCCTGCACCCCGTCCATGATGGCAGTGTTGAGCAGCACTGCATTGGGTGTGCCAGGCACCGGTCCGATTGTTGCGGACGCCAACGACATCAGCGCTCTCGGCCTGTCGGCCGCCAGCGGTGGCCTGACCGGCACCTGGAGCATCTTCAGCAACGCCCAGACCAAGGCCTACGGCGACAACCACATTGCCGTGGAAGCGGTGGATGGCCATGGCAATCCGGCCCGTGGCAAGATCAGCTACGCGCCTCAACTGGCACAAGGCATCACCGACACCGGTGCAGATGCTGACTGGGTGGTACTTAACGGCACGGCCGACCCGGTGCTGACGGGTTCGCCCAACAGCGTGATGTGGAACGACCTGCCCGACATGTCGACCCCGGTGCCTAGAGGTGCAATCACCCCGTTGGGCAGCGTGATCGCCCTCAGCACGGCGCTGAGCAAGGAAACGCTGAACAACGAGTTTGTGGCCACGGCAGGTGCTGGCGCCGTGCCATGGGACACCGACTGGGTGGTGAGCCACGCCACGCGTCGCTACTACGCCACGTTGACACCGGGCGGCTCGACCGCTACCAACACCAACCCGTTCTACAGCACGGCCGCTTCCGGCAACCTGGCTGCCCGCGTGACCGCTGGCGGCTACATGCTGTGCCAGGCAGGCACGCTGACCGGTTTTGACCGCGAAGAAGGCACGGCTGGCGTGGCGTTCTCGCCCAGCAGCCAGACGCCTTTCTGCGGTGAAGTCAACGTGCTGTCGTTCAACCGTGCGTCGCAAGCGCTGAACGCCTCGGTGACCAACCAGGTGGTGACGCTGACGGTGGACGGCCAGCCGATCCAGGCCGGTTGGGCCAAACTGGCACTGCGCAAGAACGGTCGCACGGACGCCATGGGCGCCCCGGTGGTGGGTTACTCGGCCACTTCGGCCATCAACACCTCCACCAACGGCAATTTCGGT
>JAKOYD010000089.1 GCA_029780695.1 Pseudomonadota bacterium
GGAAAATCGAGCGTGGCCTCCACCAGCATGCGCAGGTGGATGAGCGCGTCGCGCAGGCTGTGGATTTCTGCCGAGAACGCGCCGGTCAGAGACCGGCTGGCGCTGCGGGCTGCGGCCTCGGTGCTGGCGTCGATCAGGTCGGCAATCGCCTCGGCCTGGGCCAGGTCGATCTTGTCGTTCAGGAAAGCCCGTTCGGTGAACTCGCCGGGCTGGGCCACGCGCAGGCCCGGCAGGCAGGGCTGGCCCGTGGCCGGGTCCGTGGCGGCGCCCGCCTCCAGGCAGCGCGCCAGCAGCAGCTGCAGCACCACAGGGCCCCCATGCGCCTGCAGCTCCAGCACATCCTCGCCGGTGTAGCTGTGCGGGCCGGGGAAATACAGCGCCAGCCCCTGGTCGATGGCCTGGCCCTGCGCATCCCTGAACGGCAGGTACGTCGCCTCGCGCGGCTTGAGGGTGCGGCCGCACAGCGCCTGCACCAGGGCCTCCAGCCCTTTGCCCGACACCCGCACGATGCCGACGGCCCCGCGCCCGGGGGCAGTGGCGATGGCAACGATGGGGTCGTGGTGGCGGGCAAGCATGGGCAGGGACTTTACAAGGTGGGCAGAAAAAAGGCCGCTTGCGCGGCCTTTGAAGGGTCAGTTCGTGGATGTCAGCGTTGCCGCTGCCACATCACTTGAACTTGGGCAGATTGAACTGCGGTGGCACGCCCATGCGGGTGTTGATGATCCACTGCTGCGCAATCGACAGGATGTTGTTCGTCAGCCAGTACAACACCAGACCGGCCGGGAAGAAGAAGAACATCACGCTGAAGATCAGCGGCATGAACCACATCATCTTGGCCTGCATCGGGTCGGGCGGCAGCGGGTTGAGCGCCGTCTGCAGCAGCGTGGTCAGCGTCATGATCACGGGCAGGATGAAGTGCGGGTCCTTCACCGACAAGTCCTTGATCCACAGGATCCAGGGCGCGCCGCGCATTTCGACGCTGGACAGCAGCACCCAGTACAGCGCAATGAAGACGGGAATCTGGATCATGATGGGCAGGCAGCCGCCCATGGGGTTGACCTTTTCCTCGCGGTAGACGCGCATCATCTCCATCTGCATCTGCTGCGGGTTGTCCTTGTAGCGCTCGCGCAGCTCCATCACCTTGGGGTTGATGGCCTTCATCCTGGCCATGCTCTGGTAGGCCTTGGCGTTGAGCCAGTAGAAGGCGATCTTCAGCAGCACCACCAGCGCGATGATCGACCAGCCCCAGTTGCCGATGAAGCCGTGCAGCTTGTCGAGCAGCCAGTACAGTGGCTTGGACAGGATGGTGAAGAAACCGTAGTCCTTCACCAGTTCCAGCCCCGGCGCAATGCTTTCCAGCACTTTTTCTTCCTGCGGGCCGATGAACAGGCGCGCGTCGACCGCGCGCGTGGCGCCGGGCTCCACCGCACCCACCGCGCTGATGGCGCCGACCGCGTACAGGTTGTTGTCGATCTTGCGCGCGAAGTTCTCGCGCGGTGCGCCTGTCGCCGGCAGCCAGGCGCTGGCGAAGTAGTGCTGCACCATGGCCACCCAGCCGTCGGGCGACTGGGTGACGAATTCGGCCTTGCCCTTCTCGATGTCGGAGAACTCGACCTTCTGGTACTTCTTGGCGTCGGTGTAGACCGCCGGGCCGGTGAAGGTGGAATAGAAGGACGATTCGCCCGGCGGCTTGTTGCCGTCGCGCACCAGTTGCAGGTACAGCTGCGGGTTGACCGGCTGGCCGCTGCGGTTGATGACCTCGTGTTTCACGTCGATCACGTACGCGCCGCGCTTGAGCGTGTAGGTCTTGACCAGCCGCACGCCGCCCTGTTCGGGCGATTCGAAGCGCAACACCAGTTCATTCGCGCCGTCCGCCAGGCGGCGTTCGCCGCTGAAGGCCATGGGCGTCTTGTGGGTCGGGAAGGGGCCGCCAATCAGGCCGGACTGCGCCTGGTAGACCCGGTTGGCGCTGTTGTCCAGCAGCACGAAGGGCTGGCCCGGCTGGCCCTGCTCGTCGTACTTGAGGAACTCGCTCTTGACGATGGCGCCGCCCTCGGTGTCGAACACCAGCTTGAGCACGTCGGTGGTGACCTCGATGCGCTCGCTCGGGGTCGCTGCCACCGTCGGTGTGGCCGGCGTATGGCCGGGCGGCAGGCCGGCCGCGGCGGGCACGCTGGGCACCGCGCCCGGCACGGTGCTGGCCGGCGGCACCGACGATGCCGGTGCGCTGGCGCGCGGCGCGACGGTGGAGGCGGCACCAGGGAAGAAGGTCGCCTTGCGGCCGTTGTGCACCTGCCATTGGTCCCACAACATGATCAGCGAAAAGGCGAAGATCACCCAGAGGATGGTGCGGCGAATGTCGTTCATGACGTCTGACGAGGCTGTGGCGGGTCTGATCGACCAGAGGCGACAAGACGGGTGAAAAGGCGGGGCGGTTGTTCGGGCACCGGATCGCACCCTCCCATGCACCACGGGTGGCAGCGCGCCAGGCGCCGCAGCGTCAGGTAGCTGCCGGCCAGCGCACCGTGTTGTTGCAACGCGTCGATGGCATACAGCGAGCAGGTCGGCTCGAAACGGCAGGCCGAACCGAGCCACGGCGACAGCAGCAGCCGATAGCCCTTGACCAGACCGACCAGCAGCGCGCGCATCAGCCCGCCTGTCCGGTGTGCGCGAGCAACTGGCGCAATTCGACCCGCACCGCGCGTTTCAGCGCGTCGGACGAGGCGCTGGCGAACTGGCGCGGCGCGAACGCGGCACTGAGGCGCACCAAATGCGCGCCATCGGCCAGGGGCGGCTGCAGCTCGGCGCACACGGCGTAAATCTGGCGGCGGATGGCGTTGCGCGTGACGGCGCGGCGCGCCCAGCGCTTGGGCACCATGGCACCCACCCAGGCCGCGCCGGGCGGGTGAAACAGCAACGGCAAACCCCCGGCAGCGCCAGCCGGCGGCTGCGGGCGCAGGCGGTGCAATGCGAAATGCGCGGTGCGAGACACCGGGCGGTTGGCCAGCAGGGCCTGAAATTGGGCGCGGGTGCGCAGTCGGCGCGGTGCGACGGGTGCGCCGGCGCCGCTGACCACGTGCGCGCAGCCAGTCAGATTCAGACAGCCAGGCGCTTGCGGCCCTTGGCGCGGCGCGCATTGATGACGGCGCGGCCACCGCGCGTCTTCATGCGGACCAGAAAGCCGTGGGTACGCGCGCGGCGCGTCTTGGAAGGCTGGTAGGTGCGTTTCATGGCAAATCGTCCTTGGGAAAATGGATCCGGAAAACCCCGGCGCGCGGACAGCGCACCGTGCGCGGCGCAGCGTTTGCGTGGCGCCCTGCGCGGACGCATTCAAAACACCCGCCGCGCGCGAGGTTGAAGGAAAAACCCGGCATTATCGCAAATATCCGCCACCGGGCCAAGACGTGGCCGGGCAAGATGCCGTCGCGCTGTACCCGCCGCCTAGCCCGCCGACGTCCTTGCCGAGCGCGCGCGTCTGTGGATAATTGCAAGTTTGCGGCCCAGGTCACGCCCTGTCGGCCCGATTTATCCACAATCCCATCATTCCATGCGCACTGAAGCTTCCGCCGGCCCGGCGGCCGATGCGGACTCGGCGCTGTGGCCGGCCTGCCTGGACGTACTCGCCCAGGAGCTGCCCGAACAGCAGTTCAACACCTGGATTCGGCCGCTGGCGGCCAAGCTGGCGCCCGACCAGTCGCGCCTGACGCTGTACGTCGGCAACCGGTTCAAGCTGGACTGGGTGCGCGCACAATACGCCACGCGCATCGCCGACGTTCTGGCGTCGCTGCACGGCCAGCCGATCAGTGTCGAGTTAGCGCTTGCTCCGCGCGCACCTGTTGCCAAGCCTCAGCCTTACGACCTTCGTGCTCAAGCCGCCACCACCAGCCCGCCGGTTGTCGAAGAGCCGGCGCCGCCCCCCAGCGAAGGCGGCGAAGAAGCGGCGGGCGGCCAGTTCCGCAACCGGCTGAACAGCGGATTGACCTTTGACACCTTGGTCGAAGGCTCGGCCAACCGAATGGCACGGGCGGCCGCGCTGCACGTCGCGGGCGCGCCGGGCCAGTTGTACAACCCCCTTTTCATCTACGGCGGGGTGGGCCTGGGCAAGACGCACCTGATGCACGCCGTGGGCAACCGGCTGCTGCAAGGGCGCCCCGGCGCCAAGGTTCTCTACATCCACGCCGAACAGTTCGTGTCGGATGTGGTCAAGGCCTACCAGCGCAAGACGTTCGACCAGTTCAAGGACCGCTACCACTCGCTCGACCTGCTGCTGATCGACGACGTGCAGTTCTTCGCCAACAAGGAACGCACGCAGGAGGAATTCTTCAACGCCTTCGAAGCGCTGCTGGCCAAGAAGAGCCACATCGTGATGACCAGCGACACCTACCCCAAGGGGCTGGCCGACATCCACGAGCGGCTGGTGTCGCGCTTCGACTCCGGCCTGACGGTGGCGCTGGAGCCGCCCGAGCTGGAGATGCGCGTGGCCATCCTGGTCAGCAAGGCGGCGTCCGAGGGCGCCGAAATGCCTGAAGAAGTGGCGTTTTTCGTCGCCAAGAACGTGCGCTCCAACGTGCGCGAACTCGAAGGTGCCCTGCGCAAGATCCTGGCCTATTCGCGCTTCAATCAGAAGGAAATTTCCATCCCGCTGGCCAAGGAAGCGCTGCGCGACCTGCTGTCGATCCAGAACCGCCAGATCAGCGTCGAGAACATCCAGAAAACCGTGGCCGACTATTACAAGATCAAGGTCTCGGACATGTACAGCAAGAAGCGCCCGGCCAGCATTGCGCGGCCACGACAGATTGCCATGTACCTGGCCAAGGAATTGACGCAGAAGAGCCTGCCCGAAATCGGCGAGCTGTTTGGCGGGCGCGACCACACCACGGTGCTGCACGCGGTGCGCAAGATCGCCGCCGAGCGCCAGCAGTTGACCGAACTCAACCAGCAGCTGCACGTGCTGGAGCAGACCCTGAAAGGCTGATGCCGGGCGCCCGCGCGCACGCGGCGCACGGGCGGCAAAACAGGCGACAATAAAGGGTTGTCCGGCGCCCGGCCTTGGCAGGCGTGCGCAAGGGCCATCACGACGAGGAATTCGAGGAAGACATGATCGTTTTGAAGACCACCCAGGACAAGCTGCTGTCGGCCCTGCAATCGGTGTCCGGCATCGTCGAGCGGCGCCACACGCTGCCGGTGCTGGCCAACGTGCTGCTGCGCAAGAGCGGCGAGCAGACGCAGCTGACCACCAGCGACCTCGAAATCCAGATCCGCACCGCGGCCGAACTGGGCGGCGACGGCGGCAGCTTCGCCACCACCGTGGGCGCACGCAAGCTGATCGACATCCTGCGCACCATGCCTGCCGACCAGACCGTGAGCCTCGAGTCGCAGCAGAACAAGCTGGTGCTCAAGGGCGGCAAGTCGCGATTCACGCTGCAGACGCTGCCGGCCGAGGACTTTCCGCTGGTGCAGGAAGCGCCCAACTTCGGCCCCGCCTTCCAGGTGCCACAGAAGACGCTGAAGAACCTGCTGGACCAGGTGGCGTTTGCCATGGCGGTGCACGACATCCGCTACTACCTCAACGGCATCCTGTTCGTGGCCGAAGGCCGGCAGCTCAGCCTGGTCGCCACCGACGGGCACCGCCTGGCCTTTGCCAGCGCCACGCTGGACGTCGAAGTGCCCAAGCAGGAAGTCATCCTGCCGCGCAAGACCGTGATCGAGCTGCAGCGCCTGCTGTCCGACGCCAGCGTGCCCGAAGGCCAGGACGCACCGATGATCGAAATGCAGTTTGCCGCCAACCAGGCGCGCTTTCGCTTTGGCGCGATGGAATTCGTCACCAAGCTGGTCGAGGGCAAGTTCCCCGACTACAACCGCGTCATCCCCAAGAACCACAAGAACAGCGTGACGCTGGGCCGCGCACCGCTGCTGGCCAGCCTGCAGCGCACCGCCATCCTGACCAGCGAAAAGTTCAAGGGCGTGCGCCTGAATTTCGAGCCCGGCACGCTGCGCGTGGCGTCCAACAACGCCGAGCAGGAAGAAGCCACCGACGAACTCGACATCGACTACGGCGGCGACTCGATCGAGATCGGCTTCAACGTCACCTACCTGATCGACGCGCTGTCCAACATGAGCCAGCAGGACATGGTCAAGATCGAGCTGCAGGACAGCAACAGCTCGGCCCTGATCACCTTGCCCGACAACGCCCACTTCAAGTACGTGGTGATGCCCATGCGCATTTGAGAATGCTCCCACTTTAGGAGCATTCCGCGCCGACAACCCGCCGCCCACGGCGGGTTTCGGCATTAAAGAGAGCGAGAGATAAGCCTGATGACCGACACCCAACCCACCCCCGACACCCCGCAACCCGACGCTCCGCGCGCGGCCGAGGGCTACGGCGAGGGCGCCATCCAGATCCTGGAAGGCCTGGAAGCGGTGCGCAAGCGCCCCGGCATGTACATCGGCGACACCAGCGACGGCACCGGCCTGCACCACCTGGTGTTCGAGGTGGTCGACAACTCCATCGACGAGGCGCTGGCCGGCTACTGCGACGACATCGTCGTCACCATCCACACCGACAACTCGATCAGCGTCACCGACAACGGCCGCGGCATCCCCACCGGCGTGAAGATGGACGACAAGCACGAGCCCAAGCGCTCGGCCGCCGAAATCGCGCTGACCGAGCTGCACGCTGGCGGCAAGTTCAACCAGAACAGCTACAAGGTCTCGGGCGGTCTGCACGGCGTGGGCGTGAGCTGCGTCAACGCGCTCAGCAGCAGCCTGCGCCTGACGGTGCGCCGCGACGGCAAGAAGCACGAGCTGGAGTTCAGCCGCGGTTTTGTCCAGGACCGGCAGATCAAGGTGGTGGACGGCGTTGAAGTCTCGCCCATGAAGATCACAGGCGACACCGACAAGCGCGGCACCGAAGTGCGCTTTCTGCCCGACACCGAAATCTTCAAGGAAAACGCCGAGTTCCACTACGAAATCCTGGCCAAGCGCCTGCGCGAACTCAGCTTTTTGAACAACGGCGTGCGCATCCGCCTGATCGACGAGCGCACCGGCAAGGAAGACGACTTCTCCGGCGCCGGCGGCGTCAAGGGCTTTGTCGAATTCATCAACGGCGCCAAGAAGGTGCTGCACCCCAACGCCTTCTACGCCACCGGCACACGCCCGGCCGACACGTATGGCGGCATTCCGGGCACCGAGATCGGCGTCGAAGTCGCCATGCAGTGGAACGATGCGTACAGCGAACAAGTCCTCTGCTTCACCAACAACATCCCGCAGCGCGACGGCGGCACGCACCTGACCGGCCTGCGCGCTGCCATGACGCGCGTGATCGGCCGCTACATCGAGCAGAACGAGCTGGCCAAGAAAGCCAAGGTCGAGGTCAGCGGTGACGACATGCGCGAAGGCCTGTGCTGCGTGCTGAGCGTGAAGGTCCCCGAGCCCAAGTTCAGCAGCCAGACCAAGGACAAGCTGGTCAGCAGCGAAGTGCGCGCCCCGGTCGAAGACATCGTCGCCCGCACCTTGACCGAATACTTGGAAGAGCGCCCGCAGGACGCCAAGATCATCTGCGGCAAGATCGTCGAAGCCGCGCGCGCCCGCGAAGCCGCCCGCAAGGCGCGCGAGATGACGCGGCGCAAGGGCGTGCTCGACGGCTTTGGCCTGCCCGGCAAGCTGGCCGACTGCCAGGAGAAAGACCCGGCGATGAGCGAGATCTACATCGTCGAGGGCGATTCGGCCGGTGGCAGCGCCAAGCAGGGGCGCGACCGCAAATTCCAGGCCATCCTGCCGCTGCGTGGCAAGATCCTGAACGTGGAGCGCGCGCGCTACGAGAAGCTGCTGACCAGCAACGAGATCGTCACCCTGATCACGGCGCTTGGCACCGGCATCGGCAAGACCGCGGCCGACTCCGGCCGCAGCGGCGCCGACGACTTCAACATCGACAAACTGCGCTACCACCGCGTCATCATCATGACCGATGCCGACGTCGACGGCGCCCACATCCGCACGCTGCTGCTCACCTTCTTCTACCGCCAGATGCCCGAGCTGGTCGAGCGCGGACACATCTACATCGCGCAGCCGCCGCTGTACAAGGTCAAGGCGGGCAAGGAAGAGCTTTACCTCAAGGACAACAGCGCACTCGACGCCTTTCTGATGCGCGTGGCCTTGAAAGACGCCGTGGTGCACACCGGCGGCGAGGCCCCGCAAGCCATCAGCGGCGACACGCTGGCCGAACTGGCGCGCAAGTACCAGTTGGCCGAAGGCGTCATCGGCCGCCTGTCGGCCTTCATGGACGAAGAAGCGCTGCGCGCCATTGCCAGCGGCGTGGCGCTGAACCTGGACACGATGGAAGCCGCCGAGGCCAGCGCCATCGGGCTGCAACAGCGCCTGGCCGAGATGCAGGCCAATGGCACCGCGCCGCAGGTCGCCAGCGAGTTCGACACCCGCACCGACAAGCCCATGCTGCGCATCAGCCGCCGCCACCACGGCAACATCAAGAGCAGCGTGCTGACGCAGGACTTCGTGCTGGGCGCCGACTACGCCGCGCTGGCCGAGGCCGCGCAGACCTTCAAGGGCCTGCTCGGCGACGGTGCCCGCGTCACGCGCGGCGAGGGCGAGCGCCAGCGCGCCGAGCGCGTGGCCAGCTTCCGCGAGGCCATGCAATGGCTTATCGCCGAGGCCGAGCGCACCACCACCCGCCAGCGCTACAAGGGCCTGGGCGAGATGAACCCCGAGCAGCTGTGGGAAACCACCATGGACCCGGCTGTGCGGCGCCTGCTGCGCGTGCAGATCGACGACGCCATCGAAGCCGACCGCGTGTTCACCACGCTGATGGGCGACGAAGTGGAGCCGCGCCGCGAGTTCATCGAAACCAATGCGCTGCGGGCAGTGAACATCGACGCGTGAGTCGACAAGCCCATGGCGGCTTGCGCCACCCTGCAAGCCGGCACGCAAGCGCTTCCTGGGCGTGGCTAGCCGCCCGAAGCTTGCCTAGCCCCGCTTGAATGCCGATGCAGTTCGCTCAACGGCTGGCTGCGCGCCGTTGAGCGCGGCCAGTCGCTCGGGCGTGCCCACGTCGGTCCAGGCGCCGGTGTACAGCTCGGCGCTGACACCACCTGCGGCGATGGCGCGACGCAGCAGCGGCGCCAGCGGCGCGGCGGTGCCCTGCGGGTTGCCCGGCAGCATGTCGCACCACGGCGGCTCGAACAGCGCGCGCCGGTACAACGCGATGGTGCTGAAGGTGTGGCGCGTGCCGCCGGGCGGCGCGTCGTTCAGCGCCTGGCCGCCGTCGCCAATGGCGAAGTCGCCGTCCGGCTTGTGCGCCGGGTTGAGCACCAGCCACAGGTGCGCGAGCCGGCCCGAGTCGGCAAAGCGCCGCACCGCGTCGGGCGACACCTCGAAGTCGGGCGCGAAGATGTCGCCCGCCACCACCCAGAAGATGGCGTCGGCGCGCGGCGCCAGCAGCGGCAGCGCGCGCGCGATGCCGCCCGCCGTCTCCAGCGCGTAGCCGAAATCGCGCCCTTCGGCGGAGATTCGCACCCGCGGCAACTCATTTTTTAATAGCTGACCACGCTTATCCAGCAAGCGCTGAGCGTCGAAATGGTGCTCGATTTGCTGCCCCAGCCACGCCGTGTTGACGACCATGTCGCGCACGCCGCCGCGCGCCAGCGCATCGACCCACCATTGCAGCAGCGGCTTGCCACGCACCGACAGCAGGGGCTTGGGACAGGTGTCGGTCAACGGCCGCATGCGCTCGCCCCGGCCAGCGGCCAGGATGAGCGCGCGCGCGCCATCGGCTGGGGCGGCAGCGGTCAGCTTCACGGCCGCGCTCCCCGGTAGGGCGCATGGCCGCGCGCGGGCGGCGTGGACAAGGCGGCGCGGTGATCCATGACGCGACTGTAGCCGCACACCGTTGCACCGGTGCGGCCGATAGAATCAAGGGTTTCCCCAGCACTGCCCAAGCGCCCCATGCCGAACGCCTCCCTCATGGCCAACGCCATCCGTGCCCTCGCAATGGACGCCGTCCAGCAAGCCAACTCCGGCCACCCCGGCGCCCCCATGGGCATGGCCGACATGGCCGTGGCGCTGTGGGCACGGCACCTCAAGCACAACCCGGCCCATCCGCAATGGGCCGACCGCGACCGCTTCGTGCTGTCCAACGGCCACGCGTCGATGCTGATCTACGCGCTGCTGCACCTGAGCGGCTACGACCTGCCGCTGCAAGAGCTGAAGGACTTCCGCCAGCTGCACAGCAAAACCGCCGGCCACCCCGAGCACGGCCTGACGCCGGGCGTCGAAACCACCACCGGCCCGCTCGGCCAGGGCATCGCCAACGCCGTGGGCATGGCGCTGGCCGAAAAGCTGCTGGCGGCCGAGTTCAACCGGCCCAAGCACACGCTGGTCGATCACCACACCTACGCCTTCATCGGCGACGGTTGCCTGATGGAAGGCATCAGCCACGAGGCCTGCGCGCTGGCCGGTGCGTGGAAATTGAACAAGCTGATCGCCCTGTACGACGACAACGGCATCAGCATCGACGGCAAGGTGGCGCCCTGGTTTGTGGACAACACGGCCGAGCGCTTCGAGGCGTATCAGTGGAACGTGATCGGCCCCATCGACGGCCACGACACCGACGCGGTGGACCGCGCAATTGGCGAAGCGAAGCAAAGCGCCGAGCGCCCCACGCTCATCATCTGCCGCACCCATATTGGCAAGGGCTCGCCCAACCGGCAAGACACCGCCAAGGCTCATGGCGAGCCGCTGGGCGCGAGCGAAATTGCCCTCACGCGCGAGGCGCTGGGCTGGCCGCACGGGCCGTTCGAGATTCCCGACGAGGTCTACGCCGCGTGGAACGCCAAAGCCGCCGGCGCGAAGGCCGAGCAGCGCTGGGACGAGCGCTTTGCCGCCTACGAAAAAGCCTTTCCGCGCCTGGCTGCCGACTTCAAGCGCCGCATGGCGGGCGAGCTGCCGAAGAACTTTGCGCAAGTCGCCGTCGACGCGGCCGTCGAGGCGCACAAAAAGGCCGAAACCGTCGCCAGCCGCAAGGCCAGCCAGATCGCGCTGGAAGCCTTCACCGCCGCGCTGCCCGAATTGATGGGCGGCAGCGCCGACCTGACCGGCTCCAACCTGACCAACACCTCGTTCACCACGCCGCTGCGCTTCAATGACGACGGCAGCGTGGTGCTGCCCGAGTCCAAGCCGGATCGCGCCGTGCAACTGGAGCGCGTGAACAACGGCGTCGGCAAGGAAGACGAGGCCAGCAACGCCGCGCCCGCGCCGCTGCCCGAAGTGGACACCAAGGCCGCCGCACCCGCCATCAGCGCGCGTTTCCACATCAACTACGGCGTGCGCGAATTCGGCATGGCCGCCATCATGAACGGCATCGCCCTGCACGGCGGCTACATCCCGTACGGCGGCACCTTCCTCACCTTCAGCGACTACAGCCGCAACGCCATCCGCATGGCGGCGCTGATGAAGCAGCGCGTGGTGCACGTGTTCACGCACGACAGCATCGGCCTGGGCGAAGACGGCCCCACGCACCAGTCGATCGAACACGCCGCATCGCTGCGCCTGATCCCCGGCCTGGATGTCTGGCGCCCCGCCGACACGGCCGAAACGGCCATTGCCTGGGCCGTGGCGCTGGAGAACAAGGATCGACCGACCGCACTGCTGCTGTCGCGCCAGAACCTGCCTTATGCACCCAAGCGCGACCTGGGCGACATCAGCCGCGGCGCCTACGTGCTGAGCGAGCCCGGCGACGTGGGGATGAAGGGCAAGGCGCAGGCCGTGCTCATCGCCACCGGCTCTGAGGTGCAGCTGGCGCTCAAGGCGCAGGAACTGCTTGCTTCACAAAAGATAGCTGTCCGCGTGGTCTCCATGCCGAGCACCCACGCATTTGACCGCCAGGACGTCAAATACAAGCAAAGCGTGCTGCCCGCCGGCCTGCCGCGCATCGCCGTCGAAATGGGCGTGACCGACGGCTGGTGGAAATACGGCTGCGCCGCCGTGGTCGGCATCGACCGCTATGGCGAATCGGCACCGGCACCCCAGCTGTTCGAGTTCTTTGGCTTCACGCCCGAGAACGTGGCGGGCACGGTGCGGGCCGTGCTGCGCCGGCGCTGATGAAGCTTTGAATTAAAACAACTGCTTACGCGCGCAAAACAAGCGTCTCTAGCTATTGATTATCTAGCAAAAAGGAAACTGCAATGACCATCAAAATCGGCATCAACGGCTTTGGCCGCATCGGGCGCATGGTGTTTCGCGCGGCGGTGGCCAACTATTCCGATATCGAAGTCGTCGGCATCAACGACCTGCTGGAGCCGGATTACCTGGCCTACATGCTGAAGTACGACAGCGTGCACGGCCAATTCAAGGGCGATATCGCGGTCGAGGGCAACACGCTTGTTGTGAACGGCAAGAAGATTCGCCTGACGGCCGAGAAAGACCCCGCCGCGCTGAAATGGGGTGGGGTCGGCGCCGAAGTCGTCATCGAATCCACCGGCCTGTTCCTGACCAAGGAGACGGCGCAAAAGCACATCGACGCCGGTGCCAAGAAGGTCATCATGTCGGCGCCGTCGAAGGACGACACGCCCATGTTCGTGCACGGCGTCAACTGCGCCAAGTACGCGGGCGAGCCGATCATCAGCAACGCCAGCTGCACCACCAACTGCCTGGCGCCGGTTGCCAAGGTGCTGCACGACAAGTGGGGCATCAAGCGCGGCCTGATGACCACGGTGCACGCCGCCACCGCTACGCAAAAGACCGTGGACGGCCCCAGCAACAAGGACTGGCGCGGCGGCCGCGGCATTCTGGAGAACATCATCCCCAGCAGCACCGGCGCCGCCAAGGCGGTGGGCGTGGTGCTGCCCGACCTGAAAGGCAAGCTGACGGGCATGTCGTTCCGCGTGCCGACCTCCGACGTGTCGGTGGTCGACCTGACGGTGGAACTGGAAAAGCCCGCCACCTACGCCGAAATCTGCGCCGAGATGAAGGCGCAGTCCGAAGGCAAGATGAAAGGCATCCTGGGCTACACCGAAGACAAGGTGGTCGCCACCGACTTCCGCGGTGATGCGCGCAGCAGCATCTTCGACGCCGAAGCCGGCATCGCGCTGGACAGCACCTTCGTCAAGCTGGTGAGCTGGTACGACAACGAATGGGGCTACTCCAACCGCTGCCTGGACATGGTGCGCGTGGTCACCAAGAAATAAGGCCACTGCGCCGGCCCACGGCCCGCACCCGGCAACGGGCGAGGGTTTTTTGTGCCGCATGCACCCTGCGCCGCCGGGCGAAGCCGGCGGTTTCCTACGCGCGGCGACGCCGGTGCGGCGCAGACTGCGGGCTTCATTCCCAACAGCCCGCAGGAGCTTCCTTCATGTTTCTGTCACGCCGCCTCGTGCTCGCTGGCGCTTGCGCCGCCGCCCTGCCCGCCTGGGCGAAGAAGCCGGCCAAAGCCGCAGCCGCCGAAACGCTCGACTTCGACACCTTCAACGCCGCCACCGACGCGCCGGCGCTCAAGATGGGCAGCCGGGGCGCCGCCGTGGCGCGCGCCCAAATCCTGCTCGACCGCGCGTGGTTCTCGCCCGGCGAGATCGACGGCGGCTTCGGCAAGAACATGCAGCGCATGGTCAAGGCTTATCAGCGCTCCAACGGGTTGAAAGACAGCGGCGTGATCGACGCCGACACCTGGAAGTCGCTGCGCGAGGCCAGCGCCGATGCGTTGCTCATCAAGTACACCATCACCGACAAGGACGCCGCCGGCCCGTTCGAGAAAACGCCGAAGGACATGGCCGAACGCGCCAAGCTCAAGGCCCTGTCTTATGAATCGCTGGAAGAGGCCCTGGCCGAGCGTTTTCACGTCGCGCCGGCTTACCTGCAGCGCCTGAACCCCGGCAAGAAGCTGGCCGCCGGCACCGAGATCGTGGTGCCCAACGTGCTGGACAGCAAAGCCCCCACCCGCGCCAGCCAGCGCATCGAAATCGACAAGGGCGAGCGCGTGCTGTTCGTGCTCGATAAAGACGGAAAGCCGGCCGCCGGCTTCCCCATCAGCATCGGCAACGAGAAGAACGACCCGCTGCCGCTGGGCGAAATGGCGATCAAGAACGCGGTCGACATGCCCAGCTTCACCTACAACCCGGCGATCCTGAAGACGGCGCCGAAAGACGCGCAGAAGGTGGAGATCGCCGGCGGCCCCAACAACCCGGTGGGCACCGTGTGGCTGGGGCTGACCAAGCCGCACTGGGGCATTCACGGCACGCCCGAGCCGGCCAAGGTGGGCCATTCCGAGACCAACGGCTGCATCCACCTGACCAATTGGGACGCCGAACGCCTGGCAAAGATCGTCAAGGTCGGCGCCAAGGTGGACGTCAAGGCCTGACTCGGCCATTCGCTTGCAAAAAAAGGTTGCCGCCTTGGCCCGCCGCCGCGCCGGTACGCTGACGCAGGCACTCGGCTGGTTCGTGGTGCTGGCGACCTTGCTGCTGGGCGCCAGCTATGCCTGGCGCCACGCGAACGCGCCGCTGCGCCTGCCAGCGCCGCCCCGCTCGCCCAGCGCGGCCCCGCAGGCCGAAGCGTCGGCCGCCTCGCCGCCCCACGCCACGGCGCCAGCCTTCAGCAGCCACCCGGTCAGCGCCGCCGCGCGCGAACCGACCACGCACGACGTCGGCGCGGCCCAGGCCGCCAAGGCCGAAGCCGACGCCACGGCGCGCCAAGCGGCACGGGTCGCGCGTGACGCGGCCAGCCGCGCGACCCAGATCGAGATCGCGCGCGAAGCCAACCCAGCGGTACCGGCCCCCTCCGACGACACCGCCCGCCTGACCGCCCGCCGCCTGACGCTGCCAGTGCAAGGCGTGGTGCCCGCGCAATTGCGCGACACCTACACCGACGCGCGCGCCAGCGGTGCGCGCCGCCACGACGCCATCGACATCATGGCCGCCGAGGGAACGCCGGTGCTGGCGGTGGAAGATGGGCGCATCGCCAAGCTGTTCTGGAGCGCGGGCGGCGGCGGCACCACGATTTATCAGTTCGACCCCGGCGAGCAATACGCCTACTACTACGCCCACCTGGCGCGCTACGCCGACGGCTTGAAGGAAGGCCAGGCCGTGCGGCGCGGGCAGGTGATCGGCTACGTGGGGCACACCGGCAACGCCAACCCCGACGCGCCGCACCTGCACTTTGCCGTCTTCAAGCTGGGGCCGGACAAGCGCTGGTGGCAGGGCGAGGCGCTCAACCCGTATCCGTTGTGGCGCCCCTGAACACGCCTTCGATTACAAGAAGAATGGGCCGCTGGTGCTTTTGCAGCAAGCGCGAGCAGCTATTTTTTCAATAGCTAAAAAGCGCAGTCCGCGCCGCAGGCCAGGGCGGGGCCACGCGGCCCCTCAAAGCCCGGCCGCGTTCAGGCGCTCGGCCGCGCAGCCGGGCCGGCCGCCGCAGGCGGCATCCAGCGCGTCGATCGGCTCGTCGGCAAACAGCACCTCGACCTTCTGGCCGGCGCGCGGCTTCCAGTCAGTCTGCGTCATCAGCCATTTCTGCACGAATTCGGCCACGGTGGCGCGCGCGGCCTCGCGCTGGCGCGCCAGCAGCGGCGCGCTGGCGGCCTGGGCGCCGAGCGAGGCGGTGATGGATTGCTCCAGCGCCGTCAGCTGCTGCGGCCCGGTGAACAGCGACCACAGGCCGCGCGATTCCTTCTCGATGCGCGCGGTGTCGATGGCCACCGGCAGCGTCGGCCGCACGCGCGGGGCGATCACGCGCACGCCGCCGTCGGCGCGCCGCGTCACGCGCCATTCGGGCGCCAGCTCGACGTGGTAGCGGTAGTGCGCCGGCACGCGGATGCGCGAATACGTGCTGCCCACCGGCACGCCCAGCACGGTGTGGTCGCGCGAGACTTCAAAGCTCTCGGTCTGCTGGATTTGCGCCACTTCCAGCCGGCCGCCGGGCGTGCGCAGCACCACCGCTTCGCCCACCGGCGTGGCGGGCGGCGGCGGCGCGGGCGCTTGCGTGCGCCACAGCCACAGCGCCAGCAGCGCGTTGGCCGCCAAGCTCAGCCACAGCCAGCCGCGCCAGCGGCGGGCAGGGGGTGCGGGGGCAGCGGTTTCAGTGGTCATTCAGGGCCTTTGCGCAGGCTGGGACGGCGCGATCAGCTATCAATTCGATATCAACTCAAGCTGCGGCAAGCCGCGCCTGCATTGATGCAAGGGCCGGCGCGCCCGAAGTGCCACGCGGTGCGCCGCCGTCCGCAGCCTCTTATGATGCCTGCTTGCATGGACCGCATCCACATCACCGACCTGGAAGCCGCGCTGAACCACTGGCGCGCCGCGCGCCCCGCCACGGCCGGCGCGGCGCTGGCGCCCGAAGTGGCGGCGCTGGCCGAGGTGTACGGCCAGCTGGTGTACGAGCGCCGCGACGAGCTGGACGCGCGTCAACTGTCGCCCGCCGCGCGCACCGCCTGGCTGACCTGGTACGCCGCGATGCCCGACACGCCCTGCATCGCCATTTGCTCCACCGCGCAGGGCGATGCGGTGTGCAAGGGCTGCGGGCGCACCGAGGACGAAGTGCAGCACTGGCCGACGCTGTCACCTTACGCCAAGCGCGCGGTATGGCGCCGCATCACGCAAGCTGGCACGGCGTGGCGCTTCAACCGCTATGCCGAGCGCGTGCCGACACCGCGCGGTTGACACCCGGCCCACGCGCGGCACCGGCGCGATTTGCTCTGTTATTGATAGCTTCATACGCTGTCCAGACAAGCGCTGAAGCGCCATTTGACTTGAATCAGAGGGATTTCCCCCGGTTGCGGGCCTGCCGCGATGATGGTTTAATCCGCCCCTACGAAGGGGAGTAGCTCCCCCGCCGCCGCCGCACACCGCGGCGCGGCCTCGCCGGGTCGTCAACACGAAGCTTCTGGGGTTCAGCCCCGCAGGCTTCCGGCCCCGCGGGTGGTTCAGGCAGCGCAGCGCGCTGCCGCCACCGAGCAAGACCTTCGATCAAGCCCCGCCGTGGCGCGTGGGCGGTCGAAGCATCGGTCTTGCGTTGTCCCGTTTTCAGTGCCTTGTGCGGCCATGCCGCCGCTGGCGCACACCCACGCATACCGGCCCCGCCTTCGCCGCCTTCAACCCGCCGCGGTTCTGCATCGAAGTTCGTACGACGTCTTTCGTCATTTTTTCGGAGCTGCCTTTCATGGAACTGTTTTCGACCGCCTGGTGGTCCGCGCTGATGGCCATCATCCTGATCGACCTGGTACTGGCCGGCGACAACGCCATCGTCATCGCGCTGGCCGCGCGCAACCTGCCCAAGCATTTGCAGAAGAAGGCCATCGTCTGGGGCACGGTCGGCGCCATTGCCGTGCGCACGGTGATGACGCTGGTGGTGGTGTGGCTGCTGAAGATCCCCGGCCTGATGCTGGCCGGCGGCCTGGGCCTGCTGTGGATCGCCTACAAGCTGATCGCCGACCAGGGCGGCGAAGACGGCGAGCACGGCCCGGGTGCCAACACCTTCTGGGGCGCCATGAAGACCATCGTGGTGGCCGACGCGCTGATGGGCATCGACAACGTGCTGGGCGTGGCCGGCGCGGCGCATGGCGCGTTCGACCTGGTGGTGATCGGCCTGCTGATCAGCGTGCCGATCATGGTGTTTGGCAGCACGCTGGTGCTGAAGCTGGTGGACCGCTTCCCGTCCATCATGTACATCGGCGCAGGCGTGCTGGCCTTTACCGCAGGCACCATGATCGTCAGCGAGCCGATCCTGTCGAACATCTTCGGCACCCGCGAGAACCCGGTCAGCCTGCTGCGCTGGGCCGTGATCGCGCTGGCCATCGTGGGCGTGCTGGGCACCGCCTGGCTGCGCACCCGCGACCGCGGCTCGTCGCCGGCCGTGGTTCACCACACGCCGGTCGCCGCCGTTGACCCGACCGCCCCGATCGCCCCTATCGCCCCGGCCGCCGCGCTGACGCCCGAGCCGGCCGTGACCACCGTTCCGACTTCACAACCCGCGAAAAAGGAGCTGAGCATGGACACCGTGATCCTCTACGTCGACGATGCCGAATACGCGGTCGACTTCCTGTCGCGCCAGCGCGCCAGCGATGCCGGCGCCGAAATTGCCGGGCCGCGCCGCTGGCTGCTGGTGGGTTGCGTGCCGCCGCTGACGCGCCACGCCAGCCAGTGGGTGAGCGAAGAAGCGCTGCAGCAGCGCCGCCAGCACTGGCTGGACGACACCACCGCCGTGCTGCGCCCGCTGCTGCAGCAGGATGGCGGCAGCGTCACCCCGCTGATGGCCGAGCGCCCGCTGCTCGACCAGACCCGTGAACTGCGCATGGCGCACGGCGCCGGCCTGGCGCTGGACGCGCGCCGCCCCAAGCTGGGCGTCGATCTGGAACCGATCGCCCCTGAGCAGACACCCGCCCGCTCGGGCTGGGCAGTGCCGGGCGCGGTGGCGGGCATGGGCACGCTGCTGGTGCTGCTGACTGAGCTGACCGAGTAAGGCGGCGGCCCGCATCGGCCACCCTGCCATGCCGTCGCGGGTGGCCGTGGCTTTGCCCCGCACGTGGTAAAAAAACCGTCAGTCCCGCGAAGAGCCTGCCCTCGCAAAGGCGGGGGCGGCAATCCAGCCGGCCCAAGCAGGCGGCGGTATCGTCTGAAACCGCGTGGATTCCCGCCTTCGCGGGAATGACGATGGAGCGGGCCAGGGTTCAGCAGAGAGCGTCCGAGCCCCTCACAGCGGCGCCTCAAAACCGCCATTTGGCGCACCGGCTGCATGCTATGCTGACCGGCATGAAGCTGATCCTGAAGTGGTTGCTGTCCGCCGCCGCGCTGCTGGGCGTGGCCTACATTTATTCGGGCGTCACCGTGGCGAGCTTCGGCACCGCCATGATCGCCGCGCTGCTGATCGGCCTGCTGAACATGCTGGTGCGGCCGGTGCTGGTGGTGCTGACGATTCCGGTCACGCTGATCACGCTGGGGCTGTTCCTGTTCGTCATCAACGCGCTGATGTTCTGGGCGGCTTCGGGGCTGGTGGGCGGCTTTCACGTCGCCGGCTTCTGGGCCGCGCTGATCGGTTCGCTGATCTACTCGGCGCTGGGCGTGCTGATCGACGCCGTGCTGGAGCGCTGAAAGTACAGCCCCGCGCAGGCCGCGCGTCAGCGGCGCTTGCGCTCGTCCAGCTGCTGCTGCCTGAGCAGCTCCTGCCCCTGCCGCAGGCGGGTGTCGACGATGCTGGCTTCGACCAGGTCGGCCGCGCCACCGGGCGACTGGCGCACGAAGTCCTGCGCGGCGCGCCAGCGGTCCACCGCGCCCGCGTAATCCATCTGTGCCATGGGCACTTCGCCTTCGGCGCGCAGGGCGCGCAGCGTCTGCCCCTGCGCGGCGTACGCCTGCGCCAGCGCCTGCCAGGCGCCCGCATCCCGCGGGTGGTCGCTGACCCACGGCTGCAGCGCGCTGGCGGCGTCGGCGCCCTGGCCCAGCCGCGTCTGAGCGTGCGCGCGCAACAGCAGCGTGGCGCGGCCGGCCTGGGCCGACACGTCGCCGCGCACGGGCGAGCGTTCGGCGGCGGGCAACAGCTCCAGCACGCGCGCGGGCTGGCCGGCCTGCAGCGCCAGTTCGGCCTGCAGCAGGCGCGCCTGGCGGGCGGCACGCGCGTCGCCCGCCACGGCCAGCGCCAGTTGCGTGGCCAGCGCCTGCGCCCGCGGCAGGTCGCGCAGTTGCGCGTGCGACAAGGCGGCCGCATACAAGGGGCCGGCGCGGCGCGCCAGCGGCTGGCTGGCAAAGCCGGCGTGTTCGGGCTCGGCGGCCCAGGTGCGCAGCACGTCGACGCCGGGGCGACCCAGCACGCGGGCGCGCGCGGCCACCATCAGCGCTTCCAGGTCGGGCGGCAGTGCGGCCGGCGCAGCGGCGCGCTCGGGGCCGGCGCCGTCCGCCTGCGGCGCGCCGCGGCCCAGCGCCTGCTGGCGCTGCTGCATGTCGGCGATGCGCTGGGTCGTCAGCGGGTGGCTGCGCAGGTAGGGCCAGTCGCCGTTGTCGTTGATGCGCGAGGCGGCCTGCAGTTTTTCGAACATGGTGACGAAGCCGCGCCCGGCAAAGCCGGCTTCGGTCATCACGCCGTAGCCGATGCGGTCGGCCTCGCGCTCCATGTCGCGCGAGAAATTGAGCTGCTGCTGGATCACCGCCGCCTGCCCGCCCACGGCCAGCGCGGCGCCGGCCTGCGGGTTCTTGCTGGCGGCGATCATGCCCACCACCATGGCGGCCAGCATCAGCGGCGTCTGGCGCTTTTCCTGGCCCAGCAGGCGCGGAATGTGGCGCTGCGTGATGTGCGACATCTCGTGCGCCAGCACCGACGCCAGTTCGTCGCGCGACACCACCGTGCCCACCAGCCCCAGGTGCAGCCCGAAATAGCCGCCCGGCAGCGCAAAGGCGTTGATGGTGCGGTCGCGGCCCAGCAGCACCTTCCAGGCGTAGCGCTCGTCCAGCTCGGGCGGCAGCTCGCCGCGCGCCCGCGCGCCGGCCAGCAGCGCACGCCAGATGCCGTCCACGTACTCGCCCACCACCGGGTCGTCGATGTAGTCCGGGTCGCGGTACAGCTCGCGGATGATGGTGTCGCCCAGCTTGCGCTCTTCCAGCGGCGTCATGTCGCCCGCATCGCCCAGCGACGGCAGACCGCGCGTGGGGGGCGGGGGGCTGGTGCCGGGCAGTTGGGCCAGTGCCGCCGACGCCGCAAAAACCATAGCAAAAATGCCCGCGGATGCAGCGATTCGCGGTCGATTCAGCCTGAAAACGCGCGGCAGCACAGCAGCCTTGCGCCGCCGTGCGTTCAGAACGAATCCAGCGGCAGGAAGGCCAGCACGTCGGCGCTCTGGCGGTCGATGATCACGGTCCAAAACTGCTCCTTGCGGGCGGCCAGCGGCACGTAGGCCAAGGCGGGGGCGGCGCGCCCGGTGCCCTGCAACACCCGCGCGATCTCCGCAGATCGAGTCGGAAAGCGCTGCGCCAGTTCCTCCGCCGGCTTGGCGGCCTTGCGCACGGCATCGCGCCCCGCGTCGTAGCTTTGCCAAAGCTCGGGCCGCGTGGCCGCCGGGGCGCCAGCCAGCTCGGCCATGGTGACGTCAAATACTTCCTGCCCCGCCAACGGCCGCAACGAAATCGTCGTCGGCCCCGTCCAGGGCAACTGACGCAGCGTCGGCGGCGCCTTCGGCAGCGATTCGGGCAGCACGTCGGCCGCGTGCGCCACCGCAAAACGATCGTAGGCGAACACCAGGTGCACAGGCCGCGCCTGTGCCACCGTCCACAGGCCGTAGGCCAGCGCGGCCAGCTGCAACGTGCCGATCAGGCTGAAGTCCAGCAGTTTTTCGCGACACGACTTGGCCCGGTTGAACACCACCAGCGTCAGCAACGGGCCCATCACCACGTCGACCGCGATGACGAGCATGAACAACTCCCGCCCCCCCGAGATCTCCCGATAGGGGTACCGATACCAAAGCCCGAAAACCAGCGCTGCCGCCAGTGCAGCCACCCCCAGGCTCAGCCCCAGGTGGATGCCCGCCGCACGAAACTTGTCTTTCCAGATCACCATTTACCTATGATGCCGCAACCCCAACCCAGTTTTTTGCAGCACCGGACCCCAGCATGACTTCCTCCACGAATCCCTTGACCCACTTCGACGCCCAGGGCCAGGCGCACATGGTGGACGTCGGCGCCAAGCCGGCCACGCACCGCGTGGCGGTGGCCACCGGGCGCATCGAGATGCTGCCCGCCACGCTGGCGCTCATTCGGTCGGGCACCGCCAAGAAGGGCGACGTGCTGGGCATCGCCCGCATCGCCGGCATCATGGCGGCCAAGAAGACGAGCGACTTGATCCCGCTGTGCCACCCGCTGGCGCTGTCGCGCGTTGCTATCGATCTGGAAGCTGTCGGCGCAGATGGAGCCAGCGCTGCAGCCGTTTTGTGCACCGCCACGGTGGAAACCACCGGCCCCACCGGCGTCGAGATGGAGGCGCTGACCGCCGTGCAGGTGGCGCTGCTCACCGTCTACGACATGTGCAAGGCGGCCGACCGCGGCATGACGATCACCGGCGTGCGCCTGCTGGAAAAGCATGGCGGCAAGTCGGGCAGCTGGGTGGGCGGCGATCAGGGCGGTTAGGGCCTGTCACCCAAGGCCGACCGGGGTGTGGTGCTAAGCGGCCCTTCGACAGGCTCAGGGCGAACGGTGTTTTTACGGACTGCGCCGGGCCACGGCAAGGCGCGCCGAAATTCCTGTTTTGATAGCTGGCCGCGCCGTGCCCGTCAGCGCCCGGGCACTGCTGCGTCGCTTTGGGCAGGCTCGCTCGCGGCCTTCAGTTGATCGCGCGCAGCACCCAGCCGGCGCGCGTTGTCCCGCACCCAGTCGGCATGCTCCTTCGGGAAGGCGGCGCGAAAGCGCGCCAGGTGCGCCAGCGCCACATCGTCGCGGCCGAGCAGCGTGGCGCTTTCTATGACGTTGATGATCACCCGCGGCTCGGGCGAAAAGTGCAGCGCCTGCAGCGCCGCCGGCAGCATCCAGGCCGCGTTGTCGCGCACTGCGGGGCGCGTGGTGACGTCGGCAAAGCGCACGGCGCCTTGGTACAGCCACGAGCGGCGCGCATGGCCCATGGCGTCGGCGCGGTAGGGCGCGGCGCGCTCGTCGGCCGGCAGGTAGATCTGGCTGATGCGGTGGTAGTCCCAGCCCGCATAGGCCACGGCGGCCAGCAGCCCCGCAGCCAACGCCACGCGCGCGGCGCCCGGCCCGGCGGCCAGGTTGCCATCATTTTGATAGCTGTCTGCGCTGGCCTGGCGCGCGCGAGTGGCCCAAAGCAGCCATACACAGATCAGCGCTGCGATCTGGAACGGCGCGTACCACAGCGGATATTCGACCCCGCTGTGGATGCCGATCACGGCCAGCACGCCCCAGGCCAGCTGGCGCGTCGCATTCGCTTCGGCCCATGGGCGGCCGCGCCACACCGCCCAAACCAGCGCGGCGCAGGCCAGCAGCGCCGCCGGCACGCCCAGCTCCACCGCCAGATGCAGCGGCAGGTTGTGCGCGTTGTCCAGGATGTGGCAAAAGCGCGGGCCGTCGTACAGCGTGATGTAGTGCGCGTAGGCCAGCTCGCCCCAACCCCAACCGAGCCACGGCTTCAGCGCGATCAGGTGCAGCACGTTGCGGTACAGGATCAGCCGGCTGCCGCAGGTCGATTCGGCATGCTGCAGGCGGTCCACCAGCGCGCGGCCGGCCAGCCCCTCGCTGTCCTGCAGCAGCCACGGCAGCGCCAGCGCCGCCAGCGCAAACACGACCAGCGCCCCCACCGCCGTCAGCGCTGCACGCGGCGCAGACCGGCCGCCGCGCCAGCCCCACCACAACGCCAGCGCCCCCACAGCCAGCAGTTCCACCAACCCCACGCGCGACGCCGTCGCCGCCAGCGCCACCAGCAACAGCGCCCCCGCGCCCGCTGCCGCGCCAGAAGGCAAGACGCCCCGCGCACGCAGCCAGCGCAAGGCCAGCAGTCCGATGGCCAGCAGCGTCGCCAGCTGATTCGGCTGGCGCAGATTGCCGAACGCCTGCCCCGGCTCGGCGATGTTCACCCAGGGGTAAAACGATGCCTCGCGGTTGAAGTACTGCAGCAGCGCGATCAGGGCACTCAACCCAGCCGCCGCCGCCCACCCCGTGGTCGCCGCCAGCGCCGCCCGCTCAGGCTGGCGCGGCCACAGCACCCACAACACCGCCGCCACGCCGGCCGACACCAGGTACGGCAGCATCGACGAGAAGGGGCCTGAGGTGAACGGCCAGAGCCAAGGCAGCGCCACCAACAAGGCGCAGAGGGGGACGAGGAGCATGCGAGGATTGTGCAGGGTCTGCTTGCTTGACCCGTCCCGCGCACATCGCGCGACACAGGCGTTTTGTGCTAGCCAAATGAAAAAGCGGCCCGAAGGCCGCTTGGGGGAAGGCGGTGATCTATATTCTTGTCACACCCTCTAAAAAAAGCATCAGCGGCAGCTGGCCGGCAAGTAGCGCTTGGCGATGCCGTTATTTGCGGGCGCACCGCACTTCCAAGCCACAATGGCTTTTTCGGTGCCCTTTTTAAAGTCGGCCGCCACTGCAGCTGTAGCGGCGTTCGCATCCGTAAACGGCGACAGCGTCAGAAGATTGGCTGTTCCCAACTGAGAGATATTTTGCGCCGTTACCGTGATGACACCGGCAGCGCTGGTGGTCAGTGATTTGACGTATGTTGAAATTCCGTTCTGGGGAGCCGTCGCAGTTTCACCGCATCCAAAGTCGTTACCCGTAGGAGTAGCTGACAAACCTGTCTGAGATGCCTCTGTAATGGTGGTACGGCAAGACGAAGCAGCCAGAAGCACTTCAGAGACGCGAGCACGGGCCGTGTAGTCCTGATACGCTGGCAGCGCAATAGCAGCCAGAATACCGATAATCGCCACGACGATCATCAATTCGATCAGGGTAAAACCTTTTTGAATAGCTTTCATTTCAGATTCCTTCAATGGAAAAGTGGACCTTGGGAGACGTTGCAAGTGCGTCGCCGCACGCCTTGTGGGTTGCATCCGGCGTGCCAGGGGCCAAAAGCGCGCGATTTCGTGCGGTTTCTCACGCATTGAGGCGTGGATTGACAATTTGTGACGGCGGGCTGCGGCGGGGCGGGGCGACAAATTTGGCGCATCGTGGTCCGGCTGACGTGGGACGACAAATATTGTCAGCCGTAGCGGGCAGTGGCGCGAACCGCATGATGCACTGAATTTGATAGCAAACAATCAAGTCTGGTCAAGCGCCAAGGGTTGATTTTTTGGACCAATGGCCCCTGCGCCTGGGCCAAGGAAGGTTTATTTCGCATCAAACACCGTGGTGCCGTCCCAGTCACGATCAGCGACCCTGTCCGGCCGGGTGCCCAGACGTTCCGCGTAGAGCGCCAGCAAGCGGCTGTCCGGCTGGCGGCGTTGCAGCAAGGCCAGGCGCAGGCGGCATTCGGCGAAGCGCCCGGCACGCCACAGCGACAGGATTTGCTGCCACTCGGCCAGTTCGGCTTGCAGCGCAGCGTCGGCGGCGCCTTCAGCGGCGCGGACGGTGTAAATGGCGACGGCCTGGTGCCGGCCTCGGACGCGCACGCGGTCCAGCTCCTGCCAGACGTGGCCGCCGGCGGCGCTGTGCTCCACGGTGGCCTGGGTGGCGACCAGGTCGACGCCATACAGACGCGTGAGGTCCTGCAGGCGGGCGGCCAGGTTGACGGCGTCGCCGACGACGGTGTAGGCGCGGCGCAGGTCCGAGCCCATGTTGCCGACCGAGACCACGCCGGTGTTGATGCCGATGCCGACGGCCACGGGCGGCTCGCCGCGCGCCAGGCGTTCGTCGTTGAGCTGGCGCATGGCGTCGATCATGGCCAGCGCCGCGTCGATGGCGCGGCGGGCGTGGTCGGTCATGGGCACGGGGGCGCCCCAGAAGGCCATGACGCAGTCGCCCATGTACTTGTCGATGGTGCCCTGGTGCGCGCGGATGACGTGGCTGAGGCGGGTCAGCACGTCGTTCAGCAGCGCCTGCAGGGTTTGCGGCTCCATGGTTTCAGAAAGGGTGGTGAAGCCGTGCAGGTCGCAGAACATCACCGTCAGCTCTTCGGCGCGCGCCTGCATGCTGTAGCGCTCGGGGTTGCGCACCATCTGGCGCACCAGCTCGGGCGGCACGTAGGTGGCAAATTGCTGCGCCAGTTCGCGCTTGGCCCGGCTTTCGACGAAATAGCCGAGCGCCATGTTGATGGCCAGGGCGGTGAGCGTGAGCGCCAGCGCGCTGGCCAGCGGCAGCACCAGGCCGGCGCCCAGGTACAAGGCGGCGTCCAGCGCCAGCAGGCCAGCAGCGACGGCCGCGCCAAGGGCCAGCGCCCCCGACACCGGCAGCATGGGCAGGCCGACGGCCAGCACCAGGCCGAGCAGCGCCAGCAGCGCTACTTCGTAGCCCGCCGCGTAGTCGGGACGGGCGACGATGCGGCCGTCGAGCATGCCCGAGATGAGGTTGGCGTGCACTTCGACGCCGGGGTAGACCTCGTCCACCGGCGTGGCGCGCAGGTCCATCAGCGACGGGGTGGTGAAGCCCAGCAGCACGTAGCGGCCTTTCAGTTCGGCCGGGGCCAGGCGGCCTTGCAGTACGTCGACGGCCGAGATGTAGCGGTACGAGCCGCCGCGTGGCCCGCCGCGCCCGCGATACGGCACCAGCGCGGTGCCGCGCGCGTCGACCGGCACGCGCAGCTGGCCGGCGCCCGCGCCCAGCACGACGGCGGCGAGCGGCGCGTCCGGCTGGCCGCCCGCGCGTTCGGTGCGCAGCGGTGGCTGGCCCAAGCCGATGCGCAGCATGGCCAGCGACAGCGATTCGTACAGGCCGCCCTCGAACGCCGCCACCAGCGGCGCCGCGCGCAGCATGCCGTCGGGGTCGGCCACGGCGTTGAAGAAGCCCGCGCGCGGGGCCGCGGCGGCCAGCGGGGCGATGTTGCCGCCGTAGCCGTCCCAGTTCAGCATGCCGGGTGGCACGGGCGCGAGCGGGGCCATGGCAGGCGGCAGCGTGCCCGAGCGGCGGGCGTTGCGGTCGCTGCTGAAGTAGTAGCCCAGCGCCACCGGGGCGCCGCGCAAGGTGTCGGCCAGCACATGGTCGTAATCGAGGCGGGGCGTGGCGCGGCGCAGCCAGTCGCCAAAGGCGGCGTCACCGCTCAATTCGCCGCGCGCCAGCGCCTGCAGTTGCGCCAGGCCAGAGCTGCCGTCGCGCTCGGCAAACACCACGTCCAGGCCGAGTGCGGCGACCTGCTGGCGCCCGGTCAATTCGCGCACCAGATCGGCCACGCGCGCGCGGCTCCACGGCCATTGGCCGATGCGCGCCAGGCTGGGCTCGTCGACGTCGATGATGACGACGCGCTCGTCCAGCCCGCGCGGCATGGTCAGGCGCAGGCGCGCGTCGTACAGGGCTTCGTCCAGCCGGTGCAGTTGGGGCAGGCTCCACAGGCCGGCGGCGTGCAGCAGCGCCGCCAGCGCCAGCAACGCGGTGGCCAGCACGCGCTTGCGATGGCGCCGAAAGCTGGCCCAGGCCATGCGGGCGCGGCGTCAGCCGTCGATGAACTCGAGCCGGACGCCGCCGAGGTCGATCTGGTCGCGGTTCTTGAGCGTGATGGGCCCGGCGTCGGTGCCCACGCCGTTGACGGACGCCACGTACTGGCCCTTGACGTGCGCGAGGTCGAATCCGTGCGGTTTGCGGGTGATGGCCGCCACGGCCACGCCGGGCTTGCCGAGCGTGGTGACCGCCTTGGTCAGCAGCATTTCGCGCCCGGCGGAAGAGCCGGTAACGACGCGCACGCGGGGGCCTCCGGCCGCATCGGGCTGATTCGGGCGGCTGCCGGCCGCCAACACCGCGGGTGCCACGCGGGGTTCGGCGGCCGCGTCACCGAGCGACCGGGCCGACGCTTCGCCGTCGAGAAAACGAATGCGGTACTTGCCGATTTCGATGACGTCGTCGTTTGCCAGCACATGCGATTGGACGGCCTGGCCGTTGACGCAGGTGCCGTTGGTGCTGCCCAGATCCTCCAGGGTGACCTGGCCATCGGCCATCTGGAGCACGGCATGCTCGCCGCTGACCGCGAGGTTGTCGATGACGATGTCGTTATAGGGCCGCCGGCCCAGGGTGGAGCGATCCTGGGTAAGCTGGACTTCCTTGACGACGATACCGTCGATCGAAACGATCAACTTCGGCATGAACGATCCCGTGACTTGGCGGCTGGGTAAGAGGACGAAAAGCCATTAAAGCCGAACCACGGCGTGGCTGGCTGGCTGCACGCCTATTTTTGCCGCATTTTCGCCGTCAATGCGTGATTTCTGACAAGTCGGGCATGCCGATGAGCACCACCGACACGTTGTCGCGGCCGCCGCGCGCGTTGGCTTCGTCCAGCAGTCGCTGGGCCTTGGCGTGCAGCGGCGCCGGCACGGCCAGCACGGCGGCGATGTCGCCGTCGGTCACCATGTCATTCAACCCGTCGGAGCACAGCAGCAGCACGTCGCCCGGCGCCAGGCTGACCTCGCGCAGCTCGAGCAGCACGGTGTCCTCGACGCCGAGCGCGCGCGTCACCAGATTGCGGTTGCCCGAGGCCGCCGCTTCGGCAGGCGTGATGAGGCCAATGTCGATCTGTTCTTGCAGCAGCGAGTGATCGCGCGTGAGCTGCACCAGTTGGCCCGCGCGCCAGCGGTAGGCACGCGAGTCGCCCACGTGGCCGATCACCGCGCCGTCGCCCCGCACCACCGCCATGACCAGCGTGGTGCCCATGCCCAGGTAGGCGGCGTTGGCGTGCGCGGCCTCGAAGATGGCCTGGTTGGCGTCGTCGACGCAGATTTCCATGGCGCGACGCACGTCGCGGGCGCCACCGCCTTCGGCCTGGTCCAGCCAGCGCACCATGCCGGCCGCGATCAGGTCCACCGCCAGCGCGCTGGCCACTTCGCCGGCGTTGTAGCCACCCATGCCATCGGCCAGCACCGCCAGGCCATGGTCGGGGTCGACCAGCACGGCGTCCTCGTTGTTGGCGCGCTGACGGCCGACGTCGGTCAGTGCGACGAAGCGGTACGCCGGTGCCACGCGCAAGCGCCGGGGTCGCGGCTGGCCAGGCTCAGGCCTTGGCCTGGAACGCGCGCCGCTGCAGCCAGCGACCCACCACCACCACAAACGCGGCACCCGCCACGGCGGCGGCGTAATGCAGCCAGGGGTTCGCCTCGACGGCGCCGTGCAGCACGGTGTCGCCGATCATGGTTTCGCCGCCGACCCAGCCGATGAGCGCGGCGCCCAGCACCACGATGATGGGAAAGCGCTCCATCAGCTTGATCATCATGGTGCTGCCGAAAATGACCAGCGGAATGCTGATGGCCAGGCCCAGAATCAGCAGCGTGGTGTTGCCCTGGGCGGCCGCCGCGACGGCGATGACGTTGTCCAGGCTCATCACCAGGTCGGCGATCAGGATGGTGCGGATGGCGGTCATCAGGTTGCCGTTTTCCTTGTCGTGGCCACCTTCGCCTTCGTCGTCTTCGCCCAGCAATTGCACGCCGATCCACAGCAGCAGCAGGCCACCGATGACCTGCAAATAGGGCAGGGCCAGCAGCTTGGCGGCCACCACCGTCAGCAACACACGCAGCACCACGGCCGCGCCAGAGCCGAACAGCACGGCCTTTTTCTGCTGTTCAGGGGGCAGCGAGCGCGCCGCCAGCGCAATGACGACGGCGTTGTCGCCCGACAGAATGATGTTGATCCAGATGATCTTGACCAGGCCGATCCAGAAATCGGTGCCGAATGTCATTTCCATCGATGTCTCCTGCGCTTGCTGATGACGACAAAGCGCTCCAAGGCGGATCGCCCGGAGCGCTTGGCTTTGTTTTGAAGGGCGTCGGCGGCGCCTGCGCATGCAAGCGCGCTGCCGGAGGCGAAGCTTACAGCATCGCCTTCAGCAATTTGCCCATTTCCGACGGGTTGCGTGTGACCTTGAAGCCACACTCTTCCATGATGGCGAGCTTGGCGTCGGCGGTGTCGGCGCCGCCGGAGATCAGCGCGCCGGCATGGCCCATGCGCTTGCCGGGAGGGGCGGTGACGCCGGCGATGAAACCGACGATGGGCTTCTTCATGTGGTCCTTGCACCAGCGCGCGGCATCGGCCTCGTCGGGGCCGCCGATCTCGCCGATCATGATCACGGCATCGGTGTCCGGATCGTCATTGAAGGCCTTCATGACGTCGATGTGCTTCAGGCCGTTGATCGGGTCGCCGCCAATGCCCACGGCGGTGGACTGGCCGATGCCCAGCTCGGTCAGCTGCGCCACGGCTTCGTAGGTCAGCGTGCCGGAGCGGCTGACCACGCCCACGCGGCCGGCCTTGTGGATGTGGCCGGGCATGATGCCGATCTTGATCTCGTCGGGCGTGATGATGCCGGGGCAGTTGGGGCCGAGCAGCAGCGTCTTCTTGCCGCCCTTGGCCTCTTTTTCCTTCATCTTGTTGCGCACGTCGAGCATGTCGCGGATGGGGATGCCCTCGGTGATGCAGACCACGAAGTCGAGGTCGGCCTCGACGGCTTCCCAGATGGCGGCAGCGGCGCCCGCGGGCGGCACGTAGATGACCGAACAGGTGGCGCCGGTTTCCTTAGCGGCGTCCTTGACGGTGGCGAAGATCGGGATGTCGAAGATCTTCTCGCCAGCCTTCTTGGGGTTGACGCCCGCCACGAAGCAGTTCTTGCCGTTGGCGTATTCCTGGCACTTCTCGGTGTGGAACTGACCGGTCTTGCCGGTGATGCCCTGGGTGATGACCTTGGTGTCTTTATTAACAAAAATGCTCATGATTTCCTCGCGTGTTTCGGCACTTCATCGCGTGGACGCCGCGGAGCCGGCTTGGCCGGGCCGCTGGCGGCGCCCCCTTGAGGACGAGGCGCCGCAGGCGCCTCGGGGGTGGATCACTTGACAGCGGCCACGACTTTTTGCGCGGCTTCGGCCATGGTGTCGGCGCTGATGATGGGCAGGCCACTCTCGGCCAGCATCTTCTTGCCCAGGTCTTCGTTGGTGCCCTTCATGCGCACCACCAGCGGCACCTTCAGGTCGACCGCGCGGCTGGCGGTGATGACGCCCGTGGCGATGGTGTCGCACTTCATGATGCCGCCGAAGATGTTGACCAGGATGGCCTTCACCTTGGGATTCTTCAGCATGATCTTGAAGGCCTCGGTCACCTTCTCGGGCGTGGCGCCACCGCCGACGTCCAGGAAGTTGGCCGGCTCGGCGCCGAACAGCTTGATGGTGTCCATGGTCGCCATGGCCAGGCCCGCGCCATTGACCAGGCAGCCGATGTTGCCGTCCAGGCTGATGTAGGCCAGGTCGAACTTGCTGGCTTCGATCTCGGCCGGGTCTTCCTCGTCCAGGTCACGCAGGGCCACGATCTCGGGGTGGCGGAACAGCGCGTTGCTGTCGAAGTTGAACTTCGAGTCGAGCGCGATGATGTTGCCCTTGCTGTCGCGGTTGAGCGGGTTGATCTCGACCAGGCTGGCGTCGGTGTCCATGTAGCAGGTGTAGAGCTTCTTGAACACGTCGACGGCCTGCGCCGTGCTGTCGGCGGGGATGCCTATGCCGTCGGCCAGTTCCTTGGCCTGCGCGTCGGTCATGCCGGCCAGCGGGTCGACGAACACCTTGATGATTTTCTCGGGGTGGCTGTGCGCCACTTCCTCGATGTCCATGCCGCCTTCGCTGGAGGCGATGAAGGCCACCTTCTGCGTGGCGCGGTCGGTGACGACCGAGACGTAATATTCTTTCTGGATGTCGGCGCCGTCTTCGATGTACAGGCGGCGCACCTTCTGGCCTTCGGGGCCAGTCTGGTGCGTCTTGAGCTGCATGCCCAGAATGTCGGTGGCGCGGGCCTTGACTTCGTCGAGCGACTTGGCCACCTTGACGCCGCCGCCCTTGCCGCGGCCGCCGGCGTGAATCTGCGCCTTCACCACCCAGACCGGGCCGCCCAGCTTCTGCGCGGCCTCGACGGCCTCTTGCACGGTGAATGCCGGGATGCCGCGCGGCACGGGCACGCCGAATTGACGCAGGATCTCCTTGCCCTGGTACTCGTGGATCTTCATGAAGCCCTCTGGGAATGAATGAGTGATGGGATTTTTGTCTGGCTACCCGGTACCGGGCGCCGGCGCGACTTTTGGGTCACATGCAAGCTGCCGCGCACGAATGTATCATGGTGCGACGCACCAATTGTGCGCCTGGGGCTTACGCGCCCATGACGCAGGCGCGCGGGCAAAAAGGACGGACATGGCAAAGGTTTTCATCGACGGCGAGGCAGGCACCACGGGGCTGCAGATTCGCGAGCGGCTGCAGCACATGCCGCAGGTGGACGTGGTCAGCATCGACCCGGCTCGGCGCAAGGACCCCGAAGCCAAGCGCGAAATCATGGCCGCCGTCGACCTGGTCATCCTGTGCCTGCACGACGACGCCGCGCGCGAATCTGTCGCCATGATCGACGGCTTGCCCGGCCACAAGCCGCGCATCATTGACGCCAGCACCGCGCACCGCGTGGCGCCGGGCTGGGTCTACGGCTTTCCCGAGCTGTCGCCAGACCAGCGCGCCGCCGTGCAGCAGGCCGAACGCGTGGCCAACCCCGGCTGCTACGCCACCGGGGCCATCGCGCTGCTGCGTCCGCTGGTCGATGCCGGGCTGCTGCCGCCCGACCACCCGGTCGCGCTGCCGTCGGTGAGCGGTTACTCCGGCGGCGGGCGGCAAATGATTGAAGCCTACGAGGCCGGCAGCGCGCCCGCGTACGAGTTGTACGCGCTGGGCCTGAAGCACAAGCACGTGCCCGAAATCATGGCCTACGGGCGCGTCACGCGCCGTCCGATCTTCGTGCCGGCCGTGGGTAATTTCGACCAGGGCATGCTGGTTGAGCTGCCTCTGCACCTGGACCTGCTGCCCGGCCAGCCCGACGCGGCGCGCCTGCTGCACGCCTACCGGGCGCACTACCAGGGCGCCGAATACGTCAGCGTGGAAGACGCGCCCGAATCCGGCAAGCTGGACGCCACGTCGCTCAAAGACACCAACCAGCTGGAAATCCGCGTCTTCGGCAACCCCGAGGCGCGGCAAGCCGTTGGCGTGGCGCGCCTGGACAACCTGGGCAAGGGCGCCAGCGGCGCCGCGGTGCAAAACCTGAAGTTGATGCTGGGCGTCTGACCGCCGTCCGTCAGCGCGCTCACCGCCGCGACACCGGCTGCGGCGCAAGCAGCGCACGGCCCTGGCTCACGTGTTCTCGTCTTCTGCCGCGCCGCCCACCGCGCGCCGCGCCACATCGCCGCTAAATCCGCGCGCCGCCAGAAAGCGCAACTGGCGCGCCCGCTCGGCCGCGTCGGCCGGGGGCTGGCCGAATTTGCGGCGCCACACCTCGCGTGCGCGCGCCAGTTCGGTGGCGCGCAATTGTTCGGCCGCCTCGGCCATGACGTCGTCGGGCAGGCCCTTGGCGCGCAGCTCGTGCAGCACGCGCGCGCCGCCCAGCCGCCCGGCACGCCGGTGCAGCACCGATTCGGCGACGCGCGCTTCGTCAATGAAGCCCTTGGCCGCCAGTTCGTCCAGCACGCGCTCGACGGCGTCGGGTGCGTCGTCGTCGGCCACGTGGCGCGACAGCTTGGCGGCCAGTTCCGCACGCGAATGCTCGCGCGCGGCCAGGTAGCGCAGCGCGCGGCTCTTGAGCGAGGGGCGGGTCGTCGAGAAGGCCATCCTGATGACTACGTTTTTAATAGCACACCACGCCCATGCATGCAGCGCGCAGGTCGATTTTCATTCCTTGGCCGCATCAGTCCGCGCCGCCGCCGGCCGCCCGGCGATGCCGAGCGACTCGCGCGTGGGTTTTAGCTCCGGCGCGCCGCTGCGCGGCTTAACTTGCGCTTCGCGCAAGTGAGCCTGCGCTGAAACTGCGGTGCGCATTCGGTTTACGCCTCTTCGTCGACGGCCAAGGCCGCCGCCGGTCGCCCGGCAATGCCGAGCGACTCGCGCGTGGGTTTTAGCTCCGGCACGCCGCTGCGCGGCTTAACTTGCGCTGCGCGCAAGTGAGCCTGCGCTGAAACTGCGGTGCGCATTCGGCTTACGCCTCTTCGTCGGCGGCCAAGGCCGCCGCCGGTCGCCCGGCAATGCCGAGCGACTCGCGCACCTTGTTTTCAATCTCCCGCGCCAGATCGGGGTTTTCGCGCAGGAACTCGCGCGCGTTGTCGCGGCCCTGGCCGATTTTTTCGCCCTGGTAGGCGTACCAGGCGCCGGATTTGTCGACCACCTTGGCGGTGACGCCCATGTCGACGATCTCGCCTTCGCGGCTGATGCCTTCGCCGAACAAAATGTCGAACTCGGCTTGCTTGAAGGGCGGGCTGACCTTGTTCTTCACCACCTTGACGCGGGTTTCATTGCCGATCGCCTCGTCGCCCTTCTTGATGGTGCCGATGCGGCGAATGTCCAGCCGCACCGAGGCGTAGAACTTGAGCGCGTTGCCGCCCGTGGTGGTTTCGGGGCTGCCGAACATCACGCCGATCTTCATGCGGATCTGGTTGATGAACACCACCGTGCAGTTGGTCTTCTTGATGGTGGCGGTCAATTTCCGCAGCGCCTGGCTCATCAGGCGCGCCTGCAGGCCGGGCAGGCTGTCGCCCATGTCGCCCTCGATCTCGGCCTTGGGCGTGAGCGCGGCGACCGAGTCGACCACCACCAGGTCGATGGCACCCGAGCGCACCAGCGAATCGACGATTTCCAGCGCCTGCTCGCCGGTGTCGGGCTGGCTGATCAGCATGTCCTGCAGGTTCACGCCCAGCTTCTCGGCGTAGGAGGTGTCCAGCGCGTGCTCGGCGTCGATGAAGGCGCAGGTGCCGCCCTGCTTCTGCATCTCGGCGATGACTTGCAGCGTGAGCGTGGTCTTGCCGGAGCTTTCGGGGCCGTAGATCTCGATCACCCGGCCGCGCGGCAGGCCGCCCACGCCCAGGGCGATGTCCAGCCCCAGCGAGCCGGTGGAGACGACCTGGATGTCCTCGATCTGCTCGCCCTCGCCCAGCCGCATGATCGTGCCCTTGCCGAACTGCTTTTCGATCTGGGCCAGCGCGGCCTGCAGGGCCTTGGCTTTCTCGGTTTTGTCGGTGACCGCCATGTCCATGATTTTCTCCTTGTGAATCAGTGAGTTGCCGCATCCTGGAGGGTGTGATCTGGATGCATGACCAGGACTGTATAGGAATACATTGAATGGCGTAAAGCGGTTTTTAAGTCAGTTTGCCTTACCATTTGCCGATGCCCGATGCACCCTACGACGACCGCTGGCGCCAGACCCATCTGGGCCGCCTGCTGGGCCACGCCATGCGCCGTTTCGACGAGCGGGTGCTGCAACTGATGGCGGCCAGCGAGCAGGCGCCGCTGGCGCTGGCGCACCTGGCGGCGCGCGACAAGGTGGGCGCGGCGCACGTGCACCTCACGCGCCACCTGCCGCTGGAGGGCGCGCGCCTGACCGAGCTGGCGCAGTGGGCCGGCATGAGCAAGCAGGCGATGGGCGACCTGGTGGACCAGTGCGCCGCCTGGGGCCTGGTCATGCGCGAGGCCGACCCGCGCGACGCCCGCGCGCGGCGCATCGTCTTCACCGCCACTGGGCTGGACTGGCTGGCCGCCTTCCGCGCCGCCGTGGCGCAGGCCGAGGCCGAGTTCCGCGCCGCCGTGGGCGACGACGTGGCCACCGTGGTGGCGCTGGGGCTGGAGGCGTATGCCGCCTCGGCCTAGCTCACGGACCCACGACCAGAAAGACCGCCCGGGCGCTCGCCACGGGCTGCGCCCCCGACGCCCCGGCGACGCTGATCCGCGCCTCGGCGAAGGCCAGCCGGCTGCCGGCCTTGACGACCTCGACCGCCGCCTCCACCCAGTCGCCCATCCGCGCCGCGCCCACGTAGTCCAGCCCCAGGCTGGCCGTGACCATGCGCAGCGCCGGCGTGCGCGAGGTGGCGGTGACGTAGCCCATGGCCACGTCGGCCAGCGTCGCCACCAGGCCGCCGTGCAGCGTGCCCGAGGCATTGGCGTGTTGCGGCAACACCCGCAGGCCGACCAGAAAGCCTTGGGCCAGCGGCCGGTGGAAGAACGGCCCCGTGAGGTCCAGGAACGGGCTGCTGCGGAACAGCGGCTCGAAGCCCTCGGGTACAGCGCTGATGGCGGAGACAGACGTCATGGCGAATTCCTGCGGCGTGAAGGGTTGCGGGCCGCCTGGCGGCGCCGCGCCTCGAACCAGCCGACGTGTTCCACCAGCCGCGCGCGCAGCGCCTGTTGCTCGGCGATGGCGGCATCGACGACGGCGATGCGGGTTTGCAGCCGCTCGACCATCTCTTCGATGGTGAGCGTGCGGGCGCGGTAGCGCGGCAGCAGATTGGCCAGCTCGGCCAGCGCGAAGCCGATGTCGCGCGCCATGGCGATGAAGCGCGCGTCGCGCACCGCCTGGGCGTCGAACCGGCGAAAGCCGCCCGGCCCGCGCGTGGACAGCAGCAGGCCAGCGTCGGCATAGCGGCGCAGCCGGTGCACGGACAGGCCGGTGGCGGCGGCCAACTGGGAAATCTGCATGGCGCCATTGTCGAAACCCTCGCACGGTGCGAAGGTTGCGCCGGCCGAAAAAAATTCCGGCCACGGGTGGCGCCTAGAATTTGTGCAGAACCCGGCCAGGCCGCCCACGGCAAGCCGCGACACAAGGAGACAAGCCATGCGCATCCTCATCGCCGAAGACGACCTGGTGCTGGCCGACGGCCTGCTGCGCAGCCTGCGCAACTCGGGCGCCGCCGTCGACCACGTGGCCAGCGGCACCGAGGCCGATGCCGCGCTGCTGACCAACACCGAGTTCGACCTGCTGATCCTCGACCTCGGCCTGCCCAAGCTGCACGGGCTGGAGGTGCTGCGCAAGCTGCGCGCGCGCGGCCAGAAGCTGCCGGTGCTGATCCTCACCGCCGCCGACGGCGTGGAGGAGCGCGTCAAGGGGCTCGACCTGGGCGCCGACGACTACATGGCCAAGCCGTTCGCCCTGTCCGAGCTGGAGGCGCGCGTGCGCGCGCTCACGCGGCGCGGCATGGGCGCGGCCAGCGCCACCATCAAGCACGGCCCGCTCGAATACGACCAGACCGGCCGCGTGGCCAGCATCGACGGCAAGATGGTCGAGCTGTCGGCGCGCGAGCTGGGCCTGCTGGAGGTGCTGCTCCAACGCTCCGGCCGGCTGGTGAGCAAGGAGCAGCTGGTCGAGCGCCTGTGCGAGTGGGGCGAGGAAGTCAGCAACAACGCCATCGAGGTCTACATCCACCGCCTGCGCAAGAAGATCGAGAAGGGGCCGATCCGCATCGCCACCGTGCGCGGCCTGGGCTACTGCCTGGAGAAAATTTAAGCCAAATCGGCCTCCAGCGCTTGCTGGACAGGCGCCAGCAGCTATAAAAACAGAAGTAACCCAGTGAAGCTGTTCCAACGCACGCAGCGCTCGCTGTTCGGCGAGATCCTGGACTGGATGCTCACGCCGCTGCTGCTGCTGTGGCCGGTGAGCCTGGCGCTGACCTGGCTGGTGGCGCAGAACCTGGCCAACAAGCCGTTCGACCGCGCGCTCATCTACAGCGTGCAGGCGCTGGCGCAGCTCATCCAGGTCGGGCCGGGGCCGCGCGTGCGCTTCTCGCTGCCGCAGCCGGCCAGCGAGCTGCTGCGCGCCGACGACTCCGACAACGTCTACTACCAGGTGCGCGGCATCGGCGGCGAAGTGCTCTCGGGCGAGCGCGATCTGCCCGCGCCCGAGCCCGACGACGAGGGCGCGCGCGACAGCGCGCCGCGCCTGCGCGACGC
>JAKOYD010000153.1 GCA_029780695.1 Pseudomonadota bacterium
TCCGCGACGGCATCGACGCCGCCGCCGAAGCCGGCATCCAGGCGGTGATCCAACCCGGCGGTTCGATGCGCGATGCCGAAGTGATTGCCGCCGCCGACGAACACGGCATTGCGATGGTATTTACCGGTGTTCGGCATTTCCGGCACTGATGCCGGCAGCGCTGGCATCAATCCCAAAGTTTGCCACGCAAACCTTGGGCCCTGCCCGCGCTGCCACACCCCCATTCGCGCCTGCGGCGCGAATCGCCCCCGGACTCAGGGGGCTCTTCAGACAATTCGGCAGGTGGATGCAGCATGAAACTTCTTGTCATCGGTTCTGGCGGCCGCGAACACGCCTTGGCATGGAAGCTGGCGCAATCGCCGCGCGTCACCGACATTCTGGTCGCGCCCGGCAACGCCGGCACCGGGCACGCAGCCAAATGCCGCAACGTGGCGATCAACGTGACGGACATCGCCGGCCTGCTCAAACTTGCGCAGGACGAAGCCGTGGCGCTGACCGTGGTGGGCCCGGAAGTGCCGCTGGTGGCAGGCGTGGTGGACACCTTCCGCGCCGCCGGGCTGCGCATCTTCGGCCCCACCGCTGCTGCCGCACAGCTGGAAGGCAGCAAGGCCTACGCCAAGGATTTCCTGGCCCGTCACGGCATCCCCACCGCGTACTACGCCGTGCATTCGCAAGTTGATGCCGCACTGGCCTATGTCTACGAAAAAGGCGCACCGATCGTGATCAAGGCCGACGGCCTGGCCGCTGGCAAAGGCGTGATTGTGGCGATGACCCTGGCCGAAGCCGAAGCCGCGGTGCGCGACATGCTGGAAAGCAACGCCTTTGGCGATGCCGGTGCGCGGGTGGTCATCGAAGAATTTCTGGAGGGCGAAGAAGCCAGCTTCATTTCGATGGTGGATGGCCATACCGCCTTGCCGATGGCCACCTCGCAAGACCACAAGCGCGTGTTCGATGGCGACACCGGACCCAACACCGGCGGCATGGGCGCGTACTCGCCTGCGCCGGTGGTGACGCCCGAGGTGCATGCGCGGGTGATGCGCGAAGTGGTCAACCCCACCGTGCAAGGCATGCTGGAAGATGGCATTCCATTCACCGGATTTCTGTACGCCGGGCTGATGATTGATGCCAGCGGCGCG
>JAKOYD010000170.1 GCA_029780695.1 Pseudomonadota bacterium
CCAGATGTGCAAGGTCTGCGGCACGCAGCCGACCTTGGCGGCAATGGACTCGATGGCTGCCCACTGCGACGGATGCTCGCTGCGGTGCTCTTGAACCATGCGCACGGCGCGCTCGCGCATCTCGGGGGAAAACTTCGGTGACTTTCTCATCTTGGCTCCATTCTCAAGTGAAGGAGCCTCCGCGAAACCCGGGGCGGTTCATGCATGTGTCAGTGCAAAGCTCTGAACGGCGATGAGATGAAACCCGTCGTGAAGCGGCGATGACGCACGGGACGCCTCTGCGAGGAAGGCCCCGGTAGCGCTTACCCCAATGATGGGAAGCGCGCGAATCGAGTCCTGTGGAACATCCAACGCCAGATGGGGCAGGCTTGAGAGGTCGCTATAGCAAATGAATCCTACCCCGGAGAAGTCGGCCTCTGCCTCCTCGGCGACGCGACGTAGGAGTTCGATGCAAAATGAGGAGGGTTTCAGTACAGACATACCAATCTTAGTGATTTTAGCCGCCAGGTGGCAGACCTCACTGGCGGGGTCTGCCAACCGATGCCGGCAGATTGATCCGGCACGGACTATCGAGTCCCTTGGACTCACTGAACCGCAAATCAATTTGCTCGCGCTGCTCAAGGAGGGCAAGAACAACAAACTGACCGGGCACGCGCTTGATCTGGCAGACCCGAACATGACGAACCTCCTCTCGGCGATGCTGCGCGCGTCAGCGTCGGCAGCGAGTTCAGGCAATCTGGTTCTCGCGGGGGCTTCGGGGAACGTCATCGATTCCTTCAGGAGCGGGTCGGCCACGCAGCGCCTTGTGTCGCACCTAAACGATCGCGATATCTCCGCAACCGTGAACTTGACGCGCGCCTGCGACCGACAGCGCACGCTGTAAATCAGATGCTGTCCATCGAAGTTCGAATAGCAGCTATGGCTTGCGTCCTCCTATGAAGAACGATGGCATCTCCACTTGGCGCTCGGACATACGGGCCTCCCGCACCTAACATGTGCCTCGTCAACGAACAAGCCGTCGATGCCCAGCAACTCCCAGGTCAGCAGGTCATCCTTCTTCTTGTCGGCGAGCAGCCGTTCCAGGCGAACTTTCCAGCTCTTCTTCTGCGCCTCGAGCTGCTTGATGATCCGATTGCTCCGGTCACCGCTCTTCTCGGCGCGCACAGCCATCTCTATCTCATGGATCACCTCCGTGATGTAGTCCTCTGTGAACTGCGGCGACATCCGGATGCGCTCGAAGCTCGAGTGCGTGATGACCACCGCGTCCCAATCGCCCGTGGCGATGCGCGACACCAGCTCGCGCCGGCGATCGCCTTCCAGATCCTCCTTTCCGGCCATGAGCACCGAGGCCTGCGGATACAGGCGCACGAACTCGGCCGTGTATTGGCTGAGCATGTGATTCGGGACCACATGGCAGGGCTTCGCGAGGAAGCCCAGGCGCCGCATCTCCATGCTCGCGATCACGCACACTGCCGTCTTGCCGGCGCCGACCACGTGGAACAGGCCCACGTTGCCGGTCTGCACGACGCGCCACACCGAATCCCGCTGGTGCGGGTGCAGCGTGAAGCACTGCGAGAACCCCGGCAGCTTCAGGTGCGAACCATCGAAGTGCCGCGGCCGCGTCGCGTTGAACAGGTCGTTGTAGACCCGGCACAGCCGCTCGCGGCGTTCGTTGTCCTCGAAGGCCCAGGCCGCGAAACGGTCCTTCAGCGCCCCCAGCTTCTCGCGCGCCGCCAGCGTTTCCGCCGGATTGACGACGTAGCGGTCCTCGGTGGGATGTGCGTCCCGCACCGTGGGCACCTGCACGTTGAGCGCGGCCTGTACCAGCTCGATCGCGTTCATGCGTGGCGTGCCCCATTCCTGGGTCACCTTCACGTTCTGCCGCGCGCTCCACTCGGGGTAGGTCACCGACCAGGCGCCGGCCTCTGCCGAATACGCCACCTGGCAGTCCTTGAGTTCCAGCACTTCGTGCACGAACCCCTCCACGTCGCCGGCGGGGATCCACACCGCGCCCAGGCGCGGCTCGATGGCCGCCGGCTGCAGGTCCTCGGGCTGCACGCGCTCCAGCGCCTCCACGTTGCGGCGGAAGGCTGGGCCCGACAGCGCGGCCTGCTTGAGCTTCTCCTTGACGTTGCCCGACAGGTACTCGTCGGACGCTTTCCAGGCGTTGTCGGCCGGGTCCAGAAAGATCTGCCCGGCCTCGGTCAGCGCGGCCAGCACCTCCTCCTCGGGCGCCGACAGCAGCCGCGCCATGTAGGCCGGATCGACGCGGCCCCGCCATTGCACCGACGTGGCCAGCGCCTCGGCCGGTTCTGTGACCGCCGTCGGCGCCGTGACCCGGCGCAGCGTGCGCTGCGTGAACAGCGCTGCCTTGCGGGCGCTGTCCGACTCTTCGTCGTAGTGCTCCAGCGACAGCAGCAGCGGGTAGTCCGGGTCGCGCCGAAACGCCAGCGCGTTGGCCCGGGTACTCAGGCATCCGTAGCGCGCCACGTAGCGGTCGTAGGTCCCGTTGAGCATGGTCCGTAGACGGTCCAGCCCTTCGTCACCGTCCTGTGCCAGCTGCGCGTCGAGCAGCGTTCGGGCATGGTCCCGGATCGCGCACAGGCCCGCGACGCGGGCACGCTGCGTGGCGTTCAGGCTGTCGTGCAGGTCGACCAGCTCGGCGCCTTCGACCCGGTGCACGCGCCCGTGGTGGACACGGTAGCTGCCGGGCCGCGCGCCGGGCTCGGCCGGCACGGTGGCACGCACGGCCGCTAGCGCCACGGGCTTGGCCGCTTGGTACACGCCGCTGGGCAGCAGCGCGATACGCTCGGCCAGCGCTGGCTCGAGGTCACCCTCGAACACGACCGTCGGCACTTCCTCGTAGCCGTTGCTCTCCTGCGTGACCCGGCCGATGCAGAAGCCCGGGTTGCGCGCGTACCAGGCGTTGATCTGCAGGTACTTCTGCGCGCAGCGCGGATGCCGCAGTTCGTCGGGCACCATCACGCGCTCCAGCCAGGCACCGCTCACGGCTTCGCCGGGGTGGCGCTTGCGCAGGAACAGGATGTCCGTCTGCACATCCGTCGACGCGATGCCGGCGAAGGCACCCATCGGCAGGCGGATCGCGCCCAGCAGTTCGGCTTGCGACGCGATGTGCTCGCGCACGGCATCCGCGCGCGCCTCCATCGTGCCGGTGCTCGTGATGAAACACACCAGGCCGCCGGGGCGGACCAGGTCCAGCGCGCGGCCGAAGAAGTAGTTGTGGATCCGAAAGCGCGCGTACGCCTTGGTGCTGGTGTCGGCGACCGGGTAGTTGCCGAAGGGTACGTTGCCGATCACCAGGTCGAACCAGTTTTCGGGCAGCGCGAGCTTCTCGAAGGGCACGACGCGCACGTCGGCACCGTGCGGTGCGTACAGCGTCTGCAGCAGACGCCCCGACAGCCGGTCGATCTCCACCGCGGTGAGCGCGCTGCGTTCGGCGAGTGCCCTAGGCATGGCACCGAGGAAATGGCCGACGCCCGCTGCGGGTTCCAGCACACGGCCGCCGGTGAAGCCGAAGCGCGCCACGGCCTGCCATATCGCCTCGATCACGTGGACCTCGGTGTAGTGGCTGTTGTTGACCGAGGCGCGGGCCGAGTCGTAGTCCTCGGCCGGCAGCAGGGCCTGCAGCTCCTCGGCGCGACGGCGCCACGCCGCATCGTCGCCTTCGAGGTTGAAGGCGGCGGGCAGGCCGCCCCAGCCGGTGAAGCGCAGCAGTTGACCGCGCTCTTCGGCGTCCGGGGCACGTTGACCGGCTTCGAGCACCTGCAGGACGCGGATGGCCGCGACGTTGGCGTCGAACTTCGTGACGGCGCCGCTCAGGCCGGCCAACTGCTCACGGTGCAGTGCTGGCCACAGGACTCGGGCTTCATCGCGCTTGGCGCCGGCGATAACACGCCAGCTGGAGCGCGACGGGGAGGAGGGCGCTGGACTTTCGTCGGTTGCCTCTGTGCTGGGAATGATGATCCCGATCGGCACGTCCGCAGCCTGCATGGTGGCGGCGGGGGCCGCTTCAGGCGCGGGGGAATCAGCAAACAGATCCGTCTCGGGGGACGGATCGAGAAGCTCTGGCTCGTCCGGGTCGAAGCCCGGCAGCCACAGGGAAGGCGCGGTGGTGCGTGCCATCGGTGGTTCTCCGAAGGAAAACGGGGAACGCACCGACCCATGGGGGAGGCGAGCTCCCCGTATGGGATGAACGAAAGCACACGGCCCTGTGCCCGCAGATGCGGGCACAGGGCTCAGGGTGTGCGGTGGACGGGCAGCTCAGGGCTGCCGTGGCGGTGGGGCGGGTAACGACCGCGACGCCCGAGCGGACTCGGGTACGCCACAAGGGCGTGCGTTGGCCGGAGCCAGAATGCAGGGACCACTATCGGGTGTCAGGCCCCGGTTGAGCTGCGCGAGGATGTAACGCCTCGGAAAGCGGGCGCTGACGCAGCCGCTTGCCGGTGGCGAATGCGCGCGATCGGACTTCGGGGTGGTCAGGTCCGCTGGGGCAACGGCCCACAGTTGCCGCCTGGGGCGAGGGCGCCCATGGTGGTCCATCGCGCCGGCGCGCGGGCGCGTCTCACCCTGCGCGGACTATCCGCGCAGGGTGAGCGAGGCCTATGAACAGGACTCCGACGCGCTGCCGGAATCGACCCCGGCAACGCTCCGGGTTACCCGCGCTGCGTTCGTGCGTCTGTGCACGCCTGGGACAGGGGGCCGCGCAGCCCCCGTCGTGGCCTAGACCGAAGGATGATGCGCTGCGCGAGCGTCCGCGTCGACCACGGCCAGTGCCGTCATGTTGACGATGCGCCGCACCGTCGTGCTCGGCGTCAGGACATGCACCGCCTTGTCCGCACCCAGCAGGATGGGTCCAATCGCGATGTTCTGGCCGGCGGCCGCCTTCAGCAGGTTGTAGGCGATGTTGGCGGCATCTAGGGTGGGCATGACCAGCAGGTTGGCGTCGCCCTCCAGCACTGTGTTGGGCATGACCGCCTTGCGCGCCTTGGCGTCGAGCGCGACGTCGCCGTGCATCTCCCCATCGACCTCCAGCCAGGGCGCCTGTTCGCGGAGCAGCGCGAGGGTGTCGCGCATCTTCTGCGCACTTGGCTCGCTGCTGCTGCCGAAGTTCGAGTGCGACAGCAGCGCGGCCTTGGGCACGATGCCGAAGCGCTGCACCTCGTGCGCTGCGGCAATCGTGATCTCGGCGAGCTGTGCGGCCGACGGGTCGACATTGACGTGGGTGTCCACGAGGAAGATCTGCCGCCCCGGCAGGATCAGCCCGTTCATGGCCGCGTAGGTCTGCGCGCCCGCCTTCTTGCCGATGACCTGGTCGATGTAGTTCAGGTGCAGGCCGTAGCCTCCCCATGTCCCGACGATCAGTCCGTCGACCTGGTCCTTGTGCAGCAGCATCGCGCCGATCAGCGAGAGGCGCCGACGCATTTCGATCTTGGCGATTTGGACCGTGACACCCTTGCGCTCCGTCAGCTGGTGGTAGGTCCGCCAGAAGTCTTTATAGCGATCGTCATGCTCGGTGTTGACCACGTCGTAGTCGGTTCCCTGCTGCAGGCGCAGGCCGAATTTCTGGATGCGCTGCTCGATGATGGCGGGCCGTCCGATCAAGGTCGGGCGTGCGATCCCTTCGTCGACGACGATCTGCGCGGCACGCAACACACGCTCTTCCTCGCCCTCGCTGTAGGCGACGCGCTTGCTCTGCGCGGCCTTGGCCGCTCGGATGATCGGCGTCATGATCGTCCCGGACGTGTAGACGAAGTTCTGCAGTCGCTGGACGTAGGAGCCCATGTCGCGGATCGGGCGCGAGGCGACGCCGCTGGCCTCGGCGGCCTTGGCCACCGCTGGGGCGACCTTGATCATCAGCCGGGGATCGAAGGGCTTTGGAATCAGGTACTCGGGACCGAACTGCAGCTTCTCGCCCACATAGGCACGGGCGACTTCCTCGCTTTGTTCGGCCTGCGCGAGTTCGGCGATCGCGTGGACCGCCGCGACCTCCATCTCGTCGTTGATCGTGGTGGCGCCGCAGTCCAGGGCACCCCGGAAGAGGTAGGGGAAGCACAGGACGTTGTTGACCTGGTTCGGATAGTCGCTTCGGCCGGTGGCGATCACGGCGTCGCTGCGCACCGCCTTGACCTCGTCTGGCGTGATCTCCGGAGTCGGGTTGGCCAGCGCCAAAATCAAGGGCTTGTCGGCCATGCGGGCCACCATGTCGGGCTTGAGCACGCCGCCGGCCGAGAGGCCCATGAAGACGTCGGCGCCGTCGATGACCTCGGCCAGCGTGCGCTTGTCCGTCGGCTGCGCGTAGGTCGCCTTGATCTCGTCCATCAGTTCGGTACGGCCTTCGTAAACCAGCCCCTTGATGTCGGTGACCCAGACGTTCTCGCGCTTGAGTCCGAGCTTGAGCAACAGCCCCAGGCAGGCCAGCGCCGCGGCTCCGGCGCCCGAGGTGACGAGCTTGACGTCCTCGATGCGCTTGCCGACCACTTTGAGCCCGCCGATCACCGCCGCCCCGACAACGATGGCAGTGCCGTGCTGGTCATCGTGGAACACGGGGATCTTCATGCGCTTGCGCAGCTCGCGCTCGACGTAGAAGCACTCGGGGGCCTTGATGTCCTCGAGGTTGATGCCGCCGAAGGTCGGCTCCAGCGCGGCGATCACCTTGACCAGCTGCTCGGGATCCTTTTCATCGATCTCGATGTCGAACACGTCGATGCCGGAAAACTTCTTGAACAGGACGCCTTTGCCCTCCATCACGGGCTTGGATGCCAGCGCACCGATGTCCCCCAGGCCCAATACAGCGGTGCCATTGCTGATCACACCGACGAGGTTGGCTCGGCTGGTGTAGCGCGCCGCCGCATTCGGGTCTCTCTGGATTTCTTCACAGGGCGCAGCCACGCCGGGCGAGTACGCCAGCGCCAGGTCGTGTTGATTGACCAGTTGCTTGGTGGGCGTCACCGAGATCTTCCCCGGGGTCGGGAACTCGTGATACTCCAGCGCGGCGGCGCGCAGCTGGGCGCGTTTGTCGTTGGGATCTTGGGCCTGATCGTGTGGCATCGGATGGTCTCCGGTTGTTGTTGAAGTGGAAGAGAGGGAATCAGCTTCGGACGCTTGCTCAGGGGGCGCCGCCTCCTGTGCGGGCCGCGCGCAGGCGCAAGGCATTGGCGATGACGCTGACGGATGACAGGGCCATGGCGGCGGCGGCCACCACGGGCGAGAGCAGCCAGCCGTAGAGGGGGTAGAGCACGCCGGCCGCCAGCGGGACGCCGGCGACGTTGTAGGCGAAGCTCAGGAACAGGTTCTGCCGGATGTTGCGCATGGTGGCGCGGGACAGTTCCCGGGCGCGGACGATGCCGAGCAGGTCGCCCTTGAGCAGCGTCACGCCAGCGCTTTCCATCGCGACGTCGGCACCCGTGCCCATGGCGATGCCGACATCGGCGGCGGCGAGCGCCGGCGCGTCGTTCACGCCGTCACCGGCCATGGCGACCACGCGGCCTTGCGCGCTCAGATCGCGCACCACCTTGGCCTTGTCCTCGGGCAGGACCTCGGCCACGACGTCATCGATCCCGAGTTGGCGGGCGACGACCTCGGCCGTGCCCTTGCCGTCGCCCGTGAGCATGACGATGCGGATGCCGAGCGCCTTGAGCGCAGCGAGTGCTTCCGGCGTCGTGCTCTTGACCGGATCGGCGATCGCCACGAAACCGGCGAGCTGGCCCGCGATGCCGACGAAGATGACCGTCGCAGCGCGCTGGCGTTGTGCCTGCGCCGCGCCCTCCACGGCCTGGGTCGGGATGCCGTTCTCGTCCATGAAGCGGGCGTTGCCGGAGACGATGCGCTGCTGGTCGACCGTGCCGACGACGCCACGGCCGACCGGTGAGTCGAAATCCTGGACGTTGGACAGCGCGAGGGCGCGATGCTGTGCTTCGGCCAGCACGGCGACGGCGAGCGGGTGTTCGCTGGCGCGCTCGACGCTGGCGAGCTTCTGGACGATCTGGTCCGCGGTGAAGCCGCTGGCCGCCTCGACATGCACCACGCGGGGGCGGCCTTCGGTGAGCGTGCCCGTCTTGTCGACGATGAGCGTGTCGACTTTCTCCACGCGCTCAAGTGCCTGGGCATCGCGAATCAGCACGCCTTGCTGTGCGCCACGACCCACGCCGACCATGATGGACATGGGCGTGGCCAGGCCCAGTGCGCAAGGGCAGGCGATGATCAGCACGGCGACCGAGGTCACCAGCGCGTAGCTGAAGCTGGGCTCAGGCCCCCACACAAGCCAGACCACGAACGTCAGAGCGGCGACGAGCACGACGGCAGGCACAAACCACGCGGAGACCTGGTCGGCCATGCGCTGGATTGGTGCCCGGCTGCGCTGCGCGGCTGCGACCATGTGGACGATCTGCGAGAGCAAGGTCTCGGCACCGACCTTCTGCGCCCGCATGACGAAGCTACCGGACTGGTTGAGCGTGCCTGCGGAAACCTTCGAGCCCGGCGTCTTGGTGACCGGCATCGATTCGCCTGTCACCATGGATTCGTCGACGTTGCAGCGGCCCTCCACCAGCTCGCCGTCCACGGGGATCTTCTCCCCTGGGCGCACGCGAAGCAGATCGCCGACCTGGATGTCATCGACCGATGCCGTTTCGTCGGATCCGTCAGCCCGAACCCGAACTGCTGTCTTGGGCGCCAGGCCCAGCAATGCCTTGATGGCACCCGACGTCTTTTCCCGCGCGCGCAGCTCCAGCACCTGGCCCAGCAGCACCAGCACCGTGATGACGGCGGAAGCTTCAAAGTACACCGGAACCGATCCGTCGTGGCCGCGCAGTGCCTCGGGAAACCAGCTGGGACGAAGCGTCGCGACCATGCTGTAGAGCCACGCGGCGCCGGTGCCCAGGGCGACCAGCGTGAACATGTTGGGGCTGCGGTTCTTCAGCGACACCCAGGCCCGCTCGAAGAACGGCAGGCCGGCCCACAGCACCACGGGTGTGGCGAGAGCCATCTGTAGCCAGTTCGACAGCTGCGGCGCGAGGAAGCTGTGGATGTTGAAGAGATGCCCTCCCATCTCCATGACGAAGACAGGCAGGGTCAGCACGGCTGCAATCCACAGTCGACGCTCGAAGTCCTGCAGCTCGGGACTGCGCGCCTGACCGTCCTGTGCGATGACGGGTTCGAGCGCCATGCCGCAGATCGGGCAGTTGCCGGGGCCCATCTGCCGGACCTGGGGATGCATCGGGCAGGTGTACTCGACCTTGTCCTGCCCCTGGGGCACTACAACGGCTGCTGACGTGTGGCCATGGTGTGCATGATGTGCATGGTGCTCATCATGTCCGTGCCCGTGCGCCTGGTGCTCCCGGCCCTCGGGGTGCATGTGGTGCTGATGGCCTTGATGCCCCTGATGGGGCTCGTGATCCGCCTGGCCGCTCGCGGACTGGCCAGCGTCGTGACACGCGTGATGGGTCGGGTGGTGCCCGGACTCGGTCGGCGCCACTCGATGGGGCGGATCTGTGCCTTCCTGGGGCTGTGGGTTATGCGGTTGCATGGCGACTGCCTCCTCCTGGTGTTCTGGTTCGGTATGGGCCTACGGGGCTGCAAGGCAGGCCTCGACGCGGAGGCGGTGCCATGCAACTCCATCGGAGCTTTCGCTCAAATCTGCCGCCGGCGGCCTGCCAGCGCACCGATCGCTGCCGCGGCGAGCGCAAGCGCTACCGTGACGCCAAGGGGCACGGCCCAGCCATGCAACTGGTCGTGGATCGCACCCATGGCAAGCGGGCCGATTGCAGCCAGCAAGTAGCCGATGCACTGTGACATACCGGACAACGCAGCAGCCTGGTGGGCATTGCGGGTGCGCAGGCTGATGAAAGCGAGCCCCAGGATGATCGCAGCACCCGACCCGATCCCGAATGCCACGGTCCACAACGGAGCCCATTCCGGAGCCACGAGCAAGCCGGCCAGCGCCGCAGCCGAGATCGACGAGACGGTGATGGCGGCCGCACGTTGATCCTTCATGCGGGCCAGGATCGGGCCAAGCAAGAGGCCAGGAATGGCCGTCGCCAACTGGAGCAGACCGTGCAGGCTGCCTGCATGGGCCGCCGAGAGGCCGGCATCCTGAAGGATGGTGGGCAGCCAGGCGATGGCCACGTAGTAGATGGCGGAGTTCAGGCCGAGGAACAGCGTGACCTGCCAGGCGAGCGCGGAGCTCCAGACTTTTCCGCCATGGGGCGGGGCGGCGGTGTCACGGGCCGGCTTGGTGTGCGCACCGACCTGCATCACCCAGACGGCGAGGGCGGCAAGGGGCAGCGCCACGATGGTTCCGAGCGAGTGCCTCCAGCCCCAGAAGTGCTCGAGCGGGATGGCGACCGCAGAGGCGAGCGCCGCGGCCATGCCCATCGCCAGCGCATACAGCCCGGTGATGGAGGTCACCTTCTCCGGAAAATCGCGCTTGATCAGGCTGGGCAGCAGCACGTTGCCGATGGCAATGCCCATCCCGATGATCCAGGTGCCGGTGTAGAGGCACCAGGCCGCATCGCGTGAGCGCAGCACGATCCCGGCGGTGACCAGCATCAGCGCGAAGAAGAGGGACCGCTCCAGGCCGTACTCGCGAGCGAGCAGGGCTCCGAAGGGCGACACCACCGCGAAGGCAAGCAGGGGCAGGGCGGTCAGCGCGCCCGCTGCGGTGGTGCCCAGGTCGAAGTACGGGCGGATCATGCCGAGCAGGGGCGCCACGCCGGTGATGGGCGCGCGCAGCGTCGTGGCGATCAGCAGGATGCCGATGATGAGCAAGGCCCGGCTGGGGGCTCGATGTGACAGCGCTAAAGCATTCATAGGGACTTTCACTAGGGTTTACCCGTAAGGTACTCTTCGTGTTTAATGTTGCCTATAGATAAATTGACAATGAATCACTAAAAAGTGACAACCAGCAAATCCCTGACGACCTCGCTGGCGGCGTTCGACCCGGATCGCAGCGCGCTGCCCGCGCTGGCGCTGCGCGTCGAGGTCGCCGAGAACGACTCGGAGCAACCCGTCCACACCCACCGAAAAGGACAGCTCGTGTTGGCCCTTCGTGGCGGGGTGACCTGCGAGGTGCCGAACGCGATGTGGATGGTTCCGCCGCAGTGCGCGGTGTGGATCCCCGGTGGCACGCCGCACAGCAACCACGTCACGGCCAACGCAAGGATCTGCTTCCTTTTCGTGGAACCGGGCGCGACCGCGTTGCCCGCCGAGACCTGTACGCTGTCCATCAGCCCGCTCGTGCGGGAGCTGATCGAGCATCTGGCGGACCATGACGATCAGCAGTACGCCCTGGACAGCCCGATGGCTCGCCTGGTGGGCGTGCTGCTCGAAGTGCTCGCGACCATGCCGGTGGAGCGGCTGCACCTGCCGATCTCGGACCACCCGAAGATGCGACGCATGGTGGACGCTTGGGTCCTCGATCCTTCGGACCGAACCACGATTGACGAGTGGGCCAGCCGTCTCGCCATGAGCAGCCGTTCGCTGGCGCGTCTGGTGCAGAAGGAGACGGGGCTGACGTTCGGCCGCTGGCGTCAGCAACTCCACCTGATCGTGGCGCTGCGCCAGCTCGCCGAGGGGCGCTCCGTCCAAGAGGTGGCCGGCAATCTCGGCTACGACTCGGTGACCGCCTTCATCACGATGTTCCGAAAGGCGCTGGGTCAGCCGCCAGCGCGCTACTTCAGCAACCTGCGATAGGCTGTGCCGCGAAGTCGAACGCACATGCAGACGAGAGGCCCTGTTCCTTGCCAGTCTCGGCGCACGGAAGAGCGGCGCAGGCCCTCTGCGATTGGCGGCGTTGCCCCCCATCAACCAACGAACCTTCAGGGAATCATGACAACACCATCGAAGACCATACACAGCTACGAGCCGCGCAAAGGCCACGGCCTGGCCCACGATCCGATCGCCTCCATCGTCGGGCCCAGGCCCATCGGATGGATCTCGTCGCGAAGCGAGGACGGGCAACTGAACCTCGCGCCCTACAGCTTCTTCAACCTGTTCAACTACAAACCTCCCATCGTGGCGTTCTCCAGCGTGGGGTTCAAGGACACGATCCGCAATGTCCAGGCGACGCGCGAATTCGTCGTCAATCTCGCCACGCGGGCGCTGGCCGAGCAGGTCAATCTCAGCAGCGCAGCCGTGTCCAGCGATGTGAACGAGTTCGATCTGACGGGCCTGAGCCCGGTGAAATCGCAGATCGTGGCCGCGCCCCGCGTCGGCGAGAGCCCCGTGAACCTCGAGTGCAAAGTGCTCCAGATTCAGCAGCTGGCAGGGCTGGACGGCAAGCCGGTGGAGACCTGGATGGTGACGGGCGAAGTCGTCGCCGTGCACATCGACACCGAGCTGCTGCCCGAGGGCAGCTACGACACGACAAAGGCCGCCCCCATCTTGCGTGGAGGCGGCCCGGCGGACTACTTCGAGATCACTCAGCAAGCGCTGTTCAAGATGTACCGGCCAAAATAGGCCGGCCGCGATGGCCGGTGGGTTGCACGGTCATCGCTCTCAGCTCCAGAACTTCGCGAGCAGCGGAACGATCAGCGCGGTCAACAGGCCATTGAGCCCAATCCCCAGTGCGGCGAAGGCGGCGCCAGCGAAAGGACCGTCGAATCCATGTTGGCCAACAACGGCGTGATTCCATCGCCTTGGCTGTCCGACTACGTGCAGGTGCGCGCACCCTATCCGATGGGTGTGTGAGCCCCGGGCCACCCGCAGAGTCTCGGCTGAGTGGCCTTTGAGCCTCATGGCAGATCGACAACGCAGGTAGTGACCTCCCGCCACGAGCAACACCG
>JAKOYD010000171.1 GCA_029780695.1 Pseudomonadota bacterium
CCAGATGTGCAAGGTCTGCGGCACGCAGCCGACCTTGGCGGCAATGGACTCGATGGCTGCCCACTGCGACGGATGCTCGCTGCGGTGCTCTTGAACCATGCGCACGGCGCGCTCGCGCATCTCGGGGGAAAACTTCGGTGACTTTCTCATCTTGGCTCCATTCTCAAGTGAAGGAGCCTCCGCGAAACCCGGGGCGGTTCAGGTTGCGGTTGCGCTCGAATGCTTCTCCCTTCGCGGCTGGAATCACCGAAGCGCCGGCAAGCTCCAGCATTTCGCCGAAGTTGTATTGGTTCCAGCCGCGCCCGACCACCACCAGGACGTTCTCGAACTCGGCTCCCTTGACACCATGCTTGGTTTCAAACGGCGAATGACCATCGAGGTAACGGCGAAGTGCCTTCACCTCGGAATAGGCGACGCCTCGCAGCTTCTCCAGTTCTTCCAAACCCCTTGGCATCTCGATGCCTGCAGACTTGTCGAAGTCGCGCAGCTCACGCTCGCGCTTTTCGACCGCATCCGGAAGTCTCGGCTTTCGCTGGGCACGCAGGTGTTCAACAACCTGCCCTACGGTCCCGACTTCGCGAAGGGCCACCAGTTGCGTCATGGCATCGTGCCATATCGTCTTGTCCGAATGGCTGCGCATCTGTGGCGTGGTGCCGCCAAGCGCCTCGAACATCGCCCCGTACCTGCGGGCAATGAAAGCATCGCATGCCGGTTCCAATTGATCTACAAAGAAGGCAATGTGTTCGTGCTCCTTCTTGGTAAACGCATCGTTGAATCGGAACGTCGCGGCGAGATTTGAATAGCCTTGCTGGCTCGCCAGCAGCCGATGAGTCAACATCAGAATCTTGGTGTGGCTGGGTGACAGATCCCACCCGGTCTGTTCCAACTCGACCTTCACGCGCTCCAGGGTGGCCTGAGCGTCAGGTGAAGGCAGATCTCCGCCCCAGTGGGCGCCCTTTTGCCGTTGCCCCTGCCAAGTGTTCGTGTGAAAAACGCGGACCTGTCCTTCGGCATTCGGATCTTCAACAAACTGCTGCAGTTGCGGCCGCATTCGATTGAGAGCGTTGACGATAACCTTGACCGAACGGAAGTTGGCCTCCTTGCCAATCTCCGTCACGTTTGCATGCTCCAGCTTGCCGCACCCGCCGCCGTAGATCTTCTGCCAATGATCACCAAAGAAACCAAACAGCGGCGAACCGGGTTGCCCGAGAAAATAGGCCTTGATCGCCTCGACCCAATCGCTATCGGTGTCCTGGTACTCATCCACCAGAATGATCGGGAAGCGCGCTGCGATCATGCGACGGAACTTCTCGTGCGCCATGAGTGAAATCGTCAGCGGCAGGACATCGTCATGGTGGATGGACACGCGATGGTCGCGAATGGAACGGTGCCCGAGGCTGTACTCGATGGCACGCGTGCCCACACTGCCGCCAACCTCTTCGATCTTTTCCTTCCAGTCAGGCATCGCTTCAATGAGCGCCCTGAGCGGCTTTTGAAAGCCACTGATCAGGGACCAACAGAACGCGTGGTTGGTCTCGCAAAAAACCATAGGGCTACGGTCAGTCCTTGCCGCAATCTCGTCCTTGGCGACGTTCGTGAAGGTGATACATGCAATCTGCTGACTGCGCTTTGGAAAGGTATCCTTGTTGCGCTCAATCAGGAACCGCAATGCCTTGACTAGCGAGTACGTCTTGCCCGCCCCAGCACCAGCCTCCAGGCGAAAGCTCTGTCCCGCTTCAAGGCAGGCATACATGGCTTCCAGCGCGCGCCGGCTCGCGGTTTCGGCCGGTGACTCAATCTCAGGCATGGCCGCCACCCTCTTCCACGGGCGCTACGCCTGCCTCCACAGCCAACGCCAGTGCCGGGTCGGGGGCGACAACATCGCCGCGAGCCAACCAGCGGACACCTTCCACAATGTACGCAGGTGCGAGCCACTCCGTCTCAGCGATCGCATGCTTCAATGCGAACTCCGATTTCTTCCATTCTTCCGCCTTGCTCCGCGCCTCCAGTTCAAGCCCATGAGGGGTCTTCTCGGTCAGGCCGAACAGCTTCGGGTTCGCGAGGATGAACGCGTCTTCGAAGGTCCGCCCACAGGGACCGCCCTCTTTCTCAGCGCGTTGATAGGCGATGCGATTTCCGTTGAGTACTTTTCCGGCGTCTTTTTTGGCAAGCAAGCCCGCCAACGTAAAAGGATCGTCCTCGGAATACCACGCCTTCAAACAGGCGTTGCTGGAGTATGTGCCCAGATGAACCGCACACGCCTTGCCGCCGGGTTTTTCAACCGCATCAAGGTCTGTGATGATCAGACTGCGAAGTTCGAGAAACTTCAGCAGATCGAAGAACAGATGCGCGTATGCACCACCGACCTCCATCACCGTCACGTACTGACTCGACAGCTTCGGACTCTTGGGCTCCGCAGCTTCAAGCTTGGCAACGATGACAGGAAGCAACAAACGCTCGCTTAGTCCCTCGACCAAAACCGCCTTGTCAGCGAAGAAAAGGTCACAACGCGTCAACGTCATGTACTGATGAAGAAACTTCTTGTCCTCTGGCTGGATATCCTTGAGCCCCTTGCGCAAGTCCTTGACCCTTGTTGTCCGAACTCCTTCCGGGGCCCCAGACGCCGGAGCGCCCAGGAAGTACCGAATGCTCTCGAATCCAGCCGCATTGGCGATGTGCGATGAATGCGTGGATACGACGAACTGAACCGGCCAGGGCCTCTTGTCCTGCGCACCGTCAACGAGTTGCTGCGCAATCTTGGCAAGCTGGCGAATGAAGACCTCCTGCATTTGTGGATGCAGGTGCGCTTCGGGCTCCTCAATGAAAATCAGATGCACGCCCGGTTCGGTCGTCTCTGCGCGAAACGCTTTGTAGAAACCAGCCAGTTGCAGCAGGATGAAGATCAGGTTGCGTGCGCCGAGGCCGTTGTATGACTCGGGCAACGTGATGCCGCTGTAGCCCGCGTAGCGGACCTTCGTGAAATTGGAGAGCAGCTTTCGGACATCAAGCAGGGTTTCGGTGTGGAGCTCCTGGCCCCCCAATCCCGGGTAGCCGAAGGTCTGAAGCGCAGGAATCAGGCTTTTCAGCTGGCCGCCGAAGTTCTCGTCGATCTGGATCTGGATGTCCTGGACCGCTGTTTTCAGCGCATCGGCAATTTGCTTGTCAGCCGCATCGGCCGACGCTGAAGAAGCTGTCGCGAAAAGGCCCTCCACGGTCTTGGCCAGCACGTCGGATTCTCGCGAAGTCACATCATCGAGGCCCCGCTGCGCATTGATGAACCCAGTCTTGACCAAACCTCGCAGTGCGCTTGGCGGCAACTGACGGCGATTGTCGGGGTCATTGGGATCTTCCGCCCAGATCTTCACGTTGAATTCGGCGGGAATCCGCTCACGCAACGCACGGAAGAATGCAATACGCGTTTCCGGGGTCAGCGCCTCTTTAGGCTGGCCGTCGAGAAAGCTCGCCAGCTGGCCGTCCTTGAGTTCATAGCGAACCACCACCAGTGCATCGGCGCATGCTGGATCAAGGTCGATCACGAAAGGGCCCAGGGGGCCTAGCTGAGGCTGGGCGGGGTCGTAGGTGAACTTCAGCCGAAGCTCAATGGTCGGGATAAGCGCGCGCACGACATCTTCTTCGGCACCCTGATTCAACGCTTGCAGCGCTTCGCAAAAGTGGTCGTAGCAGGCACTGGAAAAGTCCTCTAACTGGAACGCCGCGCTGCCGTCTGAAAGGAGCCTCCGCATCACTTCCGAAAGAGAGGTTTTTCCACTGTTGTTTCGCCCGACGATGACAGTCGTTTGATCTTCCAGGACAAGTTCAACGTCTGCCAGAAGACGGAAGTACTTGATCTCAACTTGATGGATGCGCATGTGTCCCCCTTTTTTTGGCGACACTTGGAAACTCACTCGTCGCGCTTCAATTTACACACTCTCACATCTTAAAGGGCTACGGTGATTGAACTACAAGTCTCAGACTGGCCAAGTCACTTTGCCTGGCCCAAAGCGTTCGATCTGGGCCGAGCGCTGGCCCTCTTTGAGTCGCGCCGCCAGCAAGCCACGCCATGAACCTTTCACGCGGGTCTTGAACTTGGCCAACCGCCGATAGTCGGGCGTCGTCAACCATGCGTCACCGTCGGGCCCGTCAATCTCGATCCGATAGATGCCGGCAGCCGGCGCTTTGTCGGCGGCACGCAGGGACAACGCCCGGGCTCCGCTTCCAACGCTCCATTTCTGCTGCACACCTGCCAGCATTTCGTCGCGGAACCGCAGCCAGAGCACGGCGGTCTCCGCTGTCGGGAACCCCCCGGCCTTGGTCAGGCCTTCGATTTCCTCGCTAGCCAGCCATTCGCGCATGCTAGAGACATTGACGAAAACGGCGCCCGTTTTCCGGATCGCAGCCATGGCTGCCCGGCGGGATGGCAGCCCCGCCCGTATCTGCATGGACATCATGAGCTGGGGCACGCCAGTTTCAACCGATGCGGCACCGCCTCCCTCGACCATGTCCGATGACCAGCCCAGCGTGGCGCGGCGTGTCCTCAGCGCTTCGAGCGCCCAGACTAGGCGGTATGCGAACGCATCTTCAATGATGCGCATGTTCGCGGGGCCTATAACCTCCACGCCTGTGCCCAAAACCCACTGTTGCAGGATCTCAACCCAGTTTTCCGGAAGCGTGTTCTTCTTGTCCGGAACGAATGGACGGATAACGAGCAGCCGCGACGCCAGTTCTGCAAGGGCGGCGGAAAGCGCGTCACCATCGTCCCGCAGTGCCGCCTCATCAGCCTGGTCAAGCAAATCCCCCAACACATCGGCCATGCCGTCGATGGCCAGTCCGGCCTCAAGCCCGACGCCCATCGCATAGTGGCCTTTTCGAGCCTCCGGCGTGGTGTGACGCCAGATCACGCTGGCGCGGGCCTGCAGGATGGCCTTGTGGCCCTGTTGCTCGTCTTCATCTTCCCTACCAATCTGGCGAGCCCAAAGCGACCCTTGCAATGCTTCATCGAGAAGACGAGGCAGGTCTTCGCTGTTGGCGTCCAGCGCTTCGACCAGGCCCAACACGGTCGCGTCGAGCTTTTCGACCAAGTGCGACATGGGCTCTTCCTCGATCTTCTCCTCTTCTTCGTCGTCGGCACCTGCGGGCTCGGCAATCCCGAGCCGCTGGTTTTCCTCGGCCTGCGACTTCCATGCTTCCCGCGAACTCGACAGGTATTCGATGGCATCGGCACGTCCCAGGACGCCTTCTTGAGCCAGACGCCCGATGATCTCGGCAATGATCTGGTACAGCCCGCTTTGCAGCGTGCGCGCCTTTGCCGATTTGACGAGCTTGCGCCATTCCTTCAGACGCCAGACCGGCTTGTCCAGGATCACATGGACTACCAGGCCCTCCACATCAACGAACGCCCGGCCAGCGCGGCCGGCGACATTGGCGAACTCCTCACCGGAAATGGTCTTGCTGGATCGCACCAGATAGGGCACCAGGAGGACGGCAGCATTCAGGTTCAGCCCCTGCGAAAGCGTCGGCGACGCCACGATCACCTTCAGCACACCCTTGGCAAGCAGCGCTTCGAGTTCGCGAAGGAAAGGGCTTGGCAGGCGACCATGATGTACCGCGACGCCCAGCTTGAGGCAGGCGACCGCCGGGTGCTGCTCGCCCAGCCACTCCCGTCCAACTTCGAGCGCTCTTTGGATCGGCGCTTCGTCGTCAAGCAAGGCCGGCAGGTAGCCACGGCGATTGAGATTCACTGCGGACTCTCCGTAGCCCTCGACCCAGTTGGCCTGCGTCGAGAAGATCAGCGTCCGTTTGCCCTGCTGGGCAAACTTCCACGCAGCGAACAAGGTCAGCTCCTTTGTCTTGCGCGGGTACGCCGTCCTGTCTGGCGCCCGGGGCGCAATCTGCTCGACGAATCGTCCCAGGAAGGGCCCTTGCTCCTCCAGGTCATAGTGGAGCGTGGCTGCGTCGCCGCGCCAGATCAACGCACCGAACCGTTGCCGCGTGGGCCGCCATGAAGACCTTACCGGTTCACCTTCGACGTCATTGCGAATCCATGCCGTCAAGTCCTCAAGCTGCTGACCGTCGGGCAGTATGGCCGACAGGCACACGATCCGCCGAGCGCCGGCATCCACCCGGCGCAGCAGCTTTTGCACCAGGATCTCGTAGCGAATCTCTCTCTCGGTCGGACCGATCAAATGGCCCTCATCAAGCACGACCAGCCCGATGTCATCAATCAGAGAGGCGTCATTGCGCAAGGCAAAGTCGAGCTTCTCCGGCGTGGCGATGATGATGTCCATTGACCGCAGGGCGTCCTCATCACCAGCAGACAGGCCACTCGCACCGTAGAGCGACGAGACCGAGAATCCCAGCGGGGAAAACGTCTGGCGGAAGGTGCGCTCGGTCTGAGCCGATAGTGCGCGCAGCGGAGTGACGATCAACACGCGCTTGCCGCCCGACAAGCACATCAGGGCAGCGATCTCCGCGATGCGTGTCTTCCCCGCGCTGGTCGGCAAGGCGACGACCAGATCGTCGGATACATCGGTGGATCGTTTGGCGGCCTCACGCTGCGAGGGCCATAGCTCCAACTCGGCGCTCTTGCGCGCGTACAAGGACGCAATGAAAAGTCGCCGCAACCCGGCGTACCGCTCCTCACCGCCCTCAGGCGGATCGTTTGGAAGAGTCTCGTGCAAGGAGTGCGCCCACAGATCGTCGAGCATGTTCCGGCACAGCCGGACAATCCACCACAGTGACACTGAGGCAGCAGCGTCTGCAAGATCGAGGGCTGTGTCCAGCAGTTCCTTTGCGGTATCCAGCAACGACACCTCGCCGGTTTGAAGGGCAAAGTCGAAAAACGCCAGGGCGCGGCAAACCACGGTATTGAGGACGATCGAAATCGCCTCGTCGGATTCGATCACCCCATCCTCCAGCAAGGCTGAGACGTTGGCATCGCCGTTGTCTTCATCCAGCAGTTGGGTTTTGACATACGTCCTGAGGCGATCCAGGTCGCGCAAGATCAGCAGGATCAATGCGACTTCAGCCGCGTTGGCATTGAGATCGGAAACTTGCTGCTCGCCGAACAGCGAGTAGGCGATCGCGGAATAGCCCGCCAGATGGTAGGCAGCGCCCGCAATCGTGCGGTAAAAGCCACGCTCCTCAGCCTCTGGGGCACCATTGCGAACCAGCGATTCAAAGGCATTGCCGGCGCGCTCGAACGCACGCTGACAAAGAGCCGATGTGCCGTCGAGTTCGCGCAGTGACAGCGCCGCACGCAGGATCGAAAAGCCGTGCTCTGCCAGATCAATGTCTATCTGCTCGCCAAGTGCCGGAGCATCGTCCGGCAGCACTCCTTCCTGACGCATGATCGACCAGGCCGCGCCGCGGTCCAGCAGCCGCCCCCAAACACCGTCTTGCGTCGCCTTGTTCAGGAAGGCCTGCAGTTCATCACTTGTTTCCAAGATTCATCGCCTCCTCGTAGACTTCGGCAATGAACGCTTGGTGGTCTTCGATGTGAAGGCTGACGACGTGCTGGTTACGGTCATCGCCGGCCGCTTCCAAATCCTTCTGCAGCTTCGCAGCCGGTGCGTTGCCGGACACGGTGAACAGCATGTGGTCGATGCGATTGGCGCGCAGCGCTTTCAGCCCGACCTCGTCGCGGATCGTCCGGCCGAGTTCGACATCATCTTTGTCGGTGCTTTCGAGGAGCCGATTCGCGATGAACAGCAAGGAATCCGGCGTGCAGCGGCCACCGTACCGGTTCAGGGCCTCACGCGCTTCGGCAATCGTCACATTGCCAAGGTTCGCGCGGCTTTTCGACTCGCCCTTTAGCAGCCAAAGCTTTTCATCGGAGTCATAGCCCACGCCGATGAAATCGTCGCCGCGCATCGCGACCTCACGCCCATCTTTGAATCGCATCCGCCGAACGGGAACACGAAAGCCCATGTCCTCTTCAACCAGATCAGAGGCCAGAATTTCGCCCAGATCGCCGGAGCGCGCGCGCTTCGATTGAGGCAGCAGTGCCCTCAGAATTTCGGAGGCACCGTCGTAGCCGAGGCGGGCCACATCGTCAGCGATTCGGTCAGCCTGGTCGTAGTGCGTCCTGACAGCTTCGCCCAGTTGCGTAAGAACTGTTGCACGGCCGCCATCTTTTTCCGAGTACGTTCGGAACGTCTTCTTCTTGCTTTTGTCCTTAGTGCCAGCACACCAAGCCTTGAACAATGCCATGTTTCCTCCTGCTCAGTTTTTGTGAGTTCCTCGTCCGTCATCCCGCCGCCTGCGCAGGCAGTTCAATTTCATATGCTTGGGCGATACGGGCTACCAATTCGGTGACGGCGACGTTGCCAAGCTGCAGCGTTTTCGGGTCAATGGAGGGGTCGGCAGCGACGGCAACAAGGAACCGCGTCATGTCGTCGCCGATCTTTTTGTCGACCGCAATGCGTGTGGCGGGCGCGAGCAACTGCGAAAGGCGCAGCACATCGTTGAGGTGCTTGCGCACGTCCTTGGCGTCCACCTTGGCGCCCTGCTCTTTCCGGGCTGTCAGTTCCAGCCACGCGATGGCTTTGAGCGGGATCAGGCGGTCTTCGCCGACCCAGGGCAGGCCATCGACTTCGCGGCGCCCAGCCATGATAAATGCGTAGTAGACCTCGTCCAGCAAGATGGCAGACAAGCTGGAGACGGCTTCGTCGAGCGGTATTGGTGTCAGCTGACTACCTTCAGCCGGTTGCAATCCGTCGGGGGCTCTCGCGAACAGCTCGATCATCGCCGGGTAGCGAGCATCAGCAGGCTTCTGGAACCGATAGAAGATTGGCTTTCCAGTGTCGCTGGCCTGGCGGATTTCGTAGCCGCCGTCCTCAACAAATTTCCAGAAGGCCTCGCCAAATGCCGGGGTCAGCGCCTCCACATGCAGGACGATGTCCAGGTCTTTGGTGGCTCGGAATTCCAGCCCGACCTCCTCCATCGTCAAGGTCGCGGCCGTGCCGCCAATCAGGACGTACTGGTCGACGTATGCCGCAAACTGCTCCTGGAAAATGTCCAAGCCTCTCACCATGGAAGTTGTCCTTTCAGTTCATCCAGTGCGAGCTGGATTCGGTCGTCGGCGTTCTCCTGCAGGCTGAGCGTCAGCGAGAGCGGGTCCACCGTGTTGGCATCTGGCACCAACGCCGGGCTGTAGCTCCACAGCTGCCATTCTTGGGCGCCCGCTTCAGGCTCAGGCAACTCGCGAACGCCGGCATCCGTCGCAGCCTTCCAGGCAGCTGCGGTTAACGCAAACACCGGCCATTTCGGCTCGGTCAGCATCGAATAGCGCGCGAGCGCGCTCAGACCCGCGAGGCGGCTGGGCCGGTGTGCAACGATGTCATGGGCGGCCACCCAGACCGTACGCCTGACCGGCGTTCGCAGTGCGGGCTTCGCACGCTCCCAGACCTGCTCTGGTGGGAGATCCATTCGCAGCCAGCGCGAGCGGCCGACCGTGTGCATGGCAGCCAGCCCGGCCGCAGTAAGCTCCTTGACCGCGCGCGACAGTGTCATGGGCGTGTAGCCCAGCGCGGCCGCGACCCCGGAAGGCTGCCAATCGGGTTGCCACGGCTGACGCAGCAAAGCGGTGATCAGCATGGCTTGTGCGGATGGGCTCAGCGCCGCTTCCGTGACCGGGGTGCGCTGCCGAAAATACTCACGCAGGTCCAGCCCCAGATCCGGCAGATAGAGTTGGTTGCCCGGCACGATGAACGGGACCTTTTGCTCGATCAAGCGCCGACGCTCATAGGATGCCAGGGCATCGGTGACGTAGACCGCTGGCTGACCGGCCAAGGCCTTGACCTTGTCCAGCCACGTGCGGACGTCGCTGAGGGATTGCTTGGCCTCTCCGCGCCCGATCGCCAACACAACGGGGTGCCCCAGCAGCTCTAGCTCGCTGAACTGGAAGACGTCGCGAAGGAAGTACGGTAGTTCGTTTGCACGCGCCCACGGCTTCACGCGTGACGCATCAATGCCCAGGACCTCTTGGAGGTAGTGCAGAACGGCGGTGACGAGGATCGGCAAGGTTCACTCTATATAACTTTGATTTTGCACGATAACACAATAGTTGTTATCGTGCAAAATGAAGTTATCATTGCGCTGTCAACTGTTACCCGGCGCTACGCCGAGCCGTCCCACGAAGGAGCCCAACATGATTGGAACAAGGACTCGCTATTCTCTCGCTCAGTTCTTGGAGCTCCAGGAGTTGCCTGCGGATTACTCCAAGCTGCAACAACCCGCACCGGTGTGGCGTCTTCAGGTGCTTTTGAGGTGCTCCTCAAGCACCGAACCACCTATAAGTTATTGATTTATAAGAGTTTCAAAAATGACAACAAGTACAGAAATCAGCTACAAGATCGAGCTGATTCAGCGCGCCGACGATGGCGGCGCCGGCCAGGGCTTGCGCTGACGTTGCCCCCGCGCTTGCGCCAACTGCCCCGGACCACGCCTTGAAACGCCGCACCCGCACCGCCCTGCCCACGCCGCCGCACGGTCATGGCGCCGAGGTCGAACTCAAGCTCGCGCTGCCTGGCGCCGACCCGCTTCGCATTGCCGCGCAGGTGGCCGCCGTGCCTTGGCTGGCTGGCCTGCCGGTGGCAGAGCAGAAGCTGCGCAACATCTACTACGACACGCCCGCCCAAGACGTGCGTCGGCACCGGGCCGCGCTGCGCCTGCGCAGCGTGCGCCAAGGCACGGGCGGCACGCGCTGGCTGCAGACGTTCAAGACCTCGGGCCAGTCCGCCGCGGGCCTGAGCCAGCGCGGCGAATGGGAAGCCACGGTGCGCCACGGCAGGCTTGATCCCATCGCGCTGCAAGGCACACCCTGGCATGTGCTGGACGCTGACGGCACGCTGCTGCCGCAACTGGCGCCCTGCTTCGAAACCGAGAGCACGCGCACGCTGCGCGTGTACACCGCTGGCGACGGCAGCCGCATCGAAGTCGTGCTGGACGTGGGCGGCGTGCGCGCCGGCCAGGCGCGGTCGGCACTGTGCGAGCTGGAGCTGGAACTGCTCGAAGGCCCGCCCGACGCGCTGTTCGCGCTGGCCGACCACATTGCCACGCACCTGCCAGTGCTGCCGGCGCCCATCAGCAAGGCCGAACGCGGCTGGCGGCTGGTGGATGGCACGCTGCAACAGCCCCGCCGCGCCCGCCCGCTGGGGCTGGACGAGGACATGCCGGTACTGATCGCCGCGCAGGCCGTGCTGGGCGAAATGCTGGGACAGTTCGTCGAGAACCTGGGCGGCATCGTGGAATCGGACGGCGCCGAGCTGGTGCACCAGGCACGCGTCGGCTGGCGCCGTTGGCGCAGCGCCTTGTGGCTGTTCAAGCCGCTGCTGGCCGCTGGGCCGCACCCCGTGCCCGACACGGCGCCGCTGCGCCCGCTGCTGAACGCCCTGGGCGCCATGCGCAACCTGGACGTGGCGGCGCTGGAAAGCCTGCCCCCTTGGGCCGACGCCTGGATTGCCGGCGACACCGGGCGCGCGCAGGCATGGCAGGCGCTGGAAGCCGCCGTCGCCGCCGAGCGCCGTATCCACCGCGCAGGCCTGCTGGCCGTGCTGCAATCGCCCGCCACCGGCCGCGCGCTGCTGGCGCTGGAACGCTGGCTGCACGCGCTGCCGCGGGCCGCGCTGCCGGCCGACGTGGCTGGGCGTGTCATTGGCGACTGGGCCGCCGCCCGCACCCAACGGCTGCATGCGCGGCTGGCCGCCGAAGCAGAAGAGATGAACGCCGCCGACCCCGCCACGCCCGAAGGACTGGAGCATCAGCACGAAGTGCGCCTGCTGGCCAAGCGCACGCGCTACGTGCTGGAATCGCTGCGCCCCGTGCTGCCCGGCAAGCGCACGCGCCGCTGGCAAAAGCAGGCGACCGAGTTGCAAACCCGCATCGGCGCCGCGCGCGACCTGATGCTGCTGGCCACGCTGCTGGAGCCCCTGGGTGTGCATCCGGGGCTGCTGGGCTTTCTGCGCGGCGTGGCGGCCGCGCGGGCCGTGGATGACTGAGCGGCTTTATCCTTAAATAGGGCCTGCAGCGCTTTATTGACGCCGCTTAAAGCTATATAAAACATAGCAGCTCAACCGGTTGCAGCGCGCACCACGGCGCCCGGCGCGCGCGCAAAAAAGCCCGGCAGGTTGCCCCCCGGGCTTTCATGGCGGTGCTCACCCGCCGCGCGGGGCGGGGCACGCCGCGTCTTGCAGTCCACCGCAGGCCGTCAAGCACGGTCAGACCCGCGCCAAGCGCGGCTGACAGCCCACGGACAAGCCGAGGGTGAAACTGAAATTACTCGAGCGTCACTTCCACGCGCCGCGCCTCGGCGTTGCTGCCGTCGGCCGTGGTCACCACCGGCTTGCGCAGGTCGAGCTTGTCGGCGCCGATGCCCAGCGCGCTCAGGGCGTCGCGCACGGCCAGCGCGCGCTGCTTGGCCAGTTCCTCGTTCTTGGCCGGGTCGCCCGTCGCGTCGTGGAAGCCGCTGATGACGGCCTTCTTGCCGGCCGCCACGCCCTTGACCACGTCGGCCAGCGCCTCGGCCGCGCCGGGGGCCAGCGCGGCACTGCCGCTGGCAAAGTAGAACTTGACCACGCCGTTCTCGACGCGGATGCTGGCGCCGTCGGCCACGGCAGCGCCGGCGGCCCCGCCCGTCGCGCTGCCCGGCGCACCGCCCACAGGCGCCGCGCCGCCATGGGCCGCCGCGCCAGAAGCCATTGCCCCAGCACCTGCGGCGCCAGCAGCGCCCGCCCCTGCCGCCGCGCCACCCATCGCCGTCGCCGTCGGCGCGCCCGCGCCAGCGGCGCCCTTGCCGGTGCGATACAGCGCCACACCAATGGCCAGGCTGATGGCCAGCAATATCACGCCGGCCACCACCGCCAACACGACGCCACGTTCTTCGTTGTCTTGATCGCTCATGAGTTCTCCAAATGAATCGGTGCGATTGTATAAAGTCCCGCCATGCCGTCCGAACGCGCCTCCGCCTTCGCGCCCTACGTGGCGTTGCGTCCGCCGGGGCGCGACCCAGAGCGCCTGCTGGCGCGCACGCACGCCCACTGGCTGCGCCGCGGTGGCCCGCAGGCTGACTTGTGGGTGTTCGGCTACGCATCGCTGATCTGGCGGCCCGACTTCGACTTTACCGAACGCCACGCCACGCGCGTGCACGGCTGGCACCGCGCGCTGGCCATGTGGAGCCGCGTCAACCGCGGCACGCCCGAGCAGCCTGGCCTGGTGTTTGCCTTGCTGCCCGGCGGCAGTTGCCAGGGCGTGGTCTACCGCGTGCCGGCCGCCCACGCCGAGACCGTGTGGGGCACCCTTTGGGCGCGCGAAATGCCCAGCGGCGTGTACGACCCGCGCTGGCTGCCCTGCGCCACGCCGCACGGGCGCGTCGAGGCGTTGGCCTTTACCCTGTCGCGCCGCAGCCCCGCCTTCACCGGCGAGCTGGCGCCCGAGCAATACCGCCACATCTTTCGCCACGCCAGCGGCCGCTACGGCAGCACGCTGGACTATGCGCGCCAGACCCTGCAAACGCTGCGCGCGCACGGCATCCACGACCGGCGCCTGGGCGCGCTGCTGGCGCTGGCCGGCGACCCCGACGCCTGATCTTCAAACCCGCACCATGACCCAAGACATCGCCCACCTGCGCAAAAGCTACGAGCGCGCCGAACTGTCCGAAGATGCCAGCCACGCCGACCCCATACAGCAGTTCGCCCAATGGTTCGACGAGGCGCGCCAAAGCGAAGTGCCCGAGCCCAATGCCATGACCCTGGCCACCGTGGCCAGCGACCTGCGGCCCAGCACGCGCATCGTGCTGGTCAAGGACTTCGACGAGCGCGGCATCGTCTGGTACACCAACTACCAGGGCCGCAAGGGGCTGGAGCTGGCCGGCAACCCCTACGCGGCGCTGCAGTTCCACTGGGTAGAACTGGAGCGCGTGGTGCGGATCGAAGGGCTGGTCGACAAGGTGAGCGACGCCGAAAGCGACGAATACTTTGCCAGCCGCCCGCTCGACAGCCGCATCGGCGCCTGGGCCAGCCCGCAAAGCCAGGTCATCCCCGGCCGCGCCTGGCTGGTGGCCGAAGCGGCCAAGTACGGTGCCAGATTCCTGCTGAACCCGCCACGCCCGCCGCACTGGGGCGGCTATCGGCTGAAGCCGGATCGGTGGGAGTTCTGGCAGGGTCGCAAGAGCCGGTTGCATGACCGGCTGCAGTATCGGCGCGAGGGCGACGGCTGGATTCGAGAGCGCTTGTCGCCTTAAAAATGATAGCTGCTTGCGCTTGTCGGGCGGGCGCTGGAGGCTGGTTGAATGCGGAATTCTTGAACGCAAAAGGCGCAAAAGATTTCTTGAGGTGAACGGGCCGAGCGCAGCGATGGCCCGTGCGGATTTCAACTCCCCTCTGGCCGTGCCGAGAAGCGCAGGGCGTGGGGCGGGCGCGCAGCGAAGCATGCGCGCTTCGTGCTCTGACTCGCTGCGGATGTTTGAGCGCAGCGCGAAGCGCGAAGCGAGTTCCGCAGCGCCGCCCCGCGCCCGAGCATCGCAGGTTGCCCGCAGCGAAGCGAAGGGACACGGCCAGTGGGGCCGCTTTTGTGTTCGCGTAACTTCGCTGCGCGAAGTGAGCGAACCCCGCTGCGCGAACTTTGCCTACTTTCTTTTGGCGGAGCAAAAGAAAGTAGGTCGCCCGCCGGGGCGAACTCCCGGCCAACAGCGCATCCAACCCAAACCCCACCTACCGCAACACCGCCATCACCACCGAAATCGTCCCCACCGCCATCACCGTAGACACCGCCACGCTCGCCGTCACCAGGTCTTCCGCCTTCTTGTACCGCTGCGAAAACAAAAACACGTTGGCCCCCACCGGCAGCGCGGCGGCGGCGACCATCACCTTCATGGGCAACCCCGACAGACCCAGCGCCCACGCCGCCGCCCACATCAGCAGCGGGTGGATCACCGTCTTCAAGAACGAGATCACCAACGCGCCCTTCAGTTGCCGCCCGATCGCCGTCTGCGCCAGCGTCACGCCGACCAGCACCAGCGCCACCGGGCCGAAGGCATCGCCCAGCAGCTTCAACGGCCGCTCCACCACCGGCGCCAGGCCCCAGCCGGTCAGCGAATACAGAAAACCCGCGATGATCGGCAGCGGCACCGGGTGCAGCACGGCGTTCTTCACGGCTTGCGCCACGGTGACGGCGATGTGCCGAGCGGGCGCGGCGCCGCTGGCGACCTGCTCGCGCGCCACCAGCAATTCGAGCACGATGGTCGCCAGCGTCAGCAGCACCAGCGCGTGCATCGAAATGAGCGTGAACAGGTGGACCAGCGCGGCTTCGCCATAGGCCAGTTGCACCAGCGGCACGCCAATCATCAGCGTGTTGCTGAAGATGGCCGCCAGCGCGATGACGGCCGAGCGGCTGCGCAGGCCCTGCACCAGCAGCAGGGCGAAGAACATCGCCCCAGCGACCAGGTAGTACAGCGCCACCGACCGCAAATCCAGCCGCTCCAGGTGCGCGGTCGCCATGGTGCGAAACAGCAGCGCCTGCACCAGCACCAGGAACACCAGGTTGGACAGATCGCGCACGCCCTCGCCGCGAATCAGCTTGAGCCGCCCAGCGGCAAAGCCGATGCCGATCAGCAGCACCACCGGCAGCAGCGATGAAACGACGGGGTGTTCGAGCGTCATGGGCGGGCCGATTATGCGGCGGCGCGGCGGGCGGCGCGGTCGCGTGGTTTTGCAAGTCAAATCGGCCGTTTGCGCTTGACAGACAAGCGCAGCTAGCTATCAAAATAAAATCAACACGCAAGCCGCCCACCACCGCCGACAACCCGGCCGGCAGCGGCGGGCGCCGCAAAGCGGGGATAATCCCGCTTTTGCCGACGCGGCCCCCGCGCGGCGCCGTTCTTTACAGGTGCGCCCCTTGGCGCACGGCGGCGCCTTCGCGGCGCCCAGCACTGTGATGAACGCCCTGCCCACCCCCAACGCTCCCGCTTCCTGCGCGATTTCGCCGGTCGAAGAAATCGTGGCCGAGCTGCGCGCCGGCCGCATGGTCATCCTGGTCGACGAGGAAGACCGCGAGAACGAAGGCGACCTGATCCTGGCCGCCGACCACGTCACGCCCGAGGCCATCAACTTCATGGCGCGCTTCGGCCGCGGGCTGATCTGCCTGACGCTGACGCGCGAGCGCTGCGAGCGCCTGCGCCTGCCGCCCATGGTGGCGCGCAACGGCACCAAGATGGGCACCGCCTTCACCGTCAGCATCGAGGCCGCCGAAGGCGTGACCACCGGCATCAGCGCTGCCGACCGCGCCCGCACCGTGCAGGCCGCCGTGGCACCCCACGCCTGCGCCGAAGACCTGGTGCAGCCGGGCCACATCTTCCCGCTGCAGGCGGTCGACGGCGGCGTGCTGATGCGCGCCGGCCATACCGAAGCCGGGTGCGACCTGGCCGCCATGGCCGGCTGCTCGCCCTCTGCCGTGATCTGCGAGATCATGAAAGACGACGGCACCATGGCGCGCCTGCCCGACCTGCAGCAGTTCGCCGCGCAGCACGGGCTGAAGATCGGCACCATCGCCGATTTGATCGAACACCGCAGCCGCACCGAATCGCTGATCGGCAAGATCGCCTCGCGCCCGCTGCGCACCGTGCACGGCGAATTCGTGGCGCACGCCTACCGCGACCAGCCCAGCGGCGAACTGCACCTGGCGCTGGTGGTGGGCCAATGGCAGCCGCAGGACGTGGTGCCCGTGCGCGTGCACGAGCCGCTGTCGCTGCTGGACGCGCTGGAAGTCGACCGCGGCATGCATTCGTGGAGCGTGGACGCCGCGCTGCGCCGCCTGCAGCAGGAAGGGCGCGGCGTGGCCGTGTTCCTCAACTGCGGTGAAAACGCCGACCAGCTGCTGGCGCAGTTCACCGGCGTCGCGCGCGTGTCGCACGCGCCCGAACGGGGCCGCATGGACCTGCGCAGCTATGGCGTGGGCGCGCAGATCCTGCGCGACTGCGGCGTGCACCGCATGCAGCTGCTGGGCACGCCGCGCCGCCTGCCCAGCATGGCCGGCGGCTACGGGCTGGAGGTGACCGGCTACCTGTCGCCCGCCGAGCCGCGCGCCTGAAGCCGTCACCCGCAACCACCATCCCTTTCCTGGAAATTCACCCGATGCTCGACGCCGACAAAGGACAAACCCCCACGCTCGATGGCAGCCGGCTGCGCGTCGGCATCGTGCAGGCGCGCTTCAACGAAGGCATCACGAACGCGCTGCACACGGCCTGCCTGGCCGAGTTGACGGCGCTGGGCGTGCGCCCTGAAAACATTACCCACCTCACCGTGCCCGGCGCGCTGGAAGTGCCGTCGGCCCTGCAATGGCTGGCGCGCCGTGGCGATGTCGACGCGCTGGTGGCGCTGGGCTGCATCATCCGCGGCGAAACCTACCACTTCGAGCTGGTCGCCAACGAATCCGGCGCCGGCGTCACGCGCGTGGCGCTGGACAGCGGCATCCCCATTGCCAACGCCATCCTCATCACCGAAGACATGCCGCAGGCGCTGGCGCGCCAGGTCGACAAAGGCCGCGACGCCGCGCGCGTGGCGGTGGAGATGGCGCTGCTGAAAGCGAGCCTGGCATGAGCACGGCAAAGAAGGCCGCGCCGGGCAGCGCCGGCACGCGCAAGTCGTCCACCCAGTCGCCGCGTTCGCGCGCGCGCGAATTCGCGCTGCAAGGCCTGTACCAGCACTTCGTCGGCGCCAGCGACGTGGCCGCCATCGACCCGTTCACGCGCGAGCTGCAGGGCTTCGCCAAGGCCGACGCGGTGCATTTCGACGCCCTGCTGCACGGCTGCATCGACCTGAAGGACGACCTGGACGCGCTGATCGTGCCGCTGCTCGACCGCGACCTGGGCCAGATCTCGCCCATCGAGCACGGCTGCATGTGGATCGGCGCGTATGAATTTTTGAAATGCCCCGACGTGCCCTGGCGCGTGGTGCTCAACGAATGCATCGAGCTGGCCAAGGACTTTGGCGGCACCGACGGCCACAAGTACGTCAACGCCGTACTCAACGGCCTGGCCCCGAAGCTGCGGCCGCACGAAGTCGAGGCCGACCGCGCCAAGCTGCGCCAGGCCAAGGCCTGACGCCGCTGGCCGCTACCACGGGCGGCGCGGCAGCGGCCTGCCCGCAAAACTTCAAGCCTTTCATGCCGCTGGCGCTTGCCCCATCTGCGCCCGCAGCTATTGAATCAGGAGTACCCTGACGCCATGAGACTCTCCGCACGCGCCCAGCGCATCGAGCCGTTCTACGTCATGGAAATGGCCAAGTCGGCGGCCGCCATTGCGCGCGAAGCCGCTGGCAGCGACAAGCCGATGATCTACCTGAACATCGGCGAGCCCGACTTCACCGCGCCGCCGCTGGTACAGGAAGCGGCCGAAAAAGCCATTCGCGACGGTCGCACGCAGTACACCCAGGCCACCGGCCTGCCCGCGCTGCGCGAGCGCATCAGCGACTGGTACCGCCAGCGCTTCGGGCTGGACGTGCCCGCGCGGCGCATCGTGGTCACCGCCGGCGCGTCGGCCGCGCTGCAGCTGGCTTGCCTGGCGCTGGTCGACGCGGGCGACGAGGTGCTGATGCCCGACCCCAGCTACCCGTGCAACCGCCAGTTCGTCAGCGCCGCCGAAGGCCGCGCGGTGCTGATTCCGTCCACCGCCGCCGAGCGCTTTCAGCTGAGCGCGGGCAAGGTGCACGACGCCTGGGGCGCGCACACGCGCGGCGTGCTGCTGGCCTCGCCCTCCAACCCCACCGGCACCTCGATCCACCCCGACGAGTTGCGGCGCATCCACGACGTGGTGGCCGAACGCGGCGGCATCACGCTGCTGGACGAGATCTACCTGGGCCTCTCCTACGAAGACACCTACAGCCACAGCGCACTGGGCCTGTCGGACCAGATCATCAGCATCAACAGCTTCAGCAAATACTTCAACATGACCGGCTGGCGCCTGGGCTGGCTGGTGGTGCCCGACAGCATCGTCGAGGTGGTCGAGCAGATCGCGCAGCACCTGTTCATCTGCCCCAGCACTATCTCGCAATACGCGGCGCTGGCCTGCTTCGAGCCGGACAGCCTGGCCGAATACGAACGCCGGCGCCAAGAGTTCAAGGCGCGGCGCGACTGGTTCGTGCCGCAGCTGAATGCGCTGGGCCTCACGGTGCCCGTCACGCCCGACGGCGCCTTCTACGCCTGGGCCGACTGCAGCGCTGGCTGTGACAAACTGTTTGGCCCGCACGGCGCCGCCCGCTCCGAATACAATAGCGGCATGCAGACTGCGGGCAGTTGGGATTTCGCGTTCGAGCTGATGAAACGCGCGCACCTGGCGGTGACGCCGGGGCGCGACTTCGGCCATGCCGACACGGCGCGCTACATCCGCTTTTCGACCGCCAACTCGATGCCCCAGTTGCAGACGGCCGTCGGCCGCCTGCGCGAGGTGTTGGCGTAACCGGCCGGGCGGATGGCGTTCGAATTCCCGATCCGCATCTACTGGGAAGACACCGATGCCGGCGGCATCGTGTTCTACGCCAACTACCTGAAGTTCTTCGAGCGCGCGCGCACCGAATGGCTGCGCAGCTTGGGGCTAGACCAGCGCGCGCTGCGCGAGCAGACGGGTGGCATGTTCGTCGTCACCGAATCGGCCGTCAAATACCTGCGCCCGGCGCGGCTGGACGATGAACTTATCGTCACCGCGCGGCTCGAATCCTGCGGTCGTGCGGGCATCTCGATCCTGCAGCAGGCCTTTCTGAAAGGGGCCGATCGCACGCTGCTGTGCGACGGCCGCGTGCGCGCCGGCTGGGTGGACGCCACCGCCATGAAACCGGCGCGCATGCCCGCCGCCATCCTAGAAAAGTTGAATCCATGAACCAGGACATGTCCATCATCCAGCTGGTGCTGCACGCCAGCTTCGTGGTCCAGATCGTCATGCTGATCCTGCTGGCCGGCTCCATTGCCAGCTGGGCGGCCATCTTTCGCAAGCTGCGGGCGATCAAGGGCATCCAGGCGCACAACGAGGAATTCGAGCGCGACTTCTGGTCCGGCACCAGCCTGAACGACCTGTACGCCACCGCGGCGCAGAACGCGCGCCACGGCGGGCCCATGGAACGCATCTTCGCCAGCGGCATGCGCGAATATCAAAAGCTGCGCGAGCGCCGCATCGCCGACCCGGGCACGCTGCTGGACGGCGCGCGGCGCGCGATGCGGGCCAGCTTTCAGCGCGAGATGGACGCGGCCGAGGTCAACCTGTCGTTCCTGGCGTCGGTGGGCTCGGTCAGCCCTTACGTGGGCCTGTTCGGCACCGTGTGGGGCATCATGCACGCCTTCATCGGCCTGGGCGCGCTGCAGCAGGTGACGCTGGCCACCGTGGCCCCCGGCATCGCCGAAGCGCTGGTCGCCACCGCGCTGGGCCTGTTCGCCGCCATTCCGGCCGTGGTGGCCTACAACCGCTTCGCGCGCGACATCGACCGCATCGCGATCCAGCAGGAGACCTTCATCGAGGAGTTCTCCAACATCCTGCAGCGCAACCTGGGCGTGCAGGCCACCACGCCGCACTCCGCCACCCCCACCGGGTACTGACGCCATGCCCAACGTCTCATCCCGTGGCCGCGGCCGGCGCGCCATGAACGAAATCAACATGGTGCCCTTCATCGACGTGATGCTGGTGCTGCTGATCATCTTCATGGTGACGGCTACCGTCATCACGCCGGGCGCCATCAACATCCCGCGCGCCGGTCAGTCGAGCAAGGCGCCCGACCAGCCGGTGACGGTGATGATCGACGCCGCCGGCGCCGTGAGCGCCGATGGCGGCAAGAACGGCCCCGACCTGAAGGGGCGCAGCGAAGGCGACATCTTTGCCGCCATTGGCGACGCCGCCAAGTCCAACCCCGACCTGGCCGTGATGGTGGCGGCCGACAAGGACATCGCCTACCAGAAGGTGATCGACGTCACCACCCGGCTGCGCCAGGCGGGCGTCGGCCGCGTCGGCCTGGCCGTCCGTTGAGGCCCATTCGCCCGGCATGAACGCTGTCGCCATCGAACGCAACGAATTCGCGCCACCGCCAGCCGGTGGCGTGGGGCGCGCCGTGGCGCTGGCGCTGCTGGCGCATCTGTTGCTGATCCTGGCGCTGACCTGGGGCCTCAATTGGCAGCGCGAGGCGCACGACGAAGCGGTCGAAGCCGAGTTGTGGTCGCCCTCGGTGCAGCGCGCCGCGCCCAAGGCCGCGCCACCGCCTCCGCCACCGCCGCCCGCACCAGCCGTCGAACGCAAGCCACCGCCGCCCCCCAAGCCACAACCGGCGCCCAAGCCCGAACCCGTGGCCAAGGTCGTGCCGCCCCCGCCGCCGCCCAAGCCGCAGGTGGATGAGGAACGCGACGCCGAGATCGCGCTGGCGCAGAAGAAAAAGCAGGAAGAAGCCCGCAAGGCCGCCGTCGCCAAGCGCCAGCAGGAACGCCGCCGCGAACAGGAGCGCCGCGAGGCCGAACTGGAAAAGAAGCGCGAAGCCGAACTGGAGAAAAAGCGCGAGGCCGAGCAGGAGCGGCGCGAACTGGCGCAGAAGAAAGCCGCCGAGGAAAAGCAGCGCAAGGCCGAAGAGCAACGCAAGCTGGCCGAGAAGAAGAAGGCGGAAGAAGCCGAGCAGCGCAAGCTGGCCGCCGCCGAAGCCAGGAAGAAGGCCGAGGCTGAAAAACGCGCCCTGGCCGAGGCCGAGCGCAAGGCCGAAGCCGATGCCCGCGCCAAGGCCACCGCCGACGCCAAGGCCAAGGCCGCCGCAGAAGCCAAGGCCCGCAGCGCGGCCGACGCCCGCGAGTCCGATGCGCGCCGCAAGGCCGAACTGGCGCGCCTGTCCAAACTGGCAGGCACCGGCGACACGGAAGGCGGCAGCGCCGCGGGCAAGGGCAAGGCCGCGGGTGGCGCGGACGGCGGTGCCGAACGCGAAGCCGGCCCATCGGCCAACTACGCCGGACGCATCCGCGCGGCGGTGCGCCCCAACATCGTGTTCACCGAAGACGTGCCGGGCAACCCGGTGGCTGAAGTCGAAGTGCGCACCGGCCCCACCGGGCAGATCATCAGCCACCGCATCACCAAGTCCAGCGGCGTCAAGAGCTGGGACGACGCCGTGCTGCGCGCGCTCGACCGCACCGAGAAGCTGCCGTCGGACAACGGCCGCTACTGGAACCCGATGCTGATCACCTTCCGGCTGCGAGGCTGACGGGGCGCCGGCCGGCCGCGCTCGGGCAGCGGCCGATTGCTATGGTTTGAATAGCTGCCTGCGCAATTGCAGACTGCGCAAGCGCCCTGTTTGATTCATACCAAAGCGCGTTCAAAACGATAAGAACCGTTCGGGCTGAGCCTGTCGAAGCCGCAGACAGCGCATGCACTTCGACAAGTCTGTCATGAGCGAAGTCGAATGGCTCAGTGCGAACGGCTTCTAGGGCGTGTCATCCAATCAATGTCCCCCGCATGAGGCTTTTCCGGGCTGCGATCAAGGCACAAACCGCAAGCGGGGTAGGTACCCCGCGAGGATTTGCAACGCCGAGTGCGGCCCGGCAAAGCCTCACCCTTCGGGCCGGGCCTGCCAGGCCGTATCGCGGCGTTGCGGCTCTTGCTAAGGTGCCTACCTTGGCGGTGAGCCGCGCTTGCGCTACAGCCTGGCAGGCCCGGCGCGGGGGGCATTGATTGGATGACACGCCCTAAACATTCGAGCGCCAACGGGCATCCAATGCCGGCGCGCCGCCCTCATTCGTAGACGATGGCCGCGCGCCCTTCGTCGGCCTGCGCCATCCAGCTGGCCAGGGCCGCATCGCTGGGGAAGAACCGGGCATCGTCGCCCAACTGCACCTGCGCCATCACGCCGCCTTTTTCTGCCCGCCGCTCGACCAGCAGGCGCACCGGCAGGCCGCGCAGCAGGTCGCCGTGCTCGGTGTGTTCGACCTGCGGCGGGTATTCGGTCAGCAGGCGGCGCACGTCGGGCGACGGGCCGTTCACCGCCACGCGCAGGAACTTGCCGAAGCGGCAGCGTGCGGTGGGCAAGTCCCAGATCTGCGTGATGTTGAGCTGCATGCCGCCCGAAAAGCGGTCGGGCATCGCCTTGGCCATGACGACGATGAATTCGTCGTCCTTCAGCAGGTTGCGGTGCTGCTGGATCAGGCCTTCTTCGGCACGCGCGTCAATGCTGGCCGACTTGTCGTCCAGCTTGAACAGCGCCAGCCGCCCGCGCTGGCCGTTGATGACACGGAAGTCGCCCACGATGCCGGCCAGCAGTTGCGGCTCGCGGCTGTCGACCAGGTCGTCGATGCGGCGCTTGACGAACTGGCGCACCTCGCGCTCGACTTCGTCAAACAAATGGCCCGACAGGTAAAAGCCGATGGCCGTATTTTCAAGCGACAGGCGCTCCTTGACGCCCCACGGAATGACGTTGGGCAGCGCCGGCTCCTGCGCGCTGGAGCCATGGCCGTCGTCCATCAGGTCGAACAGGCCGCCCTGGTTGGCGTTGGCTTCGTTGGCCGCGGCGTAATCGAAGGCCAGGTCCAGCGCAGCGGCCAGCGCCGCGCGGTTCATGTGCAGCGCATCGAACGCGCCAGCGCGGATCAGCGCCTCGACGGTGCGCTTGTTCACGCGCGTGCGGTCGATGCGGCGGCAAAAGTCGAACAGGCTGGTGAACGGCCCGCGCTCATCGCCCGCCGCCCCGCCGCCGCGGCCTTCGCGCGCGGCGACGATGGCTTCGATGGCCTGCTGCCCCGTGCCCTTGATGGCGCCCAGGCCGTAGCGGATCAGCGTGTCGCTGACGGGCTCGAAGCGGTAGCCGCCGCGGTTGACGTCGGGCGGCTCGAAGGTCATGCCTTCGCGCAGCGCGTCCTGATGCAACACCTTCAGCTTGTCGGTGTTGTCCATCTCCACCGTCATGTTGGCGCAGAAGAACTCGGCCGTGTAGTGCACCTTCAGCCAGGCCGTGTGATAGGCCAGCAGCGAATAGGCGGCGGCGTGCGACTTGTTGAAGCCGTAGCCGGCAAACTTCTCCATCAGGTCGAAGATCTCGTCGGCTTTGCCGTGACTGATGCCGTTCTTGGCCGCACCCTCGCGGAAGATCTGGCGGTGCTGCGCCATCTCCTCGGGCTTTTTCTTGCCCATGGCGCGGCGCAGCAGGTCTGCGCCCCCCAGGCTGTAGCCGCCCAGGATCTGCGCGGTCTGCATCACCTGCTCCTGGTAGACCATGATGCCGTAGGTCTCGCTCAGCATGTCGGCCACCAGCGGGTGCGGGTACTCAATCACCTCGCGCCCGTGCTTGCGGGCCACGAAGCTGGGGATCAGATCCATCGGGCCGGGGCGGTACAGCGCGTTCAGGGCAATCAGGTCTTCCAGCCGACTGGGCCGGGCATCCTTGAGCATTTTCTGCATGCCCGACGATTCAAACTGGAACACGGCCTCGGTCTTGCCGTCCGAAAACAGTTTGTAGGTGGCCCGGTCGTCCAGGGCCACGTTCTCAAAAGCAAATTTTTCCTGGCCCGGATGCCGTTTGACGATGAATTCCCGGGCAATTTCCAGAATGGTCAGCGTGGCCAGACCCAAGAAGTCGAACTTCACCAGCCCCACGGCCTCCACATCGTCCTTGTCGTACTGGCTGACCGCCGAGGTGCTGCCGGGCTGCTGGTACAGCGGGCAGAAGTCGGTCAGCTTGCCGGGGGCAATCAACACACCACCCGCGTGCATGCCGATGTTGCAGGTCATGCCCTCCAGCTTCTGCGCCAGCTCGATCAGGGTTTTGACTTCTTCTTCCTGCTCGATGCGCTGGGCCAGCACCGGCTCCATGCTGATGGCGTAGTTGTTCTTGTCGCCGTCCTTGGGCGGGTGCGGCGGGTATTGCAGCGTCACGCTCATGCCCGGCTTGTTCGGAATCAGCTTGCTGATGCCATCGCAGAAGCCATACGAAAAGTCCAGCACCCGGCCCACATCGCGGATGGCCGCCCGCGCCGCCATGGTACCGAAGGTGGCAATCTGGCTCACCGCATTCTTGCCGTATTTGTCCTTCACATAGTCGATCACCCGGTCGCGGTTGCTCTGGCAGAAGTCGATGTCGAAGTCGGGCATGCTGACCCGCTCGGGGTTCAGAAAGCGCTCAAACAGCAGGTTGTATTGCAGCGGGTCCAAATCGGTGATCAGCAGCGCATACGCCACCAGCGAACCTGCGCCGGAACCCCGGCCCGGCCCCACGGGGCAGCCGTTTTCCTTGGCCCACTTGATGAAGTCCGACACGATGAGAAAGTAGCCCGGAAATCCCATCTTCAGAATGGTGTTCAGCTCGAACTCCAGCCTGTCCACATACCGCTGGCGGTTGGCCTCGCGCTCGGCCTCCTTGGGGTAGAGGTGGATGAGGCGGCCTTTCAGCCCCTCGTGCGACACGTACCTGAAGTAGTCAGGCACCGACATCACCACGCCATCGACGGGCGGAATCGGGAAGTCGGGCAACTGCGGCTTGCCCAGCACCAGCGTCAGGCTGCAACGGCGGGCAATTTCCACCGAGTTGGCCAGGGCGCTGGGCACATCGGCAAACAGAGCCTCCATCTGGGCGGTGGTTTTAAAATACTGCTCGCGGGTGAAGCGGCGCACACGCCGGGGGTTGGCCAGAATTTCGCCTTCCGAAATGCACACTCGGGCCTCGTGGGCCTCGTAATCGTCGGTCTCCAGAAACTGGGCCGGGTGCGTGGCCACCACCGGCAGACTCAGACGGGCCGCCAGTTGCACCGTGGCCACCACCATGCGCTCGTCGTCGGGGCGGCCTGCGCGTTGCAGCTCCAGATAGAAGCGCCCGGCAAACACGCCTTCGGCCTGGCGGGCCACGCGCTCGGCCTTGGCCACGTCACCCGCCAGCAGGGCCATGCCCACCGGGCCTGCGTTGGCCCCGCTGAGCAGAATCAGCCCCTCGTTCAGCTCTTGCAGCCATTCCCAGGTCAGCACAGCCTGATCGCGCACCACATTGCGCGTCCAGCCACGGGCCAGCAGTTCATTCAGGTGCAGGTAGCCCTTGTGGTTTTGCACCAGCAGCAGCACGCGCGGCAGGCTCTGGGCGTTGGGCGACACGGGCATGGCGGGCTGGCCGGGCAGCGGCAGATCGGCCCCGCCCAGCCCCTGCACAAACACCTCGGCCCCGATGACGGGCTTGATGCCCGCACCCCGCGCCGCCTTGTAAAACTTGACCGCCCCGAACAGGTTGGACAGATCGGAGATGCCCAGTGCGGGCTGGCTGTCGGCGGCGGCAGCGGCCACCACATCGTCAATTCTCAGGGTACCGTCAACGACGGAAAACTCGGTGTGCAGGCGCAGATGGGTAAACATGCGCTGGATTGTAGGAACGCCAGCCGTCAGCCCACCGTCTCCACTTCAAAACCCACCACATTGCGGCTGTCACGGCTGAACTCCACGCCGATGAGGTGAATCGGCTCGCCGCGTGCGCGGTATTTGTCGGCGTAGCCCTTGTCTTTGATCTGCTGCAAGGCCTTGCCCTGCGGGGTCAGCTCCACCACTTTGAACTCGAACAGCAACACTTCGCCGTTGAACAGCACCGCCATGTCGATGCGCCCGTGGTTGGTGGTGTCTTCCAGCCGTATGTCCAGGCCCAGCGCGGCAAAGTAGCTGTAAAAAATGCTGGCGTAGTAGCCCTCAAAGCTGGCCAGCTGGTTTTTGCGGTACCAGTCGTGGGGGATGCTGGCAAAAAAGGCGTGGAACAGGTCTTTCAACCCGGCAAAGTCGCGTGCGGCCAGCAAGCGGTACAGGCGGCTGATGTGCGGGCCGGGTATGGCCAGACCACCGCTCAGGTGTTGCAGCAAGCTGTCGTTCAGGCTGGCCTGCACTTCCAGATTGGGGTACTTGAGCGTCAGCTCCATCTGGCCGGGAATTTCCCATACCGAATCAATGGTGAGGTAGCCCGCCTGGAACATCAGGGCCTCGACGGGAATGTTGCCCACATCGAAGGTGGAGAGCAGCTTCTCGTGGGCCACCACCCGGCTCAGGTTGGGCGTGAAGAACTGACGCTCGGCCAGCAGCTGGATGAGAAAGGTGGGCGTGACGGTTTCAAACCAGTAGGGTTTGAATTTGCGGTTGCGAAACAGCAGCAGCAGGTCAAACGGGTTGTAAACGCTCTCGCCCAGCCAGTTGTAGCCGTTGTACCAGCGGCGCACTTCTTCCCTGTCCAGCCCTGGCAGCTCGGGGGCGAACACGGTATCCACTTCCGGCTGTGTGTAGCCGCAGATGGCGCTGTATTCGGGCATCAGGGTGATGTCTTGCAGGTTGTTCAGCCCGGAGAACAGGCTGACCTTGCTGAATTTGCTGACCCCGGTCAGGAGCACGAATTTCAGGTGCGCATCCGCATCTTTCAGCACCGAGTACAGGTCTTTCAGACCTTCGCGCATGGCAGTGGCCACGGCGGAATCAGTGATGTTGTCGAGAATGGGTTTGTCGTATTCGTCGATCAGCACCACCACACGCTGGTCGGTTTTGGCATGGATGCGCTCAATCAGATCAGCAAAGCGGCTGCGCGTGTCGGCAAAGCGCGTGGGCAGGTTGAACTGTTCTTCGCTGTCACACAGTTTTTTGTGCAGCACCTGCCCCAGTTCCTCGCGGTTTTTGAGTACCCCACCACCGAAGCTGATGCGAATGACCGGATAGGTTTTGCCCCAGTCCCACCCGGAGTCAGCCGCCAGCCCCTCAAACAGCGGGCGGTTGCCCTCGAAAAGCTCTTTCAGCGTATCGAGAAACAGGCTTTTGCCGAACCGGCGCGGGCGGCTGAGAAAGTAATGGCTGCCCTCGCGGATCAGGCGCAGCGCATAGGGGGTTTTGTCCACGTAGTAACACCCCTCTTCGCGCAACTTGGCAAAGCCCTGGATACCAATGGGCAGATTCAGGCGCTTGGCTTGCACGGTGCTGGCGGGCAAATCGGGGATGGTGGCGGGGGTCATGCGGGCATTGTAGAAGTGCAAAAAAACATCCCACCCAACACACAAGCCCCTGCCCTCACACCCCCGCCAGCAAGTCCAGCGCGTGCATGTAGGCAGGGTGGGTCATCAGGCTGTCCCAATCGGGGCGGGGCTGGGTGGGCAGCAGGGCCTGGCGGCGTTCTTCGCTGGCAGCATGGGGGGTCCAGGTGCCTTTGACGATGGCTTCGCTCAGACCGTCCAGCAGCTCATCGACTGCCTGGCCACCGCCGTTGAGCGACTGGTTGCACAGCAGCACCATGTCGCAGCCCGCGTTGAGCGCGGCCAGCGCGGCAGTGGTGTAGCTGACAGGCTGGCCGTCGATCACGCGGGCAGCGGCCATGCTGAGGTCGTCGCTGAACACCAGTCCCTGGAACCCGAGCTGCGCCCGCAGGATGTCCTGCAGCCAGCGACTGGAAAAACCCGCCGGGCGGCGGTCCACCTGGCTGTAGATGACGTGGGCGGGCATGACGCTGGTCAGGCTGCTGCTGAGCCAGGCGTAGGGGGTGGCATCGTCGGCCAGGATGGTGGCCAGCGGGCGGTCGTCCACGGGGATGTCGAGGTGGGAGTCGCCACGCACAAAGCCGTGGCCGGGGAAGTGTTTGCCACAGTTGGCCATGCCGCTTTGCAGCAGGCCGTGCATCAGGCTTTTGGCCAGCAGGGCCACCACGCGGGGGTCGCGGGCAAAGGCGCGGTCGCCAATGACGCTGCTGTCGCCGTGATCCAAGTCGAGCACGGGGGTGAAGCTCAGATCGACACCGCAGGCCCGCAGCTCGGCCCCCAGCACATGGCCGCAGGCGGTGGCCACGTTGGTGGCGTGCATGTGCATGCTGGCCTGCATGGCGGGGCTGACCGGGGTGGCCGGGTCTTTGGCGGCGGCTTCCTCGGCACTGCGCTCCCACAGCTTGCCCAGCGCACGCATGGGCGGCAGGTGGGTGAAGCCATCGGTTTTGAAGCGTTGCACGCGCCCGCCTTCGTGGTCCACGGCAATGAGGATGTCGGGGCGGGCCTTGCGGATTTTTCTGCACAGCCGGGTAAGCTGCTCGCGGCTCTCGAAGTTGCGGCCAAACAGGATGAGGCCGCCGGTGAGCGGGTGGCGCAGGCGCTGCTTGTCGGCTTTGGTGAGGCTGGTGCCAGCGATGTCGAGCACCACGGGGGCGGGATGGCGGTTCATACAGGTGGCCTTGTGTCAGGGTTGGCGGATGGCCGGTTCTGCTCCACCACCACGAAGCTGGCGGCGTGGTCACCCTCGTCGGTGACGGTGACGTGGGCGTGGAGTCCACGCGCCTCGAACCAGGCTTTGAGCGGATCGTGCAGCACGATGGTGGGCTGGCCGGTGGGCAGGTTGAGAATTTCGCAGGCACGCAAGGTCATGGGCATGCGCATCCCCAGGCCAATGGCTTTGCTGAAGGCTTCCTTGGCCGAAAACCGGGTGGCCAGGTAGCGCAGGCCGCGCTGCGGGCTGCGGGCGGTGCGGGCCTGCCAGATGGTGTGCTCGGTCGGCCCCAGCACCTTGGCGGCAAAACGCTCGCCCTGGCGGGCCAGCACGCCTTCGATGCGGCGCACATCGCACAGATCGGTTCCGATGCCGTAGATCATGTCTGCACCCGGAAAAAGAGCACGCTGTTCAGGCGGCAGAAGCGATGGATGCCAGATAGGCCTGCACGGTGGCGGTGTAGCCCAGCTCCAGCGCATCGGCCATCAGGGCGTGGCCGATGGAGACTTCGCTCACGCCGGGCACGGTGCGCAGAAAGTCGGGGAGGTTGTCGCGGTTGAGGTCGTGCCCGGCGTTCACGCCCAGCCCGCAGTCGAGTGCGGCCTGGGCGGCGGCACGGTAGCGTTCCAGCTGGCGGGGCTGGTCGGCTGTGCCCCAGGCCGCAGCATAGGGCTCGGTGTACAGCTCCACGCGGCCGGCCCCCAGCGCTTTGACCAGGGGCATGGCGGCGGGGTCGGGGTCCATGAACAGGCTGACGCGAGCGCCCAGGGCCTTGGCCTGGGCAATCACCGGGGCCAGCCGCTCGCTGTCGGCGGGCAACTGCCAGCCGTGGTCGCTGGTGAACTGGCCTTCGCTGTCGGGCACGAAGGTCACCTGCTGCGGGCGCACGGCCTGTACAAACCCCATCAGGTTGTGGAAGGGGTTGCCTTCGATGTTGAATTCACGCCCCGGCCAGGCCTTGAGCAACTCGGCCAGTTCATGCACATCATGGGCACGGATGTGGCGCTCGTCGGGCCGGGGGTGGACGGTGATGCCGTGGGCACCGGCTTGCAGGCACTGGGTGGCGGCACGGGTCAGGCTGGGAATGCCCAGGTGGCGGGTGTTGCGCAGCGTGGCCACTTTATTGACATTGACGGACAGGGCGCAACCGGCTTGCAGAGTGCCGGTGGCGTGTGCGGCGGTGGTGGCAGCAGTGGATGAGGTCATGGACAGATCGGTACGGACAACGGGTGAAATCGGCAGGGATCGGGCTGGGGTAGGCGGTAGCGGATCGAGGTCGGAGGCCGGGCAGTTCAGCGGGGGCGCACCAGGGCCTGGACATCCAGCATCATCTGCCGGGTTTTGAAGACGCGCACACCACCATGGTAGTGCAGCAGGGGGCGCAACTGGGCTTGCAGTGCGCTCGCACATGGGCGGCTGGCGGTGATGAGGGCATCCAGCAAGTCAGGCTCGGCCAGTGCGGTTTGCAGTGCCAGCCAGTGTGCAGCAGCCAGCGCCCAT
>JAKOYD010000028.1 GCA_029780695.1 Pseudomonadota bacterium
GCTGCCGGCCTTGCTGATGATGCTGTTCGCCCTTGGCACCTGGTGGCTGGTGCGCAGCGCGCCCAAGGCCGTGTCGCAGAACGAGGGGCAGGTGGCGTCGGCCGAGCCGGACTACTTCATGCGTCAGTTCTCGGTGCGCAGCTTCGAGCCGGCCGGGCGGCTGAAGTCCGAAATCTTCGGTACCGAAGGCCATCACCTGCCGGCCAACGACACGCTGGAGGTGCAAGAGCCGCGCATCCTGTCGTTCAACGAACAGGGCCATCCTACCGTGGCCACGGCGCGGCGCGCGCTGGCCAAAGGCGACGGCTCGGAAGTGCGCTTGTACCAGGACGCCCGCGTGGTGCGCGAGCCGCTGGCCAAGACGGGCAAGGCCGAGGCGACGCCGCGTCTGGAGTTTCAGGGCGAGTTTTTGCACGTCTTCGTGGATGAAGAACGCGTCAGCTCAGACCAGCCGGTGCGGCTGATGCGCGGCGCCGATGTCTTTACCGGCGACGTGTTTGCCTACGACGACCGCAGCGGCGTGGCCGAGCTTTCCGGCCGGGTGCGTGGCGTACTACAGCCGAAAAAAGGCGCCCCCTGAGTCGCCTGCGGCGCCTTTCCTCCGAGGGGGCAACGCTGGTGGCCGGGGAGGCCGCTGCCACGGCGTTCGCGAATGGCCTGCTCCCCGGCCTTTTCTCTTTTTGAATGTCTGATCGTCAACCCATGACCGCACCCTTGGTTTTCATCACCGGCGCCTCCAGCGGCATCGGCCAGGCGCTGGCGGCGCGTTACGCCGCCGCTGGCTGGCGCCTGGCCCTGGTGGCGCGGCGTGGCGCAGAGATGACGGCCTGGGCCCAGGCGCAGGGCTGGGATGCCCAGCGCTGGCGCGTCTACCCGGCCGACGTGGCGGAGGTCGAATCCATTGTCGCGGCCGGGCGTGCCTGTCTGGCGGCCCAGGGCGTGCCGGACGTGGTGATCGCGGGCGCCGGCATCAGCATCGGCATGGACACGGCCGAGAGGAGCGATCTTGACGTGATGGCGCGCACCTTCGCCGTCAACAACACCGGCATGGCGGCCACGTTTCACCCCTTCATCGCGCCGATGCGCCAGCGCGGAAGCGGCACCCTGGTCGGCATCGCCAGCGTGGCGGCGATTCGCGGGCTGCCGGGCCACGGTGCGTACTGCGCCAGCAAGGCCGGCGTGGTGAGCTACTGCGAAAGCCTGCGTGGCGAGCTGCGCGGCAGCGGCGTGCGCGTGGTCACGCTGGGGCCGGGGTATATCGATACGCCGCTGACGCGCCGCAACACCTATTCGATGCCGTTTCTGATGTCGGCCGAGGCGTTTGCCGAGCGCGCCTTCACCGCCATTGCGCGCGGCGTGAGCTACCGGGTGATTCCGTGGCAGATGGGCGTGGTGGCCAAACTGCTTCGCGTGCTGCCCAATGCGCTGTTCGACCGCTTGCTGAGCGGCCGCGCGCGCAAGGCGCGCCAGGGCGAGGGCTGATTCGCCCGCTGCCGTGGGCACGCACCATGAAAAAAGGCGCCACACCGGGCGCCTTTTTCTGTTTGCGTGGCAGCGGATGAGCTCATCCGGGCCGACTGCCACCGCCATGAGCGGTGGCTCAAAAATCAATAGTCGTCGCCGCCGCCGTCGCGGCCACCGCCGTCGTAGCCGCCTTCACGGCGACCACCGCCGTAGCCGCCACCGCCTTCACGGCGACCACCGCCGCCGCCACGCGGGCCGGCGCCGTAGGGGCTGCGGAAGTTGCCGTCGTTGCCACCGCCGCCGGCGCCTTCACGGCGACCGCCGCCGTAGCCACCGCCACCGCCACCGCCGTACCCACCGCCGCCGCCGCCATCGCCGCCACCGCCTTCACGGCGACCGCCACCACCGTAGCCGCCACCGCCGCCGCCGTAGCCGCCACCGCCGCCGCCGTACCCGCCGCCGCCACCACCGTAACCACCGGTGCGCGGGGGACGCGATTCCATCGGACGCGCCTCATTGACGACCACGTTGCGGCCGCCGAGCGACTGGCCGTTCATGCCGTTGATGGCTTCCTGCGCCTCGGCGTCACTGCCCATCTCGACAAAGCCGAAGCCCTTGGAGCGGCCGGTGTCGCGCTCCATCATCACCTTGGCGCTGGTCACCGAGCCGAATTGCGAAAACGCCTGCTCCAGATCGGCGTCGCGCACGCCGTACGGCAGGTTACCGACGTAAAGTTTGTTGCCCATTAAAAGGGACTCCTCAAGAACACTGTAAAAAAGCGATGGAGTCCGCAAAACGCCTTCAACGAACCTTGGCTCGGCCAAGAAGGGCAACTGACTGTGTTCACCGCAAAAACCACGCATGCCTTCAAGGCATACCCGCGCAATTATGCGCCAGAACCTTGAAAGTCAAGCATGCGGATATTAATCGACAAACTTAGTCGGAATTCGCATGGGTGCTGGGTTTGCGGGCGGTGATGGCGCTTGTCAAGCCTAGAATTCAGGCCTGCTCTGGGCCCGCCGGCGGCTTGGCGGGCGCCGAAGGACTTCTGTTTTCATAGCTGCTCGCGCATATCCCGCTTGCGCTGAGGGGTGTTTTATCCTGATTTACTGATTCAAACCCACGATGGAAGCGTTTCTGATATCCACGGGCATCGTGGCTTTGGCCGAAATGGGCGACAAGACCCAGTTGCTCTCGCTGGTACTGGCCGCGCGTTTTCGCAAGCCGTGGCCGATTGTGTTGGGAATTTTCGTCGCCACGCTGGCCAACCACGCGTTGGCCGGTGCGGTGGGCAGCTGGGTCACGCGCATGCTGGGGCCCGATGTGCTGCGCTGGGTGCTGGGCGCTTCGTTCATCGCCATGGCGATCTGGATGCTGATCCCCGACAAGCTCGATGAAGACGACCAGCCCAGCACCACGTCGAAGCTGGGCGTGTTCGGCACCACGCTGGTCGCCTTCTTCCTGGCCGAGATGGGCGACAAGACGCAGATCGCCACCGTCGCGCTGGCCGCTCAATACCAGCAATGGGCCGCCGTCGTGGCGGGCACCACGCTCGGCATGATGCTGGCCAACGCGCCGGTGGTGTGGTTTGGCGACCGGCTGGTCAAGCGCGTGCCGATCCGCGTGGTGCACGTGATCTCGGCACTGATCTTTGCCGTGCTGGGCGTGGTGGCGCTGCTCGGCGTGGGCGCCTGAGTGGCGGCCGCTATACTGCACCTTCAGCGCCGATTTGCTCTGCTTGCGGGCGCTTAACAAATACCGCTAAATCCGAGACGCGCGCGCAACCCGGTTTCTGATTTGGCTGAAACCGGGTTTTTTGTTGCCATGTCGTTCATCGCCACGCCGCAATCCCTGCATTTCGATGCGCCGCTGCCGCTGCAAAGCGGCGCGTCGATCCGCGGCTACGACCTCACTTACGAAACCTATGGCGAGCTGAACGCCACGCGCAGCAACGCCGTGCTGATCTGCCACGCGCTCAACGCCTCGCACCATGTGGCTGGCGTGTACGAGGCCCAGGCGCGCAGCGAAGGCTGGTGGGACAACATGGTTGGGCCGGGCAAGCCGGTTGATACCCACCGCTTTTTCGTCATCGGCGTCAACAACCTGGGCTCGTGCTTTGGCTCCACCGGGCCGATGCACGTCAACCCCGAAACGGGGCAGGTGTATGGCGCCGACTTTCCCGTCGTCACCGTCGAGGACTGGGTCAACGCGCAGGCGCGCTTGCTGGACGCGCTGGGCATCGAACAACTCGCCGCAGTCATGGGCGGCAGCCTGGGCGGCATGCAGGCGCTCAGCTGGACGCTGCAATATCCAGAGCGCGTGCGGCATGCCGTGGTGGTGGCCAGCGCGCCCAACCTGACGGCAGAGAACATCGCCTTCAACGAAGTCGCGCGCCGCGCCATCGTGACCGACCCCGACTTTCACGGCGGCCACTTCTACCAGCACGGCGTGGTGCCGGCGCGCGGCCTGCGCATCGCGCGCATGATCGGCCACATCACGTACCTGAGCGACGACGTGATGAACGAGAAGTTCGGCCGCGAGCTGCGCCAGGCCGTCAGCCACAACGGCAGCGGCTACCGCTTCAGCACGCAGGACATCGAGTTCCAGATCGAAAGCTACCTGCGCTACCAGGGCGACAAGTTCAGCGAATACTTCGACGCCAACACCTACCTGCTGATCACCCGCGCGCTCGACTACTTCGACCCGGCGCGGGCCTTCGGCGGCGACCTGACGCGCGCACTGGCGCGCACGCAGGCCCGGTTTCTGCTGGTCAGCTTTACCACCGACTGGCGTTTTTCGCCCGCGCGCTCGCGCGAGATCGTCAAGGCGCTGCAGGAAAACCGCCGCGACGTCAGCTACGCCGAAATCGACGCGCCGCATGGCCACGATGCGTTTTTGCTGGACGACGCGCGCTACATGGGCGTCGTGCGCTCTTATTTTGATAGTTTTGCAGGAGCGGCGCGATGAGCGACTCGCAGATCCAGCACCCCATCGCCGCGCTGGTGCCCGAAGGCGCGCACGTGCTCGACCTGGGCTGCGGCGACGGCGCGCTGCTGCAGCAGCTGATGCGCGAGCGGCGCTGCACCGGCTACGGCATCGAGATCGACGACGCCAACGTGCTGGCCTGCGTGCGGCGCGGCGTCAACGTGCTGCAGCTCAACCTGCACCAGGGGCTGGCCGCGTTTCAGGACCAGAGCTTCGACGTGGTGCTGCAGATCGACACGCTGCAGCACCTGCGCAATGCCGAGGTGATGCTGCGCGAAACCGCGCGCGTGGGCCGCATCGGCATCATCGCCTTCCCCAATTTCGCGCACTGGCCCAACCGGCTGAGCGTGGCGCGCGGCCGCATGCCGGTGACGCGCCGCATGCCCTACCAGTGGTACGACACGCCCAACATCCGCGTCGGCACCTTCAAGGATTTCGAGGCGCTGGCACGCAAGAACGGCCTGCAGATCCTCGACGCCTTCGGCTTGCAGGACGGCCGCGTGGTGCGCTGGCTGCCCAATGCGCGCGCGAGTACGGCAGTGTTCAAGTTGCAGCGGGCGTGAGGGGCTGGCGGCGCTTGAATGTTTGATGACGGTCGATCCAACAGCCGGGCGCAGAGGACGCAGAACAAAACACCATCACATGCAGCTTTGGCTGTTTCTTTTGCGCCCTTCGCGAATCCTTCGCGTCCTTCGCGTCCGGTATTCGGTCTTCGACGCCAACGCGCTCAGGTGCGCCCGAGCTGCGGCGAAATCCATGTAAAACATGGCCACGGCGCTTGACACATCAGCACTGACAGCTATCTTATTTGCAGCACCAAAGCACCCATGCCACCTACCGTCGACCAACTCGCCGCCGATCTGGCCCAAGGCCGCACCACGTCGCGGCAACTGACCGACGCCGCGCTGGCCCGCGCGCAAGACCCGGCCGGCGAAGGCGCGCGCACATTCACCCTGATCGACGCCGACCGCGCCCGCGCCATGGCGCAGGCAAGCGACGCGCTGCGCGCGGCAGGCGTGGTGCGCTCGCCGCTCGAAGGGTTGCCGGTGTCCATCAAGGACCTGTTCGACGTGGCGGGCCAGGTCACCACCGCCGGTTCGGTGGTGCTGAAAGACGCGCCGCCCGCCGCGCGCAACGCGCCCGTCGTCGACCGCCTGATCGCCGCTGGCGCGGTGATCGTGGGGCGCACCAACATGACGGAGTTTGCGTTCTCCGGTCTGGGCCTGAACCCGCACTACGGCACGCCGAGAAACCCGTGGGACCGCGCCGCGGGACGCATCCCCGGCGGCTCGTCCAGCGGCGCGGCGGTGTCGGTGACGGACGGCATGGCGGTGGCAGGCATCGGCTCCGACACCGGCGGATCGGTGCGCATCCCGGCGGCGCTGTGCGGCCTGACGGGCTTCAAGCCGACGCAGCGCCGCGTGCCGACCGACGGCACGCTGCCGCTGTCGACTTCGCTTGACTCTCTTGGCCCGCTGGCGGCCAGCGTGCGCTGCTGCGCGGTGATCGACGCCGTGCTAGCCGGCGCGCCGCCCGTGCCCCCCGCGCCGTTCGAGGTGGCGGGCGCGCGCCTGGCCGTGCCTGAGACGCTGGTGCTGAACGAGATGGACGAGATCGTCGCGACGGCCTTTGAGCGCGCCTGCGCGCAGCTGAGCGCGGCCGGCGCGCGCCTGCAGCGCATCGCCGTGCCCGAATTCGCCGAACTGGGCCGCCTGCACGCAAGCGGCACGCTGGCCGGCGCCGAGGCCTGGGCGTGGCACCGGCGGCTGCTGGCCGAGCGCGGCGACCAATACGACCCTCGCGTCGGCCTGCGCCTGCGCGGCGGCGAGGCCATGGGTGCGGCCGACTACATTGAGCTGCTGGCGGCGCGCCGGCGCTGGATCGCGTCAATCGAAGCGCGCATCGCCGGCTTCGACGCGCTGTTGATGCCCACCGTGCCCATCGTCGCGCCGCGCATCGACGAACTGCAGCGCAGCGACCAAGCCTACTTTGGCGCCAACGCGCTGATCCTGCGCAACCCGACGCTGATCAATTTTCTGGATGGCTGCGCGCTGTCGCTGCCCTGCCATGCGCCGGGCGAGCCGCCGGTGGGGCTGATGCTGGCTGGCGCGGGTGGGCAAGACGCGCAGATTCTGGCGCTGGGCCAGGGTGTGGAGCACGTGCTGCGCGGCGTCAATTGAGTGCGCGGCAAGCGGCTTGAATTTGATTCAAATCGGTCGCCAGCCCTTGCCTCTCCAGCGCAAGCAGCTATGCAATTTGAAGTATGCCGACGCATGATGGCGCATGCCGTCTGACGCGGCGCGTTTGTCATTTGTCATGGCGCAGACGCCTCAACCGCAGCCCACGAACCCAAAAGCGCCGAAAGGCCGCGGAGCAGGCCATGCGTGGGCGCAGTGGCCGGGCTTGCACCGGGCACTGGCGCCGCCCCCTCCCGAAGAGAGAGGGGGAAGACGCCGCAGGCGGCTCAGGGGGTGTTTCCCACCTCCCGCGCCACATCGGCCAGGAAGTCTCCCTGCTCCAGCCGGCTGTGCAATTCGTGGCCCGGCACCCAGCCGGGGTAGGTGGCGTGGAAGTCGGCCACCAGGCGATCAAGCGGCAGGTCGTCGAAGCTACCGCGCTCGTTGACGTATTCCATGTGCCGGTTGCCGGCCTGGTCGAAGGGATGGTAGATGGAGTCGTGCACGCCGTCGAAGTCGAGCGGCAGCAGGCCGAACTTCTCGCACAGGCTCAGGTTGAAGGCGGGCGTGGCCTTGCGCCACGCGCCATCGACCCACAGCTCGGTGTAGCCGTGCCAGATGAAGAGGTCGGTCTTCATCGTCTCGCGCATGCGCTCGGTGCTGAGGTGGTTGCGCACGTCGGCAAAGCCCAGCCGCGCCGGAATGCCCGCGGCGCGCGCCGCCGCCGTCAGCAGCGTGGCCTTGGGCACGCACCAGCCGTAGCCATTGGCAATGACGGTGCTGGCGCGCATGCCGGGCAGCGACAGGTCGATGCGGTATGGGTCGTAGCGGAAGGCATCGCGCACCGCGTGCGCCAGCGCCACGGCGCGTTCTCGGTCGTTGGCGCCGGTGGCGTGGTCGTGCGCAAACCGGCGCACATCGGCGTGGTCGGCGTCGATGGCGGGCGTGGCGCGCAGGTGCGCGGGGGTTGGTGCGTCAGACATGAATGCATCTTATGGCAGCGCTGAACCAGCCCCGCGCGGCGACTCATTCAGCGTTTCCGCAGGCGCTGGGGCCCGCAGGCATCAACCCGCCACGGAACGCCAGCGCGCGGGCAAATCGGCCATGGACGTGAACAGTTCGTGCGCGCCGGCATCGCGCAGTTCGTCGGCCGTTGCGCCGTGCGGGCAATAGGCCCAGACGGTGGCGCCCGCCGCCTTGCCGGCCAGCACGCCGGTGGGCGTGTCTTCGATCACCAGGCTGCGTTCGGGCGCGACATGCAGCGCGGCGGCGGCCGCCAGGTAGACGTCGGGGTACGGCTTGCTGCGCGGCAGCTCATGCCCGCTGAAGACGTGCGGGCCAAACCACTCGGCCAGGCCGGTCTGGCCCAGTTGCAGCACCAGCTTGCCGCGGTCGGCGCCCGAGGCGCAGGCGATGCGCCCGCCCGTGGCGCGGTGGGCGGCGCGCACGGCGTCGAGGGCGCCGGCAATGGGCTGCAGCCGCGCGCGCAACTGCTCGTCGCGCCGCGCATAAAAAGTTGCCATCCACGCGTCGGTCAGCGGCTGGCCGGTGCGCGCCTCGATCAGCGCAGCCTGGCTGCGCACGGTGCGGCCGATGAAGTGGCGCATGCATTCGGCAATGGGCATGTCCCAGCCGCTGTCGGCCAGCAGGTCGCGCAGCACGCCGTGGGTGATGGGCTCGCTGTCGACCAGCACGCCGTCGCAGTCGAACAAGATGGCTTCGAACATGGGGTGTGAAGACTTCGCGGGGAAAAGCATGCAAGCGCCGGTGGCGGGCAACCGGGATCGATCGCGCTTCAACCCACCTGCAGACGCAGACTGCGCACGAAAGGCACCCAGCGCTCGCGTTCGCGGTGGCCAAAGGCGTCGGCCTGCTCGGGGGTGGAGGGGCCGAGCACGTCAACGCCGGCCTGGGCAAAGCGCTCTTTCAGCGCCGGCAGCGCCAGCGCCTGGTTCAGCGCCGCGTTCAGGCGCGCAATGAGTTCGGGCGGCGTCCTGGACGGCGCCATCAGGCAGTTCCACGAATATGCCTCGTAGTCGCGCACGCCCTGCTCGGCAAAGGTCGGCAGGTGCGGCGCCGCCGGGTTGCGGCGCTGGCCCGACATTGCCAGCAGCCGAATGCGGCCCTGCTCGGCCAGCGGGCGCGCGGTGGCCAGGCCGTCGAACACCAGGTCCACGTGGCCGCCGGCCAGGTCGGCCAGCGCGGGGCCGTTGCCCTTGTAGGGTACGTGGGTCAGTTGTACGTCGGCCGCCTTGGCGAAGGCCTCGCCCACGATGTGGCTGATGGAGCCCGCGCCGGCCGAGCCATAGCTGATCTGCCCCGGGCGGGCCCTGGCCTGCGCGATCAGTTCGTTCAGCGTCTTTGCGCCGGCCTGCTTGCCCGCCAGCAGCATGGGCGTGCGCCCGACCAGGCCGATCAGGCGCAGATCCTTGTCGACGTCGAAAGGCAGTGTGCGGTACAGGCCGACGTTCATCACCATTTGCGAGCTGGTGCCCAGCCCCAGCGTGGTGCCGTCGGGCGCGGACTTGGCGACCAGGTCGGTGCCGACCGAGCCGCCGCCGCCGGGCTTGTTCTCGACGATGATGGCCTGGCCCAGAATCTCGCCCATGTAGCGCGCCAGATCGCGTGCCGCCAGGTCGTTGAAGCTGCCCGGGCCAAAGGCAACGACGATGCGCATCGGTTTGCCCTGCGCGCGCGCGCCGCCCGTGGCCAGGGCCGCGGCGGCCGCCAGCGCGGCGCGGCGGGTGAGGTGAAGCGGTGGTGTGTGGCGTGTCATGCGGCCTCCGGGCGCGGGGTGAACCAGTGCGCCGGTGCGCGCACCGGCAGCGACAACAGTATTTGCGCCATGCCTTTGCCGAGCGGGTCGTTGCGCAGCGACGCCATGCCGCCACCGCCCAGCGCCCGCTGGCAAACGAAGTTGAAGGCGTGGATGCCGGGCACTTCGTGGCGCGTGACCGGCCCTTCGACCAGGTGCGCCAGGTGCCGCGCCACGCGCGCCTCGGTCAGCTGCGCGCGCAGCAGTGGCAGCCATTCGGGCCGGCGCGCGATGACGCCGATGTTGGACGTGTCGCCCTTGTCGCCCGAACGTGCCCACGCCAGGCGGATCAGCGGCACTTCGATTGCATCGGGCGCATCGGCTGCATCGGCTCCGTCGGTCGCGGGCTCGTCCGCCAGGGCCGGCGCGGCAATGACTACATTTTTTATAGCTTCAGGCGCTGATTCAGCAGGCGCCAGCGGCCCATTTGGCACTGAAATCTCGTCGCCTTCCAGTCGCACGCGCGGCTGCACGCGCGCCTTGTCGAGCAAAAAGGCGTACTGCCGAATCGACGGCGACACGCCCGCGCGGCCGCCGGCGCCGGTGGTGCCGGGCGACCACGACGTGCCGGCCGGGGCGATCTCGCGCGCCAACAGCTCCAGCGCCGCGCGGTCGGCGTGGCATGCCGTCAGGCGCAGCACGGCCTCGCGCGTGGCCAGCGCGCCGGGCCGCGCCAGCGGGCCGTAGCAGCTTTCGGCGCCCAGCACTTCCAGGTGCGTGTCGCTGAACGGTGCCAGCCCTTGCGCGGCCAGCAGCCCGCCCACGCGCGCCAGAATCGCCTGGCCGGTGCGGCGCGCCTTGGCCACGGCGTCGAAGCCGACGATGGTGAGCTGCGCCGCGGTGCGGAAGCCTTCGGCGTACGTCGCGCTGACCTTGTACGAGCCCGTGGGCGCCCGCCCGCGCGCGCCGTGCACGCGCACGCGCTCGGCGCCGGCCGGCTCGATGCGCACGTCGCGCCAGTCGCAGGTGACGTCGGGCAACAGGTAGGCGGCGGGGTCGTGGATTTCGTACAGCATTTGCTCGGCCACGCAGGCCGGCGCGATCAGCCCGCCGGTGCCCGGCGGCTTGGTGACGACGAAGCTGCCGTCCGCCGCGCATTCGACGATGGGGTAGCCGATGTGCGGCCAGTCCGGCACGTCCTGCCAGTCGGTGAACAACCCGCCCGTGGCCTGGCAGCCGCATTCGATGATGTGGCCGGCCAGGCTGCCACCCGACAGCGCGTCGTGATCGGCGGCCGACCAGCCAAAGGCATACATCAGCACGCCCAGCGTCACCGCCGAATCGACGCAGCGGCCGGTGACGACGATCTGCGCACCCGCGTCCAGCGCGGCCTTGACCGGCAGCGCGCCCAGGTAGGCGTTGGCGGTCAGCACCCGGGGCGGCAGCGGCGCGCCGCTTTGCAGCTCGCGCACCGGCGGCTCGGCGCGGCGCAGCTCGTCGATCAGCGGGCGCACGTCGTCGCCCGTGACCACGGCGATCTTCACCGCCACGCCCAGTTCGGCCGCCAGCGCGCGCAGCGCGTCGGCGCAACCTTCGGGGTTGACGCCGCCGGCGTTGCTGACGACGCGGATGCCATGTGCCACCACGTCGTGGAGCACGCCGCGCATCGCCACCGTGACGAAATCGGTGGCGTAGCCCAGCTCGGGCTTTTTCAGCCGCGCGCCAGCCAGGATCGACATGGTGAGTTCGGCCAGGTAGTCGAACACCAGAAAGTCGATTTGCCCGCCGGCCACCAGCTGCGGCGCGCCGACGCTGGAGTCGCCCCAGAAGCCCGAGGCGCCGCCAATGCGCACGGCGCGCGCGGGCGGCGCCACGGCGGCATATTTTTTGTCCAAAACCTGCTCTACCGCTTGTTTCATGGGCATTTCATGCTTCACTATCAATAGCGCCCGGTTCGATCAAGACACCGGCGCGCAGCAGGGCTTCGATGCGCGCGTCGTCGTAGCCGATTTCGCGCAGCACGGCGCGGCCGTGTTCACCCACGCGCGGCGCCGGCGTGGGGTCGGGCGGCGGCGTGGCCGACCATTCGCTGGGCACCGCCAGTTGCCGGATGCGGCCGGCGTGCGGGTGGTCGGCTTCGCGGAAGAAGCCGATGTCGGCCAGGTGCTCGTCGTGCAAAAGCGAATCGAGCGTGTGCATGGGGAACACCGGAATGTCGTCGCCCAGCAGCGCCTGCAGCTCGGCGGTGCTGCGTTGGGCGATTTCGCGCGCCACCAGCGCGTAGAGGTCGGTGATGTGGCGCGTGCGGGTGGCCAGGCTGGCAAAGCGCGGGTCGCTGTCGAACAGGGCGGGCTGGCCGATGGCGCGCAGGAAAGCGCGCCACTGCGCGTCGGTATAGATCAGGCAGCACACGTGGCCGTCGCGCGTGGCGTAGGGCCGGCGTTCGGGCGAGAGCAGGCGCGGGTAGCCGAAGTCGCCCTGCGGCGGCACGAAGGTGTGGCCGTACAGGTGGTCGCCCAGCACCTGCGGCACCAGGGTTTCGAACATGGGCACCTGCACGTGCTGGCCCTGGCCAGTCTGCTCGCGCGCGTAGAGCGCGGCGCAGATGACGCCGAAGGCATACAAGCCCACCGTGCGGTCGGCCAGGGTGACGGGCAGGTAGCGCGGCGGCTCGCCGGTCGCGCGCGAAATCACGTCTGGCAAGCCGCTGGCGGCCTGGATCAAATCGTCATACGCCGCCCGCGCCGCATGGCGCCCGCGCTGCGAAAAGCCGAACATGCCGACCACGACGAGCCGCGGATTGACGGCGGCCAGCGCCTCGTAGCCCAGCCCCAGGCGCGCCATGGCCTGCGGGCGCACGTTGTAGGCCAGCACGTCGGCGCCGCGCGCCAGATCGAGCAACGCGGCGCGCCCGTCGGGGTGCTTCAGGTCGAGCGCGATGCTGCGCTTGTTGCGGTTCAAGCCCAGGAACAGCGGACCCAGCCCCCGCGCGCCTTGCGGGCCAATGCCGCGCACCACGTCGCCGCCGGGCGCTTCGACCTTGACGACATCGGCCCCCAGGTCGCCCAGCATCTGCGTGGCCGACGGGCCCATGAAGACGCTGGTGACGTCGATCACGCGCACGCCAGCCAGCGGGCCGCCACGCGGCGCCGGGCGGTCGGGGTGGGGTGCATCGGGCGCGGCGCTCATGCAAAAATCAGCGGCGCCGCGCGGGGCTGCCCCAAGGCTACTGGACTGAACAAGATTCGGCTCCTGCGCTCATCCAGCAACGTCTGGAAGCTATTTAAAATATAGCGCATTCATTCAGGTTGAATGTGCGCCGCGCGAATCACCTGGCCCCATTTCTTTGACTCGGCGGCCTGAAAGCGCGCCAGGTCCTCGGGCGAGCTGAAGGCGATCTCGCCGCTGGTCTTGGCGTTGAAGGCCTTGAAGCCCTCGGTGGCCACGGCCTTGGACAGCATGTCGTTCAACCGCTTGACCAGCGCCGGAGGCGCTCCGGGCGGCAGGTACACGCCGGTCCAGAAGGACATGTCGTAGTCCTTCACCCCGGCTTCGGCCACGGTGGGCAGGTTGGGCGCGGCGGGCAGGCGCCTGGTGCCGCTGACGGCCAGCGCGCGCAGCTTGCCGCCTTCGACCTGCGGCATGGTGGTGGGCGTGTCGGCGAACATGAAATCGATCTGCCCGCCGATCAGGTCGGTCAGGCCGAGCGGGTTGCTCTTGTACGGCACGTTGACCATGTCGGTGTGCGTCAGCTGCTTCAGCATTTCGCTGGCCACGCGGCTGGACGACGAGCCGCTGCCGAAGTTGAGCTTGCCGGGTGACTTCCGGGCCGCCGCGATCAGGTCGCCCACCGTCTTGTAGGGCGCGTCGGGCTTCACCACCAGCAGCATGTGGCCCTTGGACAGCAGCGCCACGGGCGTGAAGTCCTTCACCGGGTCGTAGGGCAGCTTCTTGAACAGGTGTTCGTTGGCCGCGTGCGTGGTGTTGGTGGTGACCAGCACCGTGTAGCCGTCGGGCGCGGCCTTGGCGACGTACTGCGCGGCCAGGAAGCCGCTGGCGCCGGCCTTGTTGTCGACCACCACCGGCACCTTGGCCTGTTCGCTCAGCGCCTGGCCGATCACGCGCGCCAGCTGGTCGGTGCCGCTGCCGGGGCCAAAGGGGACGATGAGCGTGATCGGCTTCGTGGGGTAGTCCTGCGCGGCGGCGGGCAACGAGGCCATCGAGCCCGCCGCCAGCGCGGCAGCGGCGATCAGGGTAGTACGGCGTTTCATGGGCTTGTCTCCTGTGGTGATGCGGGCGCGTTGATGGCGGCGACACCATGCGCGGCGTTGTGCTGGCCCAGGCGCGGCGCGCCGCCGTGCAGCGCAGGCCGTTCGCCGTCGATGGTGATGGGCAGCGCGGTGAGGCAAAAGTCCTCGCCCGGCACCGGCGCCAGCATGCCCAGCGCCTGCACCTGCGGGTGCGCCAGCGCTTCGGGCACGGTGTGGATCGGCGCGCACGGCACGCCGGCGGCTTCGAAGCGCGCGATCCATTCGGCGCGCGGCCGCGCAGCCAGCAGCGGCGTCAGTTGGTCGAACAGCGCCGCCTTGTGCGCCAGACGCGCGCGGTTGGTGGCAAAGCGCGCGTCGTCCAGCCAGTCGGTGCGACCCAGTTCGGAGGCCAGCTTGGCGAACAGGCGGTCGTTGCCGCAGCAGATGAGCAGCGGCGCATCGGCCGTGTCAAACGCCTCGTAAGGCACAAAGCCGGGGTGGCCCGAGCGGTGCCGCTCGGGCAGCTTGCCTTCGTTGACGTAGGCGTCGGCCTTCTGGCCGTTCCAGGTCAGCGCGGTTTCCAAAAGCGAACTGCCGACGATGCCGCCGCGCCCGGTGCGGTGGCGGCGCTGCAGCAGCGCCAGCGCGCCGATCACCGCCCACATGCCCGTGCCTTGGTCGCACACCGACGCGCCCGCGCGCAGCGGCGGGTCTTGCGGCCCGCCGTTGGTGCTGGACAACCCGCTGAACGCCTGGATCAGCGGCTCGTAGCCGGGCCGCATCGCCATCGGCCCCGCCGCGCCGAAGGCCGAGATGCCGCAATAGATCAGGCGCGGATGGCGCGCGGTGAGCGCCGGCCCGTCGATGCCCAATGCCTCGGGCACCCCGGGGCGCAGGTTGTGGATAAAGATGTCGGCCTGGCCCGCGAGTCGTTCGAACGCGGCGCGGCCCTCGGCGCTTTTGAGATCCAGCGCCACCGACTGTTTGCCGCGGTTGAACACCTGAAAGTTGAGCGCGTCGCCATGGCGAAACGCCAGCCCCATGCGGCGCGCGTCGTCGCCGCCATCGATGCGCTCGACCTTCACCACGTCGGCCCCTAGGTCCGCCAGAATCGCCCCGGCAAACGGCCCGGCCAGCACCTGCCCCAGCTCCAGCACCCGCACACCGGCCAGCACGCCTTCGATCATCGCTGCCTGTCTCCTTGTCGTTGCGCAACCAGTCTAGGTGCCAGGGGGTGATCTGTGAATAGCCCCACTGGCATGTGTGTGACAAATCATGGGCGCCGACGGCACGACCGCCGCAACCGCTTTCGAGCTGACGCGGCGCGCGTGTCCTAAAGCCACAGACCGTCGACGTAGAACCAGCGCGTCACGCCGCCGTCATCGCTCTCGCGCACGAAGCGGCTGCGTTCATGCAGGCGCGTGGCGCGGCCGTGCAGGCGCGAGCGGGCGACGAACTCGACTTCGGCGTGCGTGTCGTCGATGGCGCGATGGCTGCGCAGCTCCAGCCCCAGCCATTGCGTGCCGGCATCGAAGTCCAGCGCGGCCGGGCGCGCCGATGCATGCCAGGTCGCCAGCAGGTAGGCGGCGTCCTGCCGCACGAAGGCGCTGTAGCGCGAGCGCATGAGCGACTCGGCGTCGGGCGCGGGCACATCGCTGAAGTGATCCACGTACCGGCCGCAGCAGGCGCCCCAGGCGAGCGGGCGCCGCTTCGCGTCCAGCCGGCCGCACGGGCAGGTGGCGGCATCGTTCGGAGTCATGGCTTGGGGCAATTGGAGCGCATCGCCATCAAACAAGGTGAGGTGTCAATCATGTTCAACCTGAGCGTGCCGTGGTGGGCAATCGTCGTGCGCGGCGTCACCGTGCCCCCCTTCTGCTGGCGCTTATGCGTCTGACCTGGCGACACCCGCGGCTGGCACGCTGGATCGACGGCAGGCCGAAGACGCTGATCGCGGCCGGCGAGTCAAAGCAGGCGGTGCGGCGCGCCGAGCGCCTAACGAGCGACGACATGCAGGCTGCGCTGCGCGCCGCCTGCGGCCTGCACCTGGGCCATGGCTTCGTCGACCAGCTTGCGGCATCCCTTGGTGATGGGCATGCGGGTGTCTCCTTGCAGTGCGGTGGGTTGAGCACCGCGCATCATGCCTTGCCTGGTCGGTCCGCGCCGCGCAGGCGTTGCCGCTCGATCGCGTCGTACACATATTGCGCCGAGCGCTCGATGTGCTGGCGCAGCAGCGCGCAGGCGGCATCGGCCTGGCGGTTCAGGCTGGCTTCGACGATCTGGGCGTGCTCGCGCCGCACGCTGGCGTCCACTGCCTGGTCCGCCAGGAACAGGCGGCGGTAGCGGTCGCCGCGGTCGTTCAGCATGGTGCAGAAGTGCAGCAACAGCGGCATCGTGCAGGTCGACAGCAGTGTCATATGCAACTGGCGGTGCAGCCGTTCCCAGCGCTCGACGCGGTGCTGGCCGTCGTCCTGCGTTTCCTGTCGCGTCAGCATCACCAGCGCCGTGGTCACGCGAGCCTCCCAGTCGTCACTGGCGTGCCGTATGGCATCGCGCAGCGCCAGCGGCTCCAGTTCGGCGCGCAGCAGCACGACCTCGGCCAGGTTGGCCGCCGACACGGGGGCAACGCGCACACCACGCTGCTCCTCGATTTGCAGCAGCCCTTCGGTGCCCAGGCGCGCAACCGCCTCGCGCAGCGGACTCAGGCTGACGCCGTAGCGCTCGCGCAGCTCGTCCAGCCGCACCGGCTGGCCGGGCAGCAGCGCGCCGGTCAGCACCTCCTCGCGCAGCCGGTCGACCAAGGCGCTGGCCAGCGTCGCCTTGCCGCGCTCCAACGAAGCGGGCGGTTCGGATTTCAGGGCGGTGTCCGCAGCGTTCACCTTCGCGGCTTTCAAGGGCATCGAGGATTCGATGGGCCATTGTAGCCGCGCATTAGTAAAAACGATAGCTTTCATCATGATCGATTAAGGATGAATAATCGATTTGTTATTCATGACACACGGGCAGGCCAAGCCTCGCCTCACTCACACTCGGACCATCGCCATGGAATACGTCCCGCTCAAGCTTTTCATCGACGGAGAATGGATCGGTGCCGACGCGCGCGAAACGATCGACGTCATCAATCCCTCGACCGAGCAGGTACTGGGCGCGCTGCCCGTGGCCACCGCGGCCGATGTAGAGCGCGCCGCCGTTGCCGCCGCGCGCGCCTTCCCGGCCTGGCGCGACACCTCGGCCTACGAGCGCGCCAAGATCCTGCATCGCACCGGAGACATCCTGCGCAGCCGCGCCGAGGACATTGCGCGACTGATGACCCTGGAGCAGGGCAAGCCGCTGGAGCAGGCGCGCCAGGAAGTCATCCATCTGCCCGACATGCTGATCTGGCATGCCGAGGAAGCACGCCGCATCTATGGGCGCGTGATTCCGTCACGCGATCTGTCGACGCGGCAGATTTCGGCGCGCGAGCCGATCGGCCCAGTGGCGGCGTTCACCACCTGGAACTACCCCGCCGTCATCCCGATGAAGAAGATCGCCGCCATTCTGGCGTCGGGCTGCACCTGCGTCGCCAAGTGCGCCGAGGAAACGCCCGCCACCACGATGGAGCTGGTGCGCGCCTTCGTCGATGCGGGCCTGCCGACGGGCACCATCCATCTGCTGTACGGCGAGCCGGCGCGCACGTCGGCGCAGTTGATCGCACTGCCGCAGATCCGCGGGATTTCGTTCACCGGCTCGACCGGCGTGGGGCGCGAGCTGGCCGAACTGGCCGGCCGCCACCTGAAGCGCACCGTGATGGAACTGGGCGGCCATGCCCCGGTCATCGTGATGGACGACATCGTGGACGTGCCCAAGCTGGCACGCACCTCGGTGATGCGCAAGTTCCGCAACAGCGCGCAAGGGTGCGTCAACCCCAGCCGCTTCTTCGTCCACAGCAAGGTGTACGACCAATTCCTGGAGGCCTTCGTCGCCGCCACCCAGGCGCTGAAGGTGGACGACGGCTTCACGCCGGGCGTGCAGATGGGGCCGCTGGCGCACGGGCGGCGCATCGGCGCGATGCAGCGCTGCGTGGACGACGCCGTGCAGCGCGGCGCCACGCTGGTGTGCGGCGGCGCGCGCATGGACCGGCCCGGCTATTTCTGGAGCCCGACGGTGCTGACCGACGTGCCGCTGGACGCCCTCGTCATGAACGAGGAGCCGTTCGGCCCGGTAGCGCCCATCAACCGCTTCGACGACGTCGAAGCCGTGATCGCCGAAGCCAACCGCCTGCCGGTCGGCCTGGCCGCCTACGCGTTCACCAATTCCACCGCCTGGGCCAACCGCTTCGGCCGCCGGCTGGAAGCGGGCATGGTGGCCATCAACTCATTCGCCTTTGGCGCCGCCAACGCGTCGAGCACGCCAGAGGTGCCGTTTGGCGGCATCAAGGACAGCGGCTTTGGCTCGGAATGCGGCAGCGAAGGCATCGAGGGCTATCTCAACGTCAAGTTCATCAGTGAGCACGACGAGGCATGAACAGGCGCGCACCCCCTGAGACGCTGCGCGTCTTCCCCCTCTTGTCTTACTTCGTGAGGGGGCGCCAGTGCCCGGTACACGCCCGTGCACGGCGCCCAGGCACGAACGGCGCAGCGGCCAGCGCAGCGCATCGAATTGATTTTTGGTTTTTCGTGAATGCAAAGGAGCTTGCATGATTCCCGCCCGCATCGACACCGAGGTGGTCGCCCGCCGCATCGGGCCGTACGCCGACACCCAGCACAGCGTCGCTGAGCGCGGCAAGGTTTATGAAGAGCTGCTTGGCTTCGTGCCCCCGCGCATCGAGGCGCGCCTGGCCGTGACCGGCGCGCTGGACCCGAAGCTGGTCAATTTGCAGGAGCAGATGCGCGCCCACGCGATGTATCCCCAATGCTTCGACGTCAAGACCGCGCAGTTGATGCTGTTCGGCATGCTGCTGATGGACGGCAGCGATGCCGCGGTGCTGCACGGCATCGCGGCGCGGCGAGCCGGCGCGAGCTGGGAAGAGATGCAGGCGGTCGTCAGCCTGTGCTTTCTGTTCCGTGGGCTGTCGGCCGCCAACAAGGGCGCCGAGACGCTGGCCCACATCGCCAAGCGCGAAGACGCGGCGGCGAAAGCGCCATGACTGAACTGAACAAGGAGACGACCATGCACGCATTGCGAAACATCCTGGCCACCGTGGCGCTGCTTGGCGGTGCCTGCCTGGCCGCTGCGCAGGGCTACCCGAACAAGCCCATCAAGCTGATCGTGCCATTTCCGCCCGGTGGCCCTGTGGATGCCTCGGCACGCATCGCCGCCAAGATCATCACCGACACGCTCGGCCAGCCGGTGGTGGTGGACAACCGCAGCGGCGCGGGCGGCGTGGTTGGCACCGAGGCCATTGCCAAGAGCGCGCCCGATGGCTACACGCTGGGCATGGGCAGCATCGCCAGCTTGGGCATCAACCCCGGCTTGATGGAAAAACTGCCCTACGACCCGATCCGCGGCTTCACGCCCATCACCAATGTGGCCGCCACGTCCGGCGTCATCCTGGCGAGCAGCGATGCGCCCTTTCACGACCTCAAAAGCCTGATCGCCTACGCCAAGGCCCATCCGGGCAAGGTGACGTTTGCCTCCGCCGGGCTGGGATCGGTCGGCCACATGGTGGGCGAATCGCTCAACCACGCGGCCGGCATCCAGATGACGCACGTGCCCTACCGCGGAACCGGGCCGGCGGCGCAGGACTTGTTGGCCGGCAACGTGATGACATTCATCGAAACCTCGCTCACCACCGCGCTGACGCATCTGCCAAGCGGCAAGGTCAAGGCGATCGTGGTCACGCGCAAGAACCGCTCGCCGCTGTTGCCCGCCGTGCCAGCCATGGGCGATGCCGGCTTCCCCGACATTGACAGTCCGGCGTGGTTTGGCCTGGTCGGCCCGGCGGGACTGCCGGCGGACGTGGTGGACAAGCTCAACGCCGCCCTGGGCAAGGGGCTGCGCGACCCGGCCGTGGCCGAGCAGATGGCGCGCTTCGGCGCCGAACCCGTGCCCACCTCGCCCGCCGAATTTGGCGGCTACATCGCCCAGGAAATCGAGCGCTGGCGCAAGGTGATCAAGACCGCCCACATCAAGCCGATGTGACCCAGGCACGGCATCGGGCCAGCGCGCATCAGAGCGCCCGCGTGATGATGATCTTCTGCACGTCGCTGGTGCCTTCGTAGATCTGGCACACGCGCACGTCGCGGTAGATGCGCTCGACGGGGAAGTCTTCGGTCACGCCGTAGCCGCCCAGGGTCTGGATGGCGACCGAGCACACGGCTTCGGCGGTTTCGCTGGCGAACAGCTTGGCCATGGCGGCCTCTTTCAGACACGGCCGGCCGGCGTCGCGCAGGCTGGCGGCGTGCCATATCAGTTGCCGTGCTGCTTCCAATTTTGTAGCGCACTCGGCCAGGCGGAAGGCCACGGCCTGGTGGTTGATGATGGCGGTGCCGAAGGCCTCGCGCTCCTTGGCGTAGGCAATGGCAAAGTCGAGCGCACTGCGTGCCATGCCCACGCTTTGCGAGGCGATGCCGATGCGGCCGCCCTCCAGCGCGCTCAGAGCGATCTTGTAGCCCTCGCCTTCTTCGCCAATGCGATCTGCCTCGGACACGCGGCAGTTCTCCAGCAGAATCTGCGCGGTGTCGCTGCTGTGCTGGCCAAGCTTTTTCTCGATGCCGGCGACTTTCCAGCCTGGGTTGTCGGTGCGCACCATGAAGGCCGACAGGCCCTTCTTACCCGCCGCCTTGTCGGTGACGGCAATCACCACCGCGGCCTGGCCGTTCTTGCCGCTGGTGATGAATTGCTTGGTGCCGTTCAGCACGTAGCCGTCGCCATCGCGCGTGGCGGTGGTGCGGATGGCCGAGGCATCGCTGCCCACGTGCGGCTCGGTCAGGCAGAAGGCGCCCAGCACGTCGCCGCGCGCGGCAGGCACCAGCCACTGCTGCTTTTGCGCCTCGCTGCCGTACTTCATCAGGATGGCGTTGTAGGGGCAGTTGGTGACGCTGATGGCGGTGCTGGTGCCGCCATCGCCGGCGGCAATTTCTTCCAGCACCAGCGCCAGCGTCACGTAATCAAGCCCGGCGCCGCCGTATTGCTCGGGCACGCAGATGCCGTAGGCGCCCAGTTCGGCCAGGCCCTTGTGCGCGGCTTTCGGAAAGGTGTGATCGCGGTCCCACTGCGCGGCGTGCGGCCACAGTTGCTCTTGCGCAAAGGCGCGCACGGCGTCGCGGATCATTTCCTGGTCTTGGGTGAGTAGCATGGGCTTACTTTCCTTGCGAGAGTTCCATGATGAGGCGCGTGGCCAGGTACAGCCGGCGCGGGATGGCGTCGACCATCACGTACTCGGCCTCATCGCTGTGGTAGCCATAGCCCGGCAGGCCAAGGGCTTCGATCACCGGCTTGCCCGACAGCGCGGCGTAGGCCGCGTCGGTGCCGCCGCCAATGCGGTCGATCACGGCCAGCGGGCTACCGGTTTCGCCGTGGATGGCCACGGCGCGATCCACGATTTGCCGGCCACCGGCGTTGACGTTGAAGGCCGGCCGGCCGCGGTCGGGCGTGATGGTGATCTGCGATTTGTCCAGCTTCTTGCGGCCCTGAATGCGCTGCTCCAGCGTGGCCAGCAGCTTGTCCAGGTCTTCGGGCCGCGCGTAGCGGATGTTGGCTTCGAGGTTGGCCTGGTCGGGGATGATGTTGGCCACGTTGCCGGCCTTGCCCACCGTCCAGTTGAAGCGCAGGTCGCGCGACTTGTCGTCCAGGTCCATGGTGCGCAGCACGATGTCGGACGCCTCGACCAGCGCGTTGGTGCCCAGCTCGGGGTTGGCGCCGGCGTGCGCGGCGGCGCCCTTGACGGCGACCTTGTAGTACACGATGCCGGCGGTGCCCAGCGGCAGCGCTTCTTTGCCCACCAGCGTGGGCTCGAACGACAGCACCGCGTCGGCCTGCGCCGCCAGCTGCTGAATGAGCGCGCGCGAGCCGAACGAGCCGCGCTCTTCATCCGTGTTGAACATCACCACCACCTCGCCCCAGTCGGCAAAGCCGCGGTCCTTCAGCAGCTTGAGCGCGTGCAGGATGACGGCGATGCCGCTCTTGTCGTCGGCAATGCCGGGGCCGTAGGCGCGGTTGCCCTCGACGCGGAACGGCGCCTTGGCCAGCGTGCCCTTGACGTACACGGTGTCCATGTGCGCCATCAGCAGCAACTTGGCCGCGCCCTTACCGGCGATGCGGCCGACGATGTTGGGGCCGGCCACGCCGGCATCGGGCTGGTGGCGCGAGACGGTGGCGCCCAGCGCGCGCAGTTCACGCTCCAGCAGATCGGCCATGGCGGCCATGCCTTCGGCGTTGCCGGTGCCGGTCTCGATGTTGACCAGGCGCTCCAGCGTCTTGATGACCGCCGGCTGTTCGGCCGTGGCGGCCGACAGCAGCGCGGCGTCGGGCGCGCGGGCGGTGGTCGTCGCGGCAGCCGGTGCGGACGCGGCTGCGCCGCCGGTCTGCGCGCAACCGCCCAGCAGCAGCGCCAGCGCGCCGCCCAGCAAGACAGGGAACAGGGGTTTCATGGGCAATCTCCTCTCGTTGTTCTGTTTGAAATCAGGATTCAGTCAACATGCGACGGACCGCGTCACCAAGTCGGCAACCGCTTTCCATCGTATTGCAGGAAAGCGCCGCGATCGCTCGCCGTCAGGCCGGCCATCACGCGGCGCAGGCCGGTGGCGCTGTCGTCGAGCGTGACCGGCGCGCCCGCGCCGCCCATGTCGGTCTGCACCCAGCCGGGGTGCAGGCACACCATGATCGCATCGGGCCAGGCGCTTTGCGCCGACGCCACGGCCATGTTCAGCGCCGCCTTGCTCACGCGGTAGACCCAGGCGCGGCTGTTGTCCACGGTGGCGATGCGGCCCATGACGCTGGAGACAAAGCCAAACCGCCCGCCCGGCGCCAGCAGCGGCGCCACCTGCGGAATGGCCTGCATGGCGCCCAGCACGTTGGCGTGCATGACGGCGTCGAAGGCTTCGCGCGTGGGCGGCTCGGTGGCGTCGCCATGGCTGGTGACGCCGGCCACATACAGCGCGGTGTCGATCTTTTCGCCATCCAGCTGCCACGCCAGGCCGCTGATGCTGGCGGGGTCGGCCACGTCGACGCGCAGCGCCTGTGCGCCCAGTTCGCGCAGCCGCGCCAGGCCCGCATCGTCGCGCGCAGTGGCGATCACGCGCTCGCCGGCGGCGACGTATTGCCGCGCCAGCTCCCAGCCGATGCCGCGTGAGGCGCCGATGATCAGAACAGTAGACATACGGCCTTATCCCTTCACCAGATGAGCCAGCCCTTCGTCGGCCAGTTGCGCACGGTAGCGCTCAAGCGCCTGTTCGTCGGTCTCGGTCACCACCTGCGGACCCAACTGCGCCAGCAGCATGGCGTTCATCGACGGAAAGCTGCCCGGCGCCACGCGCGCGGCGGGCGACCAGACTTGCGAGCGCAGCAGCGCCTTGGGGCAGTGCAGGTAGGCCTCGCGCACGGCGACTTCGATCACCAGGCGCGGCAGCTTGGGCGCGTCGGGGTGGGCAAAGCGCTGGGTGAATTCCGGCTCGTCGCGCAGGCGCGCCGTGCCGTTGGCGCGCAGCACTTCATCCACGCCCGGCACCAGAAACAGCAGGCCGATGCGCGAATCGGCCAGCAGGTTTTCCAGCGTGTCGAGCCGGTTGTTGCCGGTGACGTCGGGGATCAGCAGCGTGCGTTCATCGGCCACCTGCACGAAGCCCGGACGGCCGCCGCGCGGTGACGAATCCAGCCCCTCGCCCGCCGCGCCCGCGCTGGCGATGACGCACAGCGGCGCGTGCGCGACGAAGCGGCGCATGGTGTCGTCCAGCCGATCAAGCTGCTTGGCGCGCGAGCGTGCCGACGCCTGCGGGTACAGGCGGCGCAGCGCTTCGGTGGTGTCGATCATGTCGGCTGAAGGTGGGTTCAAACAGGCCTGATGAGCCCCCACTCAGGCTAATTTCACCGCAGAGGCGCAGAGAACGCAAAGGTTCGCCGACAAACCTCGTTGGGCTTCTCTGCGTGAACTCTGCGTTCTCTGCGCCTCTGCGGTGAATGCATTCTGTAAACCTGAAAGAGGGGGCCGACCAATAAAAACAGGCTGCCAGCGCTTGTCCATCAAGCGCAAGCAGCTATCAAATTCATACCATCTCCAACGCCACCGCAGTCGCCTCGCCACCGCCAATGCACAGCGTGGCCAGGCCCTTTTTCTTGCCGCGGTTCTTCAGCGCATGAATCAGCGTGATCATGATGCGCGCGCCGCTGGCGCCGATGGGGTGGCCCAGCGCGCAGGCGCCGCCGTTGACGTTGACCTTGTCGTGCGGCACCTTCAAATCGTGCATCAGCGCCATGGGCACCACGGCGAAGGCCTCGTTGATTTCCCACAGGTCGACGTCATCGACCTTCCAGCCGGCTTTTTCCAGCGCCTTCTCGGTCGCGCCGATGGGGGCGGTGCTGAACCACTCCGGCTCCTGCGCGTGCGTGGCGTGGCTGACGATGCGCGCCAGCGGCTTCACGCCCAGCTTCTTGGCCGTGCTCTCGCGCATCAGCACCATGGCGGCGGCGCCGTCGTTGATGCTGGAGCTGGCGGCGGCGGTCACGGTGCCGTCTTTCTTGAACGCGGGTTTAAGCGTGGGGATCTTGTCCACGTTGATCTTGCCCGGGCCTTCGTCGGTGTCCACCACGCGCTCACCCTTGCGGTCTTTCACCGTCACGGGGGCGATCTCGTCCTTGAATGCACCGTTTTTTATAGCGTCCTGCGCGCGCTGCACGCTGGCCATGGCGAATTTGTCTTGCGCGTCGCGGGTGAAGTTGTACTTGGCGGCGCAGTCCTCGCCAAAGGTGCCCATGCTGCGGCCGGCTTCGTAGGCGTCTTCCAGGCCGTCGAGCATCATGTGGTCGTACACCTTGTCGTGGCCCATGCGGTAGCCGCCGCGGCCTTTTTGCAGCAGGTAGGGCGCGTTGGTCATGCTCTCCATGCCGCCGGCCACCATCACCTCGGCGCTGCCGGCCAGCAGCATGTCGTGGGCCAGCATGGTGGCCTTCATGCCCGAGCCGCACATCTTGGACAGGGTGACGGCGCCCGCGCTCTGGGGCAGGCCGCCCTTGAACGCGGCCTGGCGCGCGGGCGCCTGGCCCTGGCCGGCCATCAGGCAGTTGTCGAACAGCACCTCGCCCACCGTGTCGGGGCGGATGACGGCGCGCTCGACGGCGGCGCGGATGGCGGCGCCGCCCAGGTCGTGCGCGGCCAGGCCGGCGAAGTCGCCCTGGAAGGCGCCCATGG
>JAKOYD010000108.1 GCA_029780695.1 Pseudomonadota bacterium
TGGCCTCGCACAGCACGGCGCCCACCAGCAGCAGGTTGCCCAGCCAGCGCAGATCGCTGGAGCTGGATGAGTCCAGCGCTTGTGTGGCGTGCGGCGACAGCTCCTGTTTCGATAGCGACACGAGCGCGATCCCGAGTACCGCACAGGCCACGCCAACCCACACGCGCGGGGCCACGCGCTCGCGCAGGAACAGCCAGGACAGCAACGCCACCGCCGCCGGGATGGCGGCCATGATGACCCCGGCCGACACCGCCGTGGTGAGCTTGACGCCGCTGATCATGCACAGCGTGAACAGGAAGTTGCCCAGAAAGGATTCGAGAAACAGCAGGCCTCGCATGCGGCCGGTGAGTGCTGGCTCGTCGGCCGGCTTGCGCAACCAGTGCAGCATGGCCACGCCGCCGATGCCAAAGCGCAGCCAGGCCAGCAGCAGCACCGGAAACACCGCCGCCAGCGGCTTGGACAGCGCCACGTAGCTGCCCACCAGGCTCATCGACAGGGCCAGGCAGCCGTAGGCCAGGGGGCGGGGCAGGGCGGTCGTGGCGGACACGTGGGCGAAGCGCGGGCGGCGGGTGCGGTGGCGCGACTATACGGTGGCGTTCAGCCTCGGGCGCGGGACACGGTGGTCCGATGGATATCGCACTCTGATGGGCAGGGCGGTGGTCATCGCGGCGCACGCACCTCAATTTCGTAATATAAAAATGAATCACTGCATTGTAAAAATGACAATGGTGCGGTGCCGCATAATTTCTCAATATGAAAGATAAATTTCCACATTACGGTTAACCATCAATAAATTATTGATTTGTATGAATAAATTTTTTGTCTTGTATAAGACATAAGAATCGACGACGGTCTTATACAAGAGTATGATGACGGTCAACGGCAGCGGCGGACAGGGTCTCTCACGGAGGCCGGCCACCCGGTCGGAACCACTTTTTTTGACTCACCACGGAGCTATTCATGCCGAACACCAACGAGCAACTCAGCCGCGAGCAGCAGATCGCCGCCCTCGAAAAGGACTGGGCCAGCAACCCGCGCTGGAAGGGCGTCAAGCGCGGCTACAGCGCCGCCGACGTGGTGCGCCTGCGCGGCAGCCTGCCGATCGAGCACACGCTGGCCAAGCGCGGCGCTGAAAAGCTCTGGCGCCTGGTCAATGGCGATGCCAAGAAGGGCTACGTCAACGCCTTCGGCGCCATCACCGCCGGCCAGGCCATGCAGCAGGCCAAGGCCGGTCTGGAGGCCGTGTACCTGTCGGGCTGGCAGGTGGCCGCCGATGGCAACACCAGCGAGACCATGTACCCCGACCAGTCGCTGTACGCCTACGACTCGGTGCCCACCATGGTGCGCCGCATCAACAACACCTTCAAGCGCGCCGACGAGATCCAGTGGGGCCGCGGCGTGAACCCCGGTGACAAGGACTTCATCGACTACTTCCTGCCCATCGTGGCCGACGCCGAGGCCGGCTTCGGCGGCGTGCTGAACGCCTTCGAGCTGATGAAGAACATGATCGCCGCCGGCGCCTCGGGCGTGCACTTTGAGGACCAGTTGGCCGCCGTCAAGAAGTGCGGCCACATGGGTGGCAAGGTGCTGGTGCCCACGCAGGAAGCCGTCGAGAAGCTGATCGCCGCGCGCTTCGCCGCCGACGTGATGGGCGTGCCCACCATCGTGCTGGCCCGCACCGACGCCGAGGCCGCCAACCTGATCACCAGCGACCACGACGCCAACGACAAGCCTTTCCTGACCGGCGAGCGCACGCAGGAAGGCTTCTACCGCGTCAAGAACGGCCTCGAGCAAGCCATCAGCCGTGGCGTGGCCTACGCGCCCTACGCCGACCTGGTGTGGTGCGAAACCGGCACGCCTGATCTGGGCTTTGCCCGCGAATTCGCCCAGGCCGTGCACGCCAAGTCGCCCGGCAAGCTGCTGTCGTACAACTGCTCGCCCAGCTTCAACTGGAAGAAGAACCTGGACGACGCCACGATTGCCAAGTTCCAGGACGAGCTGTCCGCGCTGGGCTACAAGTACCAGTTCATCACGCTGGCCGGCATCCACGTCAACTGGTACCGCACGTTCGAATTCGCCAAGGCCTACGCCGGCGGCGAGGGCATGAAGCACTACGTCAACATGGTGCAGGAGCCCGAGTTCAAGGCGCGCGAAGCCGGCTACACCTTCGTGTCGCACCAGCAGGAAGTGGGCGCGGGTTACTTCGACGACGTGACCACCGTCATCCAGGGCGGCTCGTCCAGCGTCAAGGCGCTGACCGGCTCGACCGAGGAAGAGCAGTTCCATTGATTCATAGCGAGGGTTGACCGCGCCAGCGGTCATCGAGGAGACAGAGCCACGGCCTTGCGCCGTGGCTTTTTTGTTGGCTCCATCGCGTCTGCGGCTGACCAAGGTAATGGGCGTTGCCGGGTTCACAATGGCACTCACCGCCACACCCGAAGGATTCACCCATGATCACCGCACTGGTGCAGTTCACCCTGCCCGAACCCATGACCGTCGAACAGGCGCGCGACGTGTTCAACAGCACGGCCCCGCGCTACCTGGGCATGGCCGGGCTGGTGCGCAAGCATTACCTGCTGTCGGAAGATGGCCGGACGGCCGGCGGCGTTTACCTGTGGCAAAGCCGCGCCGACGCCGAACGGGTGTACGACGACGCGTGGCGCGGCTTCATCCGCCAGAAATACGGGTGCGACCCGCAGCTGACGTACTTCGAGACACCGGTGATGGTGGACAACGTCGCCGGGCGCATCGACGGCGACGCCTGAGCGCGGAGGCGCTATTGCATCGATAGCTGCCAGCACTTGTCAGCCAAGCGTTGGCGGCCTATTTTCATCGGTGCCAGCCGCCGCCATGCAGCTGCCAGCCACCGCGCGGGCCCTGCGACCAGCGCGGATTTTGGTAGTGATAGCCGGGGCGCGGGCGCTCGTAGCGGCCGGGCGTCCAGACGTGGCGGCCGCCGCTCCAGTTCCAATACCCGTTGATCCAGATCGCGCCCGGGTAGGGCAGCGCAGGCTGCACTTCGTAATAGGGCGCGGGCGGCGCGACCGGCGCGTACACGGTTTGCGTTGGGCCGCCATAGGGGTCGTTGTAGACGGTGCCCGGCACCGGTGCCACCACGCAACCGGCCAGCAGGGCGGCCGCGGCGACCGAAGCCAGCAGAGCCGGACGAGCAACGGAAGACGAAAGCAGTTTCATGGGGTGCGTCCTGTGACATGCGAGCGAACACCGCCCGCCTTTCCGTCCCAAAACGGTCGGCTGGCGCGGTGGGCTGACGCCAGGCGCGCGCCTTCACCCAGCTTTACACGCAGTTCACACGGTCGCCGCGGCCGATGGCGCACCGCGCACGGCGACAAGTGGGCTAAAATCCAACTTGTTGCGCCGCAGCACGCGAGCGCCGGTCAACCACCTCACACAAGAGCGAGAAAGGCATCTTCGGTTATGACACCGCGAACTACTCCCTTCGCCAGGAACGGGTTGTCAGGCCGATGACGGTGTAGCCATTGCGCGCAGCGCGCGATGTGCCAGCAAAACATACCGAAAGCGCGGCCCCACCCGCGCTTTTTTGTTGCCCGCTTTTTTTGACATACACACGCGATTTCCAGAGGTCTTTACATGGTTCACATCACGCTTCCCGACGGCGCGCAGCGCGAATTTCCCGGCCCGGTGACGGTCGCCGAAGTGGCGCAGTCCATCGGCACGGGCCTGGCCAAGGCAGCGCTGGGCGGCAAGGTGGACGGCAAGCTGGTCGACACCAGCTTCGTCATCGACCACGACGCGCCGCTGTCCATCGTCACCGCCAAGGACGCCGAGGGGCTGGAGATGATCCGCCACTCCACGGCGCACCTGCTGGCCTATGCGGTGAAAGAGCTGTTTCCCGATGCGCAGGTCACCATTGGCCCGGTGATTGAGAACGGCTTTTATTACGACTTCAGCTACAAGCGCCCCTTCACGCCCGACGACCTGGCCGCCATCGAGAAGAAGATGGAAGAACTGGCGGCCAAGGACGAGCCCGTGGTGCGCCGCGTGCTGCCGCGCGACGCGGCGGTCGAATACTTCAAGGGCCTGGGCGAAGCCTACAAGGCCGAACTGATTGCCAGCATTCCGACCAACGAAGACGTGTCGCTGTACCGCGAAGGCGCCTTCGAGGATCTGTGCCGCGGCCCGCACGTGCCGAGCACGGGCAAGCTCAAGCACTTCAAGCTGATGAAGGTGGCCGGCGCCTACTGGCGCGGCGACCACCGCAACGAGATGCTGCAGCGCATCTATGGCACCGCCTGGGCCAGCAAGGAAGACCTGAAGCAGCATTTGACGATGCTGGAAGAGGCCGAAAAGCGTGACCACCGCAAGCTGGGGCGCGAGCTGGACCTGTTCCACATCGACGAGCATTCGCCCGGCACCGTGTTCTGGCACCCCAAGGGCTGGACGCTGTGGCAGGAAGTCGAGCAGTACATGCGCCGCGTATACCGCGACAACGGCTACCAGGAAGTGAAAGGCCCGCAGATCCTGGACAAGGCGCTGTGGGAAAAGACCGGCCACTGGGACAAGTACCGCGACAACATGTTCACCACCGAATCGGAAAAGCGCGACTACGCGCTGAAGCCGATGAACTGCCCCGGTCACATCCTGATCTTCAAGCAGGGCGTAAAAAGCTACCGCGACCTGCCGCTGCGCTATGGCGAATTCGGCGCCTGCCACCGCAACGAGCCCACGGGCGGCCTGCACGGCATCATGCGCGTGCGCGCCTTCACGCAGGACGACGGGCACATCTTCTGCACGGAGGATCAGATCCTGCCCGAATGCACGGCCTACACGGCGCTGCTGCAGAAGGTCTACAAGGACTTCGGCTTCACCGACATCATCTACAAGGTGGCCACGCGGCCCGAGCAGCGCATTGGCAGCGACGAAAGCTGGGACAAGGCCGAGCACGCGCTGATGGAAAGCCTGCGCGCCTCGGGCTGCGAATTCGAGATCGCCCCGGGCGACGGCGCCTTCTACGGCCCCAAGATTGAATACACGCTGAAGGACGCCATCGGCCGCCAGTGGCAATGCGGCACCATGCAGGTCGATTTTTCGATGGCCGAACGGCTGGACGCCGAATACGTGGGCGAGGACGGTGCGCGCCACCGCCCGGTCATGCTGCACCGCGCCATCGTCGGCAGCCTGGAGCGCTTCATCGGCATCCTGATCGAGCAGTTCTCTGGCGCGCTGCCGGTCTGGCTGTCGCCGGTGCAGGTGGTGGTGACGGGCATCACCGACGCACAGGCCGATTACGTGCAAAACGTGGCTAAAACGCTGCGAAATCAAGGGCTTAGGGTCGAAACTGACCTGCGAAACGAGAAGATTACCTATAAAATACGCGAGCATTCGTTGCAAAAGCTGCCTTACATCCTGGTCGTCGGCGACAAGGAAAAGGAAGCTGGCGCCGTCGCAGTGCGCGCCCGGGGCAATCAAGACCTCGGTGTGATGTCCCTCGATGCGTTTGCCAAACGCATCGCCCAGGACGTCGCTTCCAAAGCCTGATTTTTTAACAAAACCAGCTCTGGCCCGCGTGGATTGTGCGGCTGTAGCTACTTGTTTCGTAGCATTTTTAGTTAGAGGATTTTTGCCATCGCTACCAATTTTCGTGACCGCCGCCACCGGGAAGAGCGCGCGCATCGTCTGAATCGAGAAATCATGGCGCCCGAAGTGCGCCTGAACGGCCCCGAGAACGAACCCCTGGGCATCGTCCCGCTGCAGGAAGCCCTGCGCATGGCGGGCGAACTGGACGTGGACCTGGTTGAAATCGTCGCCACGGCCAATCCGCCGGTTTGCCGCCTGATGGACTACGGCAAGTTCAAGTACCAGGAACAGAAGAAGGCCGCCGAGGCCAAGGCCAAGCAGACGGTCATCGAAATCAAGGAAGTCAAGTTCCGCCCTGGTACCGACGACGGCGACTACAACATCAAGATGCGCAATATCCGGCGCTTTCTGGCCGATGGTGACAAGGTGAAGGTCACGCTGCGTTTTCGCGGCCGCGAGATCACGCACCAGGAACTGGGTCTGGCGCTGCTCAACCGCATTCGCGACGAACTGGCCGACAGCATCATCGTCGAGCAGTTTCCCAAGCTGGAAGGCCGCCAGATGATCATGATGATCGCCCCGGCGCGCAAGAAGGTGGCAGCCGGTGCGGCCAAGCCGGCCAGCGAGCAGCAGCCGGCAGCGGCGGCCTGACGTGACAGGTTTTTGAAGTATTTGCCGGGGCAACCCGGCGAACGGGCAGGCTGAAAGGCCTGCCGCAACAAGTGGCTCGGGGCCAACAAGGGCGCAAAGCTGTTTTGCGCACGCCTCACGAGCACAATAAAACGGAGCATTCAATGCCCAAGATGAAAAGCAAGAGCAGCGCGAAGAAGCGTTTTCGCGTCCGTCCCGGTGGCACCGTCAAGCGCGGTCAAGCCTTCAAGCGTCACATCCTGACCAAGAAGTCCACCAAGAACAAGCGCCAGCTGCGTGGTGCGGTGAATGTGCATGAGACCAACATGGGTCACATGGCGCAGATGCTGCCCTTTGCCGGCCTTTGATCAACTGACGGAACAGGAGAGAACCTATGCCTCGCGTCAAACGTGGTGTGACCGCCCGTGCTCGTCACAAGAAAATCCTCGCCCTGGCCAAGGGCTTCCGCGGTCGCCGCAAGAACGTCTATCGCGTCGCCAAACAGGCGGTGATGAAGGCGGGCCAGTACGCCTACCGTGATCGCCGCACCAAGAAGCGCGTGTTCCGTCGTCTGTGGATCGCGCGTATCAACGCCGCCACGCGTGAACTGGGCCTGACCTACAGCCAGTTCATCAACGGCATGAACAAGGCCGGCATCACGCTGGACCGCAAGGTCCTGGCCGACATCGCCGTGCACGACAAGGCCGCATTTGCCGGCATCGTGGAGCAGGCCAAGGCCAAGCTGGCTTGATTCCGGCACCGCCACGCGCACTCTACTTTCAATAGCTGATCGCGCTGGTGGTTCAAGGGGTTGAGGCCTGATTGGCTTCAATCCCTTTTTCATTTGAGAACCCGTGGGCCCTGCACCGATGATCACCGACTCCCTGGCTTCCACCGATTTGGCCGAACTGGTCCGAAGCGCCGAAGCCGCCTTCGCCCGCACCGACACCCCCGCCGACCTCGAAAACGCCAAGGCGCAGTTCCTGGGCAAATCCGGCCGCGTGACCGAGCTGATGAAGGGCATGGCGCAGCTTTCCGTGGAAGACAAGAAAACCCGCGGCGCCGCCATCAACCAGGCCAAGCAGGCCATCGAAGCCGCCTTGACCGCGCGCCGGCAGGCGCTGGCCGACGCCGAGCTGGCGCGCCAGCTGAAGGCGCAGGCGCTCGACGTGACGCTGCCGGGCCGCCAGCGCGGCACAGGCGGGTTGCACCCGGTCAGCCTGGCGTGGGAGCGCATCGAGCAGATCTTCGGCAGCATGGGCTTTGACGTCGGCGACGGCCCCGAGGTCGAAAACGACTGGTTCAACTTCACCGCGCTCAACAACCCGCCCAACCACCCGGCGCGGTCGATGCAGGACACCTTCTACGTCGACATGCAGGGCGAGGACGGCCAGCCCTACTGCCTGCGCACGCACACCAGCCCGATGCAGATCCGCTATGCCACGGCGCACGCGCGCAAGCACGCGGCGGCCTTGGCGGCGGGCGAAATC
>JAKOYD010000038.1 GCA_029780695.1 Pseudomonadota bacterium
TGCCGCGACGTCGTGGTCGAGGTCACCAAGGCCGGCGGCTTCGGCGTGCTGGGCGCGGTCACGCACTCGCCCGAACAGCTCGAGCGCGAACTCAAGTGGATCGACGAGCACGTGGGCGGCCGGCCCTACGGCGTGGACGTGCTCATTCCCGTCGTCTACGACCGCGAGGCCGAAGCATCGACCGAGGAGGTGATCGACCTCATCCCCGCCGAGCAGAGGCAGTTCGTCGACAAGCTGCTGGATGCGGAAGGCGTGCCCCCGCTGTCCGCCGACGACGCGGCCGAAGCGCGCCGCGAGCTGATCGGGCGCGGGCGCAACACCACGCCGCTGGGCGCGCGCAGGCTGATCGACGTGGCGCTGCGCCACCCGCAGGTCAAGCTGGTGGTCAGCGCCCTGGGTGCGCCGCCGAAGGAACTGGTCGACGAGCTGCACGGCCGCGGCATCCTCGTCGGCTCGCTGTGCGGAAAGGCCGAGCACGCGAAGGCGCAGCGCGCGGTGGGCGTGGACATCATCGTCGCGCAGGGCACCGAAGCCGGCGGCCACACGGGGCAGATCGCCACCATGGTGCTCGTGCCGCAGGTGGTCGATGTCGCCGGCCCCGACATCGCGGTGCTCGCCGCCGGCGGCATCAGCCGCGGCAGGCAGATCGCGGCAGCCTTTGCGCTCGGCGCGCAGGGCGTGTGGACCGGAACGATCTGGCTGGGCACGCGCGAGAGCGAGCTCACGCCCATGGAAAAAGAGGTGCTTTTCAAGGCGAAGTCCGAAGACGCCGTGCAGCGCAAGTGGATGACGGGGAAGACCGGTCGCATGATCCGCAGCAAGGCCTCGGAAGCGTGGGAACAGCCCGGTGCGCCCAGGCACCTGAAGCCGCCGCTGCAGAACATCCTGTACCACGGCGCGCGCATCCGCATCGAGAAGGCGCATCGCGACGACCTGTGCTCGTTCCCCGCCGGGCAGGTCGTCGGGAACATGAAGGAAGAGACCTCCGTGCGCCAGGTCATGCAGGACCTGATGCAGGAGTACATCGACACCGCCGAGCGCATCTCTCCCTTGATCAACCTCTGAAAGCACAGATGGACAAGACACGCATCCCCGTCATCGTCGGCACCGGCCAGGTCACCGACACCACTTCGAAGCCCGAAGAGGGCCGTTCGCCGCTGCAGCTGATGCACGACGCGGTCAAGCTCGCCGCGGCGGACAGTGGCGCGCAGGACCAGGGCGCCGCACTGCTGCGCGGGCTGGACTCCGTCACGGTGATCCGCCTGTTTGCCGACACGCTGCCGCGTTTCGCATCGCCCTTCGGCAAGCTCGCGAATGCGCCGTGGTCCATCGCGCAGCGCGTGGGCGCGGCGAACGCCACGGACCTCGTGTGTCCCCCGCAAGGCGGCGATTCGCTGGTGATGCTCGCGCGCGCGTGCGAACGCATCGCGCAGGGAGAGTCGCAGGCGGCGCTGGTCGTGGGCGGCGAGGCGCTGCGCACCGAGCTCGCGGCCAAGCGCGCTGGTCTGCAGCTGCAGTGGGGCGAGGACGCCCCCACCACGCCCAACCAGCTCACGGGCGTGAGATCGTTCCGGTCCACACGCCCTGAGGACATGTACACCAAGGCCGAAGAGAAGCACGGCATGCGCTCGGCCATCGCAATGTACGCGCTCATCGGGCAGGCCCTGCGCCACGCCGCGGGGCAGACGGTCGACCAGTACCGCGAAGCCAGCGCCAAGCTCTTTGCACGCTTCGCCGCCGTGGCCAGGGACAACCCGCTCGCCACGCGCCGCAAGGGGTACAGCGCCGAGCAGATCGCCGAGGTGAACGCGGAGAACCCCTTCGTGGGCTTCCCGTACACCAAGCTCATGACGGCCAGCGCCTTCGTCGACCAGTCGGCCGCGTTCATCGTGGTGTCCGAAGCGCGTGCCGACGAGCTCGGCATCCCGCAGGACAAGCGCGTGTACCTGCACGGCGAAGCGCATGCGCACAACACGTGGTTCGTGAGCGACCGCGAGCGCCTCGACCAGTCGCCCGCGATGCGCCTGACCTCGCGCGCCGCTCTGGCGCAGGCGGGCAAGACCATCGCCGACGTGGATGTGTTCGACATCTACAGCTGCTTCCCGTCGGTAGTGCAGATCGCCTGCAAGGAGCTGGGCATCTCGCCCGACGACAAGCGCGGCCTCACCGTCACGGGCGGCCTGCCGTACTTCGGCGGACCGGGCAACAACTACGTGACGCACGCCATCGCCGAGATGGTGCAGCGCGTGCGTGCGAAGCCCGGCGCCTATGGCCTCGTCATGGCCAACGTCGGCCTCGTCACCAAGGAGTCGGTCGGTCTGTTTTCCACCGAGCGGCCGAACAAGCCCTTCATGCGCGCGGATTCCGACGCCATCCAGCGCGAGATCGACGCGCAGACCAAGGTGCGCTTCACCGAGGCACCGCAGGGTGACGCGACCATCGAGACCTATGCCGTGCTGCACGGCAAGAACGGTCCCGAAAGCGGCGTGCTGCTCGGGCGCCTGGCTGCTACGGGCGAGCGCTTCGTCGCGAACACGCCCGCCGATGCGGCAACGCTCGCGAAGCTGGAGCAGGTCGAAGGCATCGGGCTGCCCGGCACCGTGACGCAGGTGGACGGCCGCAACGTGTTCACGCCGCGCTTCGGATAAACGCGATGGCGGCACCGGACACAGGCCTCGCACGCCTCTTCAACCCGCGGTCCGTCGCGCTCGTGGGCGCGACCGACCGCTCCACGTGGTCGAAGATGGCCTTCGACAACCTGAAGCTGCTGGGCTTCGAGGGGAAGGTCCATCTCGTCAACCGCAGCGGCGGCGTCGTGCATGGGCAGCAGTCGTTCAAGACGGCAGTCGACATCGGCGAGAGCGTCGACGTCGCGCTGCTCATGGTGCCCAACCCCGCGATGGAGGACGCACTGCGCGACCTGGGCGCCGCGGGCATCCGCCACGCCGTGGTGCTCGCCGGCGGCTTCGCGGAAACCGGCAGCGAAGGCCGCACGATGCAGGAGCGCATGGTCGCCACGGCGCGTGAACTCGGCATCACGCTGCTGGGGCCCAACTGCCTGGGCTTCATCAACTTCACGACCGGCGCGGTGTGCTGGACGGGCGCCATGCGCACGCCACCCCTGAAGGGCGGCATCAGCATCGTGTCGCAAAGCGGCGCGGTCGCCACCGTGATGAAGCACTTCGCGCACCAGCACGGCGTAGGCATGAACGTGGTCGCCGCCACCGGCAACGAGGCAATGCTGGGCCTGGCCGAATGCGTGGACTACCTCGTGGACGACGAGAGCACGAAGGTGATCGCGGTGTTCGCGGAGACGGTGCGTGACACGCGCCTGTTCCGCGCCGCCGCCGAGCGCGCGCTCGCGAAGGCCAAGCCGATCGTGGTGCTCAAGGTGGGCCGCTCCGACATCGCGACGCAGGCTGCGCAGTCGCACACGGGCTCGCTCGTGGGCGACGACAGCGTGTTCGACGGCGTGTGCCGCCAGCTCGGGCTGGTGCGCGTGCGCAGCATCGAGGAGCTCGTGTTCACCGCGGCGCTGCTCGAGAAAACCGGCGTGCTGGCCGAAGGCGGGGTCGCGGTGCTGTCGTCCTCGGGCGGCATGGGCGAGCTGGCCGCGGACTATGCGCAGCTGGAAACACTGCGCCTGCCCGCCTTGTCGAATGAAACGCTCTCGGCGCTGCGCGAGATCCTTCCGCCGATGGCCACACCCGCCAACCCGCTGGACCTGACGGGCGCAGTCATCAACGATCTGGCGCTCTTCACCCGCTGCATGGATGCGATGCAGCGCGATCCGGCCGTCTCCGTGCTGGTCTGCGTGGCCGACGTGCCCACGGCGAACAACAACGACTGGGCGCCGTTTGCGGTGGGAACGCTGCAGGCCATCGGGCAGTTCAAGCCGGACGGACGCGCGCGCTACCTCGTGGTGAGCAACACGGTGAAGGCGGTGTCGGACAAGAGCCGCGAAGAAGTGGAGAAGGCGCAGATTCCGTACCTCGCCTGCGGGCTGGACATCGCGTTGCGCGCGTTGCGCTACGCCGCGGACTGGTCCCGGATGTCCCGCAGTGCAGGGGGCGAGCGCGCGGCACGCGCCTTGCCGGGTGCGGCGTCGACGGCAGGCGCCGACTTGCCGCAATCCGAGCGCGAAACGGTGGACTACCTCAAGCGCTTCGGCGTCCCCGTGGTTCCCCAGGTGCTCGCCACCGACGCGAAGCAGGCCGTCGCCGCGGCGCGCGACATGAACGGCCCGGTCGTCCTCAAGATCGCCTCGCCGGACATCGCGCACAAGACCGAGGTCGGCGGCGTCGTGCTCAACCTGCAGGGCGACGACGCGGTCGAAGCGGCGTTCCGCAGGATCATGGACGCGGCCGCCTCCGCGATGCCGAAGGCACGGCTCGACGGCGTGATCGTTTCGCCCATGCGCAAGGGCGGCATCGAGCTCTTCACGGGCGTGCGCGTCGACGCCCAGTGGGGCCCCGTCATCGCGCTCGGACTGGGCGGCGTGTGGATCGAGGCGCTGCAGGACGTGAGCCTGCGCCTCCTGCCCGTGACGCCAGCCGACGTGGAACAGATGGTGTCCGAGCTGCGCGGCGCGAAGCTGCTGCAAGGCTTTCGCGGCGCGCCGCCGGTCGATGTCGCGAAGCTCGCCGACGCCGTGGCGCGCATCGGCGACGCCGCGCTCGCGCTCGGCGCCACGCTGGACACGCTGGAAGTCAACCCGCTGCTCGCCGACGGCGCGCGCATCGAGGCACTCGATGCCCTCGCCACCTACAACCACTGAAAGAGACACACCATG
>JAKOYD010000041.1 GCA_029780695.1 Pseudomonadota bacterium
CTCGCACGCTGAACCCACGCACCATGAGCAAAGAACTCTCCCCCGCTGAACACGCCCTGCGCGAAGCCGCCCGCGAATACCACCGCAGCCCGACCCGCGGCAAGATCGCGGTCACGCCGACCAAGGCCTTGTCCAACCAGCGCGATCTGTCGTTGGCGTATTCGCCCGGTGTGGCCTATCCCTGCCTGGACATCGAGGCCGACCCGTCGCTGGCGGCGGAGTACACGTCGCGCGGCAACCTGGTCGGCGTGGTCACCAATGGCACGGCGGTGCTCGGCCTGGGCGATATCGGGCCACTGGCCGCCAAGCCGGTCATGGAAGGCAAGGGCTGCCTATTCAAGAAATTCGCCGGCATCGATGTGTTCGACATCGAGCTGGCCGAACGCGATCCCGACAAGCTGGTCGACATGATCGCCGCGATGGAACCCACGCTGGGCGGCATCAACCTGGAGGACATCAAGGCGCCGGAGTGCTTCTATATCGAGCGCAAGCTGCGCGAGCGCATGAACATCCCGGTGTTCCACGACGACCAGCATGGCACGGCCATCATCTCGTCGGCGGCGCTGCTCAACGGCCTGGAACTGGTGGGCAAGAAAATCGGCGACGTCAAGGTCGCCGTCAGCGGCGCCGGCGCGGCGGCCATTGCCTGCCTCGACGTCATGGTGGCGCTGGGCGTGCAGCCCAGGAACGTCCATGCCTGCGACTCCAAGGGCCTGATCTACACCGGCCGACCCGGCGGCTTTGACGACAGCAAGGCGCGCTATGCGCAGCCCGACACCGGCGCGCGCACGCTGGCCGACGTGGTGAAAGGCGCCGACGTGTTCCTCGGCTGCTCGGCGCCCGGCGTGCTGACGCCCGACATGGTCAAGAGCATGGCCGACAAGCCGGTGATTCTGGCGCTGGCCAACCCCGAGCCTGAAATTCGCCCCGAAGACGCCAAGGCCGCGCGGCCCGACTGCATCATCGCCACCGGCCGCAGCGACTACCCCAACCAGGTCAACAACGTCCTGTGCTTTCCGTACATCTTCCGTGGCGCGCTCGATTGCGGCGCGACCAAGATTACCGAAGAAATGAAGCTGGCCTGCGTGCGCGAGATCGCCGCGCTGGCCAAGGCCGAAACCAGCGCCGAAGTGGCCGCCGCCTATGCGGGCAAGGACTTGCAGTTTGGCCCCGACTACATCATCCCGACGCCGTTCGACCCGCGCCTGATCACGCGCATCGCCCCGGCCGTGGCGCAGGCCGCGGTCGAATCGGGCGTGGCCGAGCGACCGATTGCCGACATGGACGCCTACCGCGCCAGCCTGGAGCGCTTCGTCTACCAGACCGGCATGGTGATGCGCCCGGTATACGCCGCCGCCAAGGCCGCGCCGCCCAACAAAAAGCGCGTGGCCTACGCCGAGGGCGAGGACGAGCGCGTGCTGCGCGCGGCGCAGATCGCCATCGACGAGCACATGGCGCAACCCATCCTGATCGGCCGTCCGGCGGTGATCGAGCAGCGCATCAAGAAAGCCGGCCTGCGCCTGCGCCTGGGCCATGACGTGGAATGCGTCAACCCCGAGGACGATCCGCGCTTTCGCAAGTACTGGGAGACCTACCACGGCCTGATGCAACGCAACGGCACCACGGTCGAAGCCGCCAAGGCGGCGGTGCGGCGCTCGACCACCGTGATCGCCGCGCTCAGCGTGCATCTGGGCGACACCGACGCCATGCTGTGCGGCACCGTCGGCCGCTTCGACCAGCACCTGGAACACATCCGCGACATCATCGGCGTCGAGCCCGGCGCGCCCGGCTACGCCACGGTGAACGCGCTGATGCTGCAGGACCGCACGCTGTTCGTGACCGACACCTACGTGCACGAAGAGCCGGGTGCCGAATTGCTGGCCGCCATCGCCAAGATGGCGGCCGACGAGGTCGGCAACTTCGGACTGCCGCCCAAGGTGGCGTTCGTGTCGCACTCCAACTTCGGTTCGTCCAAGCGCGCGTCGGCCCAGCGCATGCGCGCGGCGCGCGACCTGTTCCGCGCCCAATACCCCGACATTCCGTGCGACGGCGAAATGCACGGCGACAGCGCGCTGTCGGCCGCGCTGCGCGAGCGCGCCGTATCCGGCAGCACGCTGGATGGCGAGGCGAACCTGCTGGTCTGCCCCAGCCTGGACGCCGCCAACATCCTGTTCAACGTGCTGAAGATCACCGTGGGCCACGGCGTAACCATCGGCCCCATGCTGCTGGGCACGGCCGCGCCGGCGCACGTGCTGACGCCGTCGGCCACGGTGCGGCGCCTGGTCAACATGACGGCGCTGGCGGTGGCGGAGGCCGTGAGCAAGGGGTAGCCCTTTGAGGGCGCCTGCGGCGCCTCAAAGGGGATAATTCCCCATGGCCATCGTGTTTGAAAAGCCCTCGCTGTGGCAGCGCCTCTGGCCGCTGCTGCGAGGGTTCGATCTGCTGCTGCTGGCGGCGGTGCTGGTGCTGGCGGGCATGGGGTTGACGGCGATGTATTCGTCGGGGTTCGACCACGGCACGCGCTTTGCCGACCATGGGCGCAACATGCTGATCGCCGCCGGCATCATGTTCGTGGTGGCGCAGATTCCGCCGCAGCGGCTGATGAACCTGGCGGTGCCGCTGTACACGCTGGGCGTGGCGCTGCTGGTGGCGGTGGCGCTGTTCGGCGTGACCAAGAAGGGCGCCACGCGCTGGATCAACGTGGGCGTGGTGATTCAGCCCAGCGAGCTGCTCAAGATCGCCATGCCGCTGATGCTGGCCTGGTGGTTCCACCGGCGCGAGGGGCAGACGCGGCCGCTCGACTTTCTGGTGGCGTTCGCGCTGCTGGCGGTGCCGGTGGGCCTGATCATGAAGCAGCCCGACCTGGGCACCGCCCTGCTGGTGATGGCGGCCGGGCTGGCCGTGATCTTCTTTGCCGGCCTGCCCTGGAAGCTGGTGCTGCCGCCGGTGGTGCTGGGGCTGGCGGCGGTGGTGCTCATCGTCATGTACGAGCCCACGCTGTGCGCCGACGACGTGGACTGGCGCGTGCTGCACGAATACCAGCGCCAGCGCATCTGCACGCTGCTGGACCCGACGCGCGACCCGCTGGGCAAGGGCTTTCACATCCTGCAGGGCATGATCGCCATTGGCTCGGGCGGGCTGTGGGGCAAGGGCTTTATGCAGGGCACGCAGACGCACCTCGAATTCATCCCCGAGCGCACCACCGATTTCATTTTCGCCGCGTTTTCCGAGGAATTCGGCCTGGCGGGCAACCTGGCGCTCATCGTCGGCTTCGTGTTCCTGATCTTCCGCGGCCTGATGATCGCGGCCGACGCGCCGACGCTGTTCGCCCGCCTGCTGGCGGCGGCGCTGACGACCATCTTCTTCACCTACGCCTTCGTCAACATGGGCATGGTCAGCGGTATCCTGCCGGTGGTGGGCGTGCCGCTGCCCTTCATCAGCTACGGCGGCACGGCCATGGTGACGCTGGGGCTGGCGCTGGGCATGCTGATGTCCATTGCCAAGTCCAAGCGGATGCTGATGCAAAGCTGACCTTTGCGCCACACCGGTGTGCGCAATTGCACATCCTGGCGGGCCAAGATTGAAATCCGGCGTGCGAAAGGCCACAATGCGCGCCAGCCAAGCGCGTTTGGCGCTCTCACTTTTGAAGGAGATGTTTCATGGCAGGCAAGTTCGAACTGAAAAAGTCCAAGAACGACAAGTTCTATTTCTCGCTGCTGGCGGGCAACGGTCAGACCATCCTGAGCAGCGAGATGTACGAAGCCAAGGCCAGCGCGGTCAACGGCATCGAATCCGTCAAGAAGAATGCGGCCGACGCCGGCCGTTTTGACCGCCTGGACGGCAAGGACGGCTCGCCCTATTTCACGCTGAAGGCCAGCAACGGCCAGGTCATCGGCCAGAGCCAGATGTACAGCAGTGCCGCCTCGCGCGATGCGGGCATCGAGTCGGTGATGGCCAACGCCCCCGGCGCTGCGGTGGACGACCAGACCGCCTGATCCACGTCGGCCTTTGCCGCCCAGCCGCCTTCGGGCGGCTTTTTAGTGCGCGCCTGCGGGCGTCTTTTTCGTGCACGCCGGCCCGCGCAGCCGTCCGACACACGGCGTTGACACGGCGGCCCTACCATGGAGGGGCTTTGCGCCGCTGCCCCATGTCACAACTTCTGCCTCGACCCCTGACGCCGTGCCTGCCCTGGCTGCGCGCGTCGCTGGCTGTGATGCTGCTGGTGTGGCTGGGCGGCTGCGCGGGGCTGCCGGAGCACGTGGAGCGCCCCGAATCGCGGTCGCTGGCCGACGTGGCGGGCACGCCGCTGGGCCAGCTGGCGGCGGCGCGCCGCCCGTCGGCCGTGGCGGCGGACGTGTCGGGCTACGCGCTGGTCGATTCGCCCAACATGGCGTATTCGAGCCGCCTGGCGCTGACGCAGCAGGCTCGCCGCACGCTCGACATTCAGTACTACGCCATCCACGCCGACGCCAGCACGCGCGAGCTGTTGCGTGAAGTGCGCGCCGCCGCCGCCCGGGGGGTGCGCGTGCGCATCCTGCTGGACGACTTCAATTCCACCGGCCGCAACGCGCTGGTGATGCGCATGGCCTTCCTGCCCAACGTCGAGATGCGCATGTACAACCCGCTGCCCGGCGGGCGCGGCTCGACGGTGCTGCGCGCGGTGCGGTCGCTGCACGACTTCCGCCGCATGCAGCACCGCATGCACAACAAGCTGTACATCGCCGACAACGCCTGGGGCATTACCGGCGGGCGCAACCTGGGCGACGCCTACTTCGGCACCGCCGAAGGCAGCAATTTCGTCGACATGGACGTGCTGGCCGCCGGCCCGGTGGTGCGGCAGATGTCGGCCAGCTTCGACCAGTACTGGAACAACCCGCTGGCCTATCCGGTGCAGTCGCTCATCTCGGCCGACGAACTGCAGGTGCTGCGCGAACAGTTGCTGCACCCCGCCGCGGCCGCCAATGGCGCCGACGCGGGCAACGCGCCGCACCCTGAAGCCGCCGGTGCCACGGCGCCGGCTGCCGACCCCCCGCCCGCGTTGCCCGACCCGCTGGATCTGGCTGCGCTGCGGCTGATCTGGGCGCCAGGCACCTTCATCGTCGACAAGCCGTTCAAGCTGGTGCCCGAACTGAACGACACCTTCACCGAGGACACGGTGGTCGACGGCATGCTGTCGCTGATGCGCGATGCCCGGCGCGAAGCGCTCATCGTTTCGCCCTATTTCGTGCCCGGCGCCGAGATGATGAAGGTGTTTGCCGACATGGTGCATCGCGGCGTGCGCGTGCGCGTGCTGACCAACTCGCTCGCCTCCAACGACGCGCCGCTGGCGCACGTGGGCTACGCGCGCTACCGCGAACAGCTGATCCGCCTGGGCGTGGAGCTGTACGAGATGCGCGCGCTGCGCACCCAGCACCTGGACCGCACGGTGTTCGGCTCGGGCGGGGGCGGCTCCAAGGCCAGCCTGCATTCCAAGATCTTCATCATCGACGGGCGCATCATCAGCATCGGCTCGATGAACCTCGACCTGCGCTCGCAGCTGCAAAACACCGAGGTGGCGCTGGTCATCCGCAGCGCCACGCTGTCGCGCCTGGCCACCGAGCGCATCGAGGACACCTTCGACGACAGCGCCTGGAAGATGGAGATGACGCCCGAAGGCCGCCTGCTGTGGCGCGCGCCGCCGCAGGCCCTGTTTGAAGACGCGCACGGCGAGCCCGACGCCAGTTGGGCGCTGCGCTTCATCCTCGGCATCCTGGGCCCGCTGGCGCCGGACGAGCTGCTGTAGCTCGGTATTGCGGGTCAAAAAAGGCCGCCAGCGCTTGTCCCTAAAGCGCAGACAGCTATCAAAATCAAAGCAAACGGGCGATCAGGCTGGCCAGCGCGCTGAGCAGCAGCGTGGTGGTGAGCGGAATGAACCATTCGCGCCCGAACAGCCTGAAGCGGAAGTCGCCCGGCAGCCGGCCGAAGCCCAGCTTGCCCAGCAGCGGCGACAGCCAGCTGATCAGCATCAGCGCCAGGAAGATGACGAGAATCCAGCGAATCATGGCTACAGCCGGTGGCTTCGGTCGCCCGACGCAAACCCGCGCGCGGGCGGGTGGCCCGGTGTGGCCAGGCCGATCACCTTGAACAGCTCGCCCATCTCGTGCTCGGCCAGCAGCTTCATCGCGTTGGCGCGCGCCGGCAAGTCGGCCGCGGCCATCAGGTCGGCGATGCCGCAGTTGAGCAGAAAGCGCCCCTGGCTGGTGTAGCCCAGGACTTGGAGCCCGGCGTCCTGCCCGGCCAGCGCCACGCCGGTGAAGTCGACGTGCGCGGTGATGTCCTTGTCGCCCACGTCGGCCAGCGGGTCGTCGTCCACGCGGTGCGCGCGGTGGCACACCAGCGTGCCGGTGGTGCGTTGCGGGTGCCAGTACTCGGCTTCGGGAAAGCCGTAGTCGATGAAGTAGGCCGCCCCCGCGCCGCCGCGCTGAAGCAGCCCGGCCACCGTGGCGACGAAGGCGCGCGCCTGGGGGTGGATTTCGATCACGCAGTCGTGCGCACCGTCCACCTCGACGGGTGGGCGCAAATCGGTCGGCCGGTCTTGCCAGGCGAAGGCGATTGCTCCTGAATCAATAGCTGTATGCGCTGTACTGTCAAGCGCAGGGGCTTGATTTGGCTGCAAAACCACGCCGCGCTCGTGCCACACGCCGCCGCGCCGCGCCAGCAGCTTGACCGGCATGGCGTCCAGCACCTCGTTACCCACCACCACGCCGCGCAGCCGCTCGGGCAGGGCGTCGGCCCAGGCCACGCGCGTGCCCTGCGCCGCCAGGCACTGCTGCTGCCGCGCCCGCAGCGCGCCCGACACGTCGACGATGGTGTAGCGCGCCAAAGGCTGGCCCAGCGCATCCAGCGCCTCGATCAGCCCGGCCGCCAGCGCGCCTGAACCCGCGCCAAATTCCCACACCTCGCGCGTGCCGGTCGCCGCCAGGCTCTCGGCCACCTGCACCGCCAGCGCGCGTGCGAACAGCGGCGACAGCTCCGGCGCCGTCACGAAGTCGCTGCCGCTGCCCGGCATCAGCCCGAACTTGCGCGAGCCGTGGGCGTAGTAACCCAGACCCGGCGCGTACAGGGCCAGGTGCATGAAGCGGTCGAAAGGCAGCCAGCCGCCGGCGGTGGCGATCTCGGCGGCGATGCGCGAGGCCAGCGGCGACGCGGGGCCGCCGTTTACACTGGGTTGATTCTTCGTCTGCACGCCCCGATTGTCCGTGAACACCGCCACCCATCCGCGCACCGTGCTGGTGACCGGCGCCGGCCGCCGCCTGGGACGCGAAATCGCCGTCGCGCTGGCGCAGGCCGACTGGCGGGTGGCGGTGCACTACCACACCTCGCGCCAGCATGCTCTTGAAACCGTAGCTGATTGCGCCCAATGGACGGGCGGTAGCGCCGCATTCGATGCCGATCTGTCCGACGAGGCCGCCACCCGCAGCCTGCTGCCGCGCGTGGTGGCCGAATTTGGCGCGGTGGACGCGGTGGTCAACAGCGCCGCCCTGTTCGACTACGACGACGCGGCCAGCTTCGGACACGCGCAAATGGAGCGCCACTGGCGCACCAACACCGCGGCGCCGGTGCTGCTGGCGCAGGCGCTGGCCGAACATCTGGCCGCGCGCGATGCGCCCGCCGCCAGCGGCTGTGTGGTCAACCTGCTGGACCAGAAGCTGTTCAACCCCAACCCGGATTTCCTGAGCTACACGCTCAGCAAGGCCGCGCTGCGGTCGGCCACCACGCTGCTGGCGCAGGCGCTGGCGCCGCGCGTGCGGGTGGTGGGCGTGGCACCCGGCCTGACGTTGACCAGCCACCTGCTGACCGGCCAGCGCTTTGAGCAGCTGCACGCCGCCAGCCCGCTGGGCCGCTCGTCCACGCCCGCCGACGTGGCGGCCGCGGTGCGCTTTGCGCTGGACAACCGCTCGGTCACGGGCACCACGCTGCTGGTCGATGGCGGCCAGCACCTGATGCGCTTCGAGCGCGATTTTTCGATGATGTGAGCGCGCCATGAGCGACCTGCCGACCCGGGGCCTGCAAAGCCTCAGCTTCACCGGGCTGCGCTTCGACGCGGCGCTGGGCATTCTGGACCACGAAAAAGGCGCGCCGCAGCCGATTCAGGTCGACGCCGAACTGAACCTGGGCGCACAGCCGCTGCACCCGCGCGACGACGACATCACCCACGTGCTGGACTACCGCAAGGTGCGCCAGATCATCATCGACGAATGCACGGCCGAGCACGTGAACCTGCTGGAGACGCTGATCGGCAAGCTGTGCGACCGCCTGATGCACCTGCCCGGCGTGCAGGGCGTGCGGGTGAAGATCACCAAGCTGGAAATCTTCGACGACTGCGAAGTGGCGATACGGATGGAGGCGGGGCGGTGGTGAGGGTCTGATCCGCGCAGCCCAGCGCTGAGCGCGTGGAGGGATCCAGGATGCGACCGTATCATGGCCCCCGTGGGCGCCAGCGCGCCCTGCCACGATAGTCCACGACGATATTGCCAAGGAGCAAACATGCAAAACGTTGGTCAAATTTCTCTTCGTCGGCGCGCCGCGGCCGTGTTGTGCGGCATGGCGCTGGCAGCAGCGGTGCTGCCAGCCAGCGCTCAGGATCGGGTGTCGGGCGTGCTGAGTCAGGGCTGCGCGTTGCATTGGCACGCGAAGTCCACCTTGCTCAATGGCGGCTCACTGACGGGCTTCGATCAGACCGTCAGCACCGCTGCGGGCGAACCTGGCTGGATGGAGAACCAGCACTGGAATTGGACGGCGGACCTCCCCATGTACTGGCGCTTTGTCGTCGCCACCGACTATGCGATCAACAACGCGACCCTCACCGTCAAGTTGCCACCCGCAGGCGGCGCCTGGGTCATGGACAACACAGATTTGGTGGATTGGGTCACGGCCCGCGCGAACTTGTTTTACCCAGGGCACACGTTTGCGTGGAGCGTTCCCGCAGCGGCGCCCACGGCCAACCCCGATGGCACCTTGACTTTTCATCTGGGCAATCTGCCGGCCCACAGCGGCATCATCTTCTTGTACACGGCGCCCTTGGACCCAGCGCTTGGCAGGGGGCCCTACGAGGCCATCGCGGATCTGCGGGGCACTTACACCGTGGGCAATCCTGCCAGTTGTCAGCCTGCACCGGTGCCGGTCAACAGCCCCTGGGCTTTGTTGGGATTGGGTGCTTTGTCCGCGCTGGCGGCGGGGTGGCAGTTGCGCCGGCGCGCTTAAGCGCCATCCAAAGGCCCCGGTAAGCGGGCCGGCGCCGGTCGTACGAAAATCGGGGCATGCATGCTTCTCTGCCATTCCCCGCGCTGCAGCCCGCGCCTGAGAGCGCCAACGCCGGCCCCGCCGCGCGCACCCGCGCCGAGCGCGAGGCGCTCAAGCTCGAAAAGCGCCTGTGCCGCCAGGTCGGCCAGGCGATTGCCGACTTCAACATGATCGAGGAAGGCGACCGCGTGATGGTCTGCCTGTCGGGCGGCAAGGACAGTTATGGCCTGCTCGACGTGCTGATGAAGCTGCAGGCGCGCGCGCCGGTGCGCTTTGAGCTGGTGGCCGTCAACCTGGACCAGAAGCAGCCGGGCTTTCCGGCCGAGGTGCTGCCCCATTACCTGCAGGCGCTGGGGGTCGAATACCACATCGAGACGCAGGACACCTACAGCATCGTCAAAGCCAAGATTCCCGAGGGCAAGACCACCTGCAGCCTGTGCTCGCGCCTGCGGCGGGGCATTCTGTACAGCGTGGCGCGGCGGCTCAAGTGCAACAAGATCGCGCTGGGCCACCACCGCGACGACATGCTGCAGACGCTGCTGCTCAACATGTTCTTCGGCGGCAAGATCAAGGGCATGCCGCCCAAGCTGACCAGCGACAACGGCGAATTCCTCGTCATCCGCCCGCTGGCCTATGTGGACGAGCGCGACCTGGTGGCCTGGGCCGAGCACCGGCAGTTCCCCATCATCCCGTGCAACCTGTGCGGCAGTCAAGAGAACCTGCAGCGCAAGCAGATCGGCGACATGCTGCGCGAATGGCAGAAGAAGTACCCCGGCCGCATCGAAAACATGGCCACCGCGCTGCAGAACGTGGTGCCCTCGCACCTGATGGACGGAACCTTGCACGATTTCAGGAACCTGAAGGCCACGGGCGTGCCCGACGCCGATGGCGACACCGCCTTCGACGAGGCGCCACTGCCCGAGCCGGTGGGTGCGCCGTTTGGCGGCGTGGCGCTGGTCAACGCCTGATTTTTTTGGGAAAAATCCCGGGGGTGCGCTGATGTGGTTTGCGCGGACAGCTCTTATTTTGGTAGCAAGTGCCCTGACGGCGTGCGCCACCGGCCCGCGCACCGTGGGCGCCGACGTGCGCACCAGCGCCGCGCAGCCGCCGGGCAACGCGGTGCTGCAGGGCGCCCACTACCGGTTTGAGCGCGGCCCGCTGGTGGCTGGCCAGCCCGCGCCCGACAAGCTGGAAGCCATGGCGCAGGCCGCCTTGGCCCGCGTGGGCGCGGTGCGCGACGACGCACGGCCGCGCGTGAGCGTGCAGGTGGGCGGCTATGTCAACGCGTACTGGATGGACGATGCGTTCTACAGTGGCCGCAGCAACGCCAGCCTGGCGCTCGGCATGGGTATAGGGCGCGGCTGGCGCGGCGGCGGCATCGGCTTCGGCCTGGGCTGGCCGCTGCAGGACCCGTCGATTCCCGTCTACGCCAGCGAAGTCAGCCTGCTGATGCGCGACGTGCAGACCGGCCAGATCGTCTACGACACGCGCGCCCGCCACGACGGCCCCTGGCACGACACCGAGAACGTGCTGGCGGCGCTGTTCGTCGCCGCGCTCGAAGGTTATCCGCAGCCGGCGCAGCCCGTGCGCCGCGTCGGCGTGCCGCTGCTGCCGCCCCCCGCCCCTGCCGCCGCGCCCCCGGCACCGGTGTCTACCACGCCCGCGCGCTGACGGCCGGCGAACGCGGCGTGCCACCGCGCCGCGATGGCATGATGGCGCCATGCAAGCCACCCGCATCCTCGCCATCCGCCACGGCGAAACCGCCTGGAACGTGGGCGGGCGCATCCAGGGCCACCTGGATATTCCGCTGAACGACACCGGCCGCGCGCAGGCGCGCCGCCTGGCGCGCGCGCTAGTCGGGCGCGACGCCATCGACCTGATCGTCAGCAGCGACCTGGCGCGCGCGTTTGAAACCGCGCGCACCGTGGCCGAGGCCACCGGCGCGCCGCTGGTGGCCGACGCGGCGCTGCGCGAGCGCTGCTTCGGCGACTTTCAGGGCCAGACCTTCGCCGAAATCGCCGACACCTGGCCCGACGACGCCGAACGCTGGCGCCGGCGCGAACCTGCCTGGTCGCCGCCGGGCGGACAGGGCGAGTCGTTGCTATCGTTCAGAGAGCGTGTCACGCAGGCTGTACAAGCGCTGGCGGCCGAAAACACCGGAAAACACATCGCCCTGTTCACGCACGGCGGCGTGCTGGACGTGCTGTACCGCGCCGCCACCGGCCTGGGCCTGCAGGACGCGCGCACCTGGCAGATCGGCAACACGGCGGTCAACCGCCTGCTGTGGACGCCGGATGCCGGCCTTTCGCTGGTCGGCTGGGCCGACACCACCCACCTCGAAGACGGCACCCTCGATGAAATCACGGCATGAGCTTTCCGACCGCCTGACCGCGCTGGTCGGCCAGGGCATCGACGCCATCGAAACGCCCACCCTGGTGGTTGACCTGGACGCCGCCCAGCGCAACCTGCAGCGCATGGCCGAGTTCGTGGCGCGCCACCGGGTGCGCCTGCGCCCGCACGCCAAGATGCACAAGAGCGCCGAGTTCGCGCGCCTGCAGCTGCAGGCCGGCGCCGTCGGCGTGTGCGTGCAGACGGTGCACGAGGCCGAGGCGCTGGCTGCCGGGGGCGTGGACGACATCCTCATCACCAACGAGGTGCTGGCGCCCACCAAGCTGCACCGCGTGGCCGCGCTGGCGCACCAGGTGAAGGCGCGCGGCGGGCAACTGGGCATTGCGGTCGACAGCGCCGAAGGCATCGAGCGGCTGGCGCAGGCCATGCGCCTGACCAACGCGGCGATCGACGTCTACATCGAAGTCGACATCGGCCAGGGCCGCTGCGGCGTGGCGCCGGGCGATGCCACCCTGCAACTGGCGCGGCAACTGGCCGCGCGCGCGCCCAGCCTGCGCTACGCCGGCCTGCACGCCTACCACGGCGGCGCGCAGCACCTGCGCACCGGCGAAGAGCGCCGCACCGCCATCGCCGAGGCCGCGCGCCGGCTGGACGACACGCGCCAGCTGCTGGCGTCGGCCGGCCTGGCGCCGCCGCGCATCACCGGCGCCGGCACCGGCACCTTTGCGCACGAGGCCGCCAGCGGGCTGTGGGACGAGATCCAGCCCGGCAGCTACCTGTTCATGGACGCCGACTACCTGAAGAACGCGCGCGAGCCGGCGCAGCCCGCCTTCGAGCCGGCGCTGTTCGTCAAGGCGCAGGTCATCAGCGCGTCGGCCGACCGCGCCGTGTGCGACGCCGGGCACAAGAGCCACGCCATCGACAGCGGCCTGCCGCTGGTGCACGCGCTGCCCGACCAGCCGGCGCTGGTGTTTGGCAACGGTGGCGACGAGCACGGCGTGCTGCGCCCGGCCACGCCCGGCGGTGCGCTGCCTGCGCTGGGCGACACGGTGTGGCTGATCCCCGGTCACTGCGACCCCACCGTGAACCTGCACGACGCGCTGGTGGTGGTGCGCGGCGGGCTGGCGGACGGCCGCGTGGAGGCGGTCGTCACCGTCGACGGGCGTGGTGCGCACTGATTCGGCGCCCGGCCGCACCTGGCTGCTGCTGGCCGTCGCCGCGGCGGTGCTGACCACCGCCAGCGCCACCTTGGGCTGGCTGGGCCTGCACCGCGCCACCAAGCCGCTGGTGATGGTGTTTGCCATCATTTTTGTAGCTGCCCGCGCGCGCCAGCCCAGCGCCACAGGGCCATCGGGCTGGGGGTTGATGGCGGCGCTGGCGTGCTCGCTGGTGGGCGACGTGTTCCTGATGTTCCCCGGCTATTTCATCCCCGGCCTGGTGGCGTTTCTGCTGGCGCACGGGGTCTACATCACGCAGTTCAAGCGCGGTGTGCCGTGGCTGCCGAGCCGGGGCGCGGTGGCGGCCACGCTGGCGATCGGCGCCGCGATGTACGCCGTGCTGTGGACGAGTGGGCTGCCCGCCGGGCTGCGGGTGCCGGTGGCTGTCTACGTGCTGGCCATTGCGCTGATGGCGGCGCAGGCCCTGGGCCGCGCGCGCTGGCTGGGCGACCGGCCGGCGGCGATGCTGGCGGCCGGCGCCTGCGCCTTCATGCTGAGCGACGCGCTGCTGGCGCTGAACCGCTTCGTGCAGCCGCTGCCGCTGGCGCCGCTGTGGGTGCTGTCGAGCTACTACGCTGCTCAGTTATTGATAGCTGTCGGCGCTTTTCCAGCGAGCGCTGCAGCCCAAAAGAACCTCAACATCACGGCCGGCTGAGCGGAATCTGCGTCTCGAACTTCGCCCGCCTGACGGCGAAGAACGCGCGCACGTTGCGCACATTGGCGTCCTGCGTGAACAGCCGTTCGGCCACGTCCTGGTAACCCGGCATGTCGGCCACGCGCAGCACCAGAATGAAGTCGGGGCCCGGCGCCACGCGCCAGCACTGCGCCACGGCGGCTTCCTGCACGGCGCGGCGCTCGAAGGCGTCCAGGTGTTCGGCGCCCTGGCGGTCCAGCGACACCTCGGCAATGGCGGTCAGGCCGTGGCCCTGCAGCGCGGCGATCTTGTCTTCATCCAGCAGGGCCACCTGGCGGGCGATCAGCCCGGCGTCGCGCAGACGGCGGGTGCGCCGCAGGGCGGTGGGCGGCGAGATGCCGAGCGCCTGCGCCAGCGCCTGGTTGCTGGGGCTGGCGTCGGCTTGCAGCGCGCCCAGCAGTGCCCAGTCGGTGGAATCTAATTCCATAATTTATCCTAATTAGATCAATTATTTCTGATGATCCAGTAGTTGAATAATTATTCCATCTGCTGATGAAATTTGAATGCTAATTTTTCTGCATCGTCGTTAGCATCCCAACATGTCCGGCTTGGCCGGCCCTCCCTTGCCAGAAAGGCCCCGTCACCATGTGCGGCATCGTCGGCGCGGTTTCCACGCGCAACATCGTTCCCATCCTCATCCAGGGCCTGCAACGGCTGGAATACCGCGGCTACGACTCGTGCGGCGTGGCCGTGCATGCGGCCGGCCCGGGGCGCGGCGCGGGCGAGTTGCGGCGGCTGCGCGGCATTTCGCGCGTGGCCGACCTGACGGCCGAATGCGAGGCCGAGCAACTGCAGGGGCTGACCGGCATCGCCCACACGCGCTGGGCCACGCACGGCGCGCCCGCCATCGACAACGCGCACCCGCACGTCAGCCGCGGCCCCTACCCGCGCGGCGAAGACCGGCCCGACCGCCTGACGCTGGTGCACAACGGCATCATCGAGAACCATGACGAACTGCGCGCCGAACTGCAGGCGCGGGGCTATGTCTTCAGCAGCCAGACCGATACCGAAACCATCGTCCACCTGATCGACAGCCTGTACGAAGGCGACCTGCTGGCCGCGGTGCAGGCCGCCACGCAGCGCCTGCGCGGCAGCTATTCGATCGCCGTGCTGCACCGCGACGAGCCGCAGCGGCTGGTGGGTGCGCGCGAAGGCTCGCCGCTGGTGCTGGGCGTGGGCACCGACGGCAAGGAGATGTTTCTGGCCAGCGACGCCATGGCGCTGGCCGGCGTGACCGACCAGATCGTCTACCTGGAAGAGGGCGACGTCGTCGACGTGCAACTGGGCAAGTACTGGATCACGGACCGCGCCGGCCAGCGCGCGCAGCGCCCCGTGCGCACTGTGCAGGCCATGAGCGGCGCGGCCGAACTGGGGCCGTACCGCCACTACATGCAGAAGGAAATCTTCGAGCAACCGCGCGCCGTGGCCGACACGCTGGAAGGCATCGAGGCCATCGTGCCCGAACTGTTCGAGGCGGCGCAGCACCACGCGCCGGGCGATGGCGCGCACGCCACCTTCGGCGCCGTGCGGCAGGTGCTGATCCTGGCCTGCGGCACCAGCTACTACGCCGGCTGCGTGGCCAAGTACTGGCTGGAAGCCATCGCCCGCATCCCGACGCAGGTGGAGATCGCCAGCGAGTATCGTTATCGCGAATCGGTGCCCTCGGCCGACACGCTGGTCGTCACCATCAGCCAGTCGGGCGAAACCGCCGACACGCTGGCCGCGCTGCGCCACGCGCAGCAACTGGGCATGCGCCACACGCTGACGGTGTGCAACGTGCCCACCAGCGCCATGGTGCGCGAATGCAAGCTGGCGTTTCTGACCCGCGCCGGCGCCGAGATCGGCGTGGCCAGCACCAAGGCCTTCACCACGCAACTGGTCGGGCTGTTTCTGCTGACGCTGGCGCTGGCGCAGGCGCGCGGCCTGACCACGCCCGAGCAGGAAGCCGCCCACCTGAAGGCGCTGCGCCACCTGCCCGCCGCCTTGCAGGGCGTGCTGGCGCTGGAGCCGCAGATCATCACCTGGGCCGAGCAGTTTGCCGCCAAGGAAAACGCGCTGTTCCTGGGCCGTGGCCTGCACTACCCCGTGGCGCAGGAAGGCGCGCTCAAGCTCAAGGAAATCACCTACATCCACGCCGAGGCCTACGCCGCTGGCGAACTCAAGCACGGCCCGCTGGCGCTGGTCACCAGCAGCATGCCGGTGGTCACCGTGGCGCCCAACGACGCGCTGCTGGAAAAGCTCAAGAGCAACATGCAGGAAGTGCGCGCCCGCGGCGGCGTGCTGTACGCCCTGGCCGACGCCGACACCCGCATCGACACCGGCGACGGCCTGCACGTCATCCGCATGCCTGAACACTACGGCCCGCTTTCGCCCATCCTGCACACCGTGCCGCTGCAACTGCTGGCCTATCACACGGCGGTGGCGCGTGGGACGGATGTGGACAAGCCGCGGAACCTGGCGAAGAGTGTGACGGTGGAGTGAGGGGCCGGAAGGTTGGCGCCATTCCGCGCAGGCCAACAAGAGTTGTGCTCTGAGCGCTTCTGAGGCCTGTCGCCGCAAGCGCGAACACGACCCGTCGGGGCCACGCGATGCATGAGTCCAGCGGCCAGGTGGAGGGGCGGATGAGCGCCACGGGCGGCCGTCCCACACGCCCCCGTCCGGCTATTCGGCGGTGATATTGCTCTTCTTCACCACATCCGCCCAGCGCTGTTCGTCCTTGGCGACCAGGCGGCCGAACTCGGTGGGGGTGGACGTGGCGGGCACCATGCCTTGGGACTCGAAGGCCTTGGCGACGTCCTCGCGCTTCAGGATCTGATTGATCACCTGGTTGAGGCGAGAGACGACCTCAGGCGGCGTGCCCGTGGGCGCCAAGACGCCACCGCATGTCGAGGTTATCGGCGGTCACGCCGACTTCGGCCAGGGTGGGCACATCGGCCAATTGGGGCAGCCTCTTGGCGCTGCCGGTGGCGACCGCGCGCAGCTTGCCTTCTTTATGTGCTGAAGCGCCACGTGCACGGGCAGGAACATGTAGTCGATGCGCCCCGCCAGAGATCGGTGACGGCGCCCGCGGTGCCTTTGTACGGCACGTGAAGCATCTCGGTGCCCATCCGCTGCAGGAACAAGGCCATGAACAGGTGATGAGGCGTTTCGACACGCTGCGTCGCGTACGTCAACTGGCCCGACTCCATCGGGCTATCGGACCCATGTTGACGCCCGGGCTCCAAACACACGCAGACGCAGGTCCAGTCGTTGACCAGGCCCCTCCTTTGAGGAGGGGGAATCGCCGGTTGTGGCCACCTATTCTTCCTGACTGCTGATGCGGTTGGAGGCCGGTGCGGTTGGGCGAACGTCGAACCACCCGTGACTGGGGTGGCGCGCTGACGTTGGCCATCGTGCCGCGCGATGAGATCGCCCCACAAGAAATCCTGAGGAGACCTGTGATGACAAGACTGTCGAAAATCGTGATGCTGGGCGCGATGGGCGCCGCCGGTTCCGTGTGCGCTCAATCAAGCGTGACCCTGTACGGCACCGCCGATGCCGGTGTGCTGAGCATTTCAAACACCGCCACCGGCAAGCCAGGGTACATCCCGTCGCTCAACGCGACCGGCCGCACCAACATGTACAAGGACGGCGGCATCGGGGCCAGCAACTGGGGCGTGCGCGGCAAAGAGGACTTGGGGGGCGGTTACGGGGCCACTTTTCAGTTCCAGGGCAACATCAACACGGCCGCGGGCGCGGCGGGCGGCCCCAACAGCAGCTCGGGCCAGTCCACCTTCAACCAGATGGCGACGGTCGGCTTTTCGGGGCCGTTCGGCGAGGTGAAACTGGGCCGGCAAATGTCACCCATGATGTTCGCCATGGCGAGCACCGATGTCAGGCAGGCGCGCTATTTCGGCAGTGCGCTGACGGCGCTGGTGGGCATGAACAGCGCCAGTGGCGCGTTCATCGGCAACAACTCCAACGTGGCGTTCGGCACGGTCTACAACGACAGTGCCATTGTCTACACGACCCCCACCTGGAACAACTTCACCGCGCACCTGGCTTACGCAGCCGGTGAATCGACCGGGTTCGGCAAGGCCAACTCGCAGCAGACCGCGGCACTTCTGTATGCGTCGGGGGGGCTGCGCCTGTCGGCGTTCTATTACAACGGCTATGGCAACAACCTGCCCGTCGCCACCGCGCTCTATACCGGCGCCACTGGCAGCGCAGCAGCGGGCAGCAGCGCCGCGACAGCGGCCGGCTTCAGCCCGACGGCCAACACCAACCGCCTGATGTCGTTGGGTGCGCTGTACAAGTGGGATGCGTTCACGGTCAGCGGGGCTTACTACAAGGCACGCAACCCTGCGCGCGCGGTCATGCCCGGAGGTGCGGCAAGCATGGACATGTACACCCTGGGCGCCGGGTGGCAGATTCGTCCGAACCTGAATTTCACGAGCGGCTACTACCGTCTCAAGGACGACACCAACGCCGGGCACAGTGCGACGCAGCTCGCCGTCGGGCTGGACTACCTCTTGTCCAAGCGTACCGTGTTGTACGCGCAGGCCGCCACCATCAGGAACAAGGGCGCCAACATGAGCTTGAGCCCCGTCTATGGGACACCCGTGGCCGCTGATCGCAACGTCAGCGCCTGGATGCTCGGCGTTCGCCACACCTTCTGACGGCTGAACGCCGACAGGGCTTGGAGAAACACCGCCGATTCGGAGGGACCGTTTACTGGCCTCCGCGCAGGCGCCTTGCATCACGGGCCACATTCTGGCCGTCAATGGCGGCAAGACCGCCATGTGAGGGTTCCATGCTATTTTCCGAAGACATCACCTTTCTGATGGTTCCCGGCTTGCGCGAGCACGTGCCGGAGCATTGGCAAACCCATCTGCAAACAGAGCTTCCGCGCGCGGCATGCGTGGAGCCCCTGAAAGAAAACAAGCTCAGTTGCGCCGCGCGCGTCGAGGCGCTGAACGACACGCTGGCAGCCATCGAAGGCCCGGTGATCATCGTCGCGCACAGTGCGGGGGTCATGATCACGGTGCACTGGGCGCAGCGCTACCAGCGCCCGATCCATGGCGCCTTGCTGGCGGCGCCGGCCGATGTGGAAGAGCCCATGCCGGCGGGCTACCCCACGCTGGAGCAACTCAGCAGCCGCGGCTGGGCGCCCATTCCCATTGCCCCGTTGCCATTCCCGTCCATCCTGGCCGCCAGCCGCAACGACCCGCTCGCGCGCTTCGAAAAGGCGCGGCAGATGGCGGTGGCCTGGGGTTCGCGCCTGGTCGATCTCGGCGAGGTGGGCCACCTCAATCCGGCGGCCGGCTTCGGGCCGTGGCCAGGCGCCAAGCCGCTGCTGCAACAACTGATCTGACGGCTGCCATGACCGGAGATAGCGCCGCAGCGCCGCGATTGCATATCGCCTTTCATCTGGACGTCGCCTGCCCTTGGTGCTGGATCGGCACGCGCAACCTGCGCAGGGCGATCCAGGATTTGCACAAACTCCTTCCCACGGTGGCGATACGGCTGGCGTGGCACGCCGAGTCGCTGCTGCCCCAGATTCCCGATCAAGGTGTTGACTTTCAGGCGTTCTATCTGGCGCGCCTGGGCAGTGCGGAGGCGGTGGCCGCCCGGCGTGCGCAGGTCAACGCGTTGGCCAGGACGGTGGGGCTGCAGATCGACTTCGACGCCATCACCACCTTCCCGAACTCGCGCGGAGCGTGCGAGTTGATCAACAGCGCGCAGGCGCTGCTGACGACGGATCAGATGTTCGAACTGGTGGAGTCGATCTACGCCGCCTTCTTCGTGCAGAACCTCAACATCGGCCGGCCCGATGTCTTGCACCAACTGGCGCAGGCAGCAGGTGTCCCCACAGACCTCGCACCGTGGTCGGCGCCGCTGCATCCGGCCCACGCGCCGGCCAATGGGGTGCCGCATTTCGTCTTCAACAGCCAGCAGGCATTGACCGGCGCGGTGCCGGCGACTGACCTGCTTCAGGCGATGGCGCGCGCGGTGGCGGCCACGCCGCGACGAGTGGCCAGCGGAAGCTGACCGCTTCGCATCACCGGCGTTTGCTCAGCGGCGCTACCACTAAATCAAGAGGCAAAAATGATCACGGCCGACTCGTCCGCAGACACCAGGACGCGCTTTGACAGCCAGGTGAGCCGGCCACGCGCCTGGTTCGCGTTCGCCATGATCTTTCTGCTGATGATGTCCGACTATGTGGACCGGCAGATCATTGTGTCCCTGTTCCCGCACTTGAAGCAGGAGTGGGGCTTGTCGGACAAGCAACTCGGTGCGCTGGTGTCCGTCATCTCCGTCGTGGTGGCCGTGGGCAGCATTCCAGTCGCGCTGCTGGCGGACCGCTTCGGCCGGGTCAAGAGCATCTTCGTCATGGCCACGGTCTGGAGCCTGGCCACCATTTCGTGCATGTTCGCCCGCAGCTATGGGCAACTGTTCGCGGCCCGCGCGGTGGTGGGCCTGGGCGAGACGGGTTATGGCTCGGTGGGCGCGGCGCTCATCAATGCACTGTTTCCCAAGCGCCTGCATGCCACTTTGCTTGGCGCGTTCTTTGCCGCCAGTTCGGTCGGGGCCGTGCTGGGCGTGGTGTTGGGCGGCATCATTGCCGAGCACTGGGGCTGGCGCGCGGCGTCTGGCGCCGTCGGCTTTCCCGGACTCGTGATGGCGCTGCTGTTCCTGCTGGTGCCCGACTACAAGAACGTCATCGTGAAAATGAAGCCGGCTATCAAGAGCGCGGACACCAAGGCCTATGTGTTTCGCATGCTGAGCACCTTGAGCCGGGGCAAGACCATGCTTCTGGTGTGCATCGCGGGGTCGTTTCAGCTCATCGTGGTGTCCACCATGTGGTCCTGGGTGCCGAGCTACCTGAATCGGTACCACGGCATGTCGGTGGCGACGGCGGCCAAATACGCCGGCGTGCTGGTGCTGTGCGGTGCGCTGGGTGCCGTGCTCTGGGGCGGCGTGGCCGATCGACTGGCGCGCCGACGCGGCGCCAACAAGCTGCTGCTGCTGGTCGGCACCACCACCGCCACGGCGTCCTTGTTCATTTTTGCCTTTGCCGTCTCGCTGCCGCCTGCCGTGCAGTTCCCGCTGATCCTGCTGGGCGGCTTCATGATGACCTGTACCGTGGGCGTGTCGGTCAGTGCGGTGCTGGACGTTACGCACCCCGGACTGCGCTCGACAGGTGGGGCAGTACATGCTTTTGCCATCAACCTGTTCGGCCTGGCAGTGGGACCATTCATCACCGGCATCATGTCGGACGCGTGGAGCCTGAAGACCGCGATGGCGGTGATTCCGGTGGCCGGTTTCTTGTCGGCATTTTTCTACTGGCGGGCGTCGCGCACGTATGAGGCCGACGCGGCTGCCGTGGCGGCCGACTTTGAGGCGGTTGACGCCTGACCGGTGTTGAAGTGCGCGGGGCGGAATGACTCGAGATGCTTCATCCACCCCCCGTCGGCGGGGCCCGCGGTCCCGACGAGCTGATCCGCAGCCCCAGGCTGGCACAGGCTATATCCACGGACCAGTATCAGGAGGGGCGCTAGATCGCACTTGCATTGTTGGGGCGTCCGCTTGCTGATTTGGGGCATAGCGCTTCGTCTCCGAAGCGCGCGCAGTGCCGTGGATCAACGCCCAGATCGCACGGGGGTCCGTGTGTCAGAACCTGACCTTGTCCGCGCCCTTGAGCTGCAGGATCTCGCGCGCCTCGGCCGGCGTGGCGATCTCCAGGCCCAGGCCTTCGATGATCTGGCGCACCCGCGTCACCTGCGCCGCATTGCTCTCGGCCAGCTTGCCGCGCCCCAGCCACAGGCTGTCTTCCAGGCCCACGCGCACGTGGCCGCCCATGCTGGCGGTCATGGCGGCCAGGCTCAACTGGTGCCGGCCGGCGCCAAAGGCCGACCAGCGGTAGTCCTTGCCAAATAGGCGATCGGCCGTGCGCTTCATGTGCGCCACGTCGTCGGGGTGGGTGCCTATGCCGCCCAGGATGCCGAACACGGTCTGCACGAAAAACGGCGGCTTGACCAGGCCACGGTCGACGAAGTGCGCCAGGTTGTAAAGGCCTGAGGTGTCGTAGCACTCGAACTCGAAGCGCGTGTCGGTGCTGGCGCACTGGGCCATCGCGTATTCGATTTCCTTGAACGAGTTGCGGAACACCAGGTCGCGGCTGCCTTCCAGCGCATCGCGTTCCCAGGCGTGCTTGAACTCCTTGAAGCGCTCCAGCATGGGAAACAGCGCGAAGTTCATGGAGCCGACGTTGAGCGATGCCACTTCGGGTGCAAAGCGTGCCGCGGGCTGGATGCGCTCTTCGATGCCCATGAAGGGCGAGCCGCCGGTGGTCAGATTCAGGACCGCGTTAGTGCGGGCCTTGATCTGCGGCAGAAAGCGCCCGAAGGCCTCGGGCGACTGGTCGGGCCTGCCGTCCACGGGGTCGCGCGCGTGCAGGTGGATGATGGCCGCGCCCGCTTCGGCCGCGCCCACCGAGGCTTCGATGATTTCTTCGGGCGTGACCGGCAGATAGGGCGACATCGACGGCGTGTGGATCGCGCCCGTTACCGCGCAGGTGATGATGACCTTGCTCATGCGGCTTCCTTCGATGATGGGACCTTGTCGGATGCGATCAGGTGGTCCTGGTAAGCGTCGCGCAGCAGGCTCTTTTGCATCTTGCCGGTCGCGCCCAGCGGGATGCTGTCGACGAAGATGACGTCGTCGGGCGTCCACCAGCGGGCGATCTTGCCGTCGTAGAACTGGATCATTTCATCGCGCGTCAACTCGGCCCCGGGCTTCTTGACGACCACCAGCAGCGGCCGCTCGTCCCACTTGGGGTGGCGCGCCGCGATGCAGGCGGCCATGGCGACCGCCGGGTGCGCCATGGCGATGTTCTCCAGGTCGATGGAGCCGATCCATTCGCCACCCGACTTGATGACATCCTTGCTGCGGTCGGTGATGTTCATGAAGCCGTCGGCGTCGATGGTGGCGACGTCGCCGGTCGGGAACCAGCCGTCCACCAGCGCGCCCTGCGCCTCGCCCTTGAAGTAGCCCGAGGCGATCCAGGGGCCGCGCACCATGAGTTCGCCCGAGGTCTTGCCGTCGTGCGGCAGCGGCTGGCCGTTGACGTCGACGATCTTCATCTCGACGCCGAAGACAGTGCGCCCTTGCTTGAGCTGCAAAGCGCGGCGCTGGTCGGCGCTGAGGCTGGCGTGTACGGGCTTGAGCGCGGCGGTGGTGCCCACGGGGCTGGTTTCGGTCATGCCCCAGGCGTGCAGCACCTTGACGTCGTGGCGCTGCTGGAAGGCGTCCATCATGGCCGGCGGGCAGGCCGAGCCGCCAATGATGGTGCGGCGCATGGTGGAGAACTTGAGCTGCTTGCCCTCGACGTGCGTCAGCAGGCCCTGCCACACCGTGGGCACGCCGGCCGAGACGGTGACGCCTTCGGCCTCGAACAAGTCGTGCAGCGACTTGCCGTCGAGCGCCGGGCCGGGAAACACCAGCTTGGCGCCCACCATACACGCGACATAGGGCAGGCCCCAGGCGTTGACGTGGAACATGGGCACGACGGGCAGGATGGTGTCGGCCGACGACACGTCAAGCGCGTCGTGCAGTGCGGCGGCGAAGGTGTGCAGCAACGTCGAGCGGTGGCTGTAGAGCACGCCCTTGGGGTTGCCCGTGGTGCCCGAGGTGTAGCAGAGCGACGAGGCCGTGCGCTCATCGAACTCGGGCCAGGCGAAGTCGTCGGGCTGGGCCGCCACCAGGTCTTCGTAGCACAGCAGGTTGGGGATCTGGGTCGTCTGTGGCATGTGCGCGCGGTCCGTCATGGCGACGAAGTGGCGCACCGTCTTCACGCGCGAGGCAATGGCCTCGATCAGCGGCAGGAAGGTGCGGTCGAAGAACAGCACCTGGTCTTCGGCGTGGTCGGCGATCCAGGTCAGCTGGTCGGGGTGCAGGCGCGGGTTGAGCGTGTGCAGCACGGCGCCCGAGCCGGACACGGCGTAGTACAGCTCCAGGTGACGGTGGCCGTTCCAGGCCAGCGTGCCGACGCGGTCGCCCGGCTTGACGCCCAGGGCCGCGACGGCGCGCGCCAGTTGGCGTGCGCGCCGGCCGAGATCCTTGTAGGTCATGCGGTGAATGTCGCCTTCGACGCGGCGCGAGACGATTTCGCGTTCGCCATGCTGGCCTTCGGCGTGCACGAGCAGGCTGGAGATCAGCAGCGGCCGATCCATCATCAATCCGTTCATGGGGAGTCTCCTGAATATCAAAAAGCGAAAAACGTCAAGCCAGCCAGCGCAACATCCCGATGGCGAGCGCGGCGATGAACACCGTCTCGCCGACCATGAACACCACCGGCTTGAGGCCCACGTCGATCAAATCGCGCAACTGCGTCTTCATGCCGATGCCGGCCATGGCGGCCACCAGAAACCAGCGCGACACGTCGCTGCCGGTGCTGGAGACGGCGGCCGGCAGCCAGCCGGTGCTGTTGATGACCACGAGCACAGCAAAGGCCACCGCGAACCAGGGCAGCAAAGGCGGGCGGGCGCCGCCGACGTCGGCCGTGTCGGTGGCGCGCGTGTACATCACCGCGAACAGGATCACCGGCAGCAGGGCCGCCACGCGCATCAGCTTGACCAGCGTGGCGGTATCGCCCGTGGCCTGCGACATGCCGTAGCCCGCGCCCACCACCTGTGCCACGTCGTGGATGGTGGCGCCCAGAAACACGCCCGCCGCGTGGGCGTCCATGCCCAGCCACGTGGCCAGCATGGGGTAGAAGATCATGGTCAGCGTGGACAGTGCAGAAACGCCCACCACGGTGAACAGCGTGGCGCGCTCTTTCAGCGGGTGCGAAGGCAGCGCCGCCGACAGCGCCAGCGCGGCCGATGCGCCGCAGATGGCGGTCGCCCCGCCGCTCAGCAGCCCGAACAGCACGTTGAAGCCCAACCACCTTGCCACGACCATCGACACGCCGATGGTCAGCACGAGGCATACGGCCACCACCACCACGGGCTCCCAGCCCAACCCCACCACCTGCGAGGCGGTGATGCGCAAGCCCAACAGCGCCACGCCCCAGCGCAGCACATGCCGCGCGGTGAACTCGATGCCCGGCTTGCAAACACCTTCCATCGAGAGGAAGTTCATCGCGATGCCGAGGATGAGCGCGAACAGCATCACCGGCGCGCCGTAGTGGTGCGACAGGAAGGTGGCCGATGCCGCGACCACCGCGCACGCCAGCACGCCGGGAAAAAGCGTGCGCAGGCGCGTCGGCAGGCCGGCGACTAAAGAAGGGGTCGGTGCCGCCGGCTGCATGATCAATCGGTCAAGGGATCAGAACCGTGGCCCCGGTCGTCTTGCGCGACTCCAGCATCTTGTGGGCTTCGGCCGCGTCGGCCAGGGCAAAGGTCTGCTGCGGCTCGCTGACGATGCGTCCGGCCAGCACGTGGTCGAACAGTTCCTTGGCCATCGAGAGCATGTGTCCGCGCGGCTGGATGTAATGCATCATCGCCGGGCGCGTCATCCAGATGGAACCCTTGACGGCCAGCAACTGCGAATCCACCACCACCGAGCCGGACGAAGTACCGTTGCTGATCAGCGAGCCGCGCGGCTGCAGACTGTCGAGCGAGGCCATCAGCGTGTCCTTGCCGACCGAGTCGTACACCACCGGCACGCCCTTGCCGCCGGTCAACTCGCGCACGCGCTCGGCGATGTTCTCGCGCGAGGTGACGATGGTGTGGGTGCAGCCGTTGGCCTTGGCCACGGCGGCTTTCTCGTCGGTGCTGACGGTGCCGATCATGGTTACGCCCATGGCGCGCGCCCACTGGCAGGCGATCAGGCCGACACCGCCAGCCGCAGCGTGGTACAGGATGGTTTCGCCGCCCTTGAGCGGATAGACCTGGCGGAACAGGTACTGCGCCGTCATGCCCTTCATCATCAGCGTGGCGGCGGTGCTGTCGGAGATGCCATCGGGCAGCGGAATCAGCACCTCGGCCGGCATCACACGCACCTGCGAATAAGCGCCCTGCGGACCGATCAGGTAGCCCACGCGGTCACCGACCTTGATGTCGGACACCCCCGGCCCCACGGCCTCGACCACGCCCACGGCGTCAGAACCCAGCCCGTTGGGCAACTCCAGCGGGTAACGACCCGTGCGGAAGTAGGTGTCGATGAAGTTGACGGCGATGTAGGTGTGGCGCACACGCGCCTGGCCCGGACCGGGATCGCCCACCTCGACGTCCACGAACTGCAATACCTCGGGACCACCGATTTCGTTGAAACGTACTGCCTTGACCACGATGCTTTCCTTTCGCCGTTCGGCGCTGTGTGCTGTTTTCAATCCAACTTGATGCCGTAGGCCTTCACGATCTCGGCATTGCGTGCGTATTCCTCGCGCACTTCGCGCGCCGCCTGCTCTAGAGAGCGCGGCGCGATGGGGTCGAACCCCGCGGTGGCCGCGCGGTCCCGGAACGTCTGGGTGGCGGCGATCTTCTGCAACACCTCATGGATCTGCGTGGCCACCGGCGCAGGCAGCCTGGACGAGGCGATCACGCCGACCCAGTTGCTGAAGTTGATGTCCGGGTAACCCAGTTCGGTCAGCGTCGGCGTGTTGGGGTAGTCGGGCAGGCGCGTCTTGTAGGCGACGCCCAGCAGCTTCACGCGACCCGAGTTCACAAGGGGTCTGGACGTCACCGCGCCGTCGAACATCAGGGGAATCTGCCCGCCCATCACTTGCGCCAGTGCAGGCGCCGATCCTAGAAACGCCACATGCTGCAGATCAAGCCCCGCCTTCTGGTTGAGGATGGCGCCGGCATATTGCGAACTGGTGCCCGGCCCATACGAGGCGTACGAAACCTGGCGCGGGTGCGACTTGACGTAGGCCACCGCTTCCTTGAAGTCCTTGGCCGGAAACTGCGGCGCGGCGATCAGCACCATGGTGGACTGCGACATGAGCGCCACCGGCTTGACGTCCTTGAGGGGATCGAAGCCGCCCTTGAGCACGTGCGGGATCTCGGTCAGGATGTTGCTGGCCGTCACCATCAGGGCCTGACCGTCGGCGGGCTGCGACAGCATGTATTTCACGGCAATCGCGCCGCCCGCGCCCGGCTTGTTTTCGACCACCACGGGCTGCTTGATTTCCTGCGCCAGCAGGTCGCTGATGATGCGTGCGGTGGCGTCCATGGTGCCGCCGGCCGGGGCAGGCACGATGAGTTTGACCGGCTTGTCGCCGAACGCGAAACTGGCCGAAGAGGCCAACGCCGCGGCGGCGGCCAAGGCGAGCGAAGCAAAACGTGAAACGTGTGTCATGTGCTTGGAATGGCCGAACTGCCAGAAGGGTGGAACAGGCTAAAACCCAGAGCGGGCGCGCGGCACGCGCCCCTCAGGACGAAAGGAAGAAAACGAGCGAAAGACTGTCGCGCGGGCGGTGACTCAAGCCGCCTTGCGCAGAAAACCTTGCTGACCGCCGTTGCGGTTGGGTGCGAAGCCGTTGGCCAACAAGGATTCCTCGACCGTGTCGTAGAAGACGCCGATGCGGCAGATCTCGCGCGCCTGCTTGGCGGTGGCGATGGGGCGGCCGAACTCGCGCGAGATGCGCACCAGTTGCTCGATCTGCTCCACCGTACTCATCCGCTCGGTGCGCGACTGGTTCCACAGGTTGTCTTCGATGCCGCAGCGCACGTGCAGGCCCATGGCGATGCCCATCATGTTGATCGGCAGCACGTTGCGCATCGAGCTTTCCACCGTCAGCACGGCGCCGTCGGGCGTAGCGCGCACAAAGTTGGCCAGGTTGTAGATGTTGGGCGCGTCCATGCCGCCACCGATGGCGACCCAGTTCATCACCAGCGGCCCCTTGTAGATGCCGCGCCGCATCAGGCGCTCGACCGACTCGAAGCTATTGATGTTGTAGCACTGGAAGGCGCTCTGGATGCCTGCCGCATTGAGCCGGCGGATGTGCTCCTCCGCCCAGCCCGGTTGCGCCGGCACCGTCATTTCCTTGTAGGCGTGGTAGACCTCGGGGTCTTCCATCGACGTGCCCTTGATGTCCGCGTCTTCCCAATGCTCGACCACGTTCATCTGCGAGGTGTTGATGGTGACCGTGACCTGGTCCGGCTTGGGCTCCAGTTCGGCCAGCATGTGGCGCGTGTCGTCGCTCAGCCATTTGGCGGCCGCGCCTTCCGTTTCGGGCGCGAAGCTGATCGAGCCGCCGACCTGGATGATCATCTCGGGCACCGCCTTGCGCACGCCGGCAATCAGCTCGTTGAACTTGGACAGGCGCTTGCTCCCCTTGCCGTCCAGTTCGCGCACGTGCAGGTGCAGCACGGTCGCGCCGGCGTTGTAGCAGTCCACGGCTTTCTGGATCTGCTCCTCCATCGTCACCGGAATGTCTTCGGGAAAATCGGAAGGCACCCAGGCCGGCGCGTAGGGCGCGGCGGTGATGATCAGGGGTGGCTGGTTTTCGGGGTAAAGGGCACCGTCGAGAAAGTTCATGACTTCGACCTCAGGAAAAGGGTGAAACGAAGGGGTGACTCAGCTTGCGGGCAGTCGCTTGCGTGTCGCGTCAGAACGGGGCGTCGCCCATGATGGCGGCGCGCTCCATCTTGCGGGTGCAGGGTGGATAGTCCATGACGGCGTAGTGCTGCACCGAACGGTTGTCCCACATGGCCACGTCGTTCGGCTGCCAGCGCCAGCGCACCTGGTATTCGGGAATTTGCGCCTGGCTGATCAGGTAAGCGAGCAGGCTGGACGCACCGGGGCTGTAGTCCTGGCCGTAGCGCACGTGGGCTGCGGTATGGAAGTTCGTGAAATGCGTGGTGAAACCGTTGACGAAAAGGATTTTTTCGCCGGATTCCGGGTGCGTGCGCACCACCGGATGCTCGGCGTCGGGAAATTGCGCCTTCAGCGCCAGGCGTTTCTCGATCGGCATCGCCGCGCCAAAGCTGGCTTCGATGCTGTGGCGCGCGCGCAGGTGGGCGATCTGGTCCTTGATGTGCTGCGGCAGCTTTTCGTAAGCCAGGCGCATGTTGGCCCACATCGTGTCGCCGCCCACTTCTGGCCGCTCGATGCAGCGCAGCACACACGCCATGGGCGGCTTTTCGCGCCAGGTGGCATCGGCATGCCAGCTGTTTTCATAGCGCTCGGCCGGGCTTTGCGCGCTGCGGTAGACGAGCACGAGGCCAGGGTGGTCGGGGTCACTGCCCACCACGGGGTGATCCTCCAGTTCGCCGAAGTGGCGCGCGAAGCCGACGTGCTCGGACCGCTGGATGTTCTGGCCCCGGAAGAACAGCACGCCGTATTGCACCAGCAGCGCACGGATCTCGTCGGCCAGGCCTGCGTCGCGCGAAGCGTCGCCCAGGTTCACGTTGCGCAATTCGGCGCCAATGGCGCATGTGACGGGGTGGACCTGAATGCCGCGCGTCAATACGGCGGGTGCCTTTGCAGCCGGTTGGGCAGTGGCGGTGCTCATCTTTCGTCTCCTTCTTGTGCAGCCCTGGAAATGGGCCATGCACTCATTGATGACGTAGATTAGCCCTGACCGGGCAGCCGCGCCCCCTACTTGAAGGAGGGGTGGGGCGGAAGGGCTGCGCAGCCCGGCGCTGTCAGGCGGGCGAGTCGATCAGGCCCAGAATCCGCGCCCGTTGCACCACCTGTTTGCGCGTACCGGCATCCAGCTTGAAGAACAGGTTCTTCACGTGCCACTTGATGGTGGTTTCGCCCACGTCCATGGCGCGGCCGATTTCCTTGTTCGACAGGTTGCGCGCCAGCAGCAGCAGCACTTCGCGCTCCTTCGGGGTCAGCACGCCGCCTTGCTGCGCGGCGGCCACCGGGGCGGGCCGCGGCGGCGCTGTTTCCGCATGCAAAGACACCGGTTGTTGCGTGCGCTCGTCCGACAAGGTGGCCATCCAGGCGGCCAGGTCGGGGTGCGCGTCGGTCAGCACGCGGCGCAGGCCGTAGGTGGAAGCCAGGTCGAACGCTTCGCGCACCAGGTGTTCTGAATCTTGGCCGCAGCGCGCCAGTGCGAAGGCGCGCAAGCCCAGTAATTCGATGTGCAGGCGGCCGAGCTTGACTTCTCGCGCGTATTCATCGGCGCGCGCCAGTGGCGCCAGCGCTTCGCGCCATTGTTTGGCTGCAATGGCCGCATACCCTTGCGCCTGGTCACGCAGCGCCTGCACGCTTCGGTGCCACACCGGGCCGCGCGCAGGCGCGCCGGCGATGCCGGTTTCCTGCTGGATGAGCGCATCGATTTGTGCGCACAGGTCTCGGCAGGTCTGGGCGCGGTAGGCGCGCGCGTGCAGGCGCACCTGCTCCAGCAGGCTGGCTATCCGCAGGCGGGGCAGGCTGCGCGCCGCCGCCGTGGCGTCCAGCGCGCCCAGCAGTTCCAGCGCGCGGTGCTCGGCGCCATCGGCCAGGGCCACGCGCGCAGCCGTCCGATAGGCCAGCAGCAGCGCCTCGGGAAGCCCGCTGTGCTCCAGGATGTCGAGCCGGTCAGCCAGCAGCGCGGCCGCCTCGGCGGGCCGGTCGCCTTCCCAGGCCGTGGCCGCCAGCAGCGCCGCCAGCATGCAGCTGAAACGGTTGCGACGCCCCAGTTCCGCCTCGATGCTGGCCAGCGCGGGCTTGAGCACCTGCGCCGCCTGCTGCACCTGGCCCTCCCAGATGTAGCTCAGGCCGGTGATCAGCTCGCTCCAGCGGCCAATGTAGGCGTAGCCGTCGGCGCGTGCTTCCAGTGGCGTCTGTTGCAGAAACAGGCGGGCCTGCGCGGGCTGCCCTGCCAGTAGCGCGCGGTAGCCCATGCGGTTGGCATAAACCCGGGCAAGCAGGCTGTCTTTCACCGGCGCGGCGTCGGCCCAGGGCTCATGCAGGGCGATGAAGCGATCCATGTCGTCCGCGAACACGGCCGCCCCGCTAAGAATCAATGCGCACTCGCGCCGCACCGCGTCGCCCACGTCGGGCAGGGCGAGAATGCGCTGGACATAGCGCTCTGCCTCGGCATGGCGCTCGCTCGAGGCCAGCGTCCACGCGACCGCCAACAACAGGCGCGGGCGCCGGTCCAGTTCGTCTGCCGGCATGTCTTCCAGCCAGGTCAGCACGGCGCCTTGCCGGCCCCGCTGCATCAGCGATTCATAGAGACTGCGCTCGGCCAGGTCATACGCCACCTGGTGCTGGCCCGCCGCCAGCGCATGCCGTGCGGCCGCATCCAGAAAGCCTTGGTCGGCCAGCCAGCCGGCCGCACGCGCATGGGCGTGCTGGCGCTGCTCGGCGGGCAGGGTGCCGAAGTGCTCGCGCAGCGCGTCGCGCACCACCGCGTGCATGCGCCGCCACACGCCGCCCTCTGCGCTGACGAAGACCGGTGTTTCCAGGCTCAAGCGCGCCAGGCGGTCAGACGCGTCGGCGTCGTCGGTCACCACGCGGCACAGGTCGGGATGCAGGTGGTCGAGGATGGCGATGCGTACCAGAAAATCGCGGTCTTCCGTGGCCAGGTTGGCCAGCAGCAAGGCCACAAGCTGGCCTTGCATTTCGCTGCCGAGCAGCGCCATGCCCGTCACCCCGGCGCTGGCATCGCCGCTGCGCAGCACCACGCTGAGCGCCAGCTGGAGCCCGAGCGCCCACCCCTCCGTCAAGGCATGCAGCCGCGCGGCGATGCTGCGGTCGACCCGCGCGCCCGCCCGCGCCTGCACCAGTTGCAGCGTTTCGTCCAGATCGAAGCGCATCAGCGCCGGATCGACCACCACGCATTGGCCATAGGCGATCAAGTCGTCCAGATCGATGCGCCATTCGGGCCGCGCGGCGATCACGGTGCGCAGGTTGGATGGCGCCTGGCGCAGCAGGTAGAGCAGCGTGTCGCGCGATGCCGCGGGCAGCTTTTCGGCTTCGTCCACGATCAGCACCACGTCCAGGGCTGACTGCGCCAGTTCGGCCATGAAGACGGTCACGTGTTCAAGCGGGTCGTCGCCGTCAAATTCGATGGCCGCCTGCCCGAAGGAGGCACGCCCCGACGCCACGCGCACCGCCAAGGCCACGCACTGCACCAGGCGATGCGGGTCATCGCGTGTCTGCGCAGATAACCAGGCGACGGCGACGCCCATCGACTGGACTTCCTTGCGCCACTGGGCCAGCAGGGAGGTCTTGCCAAACCCTGCTGGCGCCTGAACCATCAGGATCGCCGCGTCCCGCAGCGCATCAGCCTGCGTCGTCAGGCGCGCACGCGGCACCAGATTGCGTGGCACACGCGGTGGCGTGACCTTGAGGAGCAGGTCCTGATAGGCGACCGCGCGGCCGGAGGTGATGGATCGACTTGCCAAAGCTGCCTGTTCGCGATGGGGGCTGCGGGCATTTTCCGGCAAGACGCATGCCGTTGGACGCCAGCGTTTTCCCGAGCGTGGCCAGGATGGCATGCACCCCCAATCCAAGTGGGCAGGGGTAATCGCGCAGAAGGCGGTCAGCCGGCCGTGACGGTCTGGGTCAGGCCGCCGCCTCAGCGCGCTGCGCCACCGCGCCGCGCAGCGAATGCGGCAGCGCCTCGGTGATGGTGACGTCGATCATGTGGCCGACCAGGCGCGCGCTGTGGGGGCCGCCGTCGAAGTTGACGATGCGGTTGCATTCGGTGCGGCCCATCAGCTCCTGCGGGTTCTTGCGCGACGGCCCTTCGACCAGAATGCGCTGCACGGTGCCGACGCGGCGGGCGCCGATGGCGCGCACGTTCTGTTCGATGGTGGCTTGGAGGTGCTGCAGGCGCTTCAGCTTCACGTCGTGCGGCGTGTCGTCGGCCAGGTTGGCGGCGGGCGTGCCGGGGCGCGGGCTGAAGATGAAGCTGAAAGACGCGTCGTAACCCACGTCGTCGATCAGTTTCATCATCTTGCCGAAGTCGTCTTCGGACTCGCCCGGAAAGCCGACGATAAAGTCGCTGCTCAAGCTGATGCCCGGCCGCACGGCGCGCAGCTTGCGGATGATGCTCTTGTATTCCATCGCGGTATAGCCACGCTTCATCGCCATCAGGACGCGGTCGCTGCCGTGCTGAACGGGCAGGTGCAGGTGGCTCACCAGTTGAGGCACCTTGGCGTAGACGTCGATCAACCGCTGCGTGAATTCGTTGGGGTGGCTGGTGGTGTAGCGGATGCGCTCGATGCCGGGGATTTCGGCCACGTATTCGATCAGCAGGGCAAAGTCGGCGATCTCGTGGGTGTCGCCCATCTTGCCGCGGTAGGCATTGACGTTCTGGCCCAGCAGCGTCACCTCTTTCACGCCCTGATCGGCCAGCCCGGCAACTTCGGTCAGCACGTCGTCGAAGGGGCGCGAAAACTCCTCGCCGCGCGTGTAGGGCACCACGCAATAGCTACAGTATTTAGAGCAACCCTCCATGATCGAGACGAAGGCGCTGGCGCCCTCGACGCGCGCCGGCGGCAGGTGGTCGAACTTCTCGATTTCGGGAAAGCGGATGTCGACCTGTGGGCGCTGCTGCTGCTCGCGCTGCGACAGCAACTCGGGCAGGCGGTGCAAGGTCTGCGGGCCGAACACCACGTCCACGTAGGGCGCGCGACGGATGATTTCATCGCCCTCCTGGCTGGCCACGCAGCCGCCGACGCCGATCAGCACGCCCTTCTTCTTGAGGTGCTTTACGCGGCCCAGGTCGCTGAATACTTTCTCCTGCGCCTTCTCGCGCACCGAGCAGGTGTTGAACAGGATCAGGTCGGCCGCCTCGGGGTCGTCGGTCGGCTCGTAGCCCTGGGCGGCGCCCAGCACGTCGGCCATCTTGTCCGAGTCGTACTCGTTCATCTGGCAGCCGAAGGTCTTGATGAAAACTTTGCGGGACATGGCGTGTCTCCGGGGGGAAAGAGTGAAAAGAGTCCCGCGCCCGCGCGGCAGGCCGGGTGGCGCCCAAGCGGCTTTCAGTTGCGGTAGATCAGCGGATCGGCCGGCGTGTCGGGCGTGGCCGTGACGCCCAGACGCGGGCGCAGCGGCCGCTCGGCCTCGGCCGGCGTCAGCAGCCAGACTTCGCGCACCAGATGGGCCGGGTCGCGCAGGTAATTGGCGGTAAAAGTCTTGCCGCGCAGCGAGCCAGTCAGCGCGATGGTGTTGCGCTCGGTGCGCACAATGGCCCCCGGCGCCAGGCGTTCGCGCTTGTCGTTCAGCACCACGTCGTGCGTGCCGGTGAAGGTGATGCTGCCGCGCTCGACCTTCTGCGGAAACAGCCGCTGCGCCTGTGCGTCGATGGAAAACAGCGCCGCAGCGGGCGCCAAGCATGCGCCAGCAGCTATCAAAAATGAAGTAATAGCGGATTTCGAGCAGCGGTTCATGGTATCTGTCCAGAGGCTGTTGAAATGGGGATGAAGGGCCTGATTCTACGCGGCCGGCCCTTGGCGGCGCCCACACGCGCCCGCGCGGGCGGGCCACCGCAGCTGCGCACGGTGGGGTTGCCCGATGGGCGGGATCTGGTGCGCCGACTAAACGCAATTCGCGATTTTTAGGACAAGAAAATACGGCTTGGCCGCTCTTGCATCCAGCGCAAGCAGCTATGGTTTAAGTAGCAAACAGGGGTCTCTATCACAGACGCAAGCACCCAGATCAGCCCGCTCCGATGCAAGAATGGAGGATTGGCTGCCGCGTGCGTGTGGACCTCGGCAGCATCGACTGCGGAGCGAACCCATGAAACGAGATTCCCTGCCAACCGCCCAGCCAGCGGCGCACGTGCAGCCCATCAGCCGCGATGTGCTGGCCGAAAAATACTTCAAGCCCGGCGAAACCAGTCTGGAACAGCTCTATGGCCGCGTGGCGCGCGCCCTGGCCAGCGTTGAAAAGCCCGAGCTGCGCGCCGAATGGGAACAAAAGTTCCTGTCCAACCTGAGGGCGGGCGCCATTGGCGCCGGCCGCATCATGAGCGCGGCCGGCACCGACATCCAGGCCACGCTCATCAACTGCTTTGTGCAGCCGGTGGGCGACGCCATTCAGGGCTTTGACGCCGACGGCTACCCCGGCATTTACGAAGCCCTGCGCGAATCCGCCGAAACCATGCGGCGCGGCGGTGGCGTCGGCTACGACTTCAGCCGCATCCGGCCCAAGGGCGCCGACGTGAAGGGTACGCATTCGATTGCCAGCGGCCCGTGTTCGTACATGAACGTGTTCGACCAGAGCTGCTCCACGGTCGAAAGCGCCGGCGCGCGGCGTGGCGCGCAGATGGGCGTGCTGCGCATCGACCACCCGGACGTCATCGAATTCATCACTGCCAAGCGCACGCCCGGGCGCTGGAACAACTTCAACGTCTCGGTCGGCGTCAGCGACGCCTTCATGAAAGCCGTGGCCGAAGGCGCCGACTGGGAACTGGTGCACAAGGCCAAGCCCGGCCAGAAAGTGCTGGACAAGGGCGGCTACCAGCGCGCCGACGGCCAGTGGGTGTACCGCAAGCTGCCCGCGCGCGAGCTGTGGGACACCATCATGAAGTCCACCTACGACTTCGCCGAGCCGGGCATCCTGTTCCTCGACCAGATCGGGCGCGACAACAACCTGAACTACTGCGAGAAGATCGAGGCGACGAACCCGTGCGTGACTGCCGATGCCTGGGTGATGACGACACAAGGGCCTGCACAGGTGGTCGATCTCATTGGCCAACCATTTGAAGCCGTGGTGGACGGGGTGGCGTATCCGCTGCTGAGTCGGGGCTTCTTCAAGACTGGCCACCGTCCGGTCTTGGAACTGCGCACGAGCGAAGGCCAAAGCATGCGCCTGACCTGCGATCACAAGATTCGCCGCGTGGCCAAGCGCACGCGCTACATCATGCGCACGGAATGGGTGCAGGCGCAGCAGCTGCGGCCCGGCGACGAAGTCGTATTGCACAACCATCGCGCGATGGGCGGCTGGAACGGCGCAGGAACGGAAGCGGAAGGCTATCTGCTGGGTCTGCTGGTGGGTGACGGGGTGCTGAAAACCGACAAAGCCGTGCTGTCGGTGTGGGACGAGCGCTTCAAGGCCGTTGCCAATGGCGGCCCTGTGCCTGCGCACACTGGCGTGATGGCGGCGGCGTTGGCTGCCGTTCAGACACTGCCCCACCGAGCAGACTTTTCGGGCTGGCAACGCCCGCTGGCCGACCGCGGCGAAGTGCGACTGGCCTCGGCGGCGTTGCGAGACCTGGCTTTGCACCACGGCATGGCGCCTGGTGCCAAAGGTCTGACCCCATCCATGGAGCGCACCAGTGGTGCGTTTCACGCCGGGCTGCTGCGCGGCCTGTTCGATAGCGACGGCTCGGTGCAGGGCACGCAGAGCAAGGGTGTCAGCGTGCGCCTCGCGCAGAGCGACCTGACCACCCTCCAGGCCGTGCAGCGCATGCTGATGCGCCTCGGCATCGTCAGCACGATCTACGATCAGCGGCGACCTGCTGGATCACGCATGCTGCCCGATGGCCAAGGGGGTCACGCTTTCTATGTGGTGGCTGCACAGCATGAACTGGTGATCAGTGGCGACAACCTGGCCGAGTTCGCCGAGCGGGTCGGCTTTGCCGACGACGCCAAGGCCGCGGCGCTCGAACGTGCGCTAAGCGGCTACCAGCGCCGTCTTAACCGTGAGCGCTTCGTCGCCACGGTCGAAGGCTTGACGCCTGACGGTTACGAAGACGTGTATGACGTCACCGTGGCCGACGTGCACGCCTTCGACGCCAACGGGTTGTACGTGCACAACTGCGGCGAGCAGCCATTACCCCCCTACGGCTGCTGCGACCTGGGCCCCATCATCCTGACGAACTTCGTGCAGCACCCGTTCGGCGCGGGCGGCGAACCGGCGTTCGACTTCGAGCGTTTCGAGCAGGTGGTGGCCACGCAGGTGCGCGCGCTCGACAACGTGCTGGACGTCACCTTCTGGCCGCTGGAGCAGCAGCGCGCCGAAAGCGCGGCCAAGCGCCGCATCGGTGTCGGCTTCACGGGGCTGGGCAACACGCTGACGATGCTGAAGCTGCGCTACGACCGCGCCGAAGGCCGCGACATGGCGACGCAGATCGCGCGCCGCATGCGCGACGCCGCCTACCGCGCATCGGTCGAGCTGGCCAAGGAAAAGGGCGCGTTCCCCCAATTCAACGCCGACGGCTACCTGGCGCCCGGCACCTTTGCCAGCCGTCTGCCGGACGACCTGCAGGCCGGCATTCGCCAGCACGGCATCCGCAACAGCCACCTGCTGTCGATTGCGCCCACCGGCACCGTCAGTCTGGCCTTTGCCGACAACGCCTCCAACGGCATCGAGCCGGCCTTCAGCTGGGGCTACAAGCGCAACAAGCGCGAAGCCGACGGCAGCAAGAGCAGCTACACCGTCGAAGACCACGCCTTCCGTCTGTACCGCTCCTTGATCGATAGCACGGTAACGCCGGATGACGCGGGCAAGCTGCCCGAATACTTCGTCAACGCGCTGGAGATGACGGCACAGGAACACGTCGCCATGATGCAGGCGGTGCAGCCCTTCGTGGACACCAGCATCAGCAAGACCGTCAACATCCCCGAGGACTATCCGTACGAGGACTTCAAGGACCTGTACCGCCAGGCGTGGACGGCGGGCCTGAAGGGCCTGGCCACCTACCGGCCCAACAGCATCCTGGGCGCGGTGCTCGAAACCACGCCCGTCAAGAAAGACGAGCCGGCCGCCCCGCAGCCGCCCGCCGGTGCACCGGCCATGCCGTCTGCCGTGTACGACCCGATGCGCAGCGTGATCGAAAAGCGCCCGGCCGGCGGCCTGCCCGCCGTGGCCGAGAAGATCGAATACTGGACCAGCGACGGCCAGCAGCGCCTGTACCTAATCGTCACCTTCCTGCCCGTGCCCACCGCCGACGGCAAGGGCATGGTCGAGCGCGCGATTGAATTCTTCATGCCCGTGGGGCAAAGCGGCGAATCTCAGCAGTGGATCACCGCCACCATGCGCATGCTGAGCCTGGCCGCACGCGGCGGCTTTCTGGATCGCGCGCTGTCCGACATGCGCAAGGTGACCTGGGACCGCGGCCCGGTGCGCCTGGGCACTTACGAAAAAGCCGACGGCACGCACGTGCCGCGCTGGCACGACAGCGAAGTGGCGGCCATCGGCTACGCCATCGAAAGCCTCATCGCGCGCCGCGCGATGGCGGCGCAGGGCGATCTGTTCGACGCCGATGAACTGCCGGTGAACGAACCCGCCGTCGATTCGTCCGCCGCAGTGGCGCCCGGCGTCATGGCCGGCAAGAAATGCCCCGAATGCGGCGCCCACGCCATGATCCGCAAGGACGGCTGTGATTACTGCACGCACTGCGGGTTTGTGGGCAGTTGTGGGTGAAGTGACCGCTGCCTGTCTGCCGGGGTCGCGCGCGGTAGCGTGGCGCTAGGAGTCTGCGCGGTAGAAAGCGTCGAAGCGAAACACGCGAAAACGAGGACAGCTTCGGTGTACCGACAAGCCCATAGCCGGGCTATGGGCGCCGGAGGTAGCGCCGCGATGGACCGTTTTCTCGCGCGTTGCAGCCGACGCTCCTTCTGCCGCGCAGACTCCTAAGTGCGCTTTGTGGTGCTTTGAGCGCCAAGCCCGCCAGCGCGCCGCGGGTTTATGACGCATCGCCCTGCCCCGGCCGGCGAGCGCCCTGCGTTGACCTGGTTCATGGCAAGGTCGGCGCCGTTCGATTGAAATGGGGGCGTCCAGGAGTTTGCAGTGCCCGACGTCAAGCCTTCCGTTCCCATCCAGCCGCAGCCGCCAGCCGCGCCGGCCCGCGCACCGCGGCCCGCGCCGGTCACCGGCCCATGGCAGCTGCGCATGCTGCTGGCGGCGCCGCACCGGCTGGGCTTTTTCCTGGCGATGGGGGTGCTGGTGGCGGCCAGCGTGTGGTGGCTGCTGGTGCAGTCGGACCGGGTGAGTGGCGGGCTGGGCCTGGGCTACGCGCTGTCGCCCACGCTGGGGCACGCGGCGGTGATGGTGTTCGGCTTCATGCCGCTGTTCTTTTCGGGCTTTTTGTTCACCGCCGGGCCCAACTGGCTGCGGGTGCAGCCGCTGCCCGCCGCGCGCCTGCTGGGGCCGCTGCTGCTGCAGGCGGGCGGGTGGCTGGTGTGGCTGGCGGGCGTGCATCTGAATGCGTGGCTGGCGCTGGCCGGCCTGGTGCTGGCCTGCGCGGGGTTGGGCTGGATGGTGGCGCTGTTCTGGCAATTGATCGGCGCCAGCGCCGTGCAAGACCGCGTGCATGCCAAGGCGGTCGGCATCGGCGGGCTGGTCGGCGTGGCGTGCCTGGCGGGCACCGCGCTGGCGGTGCTGGCGGGCCACGACATGCTGGCGCTGCTGTGGGTGCGCACGGCGCTGTGGGGCTTCATCGTGGTCACCTACGTCAGCGTGGCGCACCGCATGATTCCGTTTTTTACGTCCAACGTGCTGCCGATGATCGAGATCTGGCGGCCGTTCTGGGTGCTGTGGCTGATGCTGGGCGTGGCCGCGTTCGAGGTGCTGGCGCTGTGGGTGGATTACGCCGCGCCGTCGGACAGCGCCTGGCCGGCGTGGACGGTGCTGGTCATCGTGGTCGAACTGGCCGCCGGCGGCGTGCTGCTGTGGCTGGCGCTGGTGTGGGGCCTGGTGCAAAGCCTGAAGATTCGCCTGCTGGCCATGCTGCACGTGGGCTTTGCGTGGCTGGGCGTGGCGCTGGTGGTCAGCGCGGCATCGCAGGCGCTGTGGCTGGCCTCGGGCAAGCCGGTGCTGGGCCTGGGCGCGCTGCACGCGCTGGGCATGGGTTTCCTCGGCTCGATCATGATCGCCATGGTCACGCGCGTGTCGTGCGGGCACAGCGGGCGCGCGCTGGTGGCCGACAACGTGGTGTGGGCGCTGTTCTGGGCGCTGCAGGTGGCCGTGGGCGTGCGGCTGGTGGCGGCGGTGCAGGGCATGCCGCTGGCGTGGACGGCGCTGGCCGCGCTGCTGTGGACGGTGGTCGTCACCGCCTGGGCCTTGCGTTACGCTCACTGGTATGGAAGACCCCGCATCGACGGCAAAGCCGGCTGACACCCCGCCCGCGCTGGGCCACCCGCGTCCACCCGAAGTGGTGGAGCTGGCCCACGCGCTGATCCACACGCGCCAGACCATCCTGCCCAAGCGCCTGGGCGACCCCGGCCCCGACGCCGCGCAGGCGCAGGCCATCCTGGGCGCTGCCGCCAGCGCCCCCGACCACCATGAGCTGCTGCCCTGGCGCTTCATCGTGGTGCCGGCCGGCGCGCGCGACCGGCTGGCCGACGTGTTTGCCACCGCGCTGGTCGAGCGCGACGCCACCGCCACACCGCAGCAGATCGCCCAAGCGCGCGAAAAGGCCTACCGCTCGCCGCTGCTGCTGCTGGCCGTGGTGCGACTGCGCGACGACGACGCCGAGATCGAGCCGCAGGAGCGCATCGTCTCGGCCGGCTGCGCGGTGCAGAACATGCTGCTGATGGCGCACGCGCAGGGTTTTGGCGGCGCGCTGACCAGCGGCAAGGCACTGTCGTCGGCGCCGCTGCGCGCGTTGTTCGGCCTGGCCGACGACGAACAGGCGCTGTGCTTTGTCAACATCGGCAGCGTCATCAAGGCCAAGCCGGTGCGCCTGCGGCCCGTGGCAGCGCAGTACGTCAGCACGCTGGCTGTCTGATTCATTTGCTATTATTTATATAGCTGCTTGCGCTGACGGATAAAGCGCTGAGGCCACTTTTCATGCCCACCACACCCAGCCCCTCGATGCACCAGCGCCGCGCCCTGGTGCTGTTTTCGGGCGGACAGGATTCGACCACCTGCCTCGCCCAGGCGCTGACGCGCTATGCCCACGTCGAAACGCTCGGCTTCGACTACGGCCAGCGCCACCGCGTCGAACTGGAGCAGCGCCAGGCCGTGCTGGGCGCACTGCGCGCACGTTTTGCCGGCTGGTCCGCGCGGCTGGGCGACGACCACTTGATCGACCTGGCGGTGCTGGGGCAGATCAGCGACACCTCGCTGACGCGCGACGTCGCCTTCGCCATGGAGCGCAGTGGCCTGCCCAACAGCTTCGTGCCGGGGCGCAACCTGGTGTTCCTCACCTTCGCCGGCGCACTGGCCTACCGGCGCGGGCTGGACGTCATCGTCACCGGCGTGTGCGAAACCGACTATTCCGGCTACCCCGACTGCCGCGACGACACCATGAAGGCCATGCAACTGGCCCTGTCGCTGGGCATGGACCAGCGCTTCCTGATCGACACGCCGTTGATGTGGATCGACAAGGCCGACACCTGGCGGCTGGCGCACGGGCTGGGGCAGCAGGCCGATACGCAGGGCGGCGGCGATGCGCTGGTGCAGCTGATCGTCGAGCACACGCACACCTGCTACCTGGGCGAGCGTGCGGTGCGCCACGACTGGGGCTATGGCTGCGGCGCGTGTCCGGCGTGTGAGTTGCGCGCGGCCGGCTGGGCGCGCTGGCAGGCCGAACGCGGCACGCGCTGATCGATTTAAAGCATTTTCAGGCCCTGACGCTTGCTGGGCAAGCGCGATCAGCTATCAAAAACAGAGTAAAGGCAAGCCCCGGATCAGGCCGCGCCCGATTCGAGCCCAAAGCGCGCGGCGCTGCCCGCGGCTTGCGGCACGAAGCGCCAACTGCGTTCATGAAACGCCGCCACACTGGGCCGGTGCGCGATCGACAGCAGCGCGCCGCCGCGCTGCTCGGTCAGGGCGCGCAGTTTTTCGTACAGCGTCTGCTCGGCCGGCACGTCGAGCGCGCTGGTGGCTTCGTCGGCCAGCACCCAGGCGGGTTGCTTCAGCAGCACGCGGGCGATGGCCAGGCGCTGCTGCTCGCCGCCACTCAGCTTTTGCGTCCAGTTGTCGCGCTCGTCCAGCCGCTCGGCCAGCGCGGGCAGCAGGGCGTCTTGCAGCGCGGTCTTGAGTTGCTCGTCGCTGTACGCGGCGGCCGGCTCGGGGTAGGCCAGCGCATCGCGCAGGCTGCCGTCGGGAAAGTAAGGCCGCTGCGGGATGAACATGGCCCCCGCCGGCAGTCCGGTGCGCCCGCGCGCCCACGGCCAGATGCCGGCCAGCGCGCGCAACAGCGTCGATTTGCCGCTGCCCGAGGGGCCTTGCAGCAGCGTGTGCTCGCCCGGCGCCACGCGCGCCGTCGCGCCTTGCAGCAAGGTGGCGCCGGTGGGCAGCTGCAGCGTCAGGTCGTTCAACTCGATCGCTTCTGAATTGATAGCTGCTTGCGCTTGCCTGTCAAGCGCTGGCGGCTGATTTTGTTTGGAAAGCGCGGCTTCGAAGCTGGTCAATCGCTCGGTGGTGGCGCGCCAGGCGGCCAGGCTGTCGTAGTTGTCGACGAACCACGAGAGCGCGCCTTGCACGCGGTCAAACGCGCTGCCGATCTGCATCAGTTGCCCGAGCTGGATGGCGCCCGAGAAAAACCGCGGCGCCGCCACGATGAACGGAAACACCACCGCCGCCTGCCCGAACAGGTTGGTAAAGCCGACCAGCTGCTTTTGCTTGGCAATCAGCTTCAGGTAGTTGGCCAGCACGGCGGCAAAGCGCGTGTCCAGGTTCTGTTCTTCCACGCGCGCGCCCTTGTCGAGCGCGATGGTCTCGCTGTATTCGCGCACCCGCACCAGGTGGTGGCGAAAGTTGGCCTCGCGCCGCTGCTGCTCGAAGTTCAGGCCAATCAGCGGCCGCCCGATGAAGTGCGTCAGCACGCTGCCCACCGCGCAATACAGCACCGCCATCCACACCATGAAGCCGACGATGGTGTATTCGCTGCCGCCCAGGGTGAAGCTGAAGCTGCCCGATAGCCCCCACAAAATGCCGACAAAGCTGGCCAGCGTGACCACAGCGTTCAAGAAACCCATCGACAGGCCGACGGTCTGCGTGGTGAACAGGTGCACGTCTTCCTGCAGGCGCTGGTCGGGGTTGTCGGGCACGCGCTGGCCCGGCTCGGGCAGGCCGGATGTCTGCCGGGCGTCCTGCTCGGGCGCGATGTAGCGGCCCAGCTCCATGCGGTAGAAGGCATCGCCCGCCAGCCAGCGGTGCATCAGGTCGCGCGTCATCCAGGCGCGCCAGCGCAGCTGCAAAAGCTGCGTGAGATAAAAGCGGTAGACGGCGATGACGATGAAGATCATCGCCAGGTACGTGAAGCGGCCCAGTTGCGTCCAGAACACCGCGGCGTCCTTGTTTTGCAGCGCGTCGTAGAACACGCGGTTCCACTCGTTGATTTGCACCAGCATGTACACCGCGCCCAGGTTCAGCAGCACGATGGCCGCCAGCAGCCCGCGCGCGCGCCACTTTTCGCCTGAGCGGCTGAAGTACGGCGACGACAGGTGCCCGACCTGGCGCAGAAAGTGACGAAAGCGGGCAAATCGGTCGGCCAAGGCCATGGCGGTGCTCCGGCAAGAGGAAAGCCGCGATGCTAGGGCCTGTCGAGGCCTTTTTGGCCGCGCCCGTGGGCGCTGTCACCGCGCCGTCATCGTCTGGCGCCCAATAATGGGCTGACCGGCGCGTGCCGGATGCCGCCGACGACATTCACCATGCCTTGCTGTGTTCAATCAACCGACCGGTTTCACGCCTTGGGCCGCGCGGCCACGCTTGCACTGGCACTGTGCGCCGCCGGCCAGGCACAGGCCGCGCGCCCCATGATCACCGACGACGCGCGGCTGGTGGACGCGGGCGCCTGCCAGGTGGAGAGCTGGCTGCGCTTCAACCCCGGCGGACGCGAGGTGTGGGCGCTGCCCGGCTGCAATCTGACCGGCAACCTGGAACTGACCCTGGGCGCCGGCCGCACGCGCGACGACGCGGAAGGCCGCGCCACCAATACGGTGATGCAGGCCAAGACGCTGATCAAGCCGCTGGAGTCCAACGGCTGGGGCTGGGGCCTGGTGTTGGGCAACGCGCACAACTCCCTCGTGCACGCCAACGCCAACTTGCTGGGCGACGTGTACGCCTACGCGCCGGCCAGCGCGTCGTTCATGGACGACCGGTTGGTGCTGCACCTGAACCTGGGTGCGCTGTACGACAAGAGCCAGCGCCGCACGCGCATGACCTGGGGCGTGGGCAGCGAAACGCAGCTGGCCGCGTCCACCTGGCTGGTGGCCGAGACCTTCGGTCAGAACACCGGCCGCCCGTACTGGCAGGTGGGCGTGCGCCACTGGCTGGTGCGCGACCGCGTGCAGGTGGACGCCACCGCGGGCCACCGATGGGGCGGCGGCTCGGAAGGGCGTTGGTTCTCGGTGGGCCTGCGCTTGCTGACGCCGCGCCTGCTGGACTGACGCCGCGGTGGGCGCGCTGTCGGCGCGTGGCCATGGTCATTTAGGCCGCCAGCGCACAGGGCAAAACGGTTTATTGCTACAAACACCGTAGCAATCATTCAACCGCGCTGCATCAGCCCATCCAGCGCGCGATCCCACGTCGCGCCCGGCAGGACGTCCTGCAGCGCGCTGTCGCTCAGACCGAAGCCGGGGCGCAGCAGTTGCGCCAGCACGGCGCGGAAGTCGTGGTGCGCCGGCAGGTCGCGCGCGTCGTGCAGGCTGTCGGTCGACAGGCCGCTCCACTGGCCGTGCCAACGGCCGCCGGCCACGCGCGGGCCGATCAGCCACAGGGCGTTGCCGTGGCCGTGGTCGGTGCCACGGGTGCCGTTTTCGGCGACGGTGCGGCCAAATTCGCTGGCCACCACGATCACGTCGCCCGGCGCGTTGAAGTCGCGCTGCAGGGCCATCAGCGCGGCCGCCAGGCGCTGCAGGTTGGCCGCCAGCGCGCCGCTGCCCGCGCCCTGGTTGACGTGCGTGTCCCAGCCACCGGCCGACAGAAAGCCCAGGCGCAGGCGGCGGTCACGGCGCATCAGCGTGGCCAGGTTGCGGGCGTCCTGCTCCAGCAGGCTGACGGGCGCGGCGCCGTTGTTGGCGGCCTGCATTTCGCGGGCGGCGTCGGGTGGCATGTCGCTGCTCAGCTCGTGCGCCGACGCCAGCCGCGCCGCCGCGCCCTGGCGAAACGCGGCGGACAGCGCGTCGTCGCCGCCGTACAGGGCCAACAGGGCGTCACGTTGACGCGGCGTCTGCAGCGCGCCCGCGCGCCGCGCCGCCTGCCCGTGCGCCACCAGTTGCACCGGCTGCGCGCCCGCCAATACGCGCGGGCTGGCTTCGCCCACGCCAATGACGCGCGGACGGTCGTTGTTGCCGCCGCCGGGTGCCGCCCCCAGGTGCGCGGCCAGACGGTTCAACCAGCCCGGCGCGTCGGCGCGCTGGCCGGGGCGCGCGGTTTCCCACTGGTATTGGGCGTCGAAGTGCGAGCGCGTGCCGTCGGGCGAGCCGGCCGCCGGCACAAAGGCGAACTGCCCGGCCTGCCACAGCGGCAGCAGTGCGGCCAGCGCCGGGTGCAGCGCAAAGCGGTCGTCCAGGCGGATGGCGGTGGCGGCGCTGCCGTCGGGCGGCGCGATGGCGATGCTCGGGCGCAGCCGCGCGTAATGCGGGTCGGCGTAGGGCACGAAGGCCGACAGGCTGTCGAGCGCGCCGCGCAGAAAGACGACGATCAGTCGACCGTCCCCGGTGGCCGGCGCGGCCTGCGGCCAGGCGCGCGGGCCGGCGGCCAGCACGGCCGCTGCTCCGGCACCGGCCAGCACGGCACGGCGGGTGAACGCGGCGGTCGCCGGGTTGCTATTTTTTGAGGAGCTGAACATGGTGATTACACAGCGGCGCGGGGGTGAATTGGCGCATGAATGGGGTGCGCGTCGGCGCCGTGGCCGCCCTGCCCTGGCGTCCGGCGCGCGCCGGACGCCAGACAAGGTGAACCGACAGCGCGGCGACGGGATGTTGACCTGCGCGCAAACCACGGCAACGGGCCGCATGCGGAGGGTGCGCCCATCGCCACGCGCGGCCTCACTTGCCCATGAAGTCCGGGCTGGCCAGCACCAGCCCGGGGCGCAGCGCCGGCGCGGCGGCGGCGATGCGGTCTTGCGTGGCGGGACGGTAGAACGGCAGCAGATAGTCCACCGGCGGCGCGCGGCGGCCCAGCGCCAGCGCCAGATCGGCGCGGCGCGTGAGCGCGTCGGGCGCCAGCCAGGTGGCGCTGTCGGTCTTGTAGCCGTCGGGCGTGGGCCAACGCAACAGTGGCTGCCCGGCGGCAGCCAGAAACCCGGCGGCCTGGCGCAGTGACGGCTCGTCCGGCGGCTGCGCCGCGTCACCGCCGGTGGCCAGCAGCGCCGCGCAGGCAAAGTCCAGCGGCGTCTTGAACAAGGTGTGCGCGGGGTTCCAGAATTCGGGCGACCGCAGCAGCGTGCGCATCACCGCGCGCAGCTCGCCTTGCGTCGCGGTGAAAGTGCGCGCCAGTTCATCGACCAGCGCGGGCGGCGGCGCGTCGGCCACGAACCACTGCGCCAGGCGCAGCGCCACGCGGCGCGCGGTGGCCGGGTGCGTGGCCAGGCGGTGCAGCGCGGCCAGGCCCTCGGCTTCGCCGGCACGGGCGTCGCGCGGGTCGGTGGGGCCGAAGGGCTGCCCCAGCAGTGTCTTGGCGCCGGCGTCGTGCAGGCGCGGCGCAAAGCGAAAGCCGCCGGGCTGCGCGGGCGCCACGGTCCAGCCGGTCAGCACACGCGCCAGCGCGCGCACGTCGGCCTGCGTGTAGCCGCCTTGCACGCCCAGGGTGTGCAGTTCCATCAGCTCGCGCGCGTAGTTTTCGTTCAGGCCGCGCGCCTGGCCGCCTTGCTGCGTGCCGTCCGCCACGCTTTGGGCCTGATCCAGGTAGTACAGCATGGCGGGGTGGCGCGCGCTGGCCAGCAGCAAATCCTCGAACCGGCCCAGCGCGTGCGGGCGGATGGCGTGCAGCAGGTAGTGGCCGGCAAACGGCCGCACGCTGCCCTTGTCAGCGCTGACGTTGAGGTGGTTGAACCAGAACTCGGTCAGGCGCGCCAGCAGGGGCTGCTCGACGGCGGGCCGGCTGCAGGCCGACAGGCGCCACGCGGCGGCGGCCTGGATGCTATCTTTGCTGTAGCTAAGGCGCGGGTCTGGGTCGGCGCTGGCGGCCGCTGGGGGCATGGGGGCAGTGCCGGCGGGCGGGTTGTCGGCGTCGCGGCGCTCGCGCCGGGCCTCGCGCTCGGCACGAAAGCGGGCAAAGATTTCGGGCAAGGGCTGATCGAATGCGGCCAACTCGGGCGCCGCGCGCGGCGGCTGCGCGCTGGCCGACCAGGCCGCGTCGACTTGCGCCAGCGCCCAGGCGCGCGCGCCACCCGCCTGGCGCACCTCGGCAATGCGCTGCGGCGTGGGGCCATAGCCCAGGCGCGACAGGGCACGCCAGCCAGCGGCATCGTCGGCGGCCGACAGGACCGACGGCATGTCGGGCGGTGCCGGCGGCGTTGGCTGGGCGGCGGCGCAGGTCGCCCAGCCGGCCAGCAGCGCGGCGCAGGCCACACGGTGGTGCCAAGGCAGCGCGCGGGCGGCGGGCGTCAGGCGAGGGTTGGGGGCAAATGCCGGCATGGGGGGCCGTCCGGTGGCACGGAAACATGTCCACCCGATCAACGCCGGCCGCCGCGTTGGGGCTGACTGAACGCGCGCGGCTTTACGCGGCCTTGACGCCCAGCGCCATCGGCGCGGGCGGTCAGATGCGCGGTCAGTGCCGGCTGATGTCGGAGTCGGAGCCGGCCTGCGCGGCTTTTTCGGCGGCGCGGCGGGCTTCGCGCTCGGCCCGGCGCTTGGCGGCCAGCGCGCGGATTTCGGGGGCGGTCACCACGTTGTCGTGGTTGACGTCGGCGGCGTTGAACTCGCGCTCGACCTTGGGGCTGAGCTTGAACACCCATTCAACCTCTTCGCGTTCCAGCTTGCCGTCGCCGTTGCGGTCGAGTTGGTTGAACCAGCGCACGGCCTCTTGCTCGCCCTTGCCGGCGTCGGGCGACGCGGTGACGCGCTGGGCCAGCGCGGGCGCGGCCACCAGGGCGGCGGCCAGCGGCAGCGCCAGCAGGCGGAAAGAACGGTCAGCGATCAATGGGGACGGCATGGGGTGTTAGGTTGCGGTAGTGGCGCCAAGTTCCCGACCCGATTCGGCACGAAACGTGACATTCGTCACGCCCGCCGCCACATGGCCCGCGGGCACGTGCGCGGCGGCCGATTCGATGTGGCCGGTCTGGTCGTCGAAGAAGAAGTCGGGCTGAAATTCGCGCAGGAATTCGCCCTTGGGCAGGCCACCCAGAAACAGCGCTTCGTCCACCGTCACGCCCCAGTGCATCAGGGTGCGAATGGGCCGCTCGTTGGCCGGTGCGCTGCGCGCGGTAACCAGCGCGGTGCGGATGCGCATGGCGCTGCCGCCCGCCTGCTGCAGCCGGTGCAGCGCCGTCAGAAAGGGGTGAAAAGGCCCTGGCGGCAGTGGCAGCGCCGCTTTTTCGGTTTCGTGCGACTGGAAGGCGTCCAGCCCGCCGCTTTGGTACACGCGCTCGGCTTCGTCGGAAAACAGCACCGCGTCGCCGTCGAAGGCGATGCGCACTTCGTCGGGGTGGGCGTCGCTGGCGCGCACGGCCTGCGTGGCCACTTGCGCGGCCGGGTGGCCCAGCGCCAGCGCCTGCGCCACGTCGGCACCGTTGGCCGACAGAAACAGGTGCGCCCCCAGCGGCCGCAGGTAATGGAACGGGTCGCGCCCCTGCGTGAACACGCCGCGCTGGATCTGCGTCAGCCCATGCGCGCGCGCCGAGCGGAACACGCGCATGCCGCTGACCGGGTCGTTGCGCGAGAGCATGACCACTTCGACCCGCTTGTCGCTGGCGGTGTTGAACGCCAGCAGCTTGCGCACCAGCGACAGTGCCACGCCAGGCGGCGCGGGCTTTTCGATGCGCTCAAGCTGCAGTCGCATGTACGCGGCCGGGTCGCCGTCCTCGAACAGGCGGTTTTCTTCCTCGAAGTCGAACAGCGCGCGCGAGGAGATCGCGACGACGAGCTGGTCCTGCAGGGTGGCGGCCATCACTTGACCCACTGGTTGAGCTGCATGATCGGCAGCATCACCGCCAGCACGATCAGCATCACGATCACGCCCATGGCCAAAATCAGCGCCGGCTCCAGGATGGTGGCCAGGCGCGTGGCACGGCGCTGCACTTCGGTGCTGAGCTGGCGCGACGCGCGCGACAGCATCAGCGGCAACTGGCCGGTCTGTTCGCCCAGGCGCGCAAACATGGCCAGCAGGCCCGGAAAGCGCTTCTTCTGCGCCAGCGCGCTGGCCAGCGGCGCGCCTTCGCGCACCATGACCAGCGCGTCCTCGGCGTCGGCGCGCATGGCGGCGTTGTTCAGCGTTTCGGCCGCGGCCTGCAGCGCGCGCAGAATCGGCACCCCGGCGCCCGCCAGCATGGCCAGCGTGGCGCCAAAGCGCGCCGCGTTGTAGCCGCGCGCCAGACGGCCCACCAGCGGCAGGCGCAGCCAGGCGGCGTCAAAGCGCTGGCGAAAGCCGGGTTGGCGCAATGCCAGGCGCAGCGCCACGCCCCCCGCCAGCAGCGCGCCCAGCAGCCAAAGGCCCCAGCCGCGCAGGAAGTCACTGAACGCCATCACGGCCACCGTCAGCCACGGCAGGCTGCGCTTGCTGCTGGCAAACACGTTGGCCACCTGTGGCACCACGTAGGTCATCAGTGCAATCACGATGACGATGGCCGCCAGCGTGACGATGGCCGGGTACAGCGCCGCGCCGACCAGCTTGGCCTTCAGCGCCTGGCGCTCTTCCAGGTCGTCGGCCAGGCTGTCCAGCACCTGGCCCAGGTGGCCGCCCTGTTCGCCGGCGGCGATGACGGCGGTGTAGACCGGCGAGAACTCGCGCGGGTGCTGCGCCATCGCCTTGGCCAGCGGCGAGCCGGCGTTGACTTCGGCGCGCAGCCCGGCGATCAGGTTGCGCTGGCGCTCGTCTTCCGACTCCTCGGCCAGCGCCGTCAAAGACCGCTCCAGCGGCAGTCCCGAGCCGACCAGCCCCGCCAGCTGCCGCGTCCAGATCGCCAGTTGCGTGCTGTTGAGCGCCCGCCCGCCGCCCAGCGGCCGCGACAGCACCGAGCCGCCCGCCACCGGCTCCACCGCCAGCGGCACCAGCGACTGCCCGCGCAGCAATGCGCGCGCGGCCTTCACGGTGTCGGCCTCGATCACGCCCTTGCGGGACTTGCCGTCGGCTTGCAGGGCTTCGAAGGTGTAGGCGGGCACGGGGTGTTTGCGCAGCAGCGCGGTGGCGAATGGGCAATGGTAGCCGCTGCACTGCGATGCACACCGCCTGCCTGGCCCAGACTTGGCCGCGCAAGGCGCCTATCCATCGCCTGGCCTGCGTGGCTGGCTTGTCCACCCATCGCTTGCATGGCCGCCGCAACGGCTTCGGCGTGGGTGACCGGTGCGCGCGTGCGGCGACGCGCGATTCAGCCGCGCCGCAGCGCCGCCAGCAGCTTCTGGCCGGCGCGCCCGTCGGCCCTGTGCCCCAGGCGCTGCTGCTCGGCCTTGATGGCTTCGCGCGTCTTGGCGCCGATCATGCCGTCGGCGCTGCCGATGTCGTGGCCGCGCGCCAGCAGCAGGGTTTGCAGTTCGCGGTTTTGGGCGCGCGACAGGCCCGGGTCGTCGGTGGGCCAGGGCTGCGCGAAGGCCATGGGCGTTGCGGCCGGCGCCGCCACCAGGTTCGACAACTGGGCAATCGCCAGCGCGTAGTTTTCGCTGGCGTTGTAGCTGTACAGCGTGTCGAAATTGCGGCCGACCAGAAAGGCCGGGCCGCCGCGCGCGGGCACCATCAGGCCGGCGCTGGGCAGGCTGTCGGGCAGCGGCGCGCCATCGGCCAGCGTCAGTCCGTCGGCGCGCCAGGCGGTAATGGGACGCTTGGTCTTGCGGCTGGCGCCGCTGCTGTCGTAGCCGGCCGGCAGGCGCACTTCGAAGCCCCACGGCTCGCCGCGCCGATAGCCGGCGTTCTGCAAAAACTTGGCGGTGGAGGCCAGCGCGTCGGGCACGCTGTCGACGATGTCGCGCCGCCCATCGCCGTCGAAATCGACCGCGCTGCGGAAAAAGGTGCTGGGCATGAACTGCGTCTGCCCAAAGGCGCCGGCCCACGAGCCGCTGAGCTTGTCGGGCGCGATGTGGCCTTCTTGCAGAATGCGCAGCGCACTGGCGAACTCGCCGCGAAAGTACGCCTGCCGCCGCCCGAAGCACGAGAGCGTGGCCAGCGATTGCACCAGCGGACGGCCACCCAGGTTCTGGCCGAAGTTGCTTTCAACGCCCCACACGCCGACCACCACCTGCGGCGCGACGCCTGTCTGCTGCTCTATTTTTTGCAGCGTACTCTGCCATCTGGCGTACGCCGCGCGGCCATCGGCCACGCGCTCGTCGTCGACCAGCACGGCCAGGTAATCCCACACGGGCATGGTGAATTCAGGCTGGCGGTTCAGCAGCACCAGCACGGTCGGGTCGGCCGCCAGATTGGCGGTGTGCTGCGCAAAGGTGCCCGGCGTGATGGCGCGGAAGGCCTGGCTGCCTTTCAGCTCGTTCAGGCAGGCGCTGAACTGCGCCGGGTCGATGGCGGGCGGCGTGTCCTGCGCTTGCGCTGGCAAGCCCAGCAGGCCGGCGGCGGCCAGCAGGGCAAGGTGCACGCGGCGGGTGCGGTCAATCTGGTTCATTCAAAAATGATAGCGTATCGCGCACGCTAGACAAGCGCCAGAGGTTAAGAGCGCTTGAATAGCGCTGCGGTTCGGGTTCGCAGAAGGCATTCACCGCAGAGGCGCAGAGGCGCAGAGGCGCAGAGTTGCGCAGAGAAAAACAAGGAATTTCTCTGCGAACCTCCGCACTCTCTGCGCCTCTGCGGTGAAGTCAGTATGACTTGCGGCAGCGGGTTCGCGTCACGCGCCGGGCTGCAAGTCCAGCACCAGCGCCAGCGTGCTGGTATCGCCCGGCGCGGGCTGCTCGCGCATGCCCAGCGCCTGGCCCAGCTTGCGCATGCGGGTGTTTTCGGTCAGCAACGTGGCCGTCAACTGCCGCGTACCGGCGGCGCGCTGGGTGCGGATCAGCTTGTCCATCAGGATGCGGCCCAGGCCGCTGCCCTTCAGCTCGGGCCGCACGATGATGCCGAACTCGGCGCCCACGTTGTCGGGGTCGGCCAGCGCGCGCGCCACGCCCACGGTTTTTTCGCCGCCTTGGCCGTCGGGCACGGTGGCGACAAAAGCCATTTCGCGCGTGTAGTCCACCTGCACCAGGCGCGCCAGTTCGCTGCGTTCCATGGTGCGGCGGCTGTAGAACAGGCGCATGCGGATGTCTTCCGGGTCCAGGCTTTCGAGGAAGGCGCGGTGGCGCTCTTCGTCCTCGGGGCGGATCGGGCGAATCGTCAGCTGCTCGCCGCGCCAGTCGATGGTTTCGCTCAACTCGGCGGGGTAGGGCGCGATGGCGAAGTGCGCCGCGCCGGCGGGCTGTTTGCTGCTCACGCGCACGCGCGCGTCGAGCGCGATGGCGCCCTGGTGGTTGACGATGAGCGGGTTGATGTCCAGCTCGGCCACCTCGGGCACGTCGGCCAGCAGCTGCGAGACCGCCATCAGCGTGGCGATGACGGTGTCGATATCGGCCGGCGGCACGTCGCGGTAGCCGTGCAGCAGCTTGGCCACGCGCGTGCGCTCGATCAGCGCGCGCGCCAGCGGGGCGTTGAGCGGCGGCAGCGCCATGGCGCTGTCTTTCATCACCTCCACTGCGGTGCCGCCCTGGCCGAACAGGATCACGGGGCCAAAGGTGGGGTCGATGCTGGCGCCGATGATCAGCTCCTGCGCCTGCGGCATCTTCACCATTTTCTGCACGGTGAAGCCCTCGACGCGGGCGTTGGGGAAGCTCTTGCCCACGCGCACCAGCATGGCCTGCGCGGCGGCGCGCACGTCGCCTTCGTCGTTGAGGTTGAGCGCGACGCCGCCGACGTCGGACTTGTGCGAGATGTCTTCAGACAAGATTTTCAGCACCACCGGAAAGCCGATGCGCGCCGCCTCGTCGCCCGCCGCCACGGCGTTGGCCGGCACGGTGCGTGTGGCCACCACGGGGATGTGGTAGGCCTCGCACACCGCCTTCGCCTCGGGCTCGGTCAGCATGTCGCGGCCGCTGGCCAGCACCTGCTGCACGATCTCGCGCACGCGCGCCACGTCAGGCGTGCTGCCGTTGTGCAGCAGGCTGGCGGGCGGTGCCTCGGCCAGCTCGGCCTGGTTGCGGCCATAGGCTTGCAGCATGCCGATGGCGGCCACGGCCTGCTCGGGCAGGTCGTAGCAGGCGATGCCGGCTTCGGTGAACAGCGCGCGCGCCTCGGCCACCGCCGGGCCGCCGACCCAGCTGCTGACCAGCGGCAGCGGCGTCTTGCCTTCGGGCCGGATGACGGGGATCAGCGCGCGCGCGATGTCGGTCGAGGGCACGATGGCCGTTGGCGCCTGGATGAACAGCAGGGTGCCGGTGTCATCGGGGTGCTTGGTCAGCGCCGTCAGCGCATCGACGTAGCGCTGCGCGGGCGCGTCGCCAATGATGTCCACCGGGTTGCCGTGCGACCAGTTGGCGGGCAGCACCTGGTCCAGCTCGCGCAGCAGCGGCGCGCCCAGTTCGGCCAGCGGCACGCCGTTCGCGGCGGCGGCGTCGGCCGCCAGCACGCCCACGCCGCCGCCATTGGTCAGCACCGTCATGCGGTCGCCAATGGGGGCCTTGAAGCGCGTGAGGATCTCCGCCGCCAGGAACAGCTCTTCCAGGCTGTTCACCCGCAGCATGCCGGCGCGGGCGATGGCGGCATCGACCACGTTGTCGGCGCCGGCCAGCGCGCCGGTGTGCGAGGCGGCGGCCTTTTGCCCCTGCGCGCTGCGGCCGGCCTTGATGACGATCACCGGCTTGTTGCGCGCCGCCGCGCGCGCGGCCGACATGAACTTGCGCGCCTGGTCGATCGATTCGATGTACAGCAGGATGGCGCGCGTTTGCGCGTCGCTGGCCAGAAAGTCCAGCATGTCGCCGAAGTCCACGTCGGCGTGTTCGCCCAGCGACACGAAATGCGAAAAGCCAACGTTGCGCGCCTCGGCCCAGTCGAGCATGGCGGTGACCAGCGCGCCCGATTGCGAGACAAAAGCCAGGTCACCCGGCCGTGCCAGGATGTGCGCGAAGCTGGCGTTCAGCCGGGCATGCGGCGCCAGCAGGCCGACGCAGTTGGGCCCCAGGATGCGCAGCAGCGTGGGTTTGGCGGCATCCAGCATGGCCTGCTTTTGCGAAGCCGTCAGCCCCGCGCTGATGACCACGGCGGCCTGGGTGCCGCGCTGGGCCAACTGCTTGATGAGGTCGACCACAGTGCCCGGCGGCGTGCAAATCACGGCCAGCTCGGGCGCCTCGGGCAGGTCGGACACGCGGGCGTAGCAGCGCTGGCCCGACAGCTCCTTGTGCTTGGGGTTGATGGGGAAGATGCGGCCGGCAAAGCCGCTGCTGCGCATGTTGCGCCACAGCGTGCCGCCGACGGAAAAGGGCCGTTCTGACGCGCCGATGACGGCGACGGAAGCGGGATCGAACAGGGAATCGAGGTTGCGGATGCTCATGGGGGGGGATGACAAATGCGGCAGGCGCCGGCTTGCGGTGGCGCCAGCTTCGGGCTGAGGCGTGAAAGGCGGATGACAGGGTGCGCCAACGCGATCTGGGGCGCGGCGCGGGCACCACGGCCTCACGGGCTGTGCCGGTTCTACCACAGCCACTACCATCGGCCCATGTCCGTCACTCACCTGCTCTACCTGCACGGCTTTCGCTCGTCTCCGCAGTCGGCCAAGGCGCGCATCGTGGCCGCGCGCGTGGCGGCCGATTTCCCCGGCGTCATCTGGTGGTGCCCCCAACTGCCGCCGTCGCCGCGCGACGCCATGGCGCTCATCGACCGCGGCACCGCCGACTGGCCGGCCGCGCGCATGGCCGTGGTGGGCTCGTCGCTGGGCGGCTTTTATGCCACCTGCGTGGCCGAGCGCCGCGGCTGCCGCGCGGTGGTGCTGAACCCCGCCGTCGACCCGGCGCGCGACCTGGCGGCGCACGTCGGCGAGCAGACCGCCTGGCACGCGCCCGAGGAGCGCTTTTTCTTCCGCCCCGGCTACGTGGACGAGCTGCGCGCGCTGCAGACCGGCCCGATCACGCGGCCCGAGCGCTATTTCGCCGTCATCGCCAAGGGTGACGAGCTGCTGGACTGGCGCGAGATGACGGCCCGCTACCCAGGCGCGACCATCCGCCTGCTGGAAGGCGGCGACCACGCGCTGAGCGATTTCGACGCGCACCTGGGCGACGTGCTGGACTTTCTGAATCTGGCCACGGAATGACCGGCCCATCGCCTGCGGGGTGGCGCACCTGCCACCGTGGTCGGCCCGGGAATGGGACAATCGCCCCCCTCTATGCATGTTCTATTCGACGAAGCCGGCAAGTTTTTGGCCGGCCGCATTCTTTCCGAAGCCGAGGCCTCGGCGCAGGTCGAGCTGGATTCCGGCAAGCGCGTCAAGGTGAAGGCGGCCAACCAGCTGCTGCGCTTTGATAAACCCGCGCCGGCCGAGCTGCTGGCCCAGGCGCAGGCGCTGACCGCCGAGATTGAGCTGCCGCTGGCCTGGGAATTCGCGCCCGAGGCCGAGTTTGGCTTTGCCGAACTGGCGGCCGACTACTTTGGCGGCGCGCCCGACGTGGCCCACCAGGCCGCCATGCTGCTGGCGCTGTACGACGCGCCGCATTACTTCCGCCGCGCCGGCAAGGGGCGCTTTCGCAAGGCGCCGGCCGACATCGTGGCGCAGGCGCTGGCCGCCATCGAGAAAAAAAAGCAGATCGCCGCGCAGATCGACGCCTGGGCGGCCGAACTGGCCGCGGGCACCACGCCGCAGCCGATCCGCGACCAGCTCTACCGCATCCTCTTCCGGCCCGACAAGAATGCGCCCGAATACAAGGCCGTGGTCGAAGCCAGCCGCGCCACGCAGACGGCGCCGCTGGCGCTGCTGCAGCGCGCCGGCGCCATTGAATCGGCCTACCAGTTTCACTGGCAGCGCTTTTTGTTCGAGAACTTCCCCAAGGGCACGGGCTTTGCGCCGCTGGCGGCGCCGGCCATCACCGACGAGCTGCCGCTGGCCGACGTGCAGGCGTTCTCGATCGACGACTCGTCCACCACCGAAATCGACGACGCGCTGTCGCTGCAGGGGCTGGGCAGCGGCACCGTCACACTGGGCATCCACATCGCGGCGCCGGGGCTGGCGGTGCAGCCGGGCGACGCGCTGGACGAGGTGGCGCGCGCGCGCCTGTCCACCGTGTACATGCCGGGCTACAAGATCACCATGCTGCCGGGCGAGGTGGTGGACGCCTACACGCTGGGCGAAGGCCGGCCGGTGCCGGCGGTGTCGCTGTACGTGACGCTGGACGAGGCCTCGCTGGACATCCGCGCCACCGAGACGCGCCTGGAACGCGTGCCCATCGCCGCCAACCTGCGGCACGACCAGCTCGACCACGTCATCACCACGGCGTGGCTCGACGGCGGCACCAGCGATGATGAAAACGCGGCCCAGCGCTTGCCCATCAAGCGCGATCAGCTATCATTTTTATATCGATTGGCCAAGCACCTGAAGGCGCGGCGCGAGCAGGTACGCGGCAAGCCCGAGACCTTCAACCGGCCCGACTACAACTTCAAGCTGGTCGGCCATGACGGCGGCGTGCCCACCGGCGCCGAGCAAGTGGCCATCACCACCCGGGCGCGCGGCGCGCCGCTGGACCTGATCGTGTCGGAGCTGATGATTCTGGCCAACAGCACCTGGGGCGAATGGCTCAAGGGGCTGGGCGTGCCCGCCATTTACCGCAGCCAGGCCAGCCTGCTGCCGGGCGTGAAGGTGCGCATGGGCGCCAAGGCGCTGCCGCACGCCGGCATTGGCGTGCCGAGCTACGCCTGGAGCACGTCGCCGCTGCGCCGCTACGTCGACCTGGTGAACCAGTGGCAGCTGATCGCCGCCGCGCGCCATGGCCGCACCGCCGCGCTGGCGGCGCCGTTCAAGCCCAAGGACGCGCAGCTGTTCGCCGTCATCAGCGCCTTCGACGCCGCCTACAGCGCCTACAACGCGCACCAGGGCAGCATGGAACGCTTCTGGACGCTGCAATACCTGCGCCAGCACGCCGTCCGCGAACTGACGGCCAGCCTGATCAAGGAACAGGCCGGCGGCGCCTGGCTGGCGCGCGCCGACGAGCTGCCGCTGGTCTTCACCGTGATGGGCGCGCAGGGCCTGCCGCGCGGCACCCGGGTGCGCGTGAAGCTGGGCGACATCGACGACATCGCCCTGGACGTGGGCGGCACCGTGATCGACGTGCTGGACGCCGACGCGCCCGGCGCGACCACCGCCGACACGGCCGAAGACGACGACGACGAGGCCGCCGCCGGGCCCATCGCCATCGCCGTGGACGTGAGCGAAACCGGGGGCGACAGCGCCGATAATCCGTCCCCGTGATGCCGCACGCCCTGCGCCTACCGTCGCTCCGCACGCTGACCACGCTGCAGTGGGCGCTGGGGCTTTCGGTGCTGCTGCACGCGGTGCTGATCACGGTGCGCTTTGTCGACCCGGAAGGCTTTCGCCGCGTGTTCGAGCAGACCACGCTCGACGTCATCCTGGTCAACGCCGAATCCGACGCCAAGCCCGACAAGGCGCAGGCGATTGCGCAGTCCACCTTGGCGGGCGGGGGCGACGCGGCCGACAAGCGCATCGTCAGCACGCCGCTGCCACCCAGCGTGCGCGACAGCCAGGGCGACTCCCCCGTCAACGAGAACCAGCGCCGCATCGACAGCATGCTGGAGCAGCAGGAACAGCTGCTGGCCCAGGTGCGCCAGCAACTGGCGTCGCTGCCGCAGGTCGATCCGCAGCGCGTGGCGCAAGACCCCGAGGCGCAGGCGCAGGAAGAACGCCGCCAGCAACTGGCGCGCCTGCTGGCCGCCATCGAAAAGCGCGTCGAAGAAGAAAACTCGCGCCCGCGCAAGCGCTTTCTCAGCCCCGCCACGCTGGGCGCCACCTACGCCGTGTACTACGACGAAATGCGCCGCCGCATCGAGGCCGAGGGCACGGCCCACTTCCCCCAAGTGGCCGGGCGCAGGCTGTATGGCGAGCTGCTGATGGCTCTGCTCATCAACCACGACGGCCGCATCCTGGACGCGCGGGTGGTGCAAGGTTCGGGCAACCGCAACCTGGACAAGCTGGCCGAACTCATCGCCAGCCGCGCCGCGCCCTTCGGGCCGTTCACCCCGGCCATGCGCAAGGACACCGACCAGTTCGACGTCACCGCGCGCTTCAAGTTCACGCACGAGCAGACGCTGGAAACCACGCTGCAGGCCGACCCGCTCACCACCACCACCGTGCGGGAGATCAAGTGACGCTCGCCCTTGCGGGCCAGCCCGTCACCCCGGGGCGACGCCATGCGTAACCTGGGCCGCTGGCTACTGCTGGCGCTGCTGGGCACGCTGCTGCTGCAGCTGTTCTTCATCGGCCGCGTGGCGCTGATGGCGTGGCTCGACCCGCGCTCGACCACGGTGCAGCGCTCCGAAGCATGGCGGCTGGCAACCGCGGGCGAGCTGCACTGGCGGCAGGAATGGCGCGACTACGACCAGATTTCCGACCACCTGAAACGCGCCGTCATCGCGGCGGAAGACGACGATTTCGTCAACCACGAAGGCGTGGACTGGGAAGCCATCGACCAGGCCTGGCAGCGCAACGCCAAGGCCGAAGAAGCCGCCGCCCAGCGCGCGGCGCAGAACCGGCCCGCGCGGCCGGTGCGCATCCGCGGTGGCTCCACCATCACGCAGCAACTGGCCAAGAACCTGCTGCTGTCGGGCGAACGCACGCTGCCGCGCAAGGGGCAGGAACTGGTGCTGGCCTACGCGCTGGAGCACCTGCTGTCCAAGCGCCGCATCCTGGAGATCTACCTCAACCACGTCGAGTGGGGCGAAGGCGTGTTCGGCGCCGAAGCCGCCGCGCAGCACTACTTCAGAAAGAGCGCCGGCCAACTCACCGCGTGGGAAGCGGCCCGCCTGGCCGTCATGCTGCCGCGCCCGCGCTACTTCGAAAAGCAGCCGCGCTCGGCCTACCTCAACAGCCGCACCAGCACCATCGTGGCGCGCATGCGCAGCGCTGAGTTGCCCTGACAAAGAGGGCCGCGCGAGGCGACGCACCGCCGTTCTTTTTGAACGCAAAGGACGCACAGATCGCGCAGCAGTCGCAGAAATACATTTGCAGATCTTCAGCGTCTTTTGCGAATCCTTCGCGCCCGTTGCGTTCAGATGCGTTCAGGACAGGCTGGATTCTTGATCAAACGGTCGTTGGCGCAGGCCCACAAAGCGCAAGCAGCTACATAAAATAGAGCACATGAGAATCCTCGGCATCGATCCTGGCCTGCGCACCACGGGGTTCGGCGTGCTCGATGCCGACGGGCCGCAGTTGCGTTACGTGGCCAGCGGCGTGATCGAGACCGCCAGCGCGGCGCTGGGCGATCTGCCGGCGCGGCTCAAGCTGATTTTTGACGGCGTGCGCGAAGTCAGCCGCCGCTACCAGCCTGACGTGGCGGTGGTCGAAATCGTGTTCGTCAACGTGAACCCGCAGGCCACGCTGCTGCTGGGCCAGGCGCGCGGCGCCTGCCTGACGGCGCTGGTGTCGTCCGAACTGGCGGTAGCCGAATACACCGCGCTGCAGATGAAGCAGGCCGTTGCCGGCCACGGCAAGGCGGCCAAGTCGCAGGTGCAGGCCATGGTGCAGCGCCTGCTATCGCTGCCCGCCGCACCCCGGCCCGACGCCGCCGACGCGTTGGGCCTGGCCATCACGCACGCGCACGCCGGACGCACGGTGGCGCTGCTGCAGGCCGCGGGCGCGGGGCGAACCACGGCCAGCATGTACCGGCGCCGCTGAGGCGCGCAATGCGTCCGGGTGCGTGGCCCGGCGGGCGTGAAGGGTTGCGAATCAAACATGCCGCCAGCGCTTGCCAGAAGCGCGCCGGCAGCTACACTTTTTGAAGCAATTGCACGCCCGCCACGGCGCGCCGGCTACCAGGCGCGCGACAGTTGCGCGAAGCCGGCGGGTGCCTTGCGCTCGTCCTCGAAGCTGACGATGTCGTACGCGTCGTCCTGCGCCAGCAGCGCGCGCAGCAGCTTGTTGTTGAGCGCGTGGCCCGAGCGAAAAGCGCTGTAGGCGGCCAGCAAGGGGCGGCCGACGCAGTACAGGTCGCCAATGGCGTCGAGCATCTTGTGCTTGGCAAATTCCTCGGCGTAGCGCAGGCCGTCGGCATTGAGCACGCGGGTATCGTCCATGACGATGGCGTTGTCCAGTCCGCCGCCCAGCGCCAGGCCATTGGCGCGCATCATGTCCAGGTCCTTGCTGAAGGCGAAGGTGCGGGCGCGCGCGATGTCGCGGCTGTAGCGGCCCGATCCCATGTCGAACTCGACGCGCTGCACCGTGGCGTCGACCACCGGGTGTTGAAAGTCGATCTCGAAGCTGAGCGTGAAACCGTGGTGCGGGTCGAGCCGCGCCCACTTGAGCTGGTCGCCCTCGCCTTCGCGCACTTCGACCGGCTGGGTCACGCGCAGAAACCGGCGCGGCGCCTTCTGCAATTCAATGCCGGCGCTTTGCAGCAGGTAGACAAAGGACGAGGCCGAGCCGTCGAGGATGGGTACTTCCTCGGCCGTGATGTCGATGTAGAGGTTGTCCAGACCCAGGCCAGAGCAGGCCGACATCAGGTGTTCCACCGTGCGCACGCGGGCGCCGCCGGACGACAGCGTCGACGCGAGGCGCGTGTCGGTCACCGCCAGCGCGCTGACCGGAATGTCGACCGGCTCGGGCAAATCGACGCGCCTGAACACGATCCCGGTGTCGGGCGGCGCGGGCCGCAGCGTCAACTCGACCCGGTCGCCGCTGTGCAGGCCCACGCCCACGGCGCGAGTGAGGGACTTCAGGGTGCGTTGCGCAAGCATGCCCATATTTTAGATCGCCTCACGACAACCTGCTCTGCGACCAAATACCGACAGAGCGCCCGTAGATACAACGCGAGCAGCTATCGATCTAGTAGCGCAACGCATCAAATCGCGCAACGCCATCGCGAGGGCTCCTGCGGAAGGGCTTGGCCCGCCCGCTGGACGCGCCCCCCGGACGGGGGGTGGCGAAACAACGCGAAGCGTGTGGAGCCTGGGGGCGAGCCATGATGCCGCGGAAGGCTTTGCCGCCCGCTGGGCGCGCCCCCTTGATGGGGAGGTGCGCAGCGCCTCGGGGGGTGGGCCGATCAATCCGCCTGCTTGCGCAGGAACGCCGGAATCTCGAAGTCGTCCATGCCGCCCGACGCCAGCGCGTCCACCCGCGCGGCCGCGTGCGTGCGGTCGGCGCGCGGGCTGGTCCACACGCGCGGCACGATGGTCTGGTCGTAGCTGGTGGCGCCAGCGCCGCCCACAGCGGGGTTCATCGTCGGCACGTGGAAGGGCACGTTGTCGGTGCCGGTGCGCAGGCCGCCCTGCACCACCGTGATGGGCTGGCGGCGCGCGCCCTGGCGCGACAGGCCCGTGGCCAGCACGGTGACGCGGATCTCGTCGCCCAGCGAATCGTCGTAGGCCGCGCCGTAGATGACGTGCGCGTCCGGCGAGGCGTAGGCGCGGATGGTGTTCATCGCTTCCTTCGACTCGTTCAGCTTGAGCGTGCCCTTGGACGCGGTGACCAGCACCAGCACGCCCTTGGCGCCCGACAGGTCGATGCCTTCCAGCAGCGGGCAGGCCACGGCCTGCTCGGCGGCAATGCGGGCGCGGTCGGGGCCGCTGGCGGTGGCCGTGCCCATCATGGCCTTGCCCGGCTCGCCCATCACGGTGCGCACGTCCTCGAAGTCGACGTTGACGTTGCCGTAGTTGTTGATGATTTCGGCGATGCCGCCGACGGCGTTCTTCAGCACGTCGTTGGCTTGGGCAAAGGCTTCTTCCTGGGTGATGTCATCGCCCAGCACTTCGAGCAGTTTCTCGTTCAGCACCACCACCAGCGAATCGACGTTGGCTTCGAGCTCGGCCAGGCCGGCTTCGGCGTTGGTCATGCGGCGGCCGCCTTCCCAGTCGAACGGCTTGGTGACCACGGCGACGGTGAGGATGCCCATGTCCTTGGCGATGCGCGCGATGACGGGCGCCGCGCCGGTGCCGGTGCCGCCGCCCATGCCGGCGGTGATGAACAGCATGTGCGCGCCACGGATCGCCTGGCGGATGTCGTCGGACGCGGCCTCGGCGGCCTCGCGGCCCTTGTCGGGCTTGCTGCCGGCGCCCAGGCCGCTGTTGCCCAGCTGGATGCTGGTGCTGGCCAGCGTGCGGCTGAGCGCCTGCGCATCGGTGTTGGCGCACACGAATTCGACACCGTTGACCTGGCGCGAGATCATGTGGTCAACCGCATTGCTGCCGCCGCCGCCCACGCCGATCACCTTGATCTGGGTGCCCGCGTGGAATCCGTCCGTCTCAATCATCTCGATGCTCATGGTGTCACTCCTTGTCTGCCTGCAGTTGCCGTGAATGGAAAGAAATTGAAATTGCCGTGTGGTTTGCCGACCTGATGCCCTGATGCACCTACCGAACGGGCCCAGGCCGGTGGCCCCGTGCTTCGCCAAAAATTTTTCATCAACCCCTCCGGCCGCGAAGCAGGCCCTTCGAAAGGCTGCGGAGCAAGCCATCCGCGAAACGCCGTGGAACGGGCTTGGCCTGGCCACTGGCGTTGTCCCCCCTTCAGGGGGGAAGGCGCGAAGCGACTCAGGGGGGTCATCAAAAATTCCCCACGATGAAATCCTTGAACCGTCCGAACGCGCTCTTCACGCCGCCGGTCTTCTGCGCCACCTTGAAGCCGCGCAGGCGTGCCTCGCGCGCTTCTTCCATCAGGCCCATCACGGTGGCCGCACGCGGCTGCGCCACCATGTCGGACAGCGCGCGCGAATACTTGGGCACGCCGCGGCGCACGGGCTTGAGGAAGATGTCCTCGCCCAGCTCGACCATGCCGGGCATGACGGCGCTGCCGCCGGTCAGCACCACGCCGGACGACAGCACTTCTTCGAAGCCCGAGTCGCGGATGACCTGCTGCACCAGAGAGAAGATTTCTTCGACGCGCGGCTCGACCACGCCGGCCAGCGCCTGGCGGCTCAGCATGCGCGGCGTGCGGTCGCCGAGGCCAGGCACTTCGACCTGCGTGTCGGCGTCGGCCAGCAGCTGCTTGGCGCAGCCGCTGGCGACCTTGATGTCCTCGGCGTCCATGGTGGGCGTGCGCAGCGCCATGGCAATGTCGCTGGTGATCAAATCGCCCGCGATGGGGATCACCGCGGTGTGCCGGATCGAGCCGCCGGTGAAGATGGCCACGTCGGTGGTGCCGGCGCCAATGTCGACGCAGGCCACGCCCAGCTCGCGCTCGTCGTCGGTCAGCACGGCATGCGCCGATGCCAGCGGGTTCAGCATGAGCTGATCCACATCCAGCCCGCAGCGACGCACGCACTTGATGATGTTTTCGGCCGCGCTTTGCGCGCCGGTGACGATGTGCACCTTGGCTTCGAGCCGCATGCCGCTCATGCCCACCGGCTCGCGCACGTCCTGGCCGTCGATGACGAATTCCTGCGGCTCGACCAGCAGCAGGCGCTGGTCGCTGGAGATGTTGATGGCCTTGGCGGTTTCGACCACGCGCGCCACGTCGACCGGTGTGACTTCCTTGTCCTTCACCGCCACCATGCCGCTGGAATTGATGCCGCGGATATGGCTGCCGGTGATGCCGGTGTAGACGCGGCCGATCTTGCAGTCGGCCATCAGCTCGGCTTCTTTCAGCGCCTGCTGGATGCTGGCCACCGTGGCGTCGATGTTGACCACCACGCCGCGCTTCAGCCCATTGCTGGGCGCCACGCCCAAGCCGGCGAGCTTGAGGTCGCCGCCGGCCAGCACCTCGCCCACCACCACCATGATCTTGGCGGTGCCGATGTCGAGTCCGACGATCAGATCCTTGTACTCTTTTGCCATGGGGTTTTATCTTGCTCTCTTTTTTGTATCAACGGTGGCGGTGGCGCCCTGCGCCTCGGCCCGCACCGTGCTGACCCCGCGCAGGCGCAACGCATAACCGCCGACGTGGCGCAGGTCAGCGGCCTCGATGGCGTCGACGCCGCGCTGGTGGCGCGCGGCCACTTCCTTGACCGTGGCGACGAATTGCCTTAGCCGCGCCGCCAGCTCCTGCGACGTGCCGTGGCCCAGTTCGATGACGGCGCCGTTGTCCAGTTCGGCGCGCCAGTTGCCGCGCGCCTGCAGCGCCAGTTCGGACAGTTGTCGATCCAGCGGGGCCAGCAGCGGGTTGAGCAGCTGATAGGTTTGCAGCACGTGGGCCGACTGGCCCTCGGGGCCAGACAGGTCGGGCAAACCGCGCTCGGCGGCGTCGCCGCCATCGGCGTCAAAAACTTCGCCGAAGCTGTTGACAAGATGATCGCCATCGCCCCATTGCGCCACCGCCACATGCTCCTCGAGCCGGACGTTCAACTGGCCCGGAAATTCGCGCTGCACCACCGCCTTGCGCACCCACGGCGCCGACTGGAAAGCCGCCTGCGTGGCCGGCAGGTCGAGCGTGAAGAAGTTGCCTGCCAGGCGCGGCGCCACCACGGCGCGCAGGCTGGCCGCGCTGTTGTGCGCGGTATCGCCCGCCACCACGATCTGCCGGATGGCGAAAGCCGGATTGCGCAACGCCCACCACAGCCCCGCCACCACGCAGGCCAACGCCAGGCCGGCGACGAGCAGCGAGGTCGTCGCGTTCATCAGCCTGACGTCGACCGGCACCGGCAGCGCGTGGTTCATGCGCGCGCCTCCGGGGCTGGTGGGTAGTCGAGCGACGCGCCGGCCAGCAGCTGCAGGCACAGCGTTTCGTAGTCGGTGCCGGCGGCCTTGGCGGCCATGGGCACCAGCGAATGGCTGGTCATGCCGGGCGAGGTGTTGATTTCCAGCAGATAGGGCTGGCGCGTGGCGGCGTCAATCATGACGTCGAGCCGGCCCCAGCCGCGGCAACCCAGCACGCGGTAGGCCTTGAGCACCAGTGCCTGGATGGCCGCTTCTTCGCCCGCCGGCAGGTCGCACGGCACGCGGTACTCGGTGACGTCGGTGTAGTACTTGTTCTGGAAGTCGTAGTTGCCCTCGGGCGCCACGATGTGGATCACCGGCAGCGCGCGCGCGTCGGCGCCCTCGCCCATTACCGGGCAGGTCACTTCGTCGCCGGCGATGAACTGTTCGCACAGGATGTCGGCGTCCAGGGCGGCGGCGGCGTCCACGGCCTGCTGCATCTCGGAATAGCCGGTGACCTTGGTCACGCCCAGGGACGAGCCCTCGCGCACGGGCTTGACGATGAGCGGCAGGCCCAGGTCGTCGGGGATGGCGCGCACCTGCTCGCGCGTGAAGTCACCCCGGTGCAGCAGCACGTAGCGCGGCGTCGGCAGGCCTTCGGCCAGCCACACGCGCTTGGTCATCACCTTGTCGATGGCCATGCTGCACGCCATGACGCCGGCGCCGGTGTAGGGGATGCCCAGCAACTCAAGCGCGCCCTGCACGGTGCCGTCTTCGCCATAGCGGCCGTGCAGCGCGATGAAGCAGCGATCGAAGCCCTGGCGCTTGAGCTCGTCCATCGGTTGCGCGGCCGGATCGAAGGCGTGGGCGTCGACGCCGCGCGCGCGCAGCGCCGTCAGTACGCCCTGGCCGGACATGAGCGAAACCTCTCGCTCCCCCGACTTCCCCCCCATCAGGACGGCCACTTTTCCGAATCGAACGTCTTGTTGCTGCATGGTCGTTTTAGTTCAGCCCGGATTATGCTCAGTTTTTTGTAGCGTTTCAACGATTTTCGCGGGAATACCACCAATCGAGCCCGCGCCCATGCACATGACCACGTCGCCCGCCCGCGCCTGCTCGGCAATCAGGGCCGGCACATCGGCCACGTGCTCGACGAATACCGGCTCGACGCGCCCGGCCACGCGCAGCGCGCGCGCCAGCGAACGGCCGTCCGCGGCGACGATCGGCTCCTCGCCCGCGGCGTAGACCTCGGTCAGCACCACGTGGTCGGCGCTGCCGATGACCTTGACGAAATCCTCGAAGCAGTCGCGCGTGCGGGTGTAGCGGTGCGGCTGGAACACCAGCACCAGCCGCCGGCCCGGAAACGCCCCGCGCGCCGCCGCCAGCGTGGCCGCCATCTCGACCGGGTGGTGGCCGTAGTCGTCGATCACGGTGAAGCTGCCACCGCCCGCGGCCGGCACGTCGCCATAGCGCTGGAAGCGCCGGCCCACGCCCTTGAATTCGGCCAGCGCCTTCTGCACCGCGGCGTCGGGGATGTTCAGTTCGACCGCCACCGCGATGACCGACAGCGCGTTCAGCACGTTGTGTTCGCCCGGCAGGTTCAGCACGATGGGCAGGTCGGGCAGCGTCACGCCGTTGCGGCGCTGCACGGTGAAGTGCATCTGGCCGTCCGCGGCGCGCACGTCGACGGCGCGCACTTGCGCATCTTCGGCAAAGCCGTAGCTGGTGACCGGGCAGGCCAGCGTGCCGGCGATCTCGCGCACCGCCGGGCTTTCAAGACACAGGATGGCCGTGCCGTAGAACGGCATGCGGTGCAGGAAGTCGACGAAGGCCTGCTTGAGCCGGCCGAAGTCGTGGCCGTAGGTCTCCATGTGGTCGGCGTCGATGTTGGTGACGACCGCCATCACCGGCAGCAGGTTGAGGAAGGAGGCGTCGGATTCGTCGGCCTCGACCACGATGTACTCGCCCGAGCCCAGGCGCGCGTTGGCGCCGGCGCTGTTCAGCCGGCCGCCGATGACGAAGGTCGGGTCCAGCCCCGCCTCGGCCAGCAGGCTGGCGACCAGGCTGGTCGTCGTCGTCTTGCCGTGCGTGCCGGCGATGGCGATGCCCTGCTTCAGGCGCATCAGCTCGGCCAGCATGGTGGCGCGCGGCACCACGGGGATGCGCCGTTCGCGCGCGATCAGCACCTCGGGGTTGTCGGCGCCCACCGCGGTGGACGTCACCACGGCATCGGCGCCATCGACATGGGCGGCCGCGTGGCCGACGTAGGTGCGAATGCCCAGGCTGGCCAGGCGGCGCAGCGCGGCGCCGTCGGCCAGGTCCGAGCCGGAGATGACGTAGCCCAGGTTGTGCAGCACTTCGGCGATGCCGCTCATGCCCGCGCCGCCGATGCCGACGAAGTGGATGTGCTGGATGGCGTGCTTCATGCCACGAGCTCCTCGCAGGCGGACACGACCGCCTCGACGGCATGGATTTTTTGCATGCTTTTGGCTTTCTGCGCCCGCTGGATAAGCGCAGGACGCTCTGTATTTTGTAGCAATTCGGCCAACCCCTCCGGCGTCAGGTCGCGCTGCTGGATGAGCCAGCCGGCGCCCTGGTCGACCAGGAAGCGGGCGTTGGTGGTCTGGTGGTCGTCCACCGCGTGCGGGAAGGGCACGAACAGCGCCGCCGCGCCGATGGCCGCAATCTCGGTCACCGTGGTCGCGCCGGCGCGGCAGATGACCAGGTCGGCGTCGGCATAGGCGCGCGCCATGTCGTCGATGAAGGGCACCAGCTCGGCCTGCACGCCGGCCGCCTGGTAGTTGGCGCGCAGCGCGTCGATCTGCTTTGCGCCGCTCTGGTGCACGACGTGCGGCCGCTGGCCGGGCGCGATCAGCGCCAGCGCCTTGGGTACCACGTCGTTCAGCGCCTGCGCGCCCAGGCTGCCGCCCACCACCAGCACTTTCAGCGGCCCGCTGCGGCCGGCAAAGCGCTCTGCCGGCTCGGGGTATTGCGTGAAGGCCGCGCGCAGCGGGTTGCCCACCCATTCGACCTGGCGCGCCTTGGGCAGCACGCCCGGAAACGCCGTCAGCACGCGGTCGGCCACGCCCGACAGCACCTTGTTGGCCAGGCCGGCGATGGAGTTCTGCTCGTGCAGCACCAGCGGCTTGTTCAGCGCCACACCCATCAAGCCACCCGGAAAGGTGATGTAGCCGCCAAAGGCCACCAGCACATCGGGCCGCACGCGGCGAATCACGCCGATGCTTTGCCCGAACGCCTTCAGCAGCCGCAGCGGCAGCAGCGCCAGCGTGGTCAGGCCCTTGCCGCGCACGCCGCCGAACTCGACCGCCTCGAACGCGTGGCCGCGCGGCGGCACCAGTTGCGATTCCATGCTGCCCGGCGCGCCCAGCCAGTGCACGCGCCAGCCACGCTCGCGCAAGGCGTCGGCCACGGCCAGGCCGGGGAAGATGTGGCCGCCCGTGCCGCCGGCCATGACCAGTGCGCACTTGCCGCTCATGCCCGGCCTCCATGCATGAGCCATGCCGCCTTAGGCGGCATGACGCGCTGCGCGCGTCGTCGGTTTTGGCGAAACCGCAGACTCATGCCCGGCCTCCGTGCATGAGTCTGCGGTTTTCCACGTCGACTCGCAGCACGATGGCAATGGCCACCATGTTGGCCATGATGGCCGAGCCGCCGTAGCTCATGAAGGGCAGCGTCAGCCCCTTGGTGGGCAGCGCGCCCAGGTTGACGCCGATGTTGATGAAGGCCTGAAAGCCCAGCCACAGGCCGATGCCCTGCGCCACCAGGCCAGAGAACACCCGATCCAGCGCAATCGCCTGGCGACCGATGTGCATGATGCGGCGCGTCAGCCACATAAAGAGGAAGATCACGCACAGCAGGCCGATCAGGCCGAATTCCTCGCCGATCACGGCCAGCAGGAAGTCGGTGTGCGCTTCGGGCAGCCAGTGCAGCTTTTCGATGCTGCCGCCCAGGCCCACGCCGAAGATCTCGCCGCGGCCGATGGCGATCAGCGCGTGCGACAGCTGGTAGCCCTTGCCCAGCGCGTGTTCTTCGCTCCACGGGTCGAGGTACGCAAAGATGCGCTCGCGCCGCCAGGGCGACGCCCAGATGATGATCGCGAAGGCCACCACCAGCACCAGGGCGATGAGAAAGAACATGCGCGCGTTGACGCCACCCAGGAACAGGATGCCCATGGCGATGACGGCGATGACCATGAAGGCGCCCATGTCAGGCTGCGCCAGCAGCAGCGAGCCGACCACGCCCACCGCCACGCCCATCGGCAGCACGGCGCGGAAGAAGCGCTCCTTCACCTCCATCTTGCGCACCATGTAGTCGCTGGCATACAGCAGCACGGCGATCTTGGCCAGTTCGGACGGCTGGAAGTTGATGGGGCCGAAGCCGATCCAGCGCCGCGCGCCGTTGACCACCGTGCCCACATGCGGAATCAGCACCGCAATCAGCAGCGCCAGCGACGTCACGAACAGCCACGGCGCGGCCTTTTCCCACCAGTCCATGCGCACCTGGAAGGCGATCAGCGCCGCCACGAAGGACAGCACGATCCACATGCCGTGGCGGAAGAAGAAATAGTTGGGCGAGTAGCGCGCAAAACGCGGGTTGTCGGGCAGCGCGATGCTGGCCGAATACACCATCACCAGGCCCCAGGCCAGCAGCGCCACGCAGACCCAGATCAGCGACTGGTCGAACCCCAGCACGCGCGTGGGCGTGCTGGCCGTGCGCGCGTATTCCATGCCGCCGATGCGCACCGGCAGGTCGTTCACCGCGGCCTGCTTGCGCTGGCGCACGCGGCGCGGCTTCTTGGCGGGTGCGGCGTCGGGCAGGGTGTCGGCGGCGGCATTCATGCCAGCACCTCCAGGTCGGTGCCGGCCGCCAGGGCCAGCTCGCGCACGGCCGCGTGGAAGGCCGCGGCGCGTTCGCTGTAGTTCTTGTACATGTCCAGGCTGGCGCAAGCGGGCGACAGCAGCACGGCGTCGCCCGCGTGGGCGCGGCCGCGCGCCTGCGCCACGGCGTCGATCATGTCGGTGGCGTCGAGCAGCGGCACGCCCGTGCCTTCAAGCGCGGCGCGCACCTGCGGCGCGTCGCGGCCAATCAGCACCGCCGCGCGCACGAAGCGCGACACCGGCGCCGCCAGCGGCGAAAAGTCCTGACCCTTGCCGTCGCCGCCCAGGATGACGACCAGCTTGCGGTCCGCGCCCAGGCCTTCCAGCGCGGCCACGGTGGCGCCCACGTTGGTGCCCTTGCTGTCGTCGAAGTACTCGACACCGTCCAGCAGGCCGATCGATTCGACGCGGTGCGGCTCGCCGCGGTATTCGCGCAGGCCGTACAGCATTGGCCCCAGCGCGCAGCCGATGCGCGTGGCCAGCGCCAGCGCGGCCAGCGCGTTGGCGGCGTTGTGGCGGCCGCGGATGCGCAGCGCGTCGGCCGGCATCAGGCGCTGGATGTGCAGCTCTTGCTCGGCGTCCTTGCGGCGGCGCTGGGTTTCATCGGCCTCCTGCGCGCGCACCAGCCAGGCCATGCCGCCAACGGTTTCGAGCCCGAAGTCGCCGGGCGCGGACGGCATGTCGGTGCCGAAGGTCACGACCGCGCGCGGCGCGGGCTTGGGGCCTTTCGCGCCCTTGGCCGGCTCGGCCGGCCGCATCGCCATCACGTAGGCGTCGTTGCGGTTCAGCACCATCGCGCCGTGGCGGCCGAACACGCGCGCCTTGGCCGCTGCGTAGGCCTGCATGTCGCCATGCCAGTCCAGGTGGTCCTGCGTCAGGTTGAGCACGGTGGCGGCGTCGGGCTCGAAGCCCTCGGACGCCTCGAGCTGGAAGCTGGACAGCTCCAGCACCCACACGTCGGGCAGGTCCTGGTAGTGCAGGCGCACCTGCAGCGTGTCCAGCAGCGACGGGCCGATGTTGCCGGCCACCACCACCGACCGACCGGCGCGCTGCACCAGTTGCCCGGTCAGCGCGGTCACCGTGGTTTTGCCGTTGGTGCCCGTAATGGCCAGCACCGCAGGCTGGTAGCCGTCACTTTGCTTCAAATTCAATAGCGCCCGGGTGAACAGGTCGAGTTCGCCGCGCACCGGCAGACCGCGCGCGCGCGCCGAGTCCACCACACCGGCAATGACGGCGGGGGCGAGGCCCGGGCTGCGGTACACGGCGCACAGGCCGGCATCGTCGACCAGCGCAGCGCTCATCGGGCCGTGCACGAAGTGGGCCTGCGGCACCTGTTCGCGCAGCGCGGCCCGTTGCGGCGGCGCCTCGCGCGTGTCGGCCACGGTGACGCGCGCGCCCTGCCCCGCGCACCAGCGCGCCATGGCCAGGCCCGACAGGCCCAGGCCCAGCACCAGCACGTGACGGTCTTGGGGCATCGTCATGGCGCTATCTCAGTTTCAGCGAAGACAGACCCACCAGGCACAGCAGCATGGTGATGATCCAGAAACGCACCACGACCTGGGTCTCGGCCCAGCCGTTCTTTTCGAAGTGGTGGTGCAGCGGCGCCATCTTGAGCAGGCGGCGGCCCTGGCCGTAGCGGCGCTTGGTGTACTTGAACCACGTCACCTGCAGCATGACGGACAGCGCCTCGACCACGAAGATGCCGCCCATGATGGCCAGCACGATTTCCTGGCGCACGATGACCGCTATGGTTCCGAGAGCGCCGCCCAGCGCCAGCGCGCCCACGTCGCCCATGAACACCTGCGCCGGGTGGGCGTTGAACCACAAGAATGCCAGCCCCGCGCCCGCCATGGCCGCGCAGAAGATCAGCAGTTCGCCCGTGCCCGGAATGTGCGGGAACAGCAGGTACTTCGAATACACCGAGCTGCCCGTGACATAGGCAAAGATGCCCAGCGCCGAGCCGACCATGATGACCGGCATGATGGCCAGGCCGTCCAGCCCGTCGGTCAGGTTGACGGCGTTGCTGGCGCCCACGATGACCAGGTAGCTGAGGATCACGAAGCCGATGACGCCCAGCGGGTACGAAATCTCCTTGAAGAACGGCACCAGCAGGCCCGCGGCGTGCGGCAGGTCGATGGTGAAGCCCGACGACACCCAGTTGACGAACAGCTCCCACACCTTGGCGTTGGAGCTTTCGGAGATGCTGAACACCAGATAAAGCGCGGCGACCAGGCCGATGACCGACTGCCAGAAGTACTTTTCGCGCGAACGCATGCCTTCCGGGTCCTTGTTGACCACCTTGCGCCAGTCGTCCGCCCAGCCGATGGCGCCAAAGCCGAAGGTGACGATCATCACGATCCAGACGAAGCGGTTGGACCAGTCGAACCACAGCAGGGTCGAGATGGCAATCGACAGCAGGATCAGCACGCCGCCCATGGTGGGCGTGCCGCTTTTGCTGAGGTGCGTTTCCATGGCGTAGCCGCGCACTGGCTGGCCGATTTTCAGCTCGGTCAGCTTGCGGATCACCCACGGCCCGAACGCGATGCCGATGACCAGCGCCGTCATGGCCGCCATCACGGCGCGGAAGGTGAGGTATTGAAAGACGCGAAAGAAGCCGAATTCCGGCGACAGCGCCTGCAACCAGGTGGCCAGGCTAAGCAGCATGGTGGCCCTCCGTCGCGACGCGTTCAGGCGCGGTCAGCGCCTCCACCACCTGTTCCATGCGCATGAAGCGCGATCCTTTCACGGCAATGGCCGCACATTGCGGCAGATGGGTGCGCACGGCATCGACCAGCGATGCCATGTCGTCGAAATGCCGGCCGCCGCCAAACGCCATGGCGGCGTGGATGGCCAGCGGCCCGTGCGCCAGCAGGCGCTGCACGCCGCACTCGCGCGCGTAAGCGCCGACTTCGGCATGAAACGCCGGCCCCTGGTCGCCCACCTCGCCCATGTCGCCCAGCACCAGCACGCGCGGGCTTGGCAGCTCGGCCAATACGTCGATGATGGCGCGCACCGAATCGGGGTTGGCGTTGTAGGTGTCGTCGACCAGCGTGATGGCGCGGCCACGGTGCTTGAGTACCAGCGTGCGCGAACGGCCCTTGACCGGCCGGAAGGCGCTCAGCCCCTGCGCGATGGCCGCGGCCGGCGCGCCCGCCGCCTGGGCGCAGGCCAGCGCCGCCAAGGCGTTGCGCACGTTGTGGCGGCCCGCCACGTGAAGTTCAAATTCGATAGCGCCTTGCGTCGTCTGGGCGCGCGCCCGCCAGTGATCCAGCCGCCAATCGGCGCGTGCCTCGGCGACGTCGGCGCCCTGCTCGGCCGCGCCGAAGGTGACGACGCGGCGCTCACCGGCCAGCGCCATCCAGACCGGCGGGTAGGCATCGCCCGCGGGCAGCACGGCCGTGCCGTCGGCCGGCAGCGCCGTCCGCACGGCGCCGTTCTCGCGCGCCACGGCTTCGACGCTGGCCAGGAATTCCTGGTGCTCGCGCTGCGCGTTGTTGACCAGCGCCACCGTGGGCGCGGCGATGGCGGCCAGTTGCGCGATCTCTCCGGGGTGGTTCATGCCCAGTTCGACCACCGCCACGCGATGCTCGGGCCGCAGGCGCAGCAGCGTCAGCGGCAGGCCGATGTCGTTGTTGAAGTTGCCCTGCGTGGCCAAGGCCGCATCGCCCTGCCAGGCGTGCAGGATGGACGCGATCATCTGCGTCACGGTGGTCTTGCCGTTGCTGCCGGTCACGGCGATCAGCGGCCCTGTGTGGCGCTGGCGCCAGCGGTGGGCCAGCTCGCCCAGCGCCCGCTTGGCGTCGGGCACCAGCACGCCTGGCAGGCCCGATGCCGACAGCGGCGCGGCGGCGGCTTCGTCGCACAGCGCGGCGACGGCGCCCTGCGCGGCCGCTTCAGGCAGAAACGCGGCGGCGTCGAAGCGCTCGCCCTTCAGCGCCACGAACAGGTCGCCCGGGCGCAGGCTGCGCGTGTCGCTGTGCACGCGCGCGCAGCGCACGGCGCCGTCGCCCACCAGCCGCGCACCGCCCAGCCAACGCGCCACGTCACCCAGCTGCAGATTCATGTCGCTCACGTGCAGGCCTCCCCGGTTCTTTGCTGCAAGGCCTGCCGCGCCACGGCCTGGTCCGAAAACGGCAGGCGCTGGCCGCGCACTTCCTGATAGTCCTCGTGTCCCTTGCCGGCGATCAGCACCACATCGGCCGCGCGGGCGTCGGCCAGGCTGCGTGCAATGGCGGCGGCCCGGTCCAGTTCGATCAGCACGTCCTGCGGCCGGCGCACGCCGGCGCGCATGGCGTCGACGATGGCGTCGGGCGCTTCGTCGCGCGGGTTGTCGCTGGTCAGCACCACGCGGTCGGCACCGCTTTCGGCCGCGGCGGCCATCAGCGGGCGCTTGCCGGCGTCGCGGTTGCCGCCGCAGCCCAGCACGCACCACAGGCGTCCGCCGCGCTGCGCCGCCAGCGGGCGCAGCGCGTGCAAGGCCTTCTCGACCGCATCGGGCGTGTGGGCGTAGTCCACCACGGCCAGCGGCGCGCCGGGCACGTCAATGCGCTCCATGCGGCCCGGCACGGGGGGCAGGTCAATGCACGCGGCCACCGCGTCGGCCAGCGGCACGCCCAGCGCGCGCAGCGCGCCCAGCACCGCCATCAGGTTGTCGATGTTGTAGTCGCCTACCAGCGTGGTGGGCAGCGGCAGGGCGGCGGCGCCTTCGCGCACCGTCCAGTGCAGGCCGCCGTCGCCGTAGCCGATGTCGACCGCCTGCAGGCGGGCCGACTGCCGGCGCGACACAGTCCACACGTCCAACCCGCGCGCGCAGGCCTGGTCGACCAGCCACGCGCCGCGCGGATCGTCGACGTTGACCACGGCCGCCTGCAGGCCGGGCCAGTCGAACAGCTCGGCCTTGGCGGCCCAGTACGCGTCCATGCTGCCGTGGTAGTCCAGATGGTCCTGGGTGAAATTGGTGAACACGGCGACGCGGATCGCCGTGCCGTCGAGCCGGCGCTCGGCAATGCCGATGGACGAGGCCTCGATGGCGCAGGAGCGCACGCCGGCGTCGACCAAGTCGCGGAAGCAGCGCTGCAGCAGCACCGGGTCGGGCGTGGTCATGCCGGTGCTGTCCAGCGCGGGCGGTAAGCCCACGCCCAAAGTACCCACCAGCCCGCACGGAGCAAGCGCAGAAAGCTCTTTTTTGGATAGCGCCCAGGCCAGCCACCAGGCCGTGGAAGTCTTGCCGTTGGTGCCGGTGATGGCCACCACGTTGAGCGCGCGCGACGGCGACTGGTAATAGGCGTCGGCCACCAGCCCGGTGCCCGCTTTCAGGCCAGCGTAGGCGGCCACCGTGGGCTGGTCGAAGCCGAAGGCCTGCGCGCCGTCCTGCTCGACCAGGCAGGCACTGGCGCCCTGGGCCAGCGCGGCACCCACGAAGCGGCGCCCATCGGTCGCCGCGCCCGGCCACGCGATGAAGCCGTCACCCGGCGCCACGCGGCGGCTGTCGGTGTGCAGCGTGCCGGTGACGCGCTCGCGCAGCCAGCGTGCGGCGTCCTGCGGGGTGTGCACCGACGTCAGCATGTATGCACTCCACAGGCCGCGGAGCAGGCCGTGCGGGAACGCCGCGGAACGGGCTTGGCCCGGCCACGGGCGTTGTCCCCCCGGGGGGAAGGCGCGAAGCGAGTCAGGGGAGTCAAAACGACTCCTCCACCTGCTCGGCCACGATGGCTGGCTTGACGGCCATGTCGGGCTGCACGCCCATGATGCGCAGCGTCTGCTGCACCACTTCGCTGAACACCGGCGCCGCCACGGTGCCGCCGTAATAGGTGCCGTTGCTCGGCTCGTCCACCATGACGGCGACGATGATGCGCGGCTGCTCGATGGGCGCCATGCCGGTGAACCAGGCACGGTACTTGTTGCTGGCGTAGCCTTTGCCCTGCTGCTTGCGCGCGGTGCCGGACTTGCCGCCGACCGAATAGCCCACGGTCTGCGCGCGCTGGCCGGTGCCGCCGGGGCCGGCGGCCATTTCGAGCATCTTGCGCACGGCGCGCGCGTTCTTGTCGGAAAACACCCGCACGCCTTCGACCACCGTGCCCTCGGGCGCCTTGACCAGCGTGGCCGGAATCACGCGGCCGTCGTGCGAGAAGGCGGTGTACGAATGCGCCATCTGGAACAGCGAGGCCGACAGGCCGTAGCCGTAAGCCATGGTGGCCTGCTCCACGGGGCGCCAGTTCTTCCAGTGGCGCACGCGGCCCACCGCCGCGCCGGGGAAGGCCAGATCAGGCTTGCGGCCGTAGCCCAGCGATGCATAGGTTTCCCACATCTGCTGCGCCGACAGCCGCTGCGCGATCTTCAGCGAGCCGACGTTGCTGGACTTCTGCACCACGCCTTCCACCGTCAGCGTGCCGTAGTTGTGCGTGTCGCGGATGGTGAACTTGTCGAGCTGGTAGCTGCCGGGCGCGGTGGCAATCAACGTCTGCGGCGTCACCTTGCCAGCCTCCAGCGCCATGGCGACGGTGATCGGCTTCATGGTCGAGCCGGGCTCGAAGGTGTCGGTGAGCGCGATGTTGCGCAGCTGCGCGCCGGTCAGCTTGCTGCGGTTGTCGGGCGAATAGCTGGGGTAGTTGGCCAGCGCCAAGACCTCGCCGGTCTGCGCGTCCAGCACGACCACACTGCCGGACTTGGCCTTGTGCTCGGTCACGGCGTCGCGCAGCTTCTGGTAGGCGAAGAACTGCACCTTGGAGTCGATGGACAGCTGCACGTCCTGGCCGTCGACTGGCGGCACTTCGTCGCCCACCGCCTCGACCACGCGGCCCAGGCGGTCCTTGATGACGCGGCGCGAACCGGCACGGCCGGCCAGGCGCTTTTCGAACGACAGTTCGGCGCCTTCCTGGCCATGGTTTTCGACGTTGGCAAAGCCCACCACGTGCGCGGCGGCTTCGCCTTCGGGGTACTTGCGCTTGTATTCCTTGCGCTGGTAGATGCCGGCGATCTTCAGCTCGGCGATTTGCTTGGCCACAGGCTCGTCCACCTGGCGCTTGAGCCAGACGAAGGTCTTGTCCTCGTCGCTGAGCCGCTTGTTCAGCTCGGCCAGCGGCATGCCCAGCAGCTTGGCCAGCTGCTGCAGCTTGGCGGGATTGCGCTCGACGTCTTCGGGAATCGCCCAGATGCTGGGCGCCACCACGCTGGACGCCAGCAGCAGGCCGTTGCGGTCGAAGATGCGGCCGCGGCTGGCGGGCATTTCCAGCGTGCGGGCAAAGCGCACCTCGCCCTGGCGCTGGAAGAAATCGTTGCCGAACACCTGCACATACGCCGCGCGGCCGATCAGCACGATGAAGGCCAGCGCCAGCATGGCGACGATGAACTTGCTGCGCCACACCGGCGTCTTGGCCGCCAGCAACGGGCTGGAGGTGTAGCGGATGTCCCTCACCGGCGTGCTCCCTGCTGCGCGGGCGACGCGGCGGCCACGGGCGCGGACGGCGCCATGGCGGCGGCCGAGGTGACGTATTCGGTGACGGCCGGCGTCACCGTGCGCATGGCCAGCTTGTCCTTGGCCAGCTTCTCGACGCGCAGCGAGGTGGCCTCGGCGCGCTTTTCGACTTCCAGCCGGCCGCGTTCGATTTCCAGGCGGCGCGCTTCGGCGGTGGCGCGGTCCAGCTCGGTGAACAGGCGGCGCGAGTCGTACTGCACGCGCACCAGGTACAGCGCCGACACCATGACGGCGGCCAGCAGCACGATGGACAGGCGCGTCATGCCGGCGCCTCCGTGCGCTCGGCCACGCGCATCACGGCGCTGCGCGCGCGCGGGTTGGCCGCCACTTCGGCCGCGCTGGCGCGCACGCGGCCCAGCGCACGCAGCAAGGTCGGCGGCGGCTCGGCAAAAGGCGCGCGGCGGTCCACCACCGCCTTGGAATGGCGGGCGATGAACTGCTTGACGATGCGGTCTTCCAGCGAATGGAAGCTGATCACCACGAGCCGGCCTCCGGGTTGCAGCACATGCAGGCTGGCCTTCAGCGCCTGTTCGAGCTCTTCAAGCTCGGCGTTGACGAAAATCCGAACAGCCTGAAATGTGCGCGTTGCAGGGTTCTGGCCCGGCTCGCGGGTTTTGACCGCGCCAGCCACGAGTTCGGCCAGTTCAAGGGTGGTTGCAACAGGGCCCCGTTCCTGTCGGCGCGACACAATCGCCTTTGCAATGGGGCCAGCAAACCGTTCTTCGCCGTAGTCACGAATCACCTCCGCGATCTGCCTTTGATCGGCCACCGCCAGCCAGTCGGCCGCGCTCTGGCCGCGCGTGGGGTCCATGCGCATGTCCAGCGGGCCGTCGGCACGAAAAGAAAAACCCCGCGCGGGGTTGTCGATCTGCGGCGAGCTGATCCCCAGGTCCATCAGGACGCCGTTCACGCTGCCCGCCGCCAGTTCGCCCAGCGCCGCAAAGCCCTGGTGCCGAATGGAAAAACGCGCATCGGCGATGCGCGCGGCCTCGGCCAACGCCTCCGGGTCCTTGTCGTAGGCCAGTAGTTGTCCGGCCGGTGCCAGCCGCTGCAGGATGACGCGCGCGTGCCCACCCCGGCCGAACGTGGCGTCCACGTAGCGACCCTGAGGGTCCGTGACCAAGGCGTCGACCGCCTCGCTCAACAGGACCGTGGTGTGTGACCATGCGCTCACCGCCTCCTGCCTTAAAACACGAAGCCCTTGAACGACTCGGGCATGCCGGCCTGCTTGGCCTCGGCTTCCTTGGCCTCGTAGGTCGCCTTGTCCCACAACTCGAAGTGCGGCCCCATGCCCAGCAGCAGCACATCGCGCGTCAGCCCGGCGGCCTGGCGCAGTTCGGGCGACACCAGCGCGCGGCCGGTACCGTCCATGTCCACGTCCATGGCGCTGCCCATGAAGATGCGCTTCCACCACTGCGCGTCCATCGGAAGCTGGGCGATGCGCTCGCGGAATTTTTCCCATTCGGGGCGCGGAAACACCATCAGGCAGCCATCAGGATGCTTGGTGAGGGTGAGCTGACCACCTGCCGTGGCCACGAGCACGTCGCGATACCGGGTGGGCACGGAAAGCCTCCCTTTTGCATCCAGACTCAGCGACGACGCCCCTTGAAACACGCGAATTTCCCTGCTGTGAGTGCCCAAACACCGGGGAATGGCACTTTCCCCCACTTAATTGCACTTTTTTGCACTGTAGCAGGAATTGCTGGCCGCGCAACGGCGACCTACAAATTATTTCAATGAAATCAAGGGCTTAGCTGGGTTTTCCATCAGATATCCACACCGAAATCTCTTTGAAATGAGCAACTTAGCGCATACATTAAAAGTAACGGCTTCGATGATTGTGGATAACCCCGATGGCGCAGCCTTGGCCCGCGACGTCGCGTGCGGAACGGGTCATCCGCGCTGAATGATATCAATTTGATAGCTATCTGCGCTTGTCCAGCAAGCGCAGAACGCCAAAACGATACCCCATGCACGCGCCCGCCCTGGGCTGCGTGCGCTGGCGGCCTCTGCCCGGGCGCGCCGCCGCCCCTATCAGAGGATGTAGCGCGACAGGTCTTCGTCGCGGCTCAGCGCGGCCAGGCGGGCGTCGACGTAGGCGGCGTCGATGGTGACCGTCTGCCCTTCCAGCCGGGTGGCGGCAAAGCTCACGTCGTCCAGCAGCCGCTCCATCACCGTGGACAGGCGGCGTGCGCCGATGTTCTCGGTCGACTCGTTGACCGCGCAGGCGATCTCGGCCAGACGCGAGATGCCCTCGGGCGTAAAGCTCAGGGTGACGCCTTCGGTGGCCAGCAGCGCCTGGTACTGGCGCACCAGGTTGGCGTCGGTCTGCGTCAGGATCGCTTCGAAGTCCTGCACGCTGAGCGAAGCCAGCTCAACGCGGATCGGCAGACGACCCTGCAGTTCGGGAATCAGGTCGCTGGGCCGCGCCAGGTGAAAGGCGCCCGAGGCGATGAACAGAATGTGGTCGGTGCGCACCATGCCGTACTTGGTGTTGACGGTGGTGCCTTCGACCAGCGGCAGCAGGTCGCGCTGCACGCCCTGGCGCGACACCTCGGCCGTGCTGCCGCCTTCGCCGCCGCGCGAGGCCACCTTGTCGATCTCGTCGATGAAGACGATGCCGTTCTGCTCGAGGTTGCGCACGGCCTCGGTGCGGATCTCGTCTTCGTTCACCAATTTGACGGCTTCTTCGTCCACCAGCAGCTTCATGGCTTCGCCGATCTTCACGCGCCGCGTCTTGCGGCGGCCGGCGTTCAGGTTGCCCAGCATGCCCTTCAGCTGCTCGGCCATGTCTTCCATGCCGGGCGGGCCCATGATCTCCATGGTGGGCGCGGGCTGGGCCAGGTCGACCTCGATCTCCTTGTCGTCGAGCTGGCCCTCGCGCAGCTTCTTGCGAAAACCCTGGCGCGCGGCGCCGTCGCTGCTGGGCGCGTTGCTGCCGTCGGCGTGGCGCGCGGGCGGCAGCAACACGTCAAGAATGCGGTCCTCGGCCAGGTCTTCGGCGCGTGTGCGGTGCGCCTTCATGGCCTGCTCGCGCTGCTGCTTGACGGCCATCTCGGCCAGGTCGCGGATGATGGAATCGACGTCTTTGCCGACGTAGCCCACCTCGGTGAACTTGGTCGCCTCGACCTTGATGAAAGGCGCGTTGGCGAGGCGCGCCAGACGCCGCGCAATCTCGGTCTTGCCGACGCCGGTGGGGCCGATCATCAGGATGTTCTTGGGCGTGATCTCGGGCCGCAGCTTTTCATCGACCTGCTGGCGCCGCCAGCGGTTGCGCAGCGCAATGGCGACGGCGCGCTTGGCGTCCTGCTGGCCGACGATGTGGCGGTCGAGTTCGGAGACGATCTCCTGCGGGGTCATGCTGGACATGGCGGACTATTTATAAGAAATCGGGCTGCAGAGCTTGCCAATCAAGCGCGGCCAGCTATCAATTTGATGGCAGTTGGATCAGAGCGATTCAACCGTGTGGTGCATGTTGGTGTAGATGCACAGCTCGCCGGCGATCTCCAGCGCCTTCTTGACGATCTGGTCGGCCGGCAGTTCGGTGTGGTCGAGCAGCGCCTTGGCCGCCGCCTGCGCGTAGGCGCCACCGGAGCCAATGGCGACCAAGCCGTGCTCGGGCTCCAGCACATCGCCGTTGCCGGTGATGATGAGCGAGGCCTCCTTGTCGGCCACCGCCAGCATGGCTTCGAGCCGGCGCAGCACGCGGTCGGTGCGCCAGTCCTTGGTCAGCTCGATGGCGGCGCGCGTCAGGTGACCCTGGTGCTTTTCAAGCTTGGCCTCAAAGCGCTCAAACAGCGTGAATGCATCGGCCGTCGCCCCCGCAAAACCGGCCAGGACCTTGCCGTGGTACAGCCGCCGCACCTTGCGGGCCGAACCCTTGACGACGATGTTGCCCAGCGTGACTTGACCATCACCGCCAATGGCGACCTGCCAACCTTCCGGCGTCTTGCGCCGCACACTGACGATGGTGGTGCCGTGAAATGATTCCATCGCGCGCAGATGGGGGCGAGACGGTCGGTCTTCAAGGAGATCCGCGAAACGCAGTCACCTCATGTGGCGCTGCGCAGCAAGCGCCGGAAAAGGCCGCGGAGCAGGCCACCCGGGAACGCCGTGCTCGGGGTCTCCCCGAGCGCCAGCGTTGTCCCCCTTGGGGGGATGGCGCCGCAGGCGACTCAGGGGGGGGCGTCAGTCCGTCCTTAGCATCACCCGCGCCGAGTCGTTGATCCCGATCACGCCAAAGAACGCCGCCACCAGCCGATTGACCTGCTTGAAGGTGACCTGGTGGCCCCGCCCCTGCTGCTCCATCGACCAGTTCAGCAGATCGCCTGCGGCACCGAAATCGACCCGCAGCAACTGGCGGCAGTTGACCTCGAAAGAGGTGGCTTCGCGCGCGGCCACCAGCGGCTTCAGCGCCTCTTCGGCGGTGCCCAGGTACTCGCCGGCCAGCGTCGCCTTGACCACGCCGGGTTCGATGGCGCCGGGGGTGCCGGCGTAGGGCTGCGTGAGGCCGAAGGTCGGCAGCGGGACGTTGGGCGCTTCGGCGTCGGCATCGCTGGGTGGCGGCAGCGTCTGCCCATCTTCGGCCAGTGCGCGGTAACTGCTCTTGGGCTCTTCCCAGGCCGGCGGCGAGACTTCGTAGGTGACGCAGTAGTTGAGCGCCACCAGCTCGAACTCGTCCATCTCGCCCAGCACGCGCAACAGCGCCAGGCGCGCTTCCCACCACTCGGGGTCGACGCTGCGGTCGTCGGTCGGCGAGCGCTCGCTCAGCGCCTGCAGCAGCCGCTCGGCACCCAGAAACTTCAGCTGCGCCGGTGTCTCGCCCCAGCGCTTGAGCACGTCGAGCAAGGCCGGCAAGGCCGCCGGCTCGACCGTCTTCAGATACCGCCAGTCGATGCGCCAGGGCGGCGCATGACGGTCCATGGTGGCCTTGAGCGCGGCCACCGATTGCGTGCCCACGGTGGAAGGGCAAGTCCAGTTGAAGAGGCCGGTGCTGACGGCGGTCGGTGCCACCGCGATGGGCGCCGGCGCAGAGGCCGCTTCGGTCACCACCGCCCACTGCGGCGCCGAGCGGCCGAACAGGGCGGCAAAGCCAAAGGCGGCGTCGTCGAACTTGGTCGCCTCGCCCATGCAGCGGTAGAGGTCGAACAAGGTGAGCCAGGTGTGCACGTCCTCGCGCCGGCTGCCACCTTCGGCCACCAGATCGAGCAGCACCGCCTCGGCCCCCGCCGCGTCGCCGTTGGCAAAGCGAATGGCGGCTTCCTCGATTTCCGGGTCCTGCTTGGCGGCGGCCATGACCTCGACGTTGAACTCGGGCACCTCGCCCAGCAGGCGGGCAGAGGGCACCGGAACCGGAACCGGCGCGGACGCCTGCGCGACGGGTGCCGGCGCCTGGGTCGGACTTTGCGCAAAATCCAGCGGCGCGATCTGCTCCAGGGTCACGGTGGGCGCAAACGCTGGCGGCGGCGGCCCGGCTGCCACGTCACGCGCCAACGGCACCGGATCGGTCGGGTCGTACGGGCGCTCGGCCGGGGCTTCACCGGCGTCGGGCCCCTGCGCGCCGACCGGCGCTGCGCCGCCGTTGCGCTTGAACCAGGCGGTCGACATCTGCGCCTCGATCTCGTCGATCTTCTTGATCGTGCGGGCGCGCTCGCCGGTGTTGGCCGGCTGGCTGCTGGGGTAGAACGAGGGGCCACCGACGGCGCCTTCCGCGTCCTTCAGCGTCTCGCGCCGCCGCGCCTTGCGCAGCATGTCGAATTCGCGGTTGCGCACGAAGTCGTTGCGGCGCTTGCGCTCGATCATCTCCTTCAAGGCCAGGCGAGACTCGCTGTCTTCGCCCTCGCCCTCAGGCCGGTCGAGGTCGGACCAATGGGTGGTCGGACTCTTGACGAATTTGACCACCTTCGACAGCAAACCGCCGTTGGATGCGGGATCCTTGCTCATGGCTGCCGGTACCTCCTGCGGGGAACGCCCCGATCAATCGCCAAACATCTTCTGCTTGAGCTCGCGCCGCTGCTGCGCTTCCAGCGACAGCGTGGCGGTGGGCCGCGCCAGCAGGCGCGGCACGCCAATCGGCTCGCCGGTCTCGTCGCAGTAGCCGTAGTCGCCCGAGTCGATGCGGTCGATCGATTGCTCGATCTTCTTGAGCAGCTTGCGCTCGCGGTCGCGCGTGCGCAGCTCCAGCGCGTGCTCTTCCTCAATGGTGGCGCGGTCGGCCGGGTCGGGCACAACCACGGTGTCGTCGCGCAGGTTTTCGGCGGTCTGGCCGGCGTTGGCCAGGATGTCGTCTTTCAACTGCACCAGCTTCAGGCGGAAGAAGGCCAGCTGCGTGGCGTTCATGTACTCGTTGTCCGGCATGGCGATGACTTCGGCATCGCTCAGCTGGTCGACGGGCTTGGTTTTCCAGTTATTGGCCAGTTTGGGATCTTTTTTGACCGGGATCGGCACCGGTGGCGCGGCAACAGTGGGCATGGGCAACAACTTGGGTGCGGACATCGGCGGCATGGCCGGTGCACGCGAAGGGGAAGCCGCCGCCTTCTTGGCAACGGCGGAACGGGCGGGAGCGGGCGCAGGTGGGGCGGCTTTGGCGACAGGCTTGGCGGCGGGCGCGCCGGTCTTGGCGGCCGGCTTGGCCGCAGTCGTTGGCGCCTTGGCGGCCGCACGGGCGGTGGGTGCCTTGGCAGGCGTGGCCTTGGGGGAGGCCGGGCTCTTGGCAGCCGCTGGTTTCACTTCCGTCTCCTGTCGGCAAAGGCGCTATGAAGCGCGGCAGCCGACCGCATGGCGAGCAGATGAAGCAGGGTCGTTTTCATCCGATAAGCGCCCCTTGTTATAGACCTTCTTGGGCGACACATGCAAACCGCCTGCCGGGGGCGGACGGTGCGTGCAAAGGCGGCGATTGTAACGATCCGCCAGCGCCATGGCGCCCGCGCACCCGCCCAAAGCCGGCAATTCGCCCGAATTCGCCCTGTTGTGGGGAAAATCGTGACGCCGGGCGCGCCATCAGCCGACGGTTTCGGCCTCCGTCAGGCATTGCTCGAGCCCCTGCAGCAGGATGTCGCGCGGCAGGTCGATGCCGATGAACACCAGCTTGCTGGTGCGCGGCTCGCCCTCTTTCCAGCCTGGGCCGAGATCGCTGCCCATCAGCTGGTGCACGCCCTGGAAGATCACCTTGCGCTCGGTGCCTTTCATCCACAGCACGCCCTTGTAGCGCAGCATGCGCGGGCCGTAGATGTTGACGATGGCGCCCAGAAAGTCCTCCAGCTTGGCGGGGTCGAACGGCCGCTCGGCGCGGAACACGAAGCTCTTGACGTCATCGTCGTGATGGTGGTGGTGGCCGTGTGCGTGCTGATGCGACGGGTGGTCGCAATGCGCGCCATGGTGGTCATGGTCGTGCTCGTGATGATCATGGTCGTGCTCGTCGGCCGCCAGAAAATCGGGGTCGATGTCCAGCTTGGCATTCAGGTTGAAGCCGCGCAGGTCGAACACTTCATTAATCGGCACTTCGCCAAAATGCACCACGCGCTGCGGCGCCCGTGGGTTCATGTGCTTCAGGCGGTGCTGCAGCGCCTCCAACTCCTGCGGGCTGACCAGATCGGCCTTGCTGATGAAGATCTGGTCGGCAA
>JAKOYD010000043.1 GCA_029780695.1 Pseudomonadota bacterium
GCTCGCTTACGCGGCGATCGAACTGCCCGCGCGAGATGGGCTGGATGAGTTGGTGAATCCGGCTTATGCTGAACACGTTGCGCTTTCTTGGCGGAAATTGAGTTGGCGCTCGGGGTATAGCCCCTTACGCCAAGCAGCGCAACAACTTAGCTGCAGGCAGCAAAAATTCCCCGGACAGTAGTGCGCGCAGGCGGGAATCCAGGAAGTGGCACGGCTACGGGTGATGGCGACATGGATTCCCGCCCCCGCCTTCGCGAGGGCAGGCTCTGCGCGGGAATGACGGGAGTCGGGGCTGCATTCACTGTCGCAACTAGCCGCCAGCGCTCGTCCCTAAAGCGCCGAAAGCTATCAATAACGTAGTAACGCCACGGCTTGCCCGCGCAGCGCCCGTCAATGCTCGTCCACCGCTTTCGCCCCCGCCGCCTTCGTCGGCACGCCGCGATCCAGCTGCCAGAAGATGGCGGCCGACGCCATGGTCATGGCGCCGATCAGCACCAGTGCGGTGCGAAACGCCGGCAGCGCCTCGGCGCCGGCGCCGGTGTGTAGCCAGGCGGTGAAGGCGTGCAGCAGCGCGGCGGCGCAGGTCACGCCCAGACTCATGCCCAGCATCTGCACCATCGAAAACAGGCTGTTGCCGCTGGCCGCGCGCGCGGGCGCCAGGTCTTTCAGCGTGACCGCGTTCATGGCCGTGAACTGCATCGAGTTGACGGCGCCAAACAGCGCCAGCTGCACGATGCGCAGCGGCAGGGGCTGGCTGGGCGTCATCAGCGCAAAGCCGGCGATCATGGTGCCCAGCAGCAGCGTGTTGGTGACCAGCACGCGCCGGTAGCCCCAGCGCGTGATGATGCGCGTGACCAGGCGCTTGGTGGCCATGCTGGCCATGGCCACCGGCAGCATCAGCATGCCGGCCTGCGCGGGCGAAAAGCCCATGACCAGCTGCATCAGCAGCGGCAGCATGTAGGGCATGGCGCCCGAGCCGATGCGCGCGAACAGGTTGCCCAGCACGCCCACGCGGTAGCTGTGGATGCGAAACAGCGCCGGTGAAAACAGCGGCGCCGGGCTTTTCAGCGCGTGCAGCCAGTAGGCCGCCAGCGCGGCCAGGCCGACCACCATCAGCAGCACGACCAGAGTGCGTGCCCAACCCAGGCCGCCCATGCCGTCGAGCGAGAGCGAAATGGCCACCATCGCCACCGCCAGCAGCGCATAACCGCCCAGGTCGAAGCGGCCGACGTCGGGCGTGCGCAGGTTGGGCATCAGGCGCAGCGTGGCCAGCGCGCCCACCAGGCCGACCGGCAGGTTGATGAGAAAGATCCAGTGCCATGAGGCCACTTCCACCAGCCAGCCGCCCAGCGTGGGGCCGATCAACGGGCCGACCAGGCCGGGGATGGCGACAAAGCTCATCGCCGCCAGAAACTGTTCGTTGGGAAAGTGCCGCAGCACCGTCAGTCGCCCCACGGGCAGCAGCATGGCGCCGCCCATGCCCTGCAGCACGCGCGCGGCTGTCAGCTGCCCCAGGCTGCCCGACGCCGCGCAGGCCGCCGAGCCCAGCGTGAACAGCACGATCGCCAGCAGAAAGATGCGCTGCGTGCCAAAGCGGTCGGCCAGCCAGCCGCTGGCCGGAATGACCACCGCCATCGTCAGCGCGTAGGCCACCACCACCGCCTGCATGCGCAGCGGGCTTTCGCCCAGGCTGCGCGCCATCGACGGCAGGGCGGTGTTGACGATGGTCGAGTCCAGCGTCTGCATGAAAAAGCCGATGGCCACCAGCCAGAGCAGGGCGCGCGGGTTGGCCGGCGCGGCACGGGGTGTGGGCAGGGCGGGCATGGGGCTGACGATGATACGCAGCGCGATGCCGCGGTGCTGACCTTCGGCGCTATGGGTTTTCGCGGCCACGACGGGCTTGCAGTGCGGTCGCCGCCAACCGCGCCAGCGCCGCAATGCCGTGGTCGATCTGAGGGGCGCTGACGGCGCCGCACGACAGGCGCATGAAGCGGTCAAAGCGCGCCTGGCTCGAAAACATCGGGCCGGGCGCGGTGCGGATGCCTTCGGCCAGAGCCGCCTCGGCCAGCCGCGTGGCGGATATGCCCGCGGGCAACTCCAGCCAAAGCAGCAGACCGCCGGTGGGCATGTGCAGGCGCACGGCGCCGGGCCCGAAGTGCTGGCCAAAGTGATGGCCGATCGCGTCTGCCATTTGCTGACGCCGCGTGCGCAGCACGGTTTGCAACTGGCGCAGGTGGCGGTCGAAGGCACCGCTGCCAAGGTAGCGCGCGGCGATGAGCTGGCCCAACTCCTCGGGAAATCGCGTCTGCGTGTACTTGAGCATTTCCGCCCGCGCGTGCCAGCGGCCGGCGGCCATCCAGCCCAGCCGCAGGCCCGGCGCCAGAATCTTGTTGAGCGAGCTGCAGTGGATCACGGCACCGTCGGTGTCCCACGCCTTGAGCGGGCGCGTGAGCGCCTGCTCGGCATCCAGCGCGGCGTAGATGCTGTCCTCAATCAGCGGAACGCGGTGGCGCGCGCACAGCGCCACCAGCGCGGCCTTGTGCGCGTCGGGCATGGTGCAGCCGAGCGGGTTGTGCACGGTGGGCATCACCAGCACGGCGCGGATGGCGGGCGCGCGCTGCTCCAGCGCCATCTCCAGCGCGTCGATTGAGAGGCCGGTGGTGGCGCTGGTGGGCAATTCCACCGGCACCAGGCCCAGCGCCTCGACAATCTGCAGGATGCCGTAGAAGGTGGGCGATTCCACCGCCACCGCGTCACCCCGTTCGCACACCGCGCGCAGCGCCAGGTTGATGGCCTCGGTGCAGCCGCTGGTGACGATGATCTCGTGCGGCGCCAGCGTCAGCCCCTGCGACACCGCGCGCCGCGCCAGCACCTGCGTGAAATCGAGGTGGCCATAGCGCCGTGCCATGCGCGTCAGCACCTGCGGCTGCTGCCGCAGCACGCTGCTGGCGTGGCGCTGCAGCGCCTGCGTGGGGTACAGCTCGGGCGCGCCCACGGCGATGGCGAAGTTGATCGGCAGCACCATGCGCTCGGTGCGCGCCAGCCATTGGCTGATGAAAGCTGGCAGCCCCTTGAAGTGCGCGCGGGTGTCGGCCAGGCGCGCCGGCTCATCGGCCGCCAGCCGCACCAGCGCGCGCGGCGCGGCCTGCACGTAATAGCCCGAGCGCGGGCGCGCCTGCACGTGGCCACGGTCTTCCAGCCAGTGGCAGGCCTGCACGGCGGTGCTCATGCTGACGTTTTGCGTCTGCATGATCTGCCGCACCGACGGAAAGCGCTGACCGGCGACCAGGGTGCCCGATTCGATGGCCGCCAGGTAGTGCTGGGCGATCTGGCGATAGCGCGGCGGCGGTGGTGCGGGCAGCGAGGACACCGGGGCAGTGTGCCATCGACCACGTGGGTTGCCTCGATACAGATGGGCGTGTTTTCAGGCGCGACAGCGTGTGTGGGTCACCGTTGTGGCGCCAAAGTTTTCGCGCAGCTGCGTCTGGCGGGGAGGTGGGGGGTCTCGGAAAAATCACCTTACTCCCCCACCAAAACAATTGCCCATGACCGCCGCGCCCGCCACCACCGTTTTGAAGCCGGATGAAAGCCTTTGCCGCACTTTCGCGCCGCGCACCCAAATCACCGTGCTGAGTGGCGCTGTGGTGCTGGAAGGGCCGATGAGGTGGCTTGCTGAAACACCGTGGTGCCCGCGAATCGTGCTGCACGCGGGGCAATCGCACCGCGTGGCCAGCACGGGGTGGGTGCGGCTGCGGGCCATGCGCGGCGCCGAGGCGGTGATTGGCACCGTCGAGCCGCCCGATGTGCTGGCGCGGCTGTGGCTTTGGTGCCGCGGTCGCAAAAAAGCCCGCTCGGTGGCGGGCTGGCCATGAGGCGCGATGCTGCGTGTCAGGCGAACACGCCGGCCGCCTCGTTCATGCGGGCCGACACCTCGCCCAGGTGGTGCAGCGTGTCGCCGTAGGTCATTTCAAGCTGCGTGAGCTTCTTGAAATAGTGGCTGCCGGCGTACTCGTCCGTCACGCCGATGCCGCCGTGCAGTTGCACCGATTGCTGGCCGACAAAGCGCATCGCGTTGCCCAGCTGCACTTTGGCGCGCGACAACGCCTGGCGGCGCTCGGCCTCGGGCGCGTTCAGCTTGAGGGTGGCGTAGTAGCTCATGCTGCGCGCCAGTTCCAGCTGCATTTTCATGTCGGCCACGCGGTGGCGCAGCGCCTGGAAGCTGGCGATGACCACGCCGAACTGCTTGCGCTGGTTCATGTATTCGACGGTGAGCTGGAGCGTCTGGTCCATCGCGCCCACGGCTTCGGCGCACGCGCAGGCGATGCCCACGTCCACGGCAAAGGTCAACGCGGCCAGGCCGTCGGTGGTGATGAGGGTGGCGGGGGCGTTGTCGAGCTTGACGTCGGCGGCGCGCGCTTCGTCCTGCGTCAGGTAACCGCGCGTGCTGACGCCCTTGGCCGAGCGTTCGACCAGAAACAGCGCCAGCTTGCCGTCCAGCAGGGCCGGCACGACGAAGGCGTCGGCCGCATCGCCGGCGGGCACCAGGTTCTTCTGGCCCGTCACGGTGTAGCCGTCGCCCGCCTTGGCGCCCGTGGCTTCGCACACGTCCAGCTGGTAGCGCGCCTTGCGCTCTTGCTGCGCCAACACCACCAGCGCCTCGCCGCTGGCGATCTTGGGCAGCCACGCGCTCTTTACTGCGCTGTCGCCGTAGGCCTGGATGACGGCGCTGGTGACGAAGGCCTGCATCAGGGGCTCAGCCACGATGCCGCGGCCCAGCTCTTCCATCACCACCATCGCCTCGACCGGGCCCATGCCCATGCCGCCGTGGTCTTCGGGCACATAGATGCCGGTCAGGCCCAGTTCGGCCAGTTCGTTGTACACCGCGCGGTCAAAGCCGCCGGCCTTGACGATCTGCTGGCGGCGCTCGAAGTCGTAGCTTTTTTCGACCCACTTGGCGACGGCTTCGCGCAGGGCCTGCTGGTCGTCGGAAAAATCGAAGTCCATGGTTGTCTTCCTTAAATCTGTCTTGCTCCTTCCCCCATTGGGGGAAGGTGGGGATGGGGGCTGAGCGGGTTTCCAATCAACCGGGGTGGCCCTCACCCCAACCCTCTCCCAGGGGGAGAGGGAGAAATACCGGCGCTCAGCCCAGCACCGTCTGTGCCACGATGTTGCGTTGCACCTCGTTGCTGCCGCCGTAGATGGTGGTCTTGCGGTAGTTGAAATACGTCGGCGCCAGCGTGGCGTTGGCCACGTCGCCACCCGGAAAGCCCTGCAGCCCGGCCGCGGCGGCCTGGTCGCCCTGCCAGCCCGCGTCCATCGCCTCGTGGATGTAGGGCAGGCTGTAGGGGCCGGCGGCCAGCATCATCAGCTCGGTGTAGCGCTGCTGGATTTCGCTGCCCTTGATCTTGAGCAGACCGGCAATGTCCAGCGCGTTGCGGCCAGACTTTTCGGCCGACAGCACGCGCAGCACCATCATTTCCAGCGCCACGATGTCGACTTCAAGCAGCGCGATCTGGTCGCGGAAGCGCATGTCGTCGTACACGCCCTCGGCCTTGGCGATGCGCTTCAGCCGCTCCAGTTCGCGCTTGGCGCGGTTCACGTCGGCGATGTTGGTGCGCTCGTGGCTCAGCAGGTGCTTGGCGTAGGTCCAGCCCTTGTTCTCTTCGCCAATCAGGTTCTCGACCGGCACCTCGACGTTGTCGAAGAACACGTCATTCACTTCGTGGTCGCCGTCCAGCAGCTTGATGGGCCGCACGCTGACGCCGGGCGACTTCATGTCGATCAGCAGGAAGCTGATGCCGGTCTGCGGCTTGCCCTCGTTGCTGGTGCGCACCAGGTTGAACATCCAGTCGCCGTACTGGCCCAGCGTGGTCCAGGTTTTCTGGCCGTTGACGATGTACTTGCCGCCCTGGCGTTCGGCCTTGGTGCGCACGCTGGCCAGGTCAGAGCCCGAACCCGGCTCGCTGTAGCCTTGGCTCCACCACACTTCGCCGCTGGCGATGCCGGGCAGAAAACGTTCCTGCTGCTCCTTGTTGCCGTAAGCCATGATGACCGGCGCCACCATCACCGGGCCAAAGGGCACGATGCGCGGCGCGCCGGCCATGGCCAGTTCTTCCTCGAACAAATGCTTTTGCACGGCCGTCCAGCCGGGGCCGCCAAACTGCTGCGGCCAGCCGTAGCCCAGCCAGCCCTTCTTGCCCAGGATCTTGGCCCAGGTCTGCATGTCGTCACGCGTCAGGCGCTGCGCCTTGTGCACCTTGTCGGAAATCGCCTTGGGCAGCGCGCCTTTGACCCAGGCGCGAATCTCGTCGCGGAACGCCAGTTCCTCGGGGGTAAATGCCAGATCCATCAGTTCGTCTCCTTGTCAGCCGGGGTTTTAGCACGGTCGGTCTCTTTTTCGCGTCCGGCGGGCGACAGGCCCAGCTCGCCGCACAGCCACTGTACGGTGGCGCGCAGCGCGGCGACGTCGGCTTCCAGCGCTGCAATTCGGTCATTCTGGCCGCCAGCGCCGGTGGTGTGTGTGCTGGCAGCTATTAATTCAGTAGCTTCGGCGACCGGCCCGCACAGCAGGTGTGCCCAACGGTCCTCGCGCGTGCCCGGCGTGCGCGCCAGCCGCACCACCAGCGGGCCGCCCTTGTCGTCGGCGCGCTCGGCCAGTTCGTGCAAGAAACCCTCGACCGATGAAATGTCGGCAAAGCGGTGCCAGCGCTCGGCGTTGATGCGCAATTCGCCCGCCGTCTGCGGGCCGCGCAGCATCAGCAGGCCCAGCAGGGCGGCCGACTGGTCGGGCACGCCGTACACGCGCTGAAAGTTGTGTTCGTACCGCGCCACGCGGCTGCCGTGCGACTCAACCACCAGGCTCGCCGCCTTCAGATCGTCCAGCGCCTCCTGCGCCTGCGCATCGCTGAGCTGCATCACCGGCTCGCGGCTGGTTTTCTGGTTGCAGCCGGTGACGACCAGGTTGAGCGACAGCGGATAGGTGTCGGGCACCGTGCGGGCCTTTTCCATCAGCGTGCCCAGCACGCGGGCTTCTATGGGGGTGAGGGGGCGGGCAATCATGGATCGGAGCATACCCATGCGCCCGCGCGCGTCGTGGTGATCGTGAGAAATCGCCTTTTTGTGGATGGCGCAAAGGAAATATCCAAATACAATATGGATGCTGTGTTTTAGACTTTTAATCAATCCATTTCTGTCATGTTCGGGAGGTCAATATGCATGCATGGATTCGGTCGTTCGTCGCCACTTTGGCGCTTCTTGTCTTGTCCGCGGCGGCTCATGCCATCCCGGTGCGGTGGACGGTCACCAACCTCACGTTCACGGACGGCTCCATAGCGAGTGGGTCTTTTGTGTATGACGCCGATACCGGGGCCGTGAGCAACATCAACATAACGACCACCACTCCAGGCGTAGGGCCGTTTGTGATCAACGGCCCGTTGTCAGCGCCGCCTAACATTCTTCAGTTTGTTGAATCGCCTATGCAGAACGGGGCGGATTTTCTTTACCTTGGGCTTCCTTCGCCTTTGACCAATGCTGGAGGCAGCATCGCTCTGCAACCACCGGCCTACCGGCAAGTGTGTGCCAGTACGCCCGGGTCGAACTGCAACACTGCTGCGGTGGGGAGCACCGTCGGTATAAATGCCGGTGCGACCCTGGTGGGCGTGCCGGTTCCGCCTGCCGTCACGTCGGTGCCCACGATGAGCGAATGGATGCTGCTGCTGACCGGCCTGCTCACGGCGGGCTTGGGTGCGCGCACCTTCCAGCGCCGCGCACAAGGGTAGAACCCAGGGTGTGAGCCGCGCTGACTGCCGGGATGTCGGCTTCAGTCGGCGGCGTTCGGGGCCACCTCGCGCGGGCCGCAGCTGAAGGGCGATGTCGGCGCGCCGGATAATCACGGCCGCCATGAAGCACATCGTCATCCTGATTTCCGGCACCGGTTCCAATATGGCCGCCATCTTGCGCGCTGCGGAGCGTGACCGCTGGGCCGAGCGCTTGGGCGCGCGCGTGGCGGCGGTTATCAGCAACCGGCCGGGCGCGAAAGGGCTGGATTTGGCGCGCCAGCACGGCATCGCTACCGGCGTGGTCGACCACAAGGCCTACGACGGGCGCGAGGCGTTCGACGCCGCGCTGCAGGCGGCCATCGACGCGCATCAGCCGGCGCTGGTGGTGCTGGCCGGGTTCATGCGCATCCTCACGCCCGGGTTCGTGGCGCACTACGCGGGGCGGCTGGTCAACATCCACCCCAGCCTGCTGCCGGCGTTTCCGGGTCTGCACACCCACCAGCGCGCCATCGACGAAGGCTGCAAGCTGGCGGGCGCCACCGTGCACCAGGTCACGGCCGAACTGGACCACGGTCAGATTCTGGCGCAGGCGGCGGTGCCCGTGCTGCCGGGCGACACGGCCGATACGCTGGCCGCGCGCGTGTTGACGCAAGAGCACCTGATCTACCCCCGCGCCGTGGCCGATCTGCTGCGAAAAATGTAGCTGCTCGCGCCGACCCGACAAGCGCTGGGGGCGCAATGAATGGCTGAACGAGCGCGCGATGCGACAATCGCCGCATGCATCCCAAAGCCTTGCTCGATGCCGCGACCGAACTGGTGCGGCGTGTCCTGTTGCTCGACCATCCGGCCGACGCCGTGGTGTCGCGCTTTTTTCGCGAACACCGCGCGCTGGGCCCGCGCGAGCGCGCCACGCTGGCCGAGACGGCGTATGCCGTGCTGCGCCGCAAGCCGATGTACGAGCATCTGGCGCGGTCGGGCAGCGGCTCGCGCGAGCGGCGGCTGGCGATCTTGGGCTTTCACGGTTCGCGCGACTTCCTGAAGGCGGCGCTGACCGGCCCCGAGCAGGCGTGGCTCGACGCGTGCGACGGCATCGACCGCGCCGCGCTGGCGCCCGAATACCGCCACAACCTGCCCGGCTGGCTGGTGGCGCCGCTGCGCGCGCAGGTGGGCGAGGGCTTCGACGCGCTGGCCGATGCGTTGCAGGACACCGCGCCGCTCGACCTGCGCGTCAACACATTGAAGGAAAAACGGGCGCAGGCGCAGGCTGCGCTTGAGCAGAGTGCTATTCAATCGATAGAAACGCCGTATTCGCCGTGGGGCCTGCGCATTGCCGGCAAGCCGGCGCTGCATAAGCTGGACGTGTTCACGCGCGGCGCCGTCGAGGTGCAGGACGAAGGCTCGCAACTGCTGGCCTTGCTGCTGGACGCGCGGCGCGGCGAGATGGTGACCGACTTCTGCGCCGGCGCGGGTGGCAAGACGCTGGCCATTGGCGCCACCATGCGCGGCACGGGGCGGTTGTACGCGTTCGACGTGTCGGCCCACCGGCTAGACAAGCTGGCGCCGCGCCTGGCGCGCAGCGGCCTGTCCAACGTGCACCCGGTGGCCATTGCCCACGAGCGCGATGAGCGCATCAAGCGCCTGGCCGGCAAGATGGACCGCGTGCTGGTCGATGCGCCCTGTTCGGGCCTGGGCACGCTGCGCCGCAACCCCGACCTGAAATGGCGCCAGTCCGAAGCGGGCGTGCAGGAGCTGGTGGCCAAGCAGAACGCCATCCTGGACAGCGCGGCGCGGCTGCTCAAGCCGGGTGGCCGGCTGGTGTACGCCACCTGCAGCGTGCTGCGTGCCGAAAACGAGGACGTGGCGGCCAGCTTCGGCGCCCGCCACGCTGATTTCACGCCGCTGGTCGTGACGGACTTGTTGGCCGATCTGAAGGTGCCGTCGACCGCCGACTTGTGCGCGCCCGCGCAGGCCGCCGACGGCGTGGCCGCCGGCCAGTACCTGCGCCTGTGGCCGCACCGGCACGGCACCGACGGCTTTTTTGCCGCGGTGTGGCAGCGGGTCTGAAAGGTGGCCTTTGCGCCACAAACAGGGCGCGCATGCACGCCGATCCGCGGCTACCTCGTGTTTCATTGACCTGTCGGCCGCACCATCCGTAGGTGCGTTCCTACAATGGGGGTTGACGAACGTTTGTGTACAGGGGTGGCTTCAAAGCCTGCTGCGTTGGTCGCTGCGCGCTGCCCCTGTTTGTTTGCCTGAAAGACACTGTCCTTGAACGCCTCGCTGCTTGATTCCTCGCTGTTCCAAACTGCCCTGAACTGGCTGGCCCACGGTGTGCTGGGCCTGGCCGGGTGGCAGGTGTTGCTGATCGGGCTGGTGCTGACGCACATCACCATCGTCAGCGTCACCTTGTATCTGCACCGGCATTCGGCGCACCGCGCGCTCGATTTGCATCCGGTGGTGCAGCACTTCTTCCGATTCTGGCTGTGGATGACCACCGGCATGACCACCAAGGCGTGGACGGCCATCCACCGCAAGCACCACGCCAAGTGCGAGCGCGCCGAAGACCCGCACAGCCCGCAGATTTACGGCCTGCGCAAGGTGCTGTGGCAGGGCGCCGAGCTGTACCGCGCCGAAGCCAACAACGAAGACACGCTGCGCCGCTACGGCCACGGCACGCCCGACGACTGGGTCGAGCGCCACGTCTACAGCCGCTGGTCTGTGCTGGGCGTGAGCCTGATGCTGGTCATCGACCTGGTGCTGTTCGGCGCGCTGGGCGCCGCGCTGTGGGCCATGCAGATGGCGTGGATTCCGTTCTGGGCGGCCGGCGTGATCAACGGCGTGGGCCACTACTGGGGCTACCGCAACTTCGAGGCGCAGGACGCGTCCACCAACGTGTCGCCCTGGGGCATCCTCATTGGTGGCGAAGAACTGCACAACAACCACCATACTTACCCCACGTCGGCCAAGTTCTCGGTCAAGCCGTATGAGTTCGACGTGGGCTGGGTCTACATCACGCTGCTGGGCAAGCTGGGCCTGGCGTCACCCAAAAAGACGCCGCCGCGCCTGGCCTACGGCGCGGTGCGCCCGGTGGCCGACGACCAGACGCTGGAAGCGCTCATCGCCCACCGCTACGAAGTCATGGCCAGCTACGCGCGCCACATGCGCGCCGTGTTTCGCCAGCAGACCGAAAGCGCCGGCGCCGCCAACGGCACGCTGCGGTCGGCGCGCCGCTGGCTGCACCGCGATGCCGACAAGGTGCCCGCCGCCGCCGTGCCGCAACTGGCCGAGGCGCGCGCCGCCTACCCGGTGCTGGACAAGATGGTCACCATGCGCGAAGAACTGCGCCAGCTGTGGCTGAACACCGGCCGCACGCGCGAGCAGTTGGTGGCCGACCTGCAGGCCTGGTGCAAGCGCGCAGAAGACAGCGGCATCGCCGCGCTGCGTGATTTTTCTCTGAAGCTGCGCGCGGTGCAGGTGGCCTGAGCTTTTTCGCACCTTCGCCCCACAGCCCGGCCGCGTGCCGGGCTTTTTCATGGCGCGCCGTGGCGTATGAAAGAATGGCCGCATGCAAGCGTGTGACGTGCTCATCATCGGCGCCGGCATCGCGGGCGCATCGCTGGCGTGGCGGCTGGCGCAAGGCGGGCGCCGCGTGGTGTGGCTGGAGCGCGAGGCGCAACCCGGCATGCACAGCACGGGCCGGTCGGCCGCCATGTTCATGGAAAGCTACGGCCCGCCCGGCGTGCGCGCCCTCACGCGCGCTGGGCGCGACTTCTACCTTAACCCGCCGCCCGGCTTTGCCGACGTACCGCTGATGACGCCGCGCCGCGCGCTGTTCGTGGCCACGGCCGAGCAGCACGCCGCGCTGGTCGACATGGCGCGCACGCTGCAGGCCAGCGGCACGCGCCTGACGCTATTGAATGAGGAGCAAATGATCCGCATGGCGCCAGCGCTCAGGCCCGGTCTGTTTGCCGAGGCGCTGCTCGACGACAGCGGCTTCGACATGAACGTCGACGCGCTGCTGCAGGGCTTTGTGCGCGGCGCGCGGCAGGGTGGCGCGCCGCTGATGACGGGCGCCGAAGCCGTGTCGGCCGCGCGGCACAACGGGGGCTGGCGCGTCATGCTGTCCAGCGGCAACGTGGTGCAGGCCGCCGTGGTCGTCAACGCCGCCGGCGCCTGGGCCGACGCGGTGGGCGCGCTGTTTGGCGCGCGGCCGATCGGTCTGGAGCCGCGCCGCCGCAGCGCCTTCACCTTTCGTCCGCCTGCGGACGTGGACTGGGCCGCCACGGCGATGGTGTGCGACGTCGATGAGCAGTGGTACTTCAAGCCCGACGCCGGCCAGATGCTCGGATCACCCGCCAACGCCGATCCGGTGCCGCCGCACGACGTGCAGCCGGAGGAATTCGACATCGCCCTGGGCATCCACCGCATCCAGGAAGCGACGACCTTCAGCATTGCGCGCCCGACGGCCACCTGGGCGGGCCTGCGCAGCTTCGTGCCCGACGGCGAAATCGTGATCGGCTTCGACCCGGTGCAGCCCGGCTTGTTCTGGCTGGCCGCGCAGGGCGGCTACGGCATCCAGAGCGCGGCCGGCGCCAGCCTGCTGGCCGCCAGCCTCATCGACGGCGCACCGCTGCCGGACGAACTGGCGCGGCATGGGGTCGATGCGGCCGTGGTGGCGCCCGCGCGTCTGTGCTCATCTGCCGCTGCCGGCGCAGCATGAACAATCAATCCAGTGTGCCCGCGCGGCACACGTATGCTCTATAAATTATAGCAAACTATCGTTGCGCAATCAGCGGTGGGCGCTTTTTTATGCGCAAGCGGCTTGGCTAAACCCCGGCCAGCCGCCGCAACCCGTTCAAATCGACCAGATTCAACACGCGCCCCGATCCGCTGATTAGGCTGCGTTCGCGCAGGTGGCGCAGCACGCGCGACAGGGTTTCGGGCGCGATGCCCAGTTGCGCGGCGATCATGCGCTTGCGCTGGCGCAGCATCACGGCCAGCGCGCCGGGTTCGTCCTGCGCGGGTTCGGCGTGGCGCAGCAGCCATTCGGCGCAGCGGGCTTCGGCGTCCTTGGCCAGGCGGCTGACGGCCAGCTCGGCCTGCTGGCGGTGGGCCTGCGCCATGTCGCGCAGCAGGTCCAGCGCCGGGGCCGGCAGCGTGCCCAAGCTGGCGGCAAACACCTTTTGCGGCACGCGGCGCACCTGCACCGGCGTGTCGGCAATGGCATCGACCACCGGCGCGCGGCCCAGCACGGCGCAACTGGCGTTCAGCCAGGCCGGGCCTTCGATCACGCCCATCTGGTGCGCCAACGCGCCGTTTTCGACCACGCCCAGCGCCACGCGGCCGCTGTCGATGTGCAGCACTTGGTCAACGGCCTGCGCGCGCTGCTGCAGCTGGGTGCCAGCGGCCAGCGTGCATGCGTCCTCGGGCCAGTCGAAGGCATGGGGGTCGGTGAGCATCGGGGCACTGTGCCGCGCCAAGGCCCGCGCGGCATTGATGCACATCAACGGAACAGGCGGTCGCCCGCCCAGCGGCGGCGGCGCCTACAGCACCAGCAGGGCGCGAAAGTCGTTGACGTTGGTGTGCGTCGGCCCGGTCACCACCAGATCGCCCAGCGCGCCGAAAAAACCGTGCGCATCGTGCCGTGCCACGTGGTCGGCCAGGCCGATGCCGGCCGCCGCGGCGCGTGCCAGCGTGTCGGGTGCCACCAGCGCGCCGGCGTTGTCTTCGGCGCCGTCGATGCCATCGGTGTCGGCCGCCAGGCCCCACACGCCGGGCTGCGCCTGCAGCGCCTGCGCCAGGCCCAGGCAGAACTCGCCGGCGCGCCCGCCGCGGCCAGGCGCGGTGCCTGCGGGCAGGCGACCCAGCGTCACCGTGGTTTCGCCGCCGCTCAGGATCACGCACGGCGCCGTGAACGCGCCGCGGCGCTGCGCCACCGCCCGCGCCAGCGCGCCGTGCATGCCGCCGATGTCGCGCGATTCACCTTCGATCTCGTCGCTGAGCACGTGTGCCGCCAGCCCGGCGGCGCGCACGGCGTCGGCGGCGGCCTGCAGCGACTGGGCGGGGGTGGCGATCAGTTGAACCGTCTGGCGCGCAAACACCGGGTCGCCGGGCTTAGGCGTTTCCAGCGTGCCGTTTTCCAGCGCGGCGATCACCGAGGGGGGCAGCGCGATGCCGTGGCGCCGCGCAATCGACAGCGCCTCATCGCAGGTGCCGGCGTCCGGCACCGTGGGGCCGCTGGCGATCACCGACAGGTCATCGCCCGGCACGTCGCTGATGGCCAGCGTCAGCACGCGCGCCGGCCCGCAGGCGGCCGCCAGGCGCCCCCCCTTGATGCGCGACAGGTGCTTGCGCAGCGTGTTCATCTCGTGAATGCTGGCGCCGCTGGCCAGCAGTTCGCGGTTGATGCGCTGCTTGTCCGCCAGCGTCAGGCCCTCGGCCGGCAGCGTCAGCAGCGCCGAGCCGCCGCCCGAAATCAGGCAGATCACCAGGTCGTCCGCCGTCAGCCCCTCGGTCAGTGCCAGCAGCCGCCGCGCAGCGCCTTCGCCCGCGGCATCGGGCACGGGGTGCGCCGCCTCCACGACCTCGACGCGCGCCGCCACGCCCGGCGGGCGCGGCGGCGTGTGGCCATAACGCGTGACCACCAGGCCGCCCAGCGGCGCGCCGGCTGGCCACGCGGCTTCGAGCGCATGGGCCATGGCCCCGGCTGCCTTGCCCGCGCCCAGCACCACGGTGCGGCCCGCGGGCGGCGCCGGCACGAACCGGGCCAACACCGCGCTGGGCTGCGCGCGCGCCACGGCGACACCAAACAGATGCTGCAAAAACGCGCGCGGCTGGGCGGCGGGGTCGGGCAGGGGGCGATCAGCCAAGGTCATGGACGCCACTTTACGCAAAGAAAAAAGGCCACACGCTTGAAAAAGCATGTGGCCTTTGGAGTGGTGCCGGCTGCCGGAATCGAACTGGCGACCTACGCGTTACGAGTGCGTTGCTCTACCAACTGAGCTAAGCCGGCGAAATCGTAATCCAGCATTATAGCGTTGGTCTGCCGCCGTGCAGCCTGAATGAACGCGCCTGGCGCTGAGCGGGCGGCCCGGGCCAAAGCGATCTAGACTGGCTGGTCCGAGACCCGCCACAGGAGCGCTACACCCATGCTGAAGTCCCACCACATCCTGGATACGCAAGCGTTGCTGCACATGACGGCCACGCCGACGGCACCGTCGCGCCGCGCCGCGCTCAAGCTGGGCCTGGGCGCCGGCTATGCCGCGGCGGCGCTGCCCATCATGGCGCAAACGGCCATCAAGACGCCGGCCGACGGCCTGACGGCGGGCGAAGTGTCGATCGACGTGGGCGGCTTCAAGATGCCCGCGTATCGCGCGCAACCCGCGGGCAAGACAGGCTTGCCGGTGGTGCTGGTGCTGTCCGAAATCTTCGGCGTGCACGAATACATCGCCGACACGGCGCGCCGCCTGGCCAGTGCCGGCTACCTGGCCATCGCGCCCGAGCTGTTCGTGCGCCAGGGCGACGCCCAAAGCTACGGCGAAGTCGGCAAGCTGATGAGCGAAGTGATCGCCAAGGTGCCCGACGCCCAGGTGATGGGCGACCTGGACGCCGCCGTGGCCTGGGCCGCGGCCAACGGCGGCAACACCGACCAGCTGGGCGTCACCGGCTTTTGCTGGGGCGGCCGGCAGGTGTGGCTGTATGCGGCGCACAACCCCAAGGTCAAGGCCGGCGTGGCGTGGTACGGCCGCCTGGTGGGCGACGGCACGCCGCTGACGCCCCGGCACCCGGTCGATCTGGCGGCGCAGCTGAAAGGCCCTGTGCTGGGCCTGTACGGCGGCGCGGACACGGGCATTCCGCTGCTAACCGTGGACAAGATGAAGGCGGCGCTGGCCGAAGCGGGCGGGCAGGGCCATGCCGCCGCCAAAGCGTCCCAATTCGTGGTGTACCCGGACGCGCCGCACGCCTTTCATGCCGACTACCGACCCAGCTACCGCAAGCAAGCGGCAGACGACGGCTGGCAGCGCGCCTTGGCCTGGTTCAGGCAACACGGCGTGGGCTGACCGGCCTGCCGCACATCGCGCCGCCGCCCCGGGGCGGCTTTTTTTCCATGCGACCGCAACGGCACGGGGTGGCCCGCGAGCGCGCGTCCAAAGATGCCTACCAAATGCCCCATCGGCGCCGGGGCGGGGGCATCCAATGTCGCCTATGTGCGACGAATAACGCACTACTTGTTGCGGCTATTCGTATCCTATAGTTCCAAATGCTCGTAGCATGTCGACGCAAGTGTTTACGCCACGGGGTACCGGTGCGTAACGTCGCCGTGACGGGGGCCACCGTGGTTCACCGATGCAGCGCGGGCTTGCCCCGACAGGCGCGGAGACCGCTGGGCAGGCGCGCCGCCCATCATCTCAACACACTGACTATATTTTTTTGAGGGGGGTTTGGAATGGCGATATTGGTATCGAACCAGCAGCGCGCTGTCATCACGGCGCTGGTCAACGCCATGGTGTGGGCGCCCCTGGCGGCCATGGCGGCACCCCCCGATCCGCCCAATGCGTTCAACGTGGGGCAGTTCAACAATCTCGACATTGCAGGCACGCAGAACATATTTTCTGCGGGCCGGACCCAGCCATGGGGACCCAACTGTCAAATTACAGCCAAGGACCAGAATGCTTTGGCTGCCGGCACGCTGCCGACCGAGATTGCCGTGCCCTCCAATGCGGTCTGGGTGAGCTTTGAAACGGTGGCGGAGTCGCAGCCTATTGGCAGCGTCAATTTCAAGGTGGATTCCAATTACTACTCGGGCGATGGCTGGTCTGCGGAGGGTGCGGACTCTACCACCATTTTTGGCCCTTACCGGACGTACGCCCCCGACAACACCGGCGCATGGAAGCTGCAAATGGTCAACATGGATGTCGACGTGTCGGGAATCAAGGCGCCTGGCACCATGTTTTTGACAGGCGTTTTTCGCGACTCCACTGCCGCTACCTCGCAGACGAATACAAACATTCGTAATTATTATCCCGCAGGTTGGACGGCAGGGACTATTTACAAAAATCTTCAAGCTCCCGCTTTTGGTTGGGATATTCAGAAAATATTCGCCGAAACCAACAAGCCCACGTATGAAGATTTGATGCTGAACCAGAGCTACTGGATCGGCGACGGGCGCGATAAATTTGAAGTGATGGATGGAGTGATCTACAGGTCTGAGAGCAATTTCTATTCGCTGGGCACGGCAACCCGGGGGAATGTGCAGTATTTCAAGATTCCGCAAGGTGCCACACGCCTGTATCTCGGTTTCTCGGATGCCAACGGGTTTTATGGGGTGCCGGGGTGCTATTGGGACAACCCCGGTGCCCTGAAGGTATCGGGCACCTTCTGGGGGCCCAAGCCCCCCACCGTGACGGTGGCGTGCAACCCGGCGGCCTTGGTCGATTCCGCCGGCAGTTCGGCAATCTGCACGGTTACCTCAGACCAGGCTGCCCCCGCAGGTGGTTTGCCCATTACCCTGACCCCACCGGCCACCAACCCGCGCTACACCACCACCTGCACCTCGCCATTGACGATTGAAGCAGGCAAGACCTCCGCGCAATGCACCATCACCGCCACCGCCAACACCGTGGTGGGCGATGGCGACGTGACCGCCACGCTGGCACTGGTAGCCGGCAACGGCTACGCACTGGGCACGCCCGCCAGCGCCGACGTCGTCGTGCGTGACGACGACAAGCCCGCAGCCGCCCCCACCGCGGTGCCCACGCTCAATGAGTGGGCGCTGATGTTGCTGGGCTTGGGCGTTGCGGGCTTCGCGGCGCGGCGGGTGCGGCGCGCGTGAATGCGGACGGGGAGGCGGATCGATTCAGTCGCCACCGATTTTACGAGCACATTTCAATGGTAAATAAAATGAAGAAAACGTGGCGAATTTGGAAACGACGGCTGACCAACGCCTTGTTGGGAATCGGCGTGCTGGTGGCAAGTTCACCGGCGTGGAGCGATGCAGGCGAGCCGCTGCCGCGATGCGCTGTGGCTGACAATGCGTTTTACGTGTTTCGGTTTACCGAAGGCAATCCTGCAAAAGTCGCATTGTCCAGCGTGAAAGTGCTGCCAAGTGGGGCGCCCACGACACCCTTCGCCCAAGATCCGGTACTGTCTGGCGCCACACCCGGGACTGTAGCTGCGGGCATGAACCCGAAAGATGGTTACATTTACGCCCTTCGCGGAGTGTCGGGAGACACGTTTGATGCGCCGTCGCCGATTTATTACCAGGACTTTCGGGCGTTTCAGGTGCTTCGGTACGGTTCGGCAGGGGTCGATAATCTAGGTGTGATTGATGCAAGCAGTTTTCCTATGACTGGCACTTCGCCGCCACACAGCATTTTTGACCCTTCTCCCAATCCCAACTTTAATGCAGCAGACATTGATCCGAAAACAGGAAATTTGATTGTTGGACTGTTGCGAACGGGGAATTACGGCGATAGCAAGACGCGTCAATCGCGGCTACTCCGAATCGACATCACAACCACTCCACCGAAGCTGATTAGCGTTTTAACGCTGAGTCCCGACATTCCTCTGAATCAGTCGGGCGATTTTGCGATCGATGCGACCGGCACTTACGCTTATGGCATTGGGTACAAGGCTGCGACCCTGACACCACCCGTTTCGCCACCCAGTTCCATTTTTTGGCGTGTTGATCTCACAAGCGGTGTGGTCACCACTGTTGCGACTCTACCGTCGAGCAGCCTGCTTCAATTGGGTGCTGCTTATGCAGGTGGCGCTGCATCATTGGCTACGGAAATGAATAGCAAGGCGGGAAATTTGCCCTTTGGAGGCGCAGCGTTGCTGCCCGACGGAACGTTTGCGTTTTATGCCAACCAAACGGCTGATTCAAGCTTCATGACCACACGTGCGCTTTCTTCGGCCGTGGGAAAGGTGCTCAACATCAAGAGTGATGGCACGATTTTGGGATTCTTGAATATCACACCCGGGTCCGATAGTGCGGATGGCACGCAATGTCTTCCTCCTTTGCCGGTCGTCACCTTGTCTTGCGATCCCGCGACGCTGGTCGACGCCGCCAGCAACGTGTCCACCTGCACCGTCACGTCCGACACGGCAGCGCCTACCGGTGGTCTCAGCGTGGCGCTGACCTTGCCGACGGCGAACCCGACGCGCTACACGACCACTTGCGAAACGCCGATCATGATCAAAGCGGGTGAAAAAACCGCGCAGTGCACCATTACTGCCGTCGAGAACACGGTGCCCGGCGACGGTTCGGTCACCGCCACGCTGGCGCTGGCCACACCCGCGGCGGGCGCAGCATACACGCTGGGCACGCCCACATCGGCCAACGTGACGGTCAACAACGACGATGCCTACGTGGCTAACCTGACCTGCACGCCGACCACGCTGGTGGATGCGCCCAACAACGTGTCCACTTGCACGTTGACGTTGAATGGGCCGGCGCCGACGGGGGGCTTGACGCTCGGCATCACGCCGCCGGTGGCCAGTACCCGTTACACCACGACCTGTGGCACGTCGTTGACGGTGCCCGAAGGGCAGACCACGACCACATGCACCATCACCGCCACACCCAACACGACCCCGGGCGACGGCAATGTGCAGGCCGTGGTGAAGATTAACCCGGCTGATGCCTATCAGGTAGGCCCCAATGGCACCGCCACGGTGGCGGTCAACAATGACGACGTGGCGACAGCCGCTGTGCCGGTGCCTACGCTCAGCCAGTGGGCGCTGATGTTGCTGGGCCTGGGCGTGGCCGGACTGGCAGCGCGCCGCCGCGTGCGCTGATCGCTGGGGTTTGCTCTCGGCCGAACCGCCTGACGCTGGGGCCAGCTCAGGCGGTTTTTCTTTGTCTGCGATGGCCGGCGCGGTGGCGCGGCGGGGTCTTGATCAACCCTTGGCGACCGGCAGCCCGGGTGTGCGGCTCCACTCGCTCCAGCTGCCGGCGTACAGCGCAGCGGGCGGGTAGCCGGCCAGTTCCATGGCCAGCACGTTGGGCACGGCGCTGACGCCGCTGCCACAGTGGTGCACCACGCCAGCGGGGTCGCGCCCGGCCAGCAGCTGGTCAAATTCAGCGCGAAGTTGCTGGCGCGGTTTGAAGCGCCCGTCGGCGCCCAGGTTGTCGGTGAAAGGGCGGTTCAGCGCGCCGGGGATGTGGCCGGCCACGGGGTCCAGCGGCTCGACCTCGCCGCGATAGCGCGGGCCGCCGCGGGCGTCGATCAGCGTTTGCGCGGGCTGGGTCAGCCGGGCCGCGACTTCGCTGGTGTGGGCCAGTGCGCGCAGCGCGGGCCGCAGGGTGAAATCGCCGCGCGGGCGAGCCATTGGCGGGCCGGACTCGACGGCGCCGCCGGCCGCTTGCCAAGCCTGCAGGCCACCGTCGAGCACGGCGACGGCATCGTGGCCGGCCCATTTCAGCATCCACCACAGGCGGCCGCAGTAGTTGGCGCCCTGGCGGTCGTAGACCACGGCCTGCATGGCGTTATTGAAGCCCAGCGCTTGCAGGGTCTGCGCAAACAGCTCTCTTTTTGGTAGCGGATGGCGACCGCCGTTGACGGCGTTGGTGGGGTCGTGGGCGCTCAGGTCGCGCTCCAGGTGCGCCTGTTGGGCGCCGGCCACATGCTGGTCGGCAAACATTTCGTCGGCCTTGGCCGGGTTGCCCAGTTCAGCGCTGCAGTCGAACACCATCAGCGGCGCACCGCTGGCTTGCAGGGTCTTCAGCTGGTCGGCGGAGATCAGGTGCGTGTAGGTCATGTCAGTGCGATTCGGCAGGTGGATTGGGCAGCGCGCGGGCGCGCAGGAAGGTGGCGGTCATGCCGCTGGCGATGATGGTGGCCATGCCCAGCCATCCGATCAGCGGTATCTGGTCGCCAAACAGCACCAGCCCGAACAGCGCCGCGAAGATGATGCCGGAATATTGCAGGTTGGCCACCACCATGGTGGCGCCGCGGGTGTAAGCGCGCGTCATGCACAGCTGCCCCAACGCGGCCAGAAGGCCCACCGGCAACAACCACAGCGCCTGCGGGGTGTTCAGCGGATGCCGGTCGAAAAATTGCATGCCCACGCCGCCGGCCAGCGTGGCACCCAGCGAAAAATAGAACACGGTGCGCGCCTCAGGTTCACCCACGCGGCCCAGCGCCGCCACCTGGATGTACGCCAGCGCCGACATCAGGCCCGACAGCAGCCCGATCAAGCCGGCAAACAGCTGGTTCTGTTCCAGCGTGGGGCGCAGCATCATCACCACGCCGGCAAAGCCGGCCATCACCGCCATCACCAGCGGGCCCTGGCGGCGGATGTCGGCGATGCGGCCCAGCAGCAGCGTGCCGCCGATGAGAAAGGCAGCCACCCACACGCCGCTCATGTAGTTCAGCGTCATGGCGGTGGCCAGCGGCAGATGGGCGATGGCGTAGAACCAGGCCACCAGCGCGCTGACGCCGACCACGTTGCGCCAGACGTGCATCATCGGCACGCGGGTAGCAAGGCTGACGCCACGCGAGCGCGCCAGCGCCCACATGAATACGATGCCGATGGCGCCGCGGTAGCAGACGATCTCCAGCGGGCCGAAGTGGGGCGATGCATATTTGATGCACACGCTCATCAGCGCGAAGAACAGCGAGGCGGCAATCATCCAGGCAGCTTGCATGGGCCGCGATTATGAATCAAATTGGCCTGCAGCGCGCGACAGATAAGCGCGAGGCGCTACAAAAATAAAAGCGCCGACTGATGTGTCAGCCGGCGCTCAGTGCCGCAACGGTCGACGGCGTGGTCGCTCAGGATGCGCTGTCGGGCCTCACCCCAACCCCCGCCTTCGCGGAGGCAAGCTCTGTCCGACAGGGAGAGGGGCCTCGTTCAGACGCACGCAAATCGAGTGATCGCCGTGGAAGGGCTCGGCCCGCCCACTGGCGATGTGTTCCCTCGCGCAGCAGAGGGGTGAAGCGCCGTCAGACGCTCAGGGGGGTCGCACCCAACTTTTTCCGATACCACTCATGGAAGTGCTGCATGCCGTCTTCCATCGGGCTCTGGTACGGGCCGACTTCGTTGTCGCCGCGCAGCATCAGGGCCTTGCGGCCAGCGTCCATGCGCTCGGCGATCTCGTCGTCCTCGATGCAGGTTTCCATGTAGGCGGCACGCTGCGCCTCGACAAATTCGCGCTCGAAGGCGACGATTTCCTCGGGGTAGTAGAACTCCACCATGTTCAGCGTCTTGTCAGGGCTGACCGGGTGCAGCGTGCTGACGGTGAGCACGTGCGGATACCACTCGACCATGATGTGCGGGTAGTACGTCAGCCAGATGGCGCCGCGCTGCGGCTTTGCGCCGCCCTGGTAGGCCAGCAGCACCTCGTGCCACTTTTTATACACGTCGCTGCCGGGCTTGAAGGCCGGTGCCACGCCCACGGTCTGCACCGAAAACTCTTGCCCGAACTGCCAGCGCAGGTCGTCGCAGGTGACGAAGTTGCCCAGGCCGGGGTGGAACGGGCCGACGTGGTAGTCCTCCAGATAGACCTCGATGAAGGTCTTCCAGTTGTAGTTGCACTCGTGCAGCTCGACGTGGTCGAGCGCGTAGCCGTCGAACGACAGGTTATTGGCCTCGGCCATGCCGGCCAGGTCAGCCAGGATGTCGCGGCCGTTGTCCTGAAACAGCAGGCCGTTCCATTCACGCAGCTTGTAGTTGTTCAGGTTCAGGCAGGGGTCGTGCTGGAAATGCGGCGCACCCAGCAGCTCGCCCTGGGGCGAATACGTCCAGCGGTGCAGCGGGCACACGATGTTGCCGCCCGCATGGCCCTTGCCCTGGCCATGCAGCGAGCCGCGGCCCTTCAGCATGACGGCCTGGCGGTGCCGGCAGACGTTGGAAATCAGCTCGACCTGGCCTTGCGCGTTGCGCACCAGGGCGCGCCCCTCGGCTTCTTGCGGCAAGGCGAAGTAGTCGCCCGCGTTGGGCACGGCGAGCGAATGCCCGACGTAGCGCGGGCCAGACTCGAAGATGAGCCTCGTCTCGCGCTCGAACAGCGCTGGGTCGAAATAGGATTGGACGGGAAGTTGACTTGCCGCCTGCTGTAACTGAAGACTCAAATCAGACATGGTGTTCCGATCCAAAGACTCCCCCTATGAAGGGGCAGGAAGTAAGCGCTGTGGCATCCGAGGATATTGGGCGCATGAACCCAGCGCCATATTTGGCGAAGGGAACCTTTGATTATAGTTGATTGGGCATCACGGCGCGAGTTCCGCGGCCGGGCGCGCCACCGGGTTTACCGCGGGACGAGGCAGTCCGCTCGCGGGGGCGACCTAAAATAGCCCCTTTGCCCATTGCGAATGTCCAAGAAACCCCCCGCAGGCCCCGTCACGCCCGCCAGCTATGGAGAGGCGGTGCAGCACCTTGAGGAGCTCATCGCCGGGCTGGAGTCGGGCCAGCTGCCGCTGGAGCGCCTGCTGGCGCAATACCAGCGTGGCACCGAGCTGCTGAAATACTGCCGCGACAGCCTGCAAGCGGTGGAGGACCAGGTCAAGGTGCTCGACCAGCAGGGCGCGCTCAAGCCGTGGATGCCCGAGTGAGCGCCGCTGACTTCCGTGCCTGGTCGGCGGCGCAGCTGGCCAGGGTCGAACAAGCGCTATCGGACTGGGTGCCGCAGGGCGCCCCGGCCGGGCTGGGGGAGGCCATGCGCTACGCGGTGCTCGACGGCGGCAAGCGGCTGCGCCCGCTGCTGGCGCTGGCCGCCGCCGACGCCGTGGACGGTCACGCCGAAGCCGCGTTGCGCGCGGCTTGCGCCGCCGAACTGATCCACGCCTATTCGCTGGTGCACGACGACATGCCGTGCATGGACAACGACGTGCTGCGGCGCGGCAAGCCCACCGTGCACGTGCAGTACGGCGAAGCCCGCGCGCTGCTGGCCGGCGACGCCTTGCAGGCGCTGGCGTTCGAGCTGCTCACCCCCTCTGCCGACCGGGTGCCGGCGGCCATGCAGGGCGACCTGTGCCGCGCCCTGGCGCAGGCGGCGGGCGCCAACGGCATGGCCGGCGGCCAGGCGATTGACTTGGCCAGCGTGGGCAAGCCGCTGACCGAGCCTGAGCTGCGCGCCATGCATGCCCTGAAGACCGGCGCCTTGCTGCAGGGCAGTGTGCGCATGGGCGCGGCCTGCGCCGCGCGCCCGTTGCCTGGTGGCGTACGCCAGGCGCTGGACGACTATGGCGCGGCCATCGGCCTGGCGTTTCAGGTGGTGGACGACATGCTCGACGTGACGGCCGATGCCGCCCAACTGGGCAAGACGCCCGGCAAGGACGCCGCCGCCGACAAGCCCACCTACGTGTCGCTGCTCGGCCTGGAATCGTCCCGCGCCCTGGCCGACCAACTGTGCGCCCAGGCGCACGCCGCGCTCGACGCCAGCGGGCTGGCGCGCGTTCACTACCTGCGCGCGTTGGCCGACATGGTGGTGCACCGAAAAAGCTGATCATGGCCACGAACCTGCTTGAATCCATCCACAGCCCCGCCGACCTGCGCCGCCTGACGGTGGCGCAGCTCAAGGGCCTGGCCGACGAACTGCGCGAATGCGTGTTGCAGAACGTGGCCAAGACCGGCGGCCACCTCAGCTCCAACCTCGGCACGGTGGAACTGACCATCGCGCTGCATTACGTCTTCAACACGCCGCACGACCGGGTGGTGTGGGACGTGGGCCACCAGACGTATCCGCACAAGATCCTCACTGGCCGGCGCGAGCGCATGCCCACGCTGCGCCAGCTGGGCGGCATGTCGGGCTTTCCGCGCCGCGACGAAAGCGAGTACGACACCTTCGGCACCGCGCATTCGTCCACCAGCATCTCGGCCGCCCTGGGCATGGCGGTGGCCGCGCGGCAGAAGGGCGAGGACCGCAAGGCGGTCGCGGTCATTGGCGACGGCGCCATGACGGCCGGCATGGCCTTCGAGGCGCTCAACAACGCCGGCGTCGAGCGCGACGCGCGCCTGCTGGTGGTGCTGAACGACAACGACATGTCCATCAGCCCGCCGGTGGGCGCGCTCAACCGCTACCTGGCGCAGCTGATGAGCGGCCAGTTCTATGCCACCGCCAAGAGCGTGGGCAAGACGGTGCTGGGCCCCGTGCCGCCGCTGTTCGAATTGGCCAAGCGCATCGAACAGGGCGCCAAGGGCATGGTGGTGCCAGCCACGCTGTTCGAGAAGTTCGGCTTCAACTACATCGGCCCCATCGACGGGCACGACCTCGACTCGCTCATCCCCACGCTCGAAAACATCCGCGAACTGATGGCCCGCCAGGCTGGCCCGCAGTTTCTGCACGTCGTCACCAAGAAGGGGCAGGGCTACAAGCTGGCCGAGGCCGACCCCGTGGCCTACCACGGCCCCGGCAAGTTCGACCCGGCGGTGGGCCTGGTGCCGCCGGCCATGCCGCCCAAGCCCACCTTCACGCAGGTGTTCGGTCAGTGGCTGTGCGACATGGCGGCGCACGACAAGCGGCTGGTCGGCATCACCCCCGCCATGCGCGAAGGCTCCGGCATGGTCGAATTCCACCGGCGCTTTCCGGACCGCTATTACGACGTCGGCATTGCCGAGCAGCACGCCGTCACCTTTGCCGCCGGCCTGGCCTGCGAGGGGCTGAAGCCCGTCGTGGCGATCTATTCCACCTTTTTGCAGCGCGCGTACGACCAGTTGATCCATGACGTGGCGATCCAGAAGCTGCCCATGGTGCTGGCGCTCGACCGTGCCGGCCTGGTGGGCGCCGACGGCGCCACGCACGCGGGCAATTACGACATCGCCTTTTTGCGCTGCATTCCCAACGTCAGCCTGGCCTGCCCGGCCGATGAACGCGAATGCCGTCAACTGCTGACCACCGCCTTCGAGCAGGATCACCCGGTGGCGGTGCGCTACCCGCGCGGCGCGGGGGCCGGCGTTGCGCCGCTGACCGATCTGAGCGCTCTGCCGTTCGGCAAAGGCGACGTGCGTTTCGCGGGCCAACGCATTGCCATCCTGGCCTTCGGCACGTTGCTGTACCCCGCGATGCAGGCGGGCGAACGGCTGGGCGCCACGGTGGTCAACATGCGTTGGGTCAAACCGCTGGACACCGAATTGCTGCTGCGCGTGGCGGCGACGCACGACGCGCTGGTCACGGTGGAAGAGGGCGCCCTCATGGGCGGTGCCGGCAGCGCCGTCGCCGAAGCGTTGGCGGCGGCCGGGGTGGTACGGCCGGTGCTGCACCTGGGCCTGCCGGACGCGTTCATCGAACACGGTGACCCGGCGCGCCTGCTCAGTTTGCAAGGGCTGGATGCCGCCGGCATCGAAGCATCGGTGCGCCAACGCTTTGGCGACCTGGCGCCGGCCGCGGCGGCGGTGCTGAAGGTCGTCGGCTGAGGTGCGCGGCAGCGCGCCTGTCCGGGCCGCCCGTCCCGGTGTGGACAGGTGAATCCCTAGGTCGCGTCGTGGCGCCCACCCTTACACTTGGCGATTCTCATCAGTAACCAAGGAGTATTCGCTCATGGATCGCCGTTCCCTCATCAAGCGCACCGGCATTGCCGGCGTCCTGGCTGCTGGCGTCGCGCCCGCGGTGCACGCGCAGGCCGCCGTGCGCTGGCGCCTGGCGTCGAGCTTTCCGAAGTCGCTCGACACCATCTTCGGCAGCGCCGAGAAGTTTTCCCAGACCGTGAAAGCGTTGTCCGGCGGCAAGTTCGAGGTGTCGGTGCACCCGGCGGGCGAATTGATGCCCGCTTTCGGCGTTGTTGACGCGCTGGAGAAGGACACCATCGAGATGGCGCAGACGGCGGCGTACTATTTCGCCGGCAAGGATCCCATCTTCTCGATGAGCTGCGCCGTGCCCTTCGGCTTCACGACCTTGCAGATGAATGCCTGGAAGGACCATGGCAACGGCCGCAAGCTGCTGGACGCCTTTTTCGCCAAGTACAACTTCCGCACGCTGAGCGCCGGCAACACCACCACCCAGATGGGCGGCTGGTACCGCAAGGAGATCAAGACCCCGGCCGACCTGAAGGGGCTGAAGATGCGCCTGGGCGGCGGCGTGTTCGGCGAAGCCATGGCCAAACTGGGCGTGGTGGCGCAAAGCCTGCCGGCCGGCGAGATTTACCAGGCGCTGGAAAAAGGCACGCTTGACGCGGCCGAGTTCGTGGGCCCCTACGACGATGAAAAGCTGGGCTTCAACAAGGTTGCGCCGTACTACTACTACCCCGGCTGGTGGGAAGGCGGCGCCGACCTGGAGTTCTTCATCAACAACAAGGCTTTCGAGAAGCTTTCCGCCGAAAACAAGGCCATCGTGCATGCCGCCGCGGCGGTGGCTGCGGCCGACATGACGGGCAAGTACGGCGCCATGAACCCGCCAGCGCTCAAGCGACTGGTGGCCAGCGGCACCAAGCTGACGCTGTTCCCGAAATCGGTCATGGACGCAGGCTTCAAGTCCTCCATGGAGGTGTTTGCCGAGCACGAGGCCAAATCGGCCGACTTCAAGAAAATCCATCAGGACATGCGCGCGTTCCAGCGTGACCAGGTGCTGTGGAACCGCTTCTCCGAATTCCCGTTCAACCAGTACATGAACTCGGTGAAGATCTGACGTCGGATGCAAGCGGGGCGCCCGCCGCGTCGCCTGCCGCCACAAAAAAGCCCGCTGATGCAGCGGGCTTTTTTTTGTGCGCGGGGCTGGCGCATCCGGGGTTGGGCGAGGGTTTTTTAAGCTACTTATATCGTAGCGAAGAACGGCGCCACGCCTGCGGCGGCAGCCCTTTTGGGTGGTTTTTCACCTGGGCAATATCATTTGCCGCCTTGCTTGAGTGCCTCGTTGAGTGCCTTGGCCGGGTCGTCCTGGCCCCAGGCGCCGCCCGCGGCAGCCGGCTCGGCGGCGCTGGCGGGCGCTTCAGGCGATGACGCTGGCGCCACAGTGCCGCCAGCGGCCGGCGCTGCACCGCCGTATGCCGAATCATTGCCCCAGGTGTCGCCGCCCGAGGCGGCGCCCGGCTCGGCCGAGCCACCGGTGAGGCTGTCGCGCATCTGCGCGCCGATCGCATCCATGTCGACGGCCGTTGCCTTGTCCAGCGCGCCGGTCACCAGGCCCGGGAAGCTGATCAGTGCCGCCACCATCACCAACTGCATCAGCACGAACGGAATCGCGCCCTTGTAGATCTGCATGGTGGTGACCGGCTCCATCACCTTGCCGGTGACCCGATCGACATAGGCTTTTTCGGGCGCCACCGAGCGCAGGTAGAACAGCGCAAAGCCAAACGGCGGATGCATGAAAGAGGTCTGCATGTTGACGGCCAGCAGCACGCCGAACCAGATCAGGTCAACGCCCAGCTTTTGCGCCACCGGCGCCAGCAACGGCACGACGATGAACGACAGCTCGAAGAAGTCGAGGAAGAACGCCAGGAAGAAGATCATGACGTTGACGAAAATCAGAAAACCCACCTGGCCGCCGGGCAGGTCGGCCAGCAGGTGTTCCACCCACTTGGGGCCGTCGGCCGCCTGAAACACCATGCTGAACACCGTCGCGCCGATCAGGATGAACATCACGAAGGACGACAGCTTGGTGGTGGACGCCAGTGCCTGCTTGAGCAGCGCGAGGTTGATGCGCCCCCGCGCGGCGGCCATGATGAGCGCACCCATGGCGCCCATGGCACCGCCCTCGGTGGGGGTGGCCACGCCCAGAAAGATGGTGCCCAGCACCAGGAAGATCAGCAGCAGCGGCGGGATCAGCACGAAGGTGACGCGCTCGGCCAGCCGCGACAGCAGGCCCAGGCGCGTGACGCGGTTGAAGATGGCGATGATCAGCGCCACCGTGACGCCGCCGCACATGGCGACGACGATTTTCTCGTCGGTCGGCACCGATTCGACCAGCTTGCCTTCCCACCAGGTGTGTACGTCGGCCATGTGGCGCGCCAGGAAAACCGCCACCAGCGTGGACAGCACCACCAGCACGATCAGCGATGGGTATCCACCGCTGCCATTGGGCTCGCGATAGGTGCGCGCCTCGGGCGGCAGCGCGGGCACCATCTGGGGCTTGAAGATGGCGAGCGCCACGACCCACAGCACGTACAGGCCCGTCAGCATGAAGGCGGGGATGAAGGCGCCCTTGTACATGTCGCCCACGCTGCGACCCAGCTGGTCGGCCATGATGATCAGCACCAGCGAGGGCGGAATGATTTGCGCCAGCGTGCCCGAGGCCGCGATCACGCCGCTGGCCAGGCGCCGGTCGTAGCCGTAGCGCAGCATGATGGGCAGCGAGATCAGGCCCATCGAGATGACGGAAGCCGCCACCACCCCGGTGGTGGCGGCCAGCAGCGCGCCGACGAAGATCACCGCCAGCGCCAGGCCGCCGCGCATGGGGCCGAACACCTGGCCCACCGAGTCCAGCAAGTCCTCGGCCATGCCGCTGCGCTCCAGGATCAGGCCCATGAAGGTGAAGAAAGGCACCGCCAGCAGGGTGTCGTTGGCCATGATGCCGATCAGTCGCTGCGGCAGCCAGGCGACGATGCTGGAAGGGAAGATGCCCAGTTCGATGCCCAGAAAGCCGAACGCCAGCCCGCAGGCACCCAGGCTGAAGGCGACCGGAAAGCCCAGCAGCAGAAAGCAGATCAGCCCCGCGAACATGATGGGGGCGTAGTTGGCGGTGAGAAATTCCATGGTGATCGGTCCTCGCCGCGTCAGTGCGTGTGATGGCCCGTGCCGCTGGCCGGCACGGACGACTTGAGCTCGGCTTCGCGGCGCAGGGCCTCGGCCAGTTCTTCCTCGGCCGATTTATCGCCCAGGCGGCCCATTGGATCAGGGCCTTCGCCGCGCAGGTAGGCCATGCGCTTGACGAGTTCGGACAGTCCCTGCAGCAGCAGCAGCATGAAGCCCAGGGGCAGGGCCAGCCACACGGGCCAGCGGATCAGCCCGCCGGGGTTGCCCGACATTTCGCCCGACTGGAATTTCTCGATCACCATGGGTGCGCCCAGATACAGCACGACCAGGCACAGGGGAGTCAGGAAAAACGCGAAGCCAATGATGTCGATCCACACCTGCGTGCGCTTGGACAGGCGGCTGTTGATGACGTCGATGCGCACGTGCTCGCGGTGCAGCAGGGTGTAGCCGGCGGCCAGCAGGAACGACCAGGCAAACAGATACCACTGCACTTCGAGGAAGCCGTTGGAGCTGTAGTTGAATGCCTTGCGAACGACGGCGTTGAGCGCGCTGATCAAGGTGGCCGCGAAGATCAGCCAGATCACGTATTTGCCTACCTGGGCATTGAGCCAGTCGACGGCTCGTGAAAACTTCAGCAGCGCTTGCATCGGGGTCTCCGTGTTTTACGCGGCGCGCGGTGGCGCGACAAAAAAAGCGCTCGGACCATCAGGGCATGCACGCTGCCCGGCGCTGCAAGTGAACGATTGTAATGAGCGGGTGCCTGGCCGAACACCCGGGGTTGCCCGCCTTACCGCGGCGCCTTGGCCCGCTGCCGCCTGGCTTGAGGAAACCGCCACCACGGCAGCACCTGGGTCAGTGACCGCACCTGGCCGCTGTGCGACGGCTGGTAGCCGGGCAACGCACCCAGCGCCTGCTGCCAGGCGGCGCTGGCCAGCACCGCGCGCAGCGCCGCCACGGGCGGCTCGTCCAGCGCCGATTTCAGGCACACGAAGTGGTAGTCCTCCGTCAGCAGCGGCACGAAGTCCAGCCCCCGCGCCCGCGCCGCCGCCTCGATGCCCAGGCCCGCGTCGGCCTGGCCCGACGCGATGGCCTGCGCCACCGCGGCGTGCGAGGGCTCGGTCGTGGCGTGCCCGACGATGCGCGATGCCGCGATGCCGTCCCTTGCCAGCAATTCGTCCAGCAGCAGCCGCGTGCCGGTGCCGCGCGCGCGGTTGACGAAGCGCGCGTGCGTGCGCGCCAGGTCCGACAGCGACGCGATGCCCAGCGGGTTGCCGGACCGCACCATCAGCCCCTGCGTGCGCGTGGCAAAGCCGATCAGCTTGTGCTGGCCCGGCTGCAGCAGCGGCTTGTAGGTGCGCTCGGCCAGCGAGCCGACGCCCGCGTCAGGCAGCGTGTGAAAACCGGCCATGATGCAGCGGCCCTCGTTCAAGGCCGCGATGGCGTCAACGCTGCCCACGAAGCGGATGTCCAGGTGCAGCGTGGCGGTGTCTGGCGCGGCGCCGACGTGCTCGCGCAAGGTACTCAGCGCATCGTCGTGGCTGGCGTGAAACGTCAGCACGTGCGCCTGCTCGTCGAAGGCGATGGCAAAGCTGCGCTGCAGCGCGGCGCGCAGCGCCTCGATCTGCGGCGCCAGCCGCGCCTGCGCCTGGCGCTCGGACCACAGCAGCTTGTCACCGAATTCGGACAGGCGCGCGCGCTGGCCCTTTTCCCAGTGCAGCAGCGGCTGGCCCAGCTCCTGTTCCCAGCGCTTGAGTTCGCCCCACACGTGGCGGTACGAAAGCTGCAGCGCCTTGGCCGCGCCGGAAATGGAGCCCTGGCTGCGCACCGCCTGCAGCAGGTCCAGCAAGGGGTTGCGGATCAGCGGGCCAGCGCCGTCCGCGTCCAGTGAATACGACAGTCCGATCTTGTACACAGGCCAGAGTGTGCCGCATCAAGCCGCGGCGCCGGTCGCCAACGCGGCGCGCTGCAACGCTTGGGTATGCAATCAATTGCATAGCTCACCATCCCCAATGCAAGGGCCTGGTGGCGCGGTATAGCATGGCGACCACCGTGAACACCTTCGCCGACAGCGCCCGCACCGCGCTGCGCCTCGTTTCTTCGTTCGACCCCGCGTTGTGGACCATCGTGGCGCGCTCGCTGGCCGTCAGCGCCACTGCTTGCGCCATCGCCTACGGCATCGGGCTGGCCGCGGGCGCCTGGCTGGGCGTGGCGCGCTTTCGTGGCCGGGGCCTGGTGCTGACGCTGCTCAACACGCTGCTGGCGCTGCCGTCGGTGGTGGTGGGGCTGCTGGTGTACCTGCTGCTGTCGCGCAGCGGGCCGCTGGGTTTTCTGGGCTGGATGTTCACCTTCCAGGCCATGGTGGTGGCGCAGGTGGTGCTGGTGGTGCCCGTGGTGACGGCCCTCACGCGCCAGACCGTGGAAGACGCCGACGTGCAGCATGGCGAGCAACTGGCCTCGCTGGGCGCGGGCCGCTTCACGCGTGGGCTGCTGCTGGCCTGGGACGAGCGCTACGCATTGCTGACGGTGCTGATGGCCGCCTTCGGCCGCGCCGTGTCCGAAGTGGGCGCGGTGATGATCGTCGGCGGCAACATCGACGGCTTTACCCGCGTGATGACCACCGCCATCGCGCTGGAAACCAGCAAGGGCGACCTGCCGCTGGCGCTGGGGTTGGGCATCGTGCTGCTGGCGGTGGTGCTGCTGCTCAACGCGCTGATGGCCGTTGTGCGGGGCTGGCGCGAGCGGGTCGACGGCATCACCACGGCGGCCACGCGCGGGCTGGTGGCAACGTGAACGCGCCCGACGCGTCGCTGATTCTGCCAGGCGCGGCGCTGCGGGCCGCGGCCCGGCACGCGCAAGCCTCGGCGGTCGACGCGCCGCCTCTGATCGCGCTGCACGACGTCGGCATGCGCTTTGGCGCCGTGCAGGCGCTGCAGGGCGTCACGCTGCAGGTGCGCGCCGGCGAAAGCGTTGCGCTGATCGGTGGCAACGGCTGTGGCAAAAGCACGCTGCTGCGCGTGGTGCACGGGCTGGTGGCGCCCACCGACGGCCAATTGCAGGCGCCGCCGCGCGCGGCGCAGGCCATGCTATTTCAGCGGCCGTGGATGCTGCGCACCACCGTGGCGCGCAATATCGCCATCGGCCTGTGGTTGCGCGGCGCGCGCTGGACCGACGCCAGCGCGCGCGCCATGCAGGCACTGGAGCGCGTGCAACTGGCGCCGCTGGCCGGGCGCGGCGCGCGCGGCCTGTCGGGCGGCCAGCAGCAGCGGCTGGCGCTGGCGCGCGCCTGGGCGCAGCGGCCGCGCTTGCTGCTGCTTGACGAGCCCACCGCCAGCCTTGACCCGCACGCCAAGCACGAGGTCGAGACGTTGATGCATGAATTCACCCACGCGCCCGCCGCGGCCGGCCAGCCGCCGCTGACCATGCTGTTCGCCAGCCACAACCTGGGCCAGGTCAAGCGGCTGGCGCGCCGCGTGGTCTACCTGGAGCAAGGCCGCGTGCTGGCCGATTTGCCGGTCGATGACTTCTTCGACCGCGAGCGGCTGCGCGCTGTTTCACCCCAGGCCGATTTGTTTCTGAAAGGAGAGTTGTTGTGAGCGTTTTCAAGACTTTCAAGCCGCTGGCGCATGCCAGATATGCGTTTGCAGCTACGCTATTGGTAGCGTCCGTGGCGGCGTCGGCGCAGTCCATCGTCATGGCCTCGACCACTTCGACCGAGCAGTCGGGCCTGTTTTCGTACCTGCTGCCCGAGTTCAAGAAGGCCAACGGCATCGATATCAAGGTGGTGGCGCTGGGCACCGGCCAGGCGCTTGACATGGCGCGGCGCGGCGACGCCGACGTGGTGTTCGTGCACGACCAGAAGGCCGAGGAAAAATTCATCGCCGACGGCTTTGGCGTCAAGCGCTACCCGGTCATGTACAACGACTTCATCCTGGTCGGGCCGAAGGCCGACCCGGCCGGCGCGCGCGGCAAGGACATCGTTGACGGCCTGAAGAAGCTGGCCGCTTCCCATGCGCCCTTCGTTTCGCGCGGCGACAAAAGCGGCACGCACGCGGCCGAACTGCGCTTTTGGGAACAGGCGGGCCTGCAGAACGCCAAGGGCAGCGGTTACAAGGAATGCGGCTGCGGCATGGGCCCGGCGCTGAACATGGCGGCATCCACCGGCGCCTACGTGCTGGCCGACCGCGGCACCTGGCTCAACTTCAAGAACCGCGCCGACTTGGGCGTCCTGGTCGAAGGCGACAAGCGCCTGTTCAACCAGTACGGCGTGATGGTGGTCAACCCGGCCAAGCACCCGCAGGTCAAGCAGGCCGAGGCGCAGAAGTTCGTCGACTGGATCACCTCGCCCGCCGGGCAGAACGTCATCGCCAGCTACAAGATTGGCGGCGAGCAGCTGTTCTTTCCCAATGCCGACAAATGACGCGGCGCTGCTGCCGGGGCTGGCTATGCGCTCCTTGATGCATAGCGCGTCACTGGCTCGGCGCAAGCGTTGCGCGGCATCGGGCCGCCGCGAACGCCTCAGTCCAGCACCGCCACGCCCTTGATCTGCGCGAACACGCGCTGCCCCGGCGCCAGCCGCAGCGCGTCGGCCGACTTGCGCGTGACGCGCGCCAGCAACGGCGTGTCGCCCGCGTGCAATGCCACCAGCACCTGCGCGGGGCCATCGTCGGCCAGCGCGTCGACGGTGGCCGGCAACATGTTGAGGATGCTGGTGTCGCGCGCCGCGCTCAACGTCAGGCTGACGTCGCGCGCCTGCACGCGCAGGCGCACGCGCTGCCCGGGCCGCCGCGCGGGCGCGCCGGGGGCCGGCACGCACTGAATGGTGCCGCCGGCAAAGCGCACGTGCAGCAGGTGGTAGGCGGCGTCAAAGTGATCGACCACGCCGTCGATCAGCGCGCCGGCGGCGTCGCCATGCGCTTGGGCGACGTCGAGCCGCGCCAGCAAACCGGCCACCGGGCCTTGCGCCACCGCCTGGCCGCCGTGCAGCAACAGCAGGTGGTCGGCCAGACGCGCCACTTCGTCCAGCGAATGGGTGACGTACAGCACGGGGATGCGCAGCTCGCGCGCCAGCCGCTCGAACCAGGGCAGCACCTCGGCCTTGCGCGCGGCGTCCAGCGCGGCCAGCGGCTCGTCCAGCAACAGCAGGCGCGGGCTGGTGGCCAGCGCGCGCGCGATGGCCACCCGCTGGCGTTCGCCGCCCGACAGTTGCGCCGGTCGGCGGTTCAACAGGTGGCCGATGCCGAGCAGCTCGATGGCCTGCGCCAATGGCACGCGGCGTTGCGCGGCGGGCACGCGCCTGAGGCCGAAGTCCAGGTTGCCCCGCGCGCTCAGGTGATCGAACAGGCTGGCTTCCTGAAACACCATGCCCAGCGCGCGCTGGTGCGTCGGGCGCCATACGCCGGCGGCGTCGTCCTGCCACACGTCGCCGGCGACGACCACGCGCCCGGGCGCGGGCCGCGTCAGCCCGGCGACGGCGCGCAGCAGCGTGGTCTTGCCGCAGCCCGAGGGGCCAAACACGGCGGTGACGCCGCGGCCCGGCAGGCGCAGGTCGACGTCGAGCCTGAAGCCCGCGCCATGGTCCACGCGCGCGCGCAGCGCCACGGGCAACGATTCCTGGTCATCAAATCGGCCGCCAGCGCTGAGTGGGTCAGCCCGTGCAGCTATCGAATCAGTAGTTTCAGGCGCTGTCATGGCCGGCCCTTGCGCGCCTGCAGCAAATGCAGCGCCAGCAACACGCCAAAGCTGAACACCAGCATGCCGCCGGCCAGCCAGTGCGCCTGCGCGTATTCCAGCGCCTCGACGTGGTCGTAGATCTGTACCGAAATCACCCGCGTGGCGCCGGGGATGTTGCCGCCGATCATCAGCACCACGCCGAATTCGCCCAGTGTGTGCGCGAAGCCCATCACCGCCCCGGTCAGGTAGCCGGGCCGCGCCAGCGGCAGCGCAACGTGCCAGAAGGTGTCGAGCGGACTGGCGCGCAGGGTGGCGGCGGCTTCCAGTGGACGGTCGCCAATGGCTTCGAACGCGTTGACGAGCGGCTGCACCACAAAAGGCAGCGAATAGATGATCGAGCCCAGCAGCAGTCCCCAGAAGGTGAACGACAGCAGGCCCCAGCCCAACGCCTGAGTCAACTGCCCCAGCGGCCCATTCGGCCCCAGCGCCACCAGCAGATAGAAGCCCAGCACCGACGGCGGCAACACCAGCGGCAGGGCCACCAGCGCGCGCACCGGCACGCGCCAGCGCGAACGCCCACGCGCCAGCCACCAGGCCAGCGGCGTGCCCCCGATCAGCAGGAGCAGCGTGGTCGCCAGCGCCAGTTCAACCGAAAGGCGAACGGCGGCAAGGCTGGTGGGGTCGAGCATGGTGGGGGACGGTGAAGCACGGGCGCGGGCAAATCTGGGCGGCAGGCGTTGTTTCAGGGGTGCGCGATGCGGGATTTTCTCCTTCGCCCGCGGGGCAAACGCCGGCAGGGGGGCGGCCCTGTGGGCATGGCACGCGCGGTCGGCTCCTGCCCCAACCGCGGCCCAGCACGGGAAGGGGAAGGACAGCTTGCGTGTTCACTTCAGGCTGTAGCCGTACCCACGGATCAACTCTTTTACCTTGGGCGTGCGCAGCAACGCCATCCACGCCGTGGCGGCTGGGTTGGCCTGCGCGCGCTTGAGGATCACGGCGTCCTGGATGATTGGTGCGTGCAGGTGGGCCGGCACGACCCACCACGAGCCGCCCTTGATCGCACCCGCTTCCTGGATTTGCGCCAGCGCCACAAAGCCCAGTTCGGCGTTGCCGGTGGCGACGAAGTTGTAGGTCTGGCCGATGCTTTCGCCCGTCACCAGCTTGGGTTGAACGGCGGCGTACACGCCCAGCTTGTTCATCGCCTCCACCGCCGCCGCGCCGTAGGGAGCCAGCTTGGGGTTGGCAATTGCCAGCTTGTTGAAGGCGCCGCTTCTCAGCACCGCGCCCTGGTTGTCGACCACGCCAGGCCTGGCCGACCACAGCACCAGCTGGCCCACGGCGTAGGTGAAGCGCGAGCCGGGCAGGGCGTCGCCTTCCTTCTCCAGCCTGGTCGGCCGTTCGTCGTCGGCGGCCAGCAGCACGTCGAATGGCGCGCCGTTCTTGATCTGCGTGTAGAACGCCCCGGTGGCGCCGAACGACAGCCTGGCCGTGTGGCCGGTGGTCTTCTCGAAAATAGCGGCCAGCACCTTGGCCGGCGCGGTGAAGTTGGCGGCGACGGCGATGTGAACCTCGTCGGCGTGCGCGGCCATAGAGACGAGCCAGGCGGCCAGCGGGGCCAGCAAGCGTGGGTTCAGACGCATGGGTAAGACTCCTTGAAAAGATCGTGTCATTCGCGCTTTCAGGGCAATGACGGAAATGGGCTGTATCGCTGTTCAAAAAAAGAATAGCGAAATTGTAGTGGCCATGCCTCACGGCACCGGCGGCGCGAACCTCGGGTTGTGGGTAAAGCTTGCATCCGTCAGCGTTTTCAAGAATGCCAACAGATCGCTCTTGTCCTGCGCGGCCAATCGAATCTGCCCGATCAGCGGATCCTTGAACGGATTCGCGCGCCCGTCGCCCGCATACAGGCCATTGCCCACGTCGCGCCCACCGGCGGCATAGAAGTCGATCACCGCTTCCAGTGTGCCGATGCTGCCGTCGTGCATGTACGGCGCGGTCAACTCAATATTGCGCAGGCTGGCGGCGCGGAACTTGCCCATGTCGGCGGCTTGCTTGGTCACCTCGAAAATGCCCCGGTTCGGCTCGGGGTAGGCCCCGGTGCTGCCGATGTTGAACAGGCCGGTGTTGTGAAACGGTGCTTCGGCGGGCGCGGCGGCGCTGCTGACGAACTGGTCATTGAAATTGGGGCTGCCATGGCATCGCGCGCACAGTGCCTGGTTGCCGAAGAAAAGCGCGCGACCGCGCTCCTCGGCCGCGGTCAGCGTCGCCTGGCCAGCCTGCCATTGGTCGAACTTGCTGCTGGCGGAAATCAAGGTGCGCTCGAACGTGGCGATGGCGCGAATGATGTTGTCCCAGCTCACGGCGTCAGCCTGCCCGGCAAAGGCGGCGCCAAAGCGCGCGCGATAGTCGGCATCGCCCGCGATGCGGGCCAGCACGGCAGCGCGGTTGGCTTCGTTCACGCCCATCTCGACCGGCGCGGTGTTGAACAGCGGCGCGGCCATTTGCTGCTCCAGCGTGCGCACGTCGGGCCGTGCCCAATTGAAGGTGGTGTTGTAGGCCACGTTGGTCAGCGGTTGTGCATTGCGCGGATGCACCTCGCCGGTGGCGCCGCGCGCCAGCGCGCGGTCGTCGGTGAAGGCGCTGGCCTGAGCGTGGCAGCCGCTGCACGCCAACGTGCCGTTGCCCGACAGGCGCGGTTCATGAAACAGGCGCCGGCCCAGTTCGACCTTGGCGTCGTTCATCGGGTTGTCGGCCGGCACCAGCGGCGGCGCCCAACCGGCGGGCAGGCTCCATTGCCAGGGTGTGGGGTCGGGCGTGGGTGCGGCGGTGTTGGCGCCGCCGCCACATGCGGCCAGCCACACGACGCTCGCCAGGGCGACAGGGATCGATGTTGTGCCAATGCGCCGCATGTGTGGTCCTCTTTTCTTCTCGAGTCATCGCTATTCATTTGTAGAATAACGATTGTATCGACCACCCAGATCCAGAAAGCGAGGGCGACATGCGTTCCAACTTTTCCTCTTCCACCACGGCGTCGCTCGCCTCGCGTCTGCGGCGAGCGCTGCTGACCGGCGCGGCGCTGGTGCTGCTGGGGCTGTCGGCCTGCGGCGGCAGCGACGAGCTCGACCGCGGCCCGACCACGTTGCCGGTATCGGCCGCGCTCAATGGTCTGTACTGGGACGTCGGCACATCCAGGTTGTATCTGACCGACGATGCCACCAACACCATCCGCGTGTGGGATGGCGACAAGAGCTTCGCGTCATCGATGGCGTTGCCCTCGCCGCCGGCCAGCGGAGTCACGCTGGGGCAGATCGCCGGTGGCAAGGACGGCACGCTGTACGTCACGCGCTTCGGTTTTGGCACCGACGGCACCGTGATCGCGGTACCGAAGATGGGCGCAGCCGTCAACCTGAAGGGGCTGGACGCCACGCGCCGGCGCATTGGCCTGGCCATTGCACCCGACGGCGCGCTGATAGACGGCTGGTTCATCAAGGGCGGCGCGGGCGCGCTCAGCTTGTTGACGGTAAACGGTGTGCAGGCAAGCGAGACGGAACTGGTCACCGGTCTGGGCAAACCCGTGGGCGTGGCGGTGGCGGGCGATCAACTTTTTGTCAGCGACCAGAACACCGGCAACGTGCTGTCGTATTCGCTCAGCCGGGTGCGTGCCAAGCCAGCCACGCTGGCCGATGGCAAGGTACTGGCCACCTTCACCACGCTCGACGGCATCGACCTGATGACCGCCGCCAGCGACGGCACGCTGTTCTTCGGCGGCAGCGGCGGGCGGCTGTTTCAGCTCAGCCCCAAGGGCGAGGTCAAGGTGCTGGCCACAGGCTGGCCGAAGGTGCGCGGAGTCGCGTATGACGAGGCCAACCGGCGCTTGTTTGTCGCCGTGGTTGCCGCCGACGCGAGCAGTCAGTCAAGCATCCGCATCGTCCCGATCAATTGAGGGCGATGTTGGCGGCGTCGTCGGCCTCACAATGGCCGACATGGTTAAACGATTGTTGTCCACGCGGGCCATGGGCTATGCCCAGGCCGACAAGCGCATTCAGATCTTGCATCTGGTGGGCCGCCATGGCTCCATCTCACAGGCCGCGCGCGCGGCCGGCGTCAGCTACAAGGCGGCGTGGCAAGCCATTCATACGCTGACCAACCTGGCGGGCGAGCCGCTGGTGGACAGCAGCGTGGGCGGCGCCGGTGGCGGCGGCGCGCGGCTGACGCCCGCAGGCCAGCGGCTGCTGGCGGCGGCCGAGCAACTGGACGCCGCCCGCCGCGGTGTGCTGGCGCGTGTCAACGGCGCTGACAGCCCGGCGCTGGCGGGGCCGCGCACCAGCATGCGCAACCACCTGCGCGCCAGCGTGGTGGCGCTGCAAAGCGACGGCGCGCGCGACCCCATGGTGCGCGTGTCGCTGGCGCTGGCTGGCGGGGGCGCGCTGGCGTCGCTGATCACGCGCGAAAGCGCCGAGCTGCTGGGCCTGTCGCCGGGCCTGGCCGTGCTGGCGCTGTGCAAGGCGACGGCGGTGCGCGTGCAGGCGCCGGACGGCGCGGTGCCCGCGGCGGCAACCAACGGCCTGCCGGGCCGCGTGCAGCGCGTGGCGCGCGGCGTGCAGCGCGACGAGGTGGTGGTCACCGTGGCGGACGACATGCAACTGGTGGGCTTTGCCGCGCGGCCCAACCGCCTGCGCGCCGGCAGCCGCGCGCAGGCATGGGTGGATGAAACCGCGGTGGTGCTGGCGCTGGCGGGCTGAGCGCGCGGCGCGCAGCCCGTCGTGTGACGGTCGGCTGAGTGCCGCCCTAAAAAAAGCCGCCTGCGCTTGTCCAGAAAGCAAGTCTAGCTATATAAAACGCAGCAAACTCAGTCCGCCGACCACAGCAGCGGAAACAGCGCATCGGCCATCGGCGCGCCCGCCGGCAGCCGGTCGGCCAGGCCCGGAAAGGGCGGCGACGTGACCCAGTTGCGCGGCGCGTGCGTGATGTCGTCGCCCAGCATGCGCACCGAGAACACGCGCCGCCGCGCATCGCCGTCCACCCCGCCCGCCGCGTGCAGGCTGAGCATGTGAAAGGCGATCACGTCGCCCGGCTCCACCGCCCAGCCGAGGATGGGGAAGTCATCGCGCGCCGCCTCGATATCGGGCAGGTCGGCCAGGCTGCCTTCGGGGAACCACTTGGCCTGGTGGTCCATGAAGCTGCGCGGCATCAGCCACGGGCCGGTGTGCGAGCCGGCCACGAATTCGAGCGTGGAATGGCGCCGCACCGGGTCGACGGGGATCCAGAAGCTGATGTTCTGCCGCCCTTCGATGTTGTAGTAGGGCTGGTCCTGGTGCCACGGCGTGCGCTGGCGCGTGCCGGGCTCCTTGGTCAGCATGTGGTCGTGGTACAGGCGCACGCCGTGGCTTTGCATCAGCAAGCCGGCGGCGGCGGCCAGCGGCGAATCGAAGATGACGCGGCGGTAAGCGTCGTTGTCCTGCCAGCAGCAGAAGTCCTCGATGAAGAAACCGGGGTCGTCGGGGCGGCTGGCGACCTTGGCGCGCGGGCTGGGGGTGGCGATGTTGGCGTTGATGCCATCGCGCAACAGGGCCACTTCGTCCGCGTTCAGCAGTTGACGCAGGCACACCGCGCCGTCGCGCGCGAAAGCCCCCACCAGATCGGGCGTGACCACCGCCTGCGCGCGGCGCGTGAATTCAAGGGTTTGCATGTCCCACATTGTGCGCGCCGCGCCGGGGCTGGCCGGCGGGGCTCTCCCGGACCGCCGAATACCTGATTAGGGTTTCCCCGGGGCAACCCTTGGGGTCGGCATTGCGCACAATTCCTATGCAAACGAATGCATAGAGAAGGCGCGTCCCGCGCCAGCATCACGAGGAGAACGATCCATGCAAAAGGTGTTGCACATCAACGCCGACAAGTGCACCGGCTGTCTGCAATGCGAGATGGCGTGTTCTTACGAGCATTACGGCGTCTACGCCACGGCCAAGTCGCGCATCAAGGTGTTCGACTTCCACACCACCGGCAAGAAGGTGCCCTACACCTGCACGCAGTGCGACGAGGCCTGGTGCCTGCACGCCTGCCCGGTGGAGGCCATCACGGTGGACAAGGGCACGGGCGCAAAAATAGTGTCGGACGCCACTTGCGTGGGCTGCAAGGTCTGCACCATCGCCTGCCCGTTTGGCACCATCAACTACGTGGCCGAAACCGGCAAGGTGCAGAAGTGCGACCTGTGCCATGACCGCGCCGAAGGCCCCGCCTGCGTGGAAGCCTGCCCCACCGCCGCCATCACCTATATCGACGCCAACTGGACCGGCTTGGACCGCATGAGGCAGTGGGCCGACAAACTGGGCAACCAGCCTTCCGCCGCTTGACGCATCAGCGCAGGAAGCTATCAATCAAGGAGCACACATCATGTCCTGGGCTGGAAAAATTCTCCGCGTCAACCTGACCGAAGGCACCGTCAAATCCGAACCGCTGAACATGGACTGGGCGCGCGCGTACATCGGCTCGCGCGGGCTGGGCACCAAATACCTCACCAGCGAGATCGATCCTAAGGTCGATCCGCTGTCGGCCGACAACAAGATCATCTGGGCCACCGGGCCGCTGACGGGCACCATGGCCTCGACCGGCGGGCGCTACACCGTCATCACCAAGGGGCCGCTCACGGGGGCCATTGCCTGCTCCAACTCGGGCGGCTACTGGGGCGCCGAGCTGAAGATGGCCGGCTGGGACATGGTGATCTTCGAAGGCAAGAGCCCGAAGCCCGTGTACCTGTACATCAACGACGACACCGCCGAGCTGCGCGACGCCGCCGACATCTGGGGCAAGAGCGTGTGGGAAACCGAGGAGCACCTCAAGAAAACGCTGCAAGACCCGCTGACGCGCGTGTCCAGCATCGGCAAGGCGGGCGAGAACCAGGTGCTGTTCGCGGCGGTGGTCAACGACTTGCACCGCGCAGCCGGCCGCTCCGGCGTGGGCGCCGTGATGGGCAGCAAGAACCTGAAAGCCATTGCCGTGCGCGGCACCAAGGGCGTGGGCAACATCCGCGACCCCAAGGCCTTCATGGCCGAGACCTTTGCGCGCAAGAAGATCCTGCACGAGCACCCCGTCACCGGCCAGGGCCTGCCCACGTTTGGCACGCAGGTGCTGATGAACGTGATCAACGAAGTCGGCGCGCTGCCCACGCGCAACCACCGCGACGTGCAGTTTGAGGGCGCCAAGGACATTTCCGCCGAAGCCATGGCCACGCCGCGCAAGACCGACGGCAAGAAGCACCTGGTCACCAACCAGGCCTGTTTTGGCTGCACCATCGCCTGCGGGCGCATCAGCAAGATCGACGAGACGCACTTCACCGTGCAGACCAAGCCGCAGTACTGGGGCGCGAGCGGCGGGTTGGAGTACGAAGCCGCCTGGGCGCTGGGCGCTGCCAACGGCGTGAACGACCTGGAGGCGCTGCAATACGTCAACCTGCTGTGCAACGAAGAAGGCATCGACCCGATCAGCTTTGGCGCCACCGTGGGCCTGGTGATGGAACTGTATGAGATGGGCGTGCTCACCAAAGAGCAGATCGGCGTCGAGGCCCCGTTTGGCTCGGCCCAGGCGCTGGCGTTTCTGGCTGAAGAAACGGTGAACGGCCGCGGCTTTGGCAAGGAGATCGGCACCGGCTCCAAGCGGCTGGCGGCCAAGTACGGCCACCCCGATCTGTCGATGTCGTCCAAGGGCCAGGAGTTTCCGGCCTACGACGGTCGCGCGATCCAGGGCATTGGCCTGGCCTACGCCACCAGCAACCGCGGCGGCTGCCACCTGCGCGGCTATACGATTGCGTCGGAAGTGCTGGGCATTCCGGTCAAGACGGAACCCACGGCGACCGAGGGCAAGCCGGAACTGGTCAAAGCCTTTCAGGACGCCACGGCGGCGTTCGATTCGGCGGGTGTGTGCGTGTTCACCACCTTTGCCTGGAGCCTGCCCGACCTGGCGCCGCAACTGGCGGCCGCGTGCGACGAAGGCTACACGGTGGAAGAGGTCGAGAAGATCGGCGAGCGCATCTGGAACATGGAGCGCGAGTTCAACAACGCCGCCGGCTTCACCAAGGCCGACGACAGCCTGCCCAAGCGGCTGAAGACGGAAGCGGCAAAGTCGGGCGGCTCGAAAGGCGCCGTCAGCCATGTGGACGAGATGCTGCCCAAGTACTACGAAGTGCGCGGCTGGGACGCGGAAGGCCGGCCGACGGCGGCCACGCGCGAGCGGCTGGGTCTTTGAGCGGCATTTCACCCTCTCCCTCTGGGAGAGGGCAGGGGTGAGGGCTGCCCACGTTTGTGCTGATCAGCGCTTCACCCTCACCCCAACCCTCTCCCGCGTGCGGGAGAGAGTCTGTAGAAAAGCGCTGCTTGCGCTTGTCGGATAAGCGCAAGCAGCTATTGTTTAAATAGCAAACGCCGCTGCCACCATGCACCACCTCATCCTCGGCGCCGGCCCGGCCGGCGTCATCGCAGCGGAGACGATCCGCAAGCACGCGCCTGGCGACCAGATAACCCTCGTGGGCGACGAGAAGGAACCGCCGTACTCGCGCATGGCGATTCCCTACCTGCTGGTGGGCGACATCGGCGAGCCCGGCACTTATCTGCGCAAGGGCGCGGACCACTTCGCCCAGCAGCGCATCGAGTTGACCCACGCACAGGCGACGAAGGTCGATGCGCAGGGCAAGACAGTCACGCTGGACAACGGGCAGACGCTGGCCTTTGACCGCCTGCTCATCGCCACCGGATCGCACCCCGTGCGGCCGCCGATTCCGGGGCTGGACCTGCCGGGCGTCGAAACCTGCTGGACGCTGCAGGACGCGCGCAACATCGCCACCCGCGCCGTGAAGGGCGCGCGCGTGCTGCAGATGGGCGCGGGCTTCATCGGCTGCATCATCATGGAAGCGCTGCAAAAGCGCGGCGTGCAGCTCAGCGTGGTCGAAATGGGCGACCGCATGGTGCCGCGCATGATGGGCGAGGTGGCGGGCGGCATGATCCGCGACTGGTGTGAGCGCCAGGGCGTTCGCGTGCACACCGGCCACAAGGTCGAGCGCATCGAACAAGGCGAGGGCGACGCGCTGAAGGTGCACCTGTCGGGTGGCACCGTGCTCGATGCCGATCTGGTCATCAGCGCCACCGGCGTGCGCCCGGCCATCGGGTTTCTGGAGGGCAGCGGCGTGCAGTGTCTGCTGGGCGTGCTAACGGACGACCGCATGCAGACCAACGTGCCGGGCATCTACGCCGCGGGCGATTGCGCCGAGGCGTTCGACCCCTTCACCGGCAAGACCATCGTCAGCGCCATCCAGCCCAATGCGGCCGATCAGGCGCGCGTGGCCGCGCTCAACATGGTGGGGCAGCGCGCGGCGCTCAAGCTGGTCACGCAGATCAACGTGCTCGACACGCTGGGCCTCATTTCCACCAGCTTTGGCAACTGGCAGGGCGTGCCCGGTGGCGAACACGCCGAGCTGACCGACACGGCGGCGTGCCGGCACCTCAGCCTGCAGTTCAAGGACGACGTGCTGGTCGGCTGCAACTCGGTCGGCCTGACCGACCATGTGGGCGTGATGCGGGGCCTGGTCGAAGGCCAGGTCAAACTGGGTGCGTGGAAAGACCGCCTGCTGAGCGACCCGACGCTGCTGCCGCAGGCCTACCTGGCCTGCGCGCAGGCGCAGGGCCAGTGGAGCGGGGCGGCCGATACGCGGCGGCGCTGATCGTTACGGGCCGACACCACCATGCGCATCACCTTCAAGCTTTTTGCCCAGCTGGCCGACCACCTGCCGCCGCAGGTGCGGCCGGGCAACGAGATGGCGCTGGACGTTGCCCCCGCGCAGACCATCGCGCAGATCATCGAGCCGTTTCACTTGCCGCCCGCGTTGGTGCACCTGGTGCTGGTCAACGGCAAATACATTGCGCCCGAAGCCCGCGCCAGCACCACGCTGCAAGAGGGCGACGCACTGGCCATCTGGCCGCCCATTGCGGGGGGGTGAAGCCGGGCCGTTTTACCAAGGCGCCGCGCCATCACGCCAGCGCCGCCAAACGCGCCCCACCCCGCGCCGCGTGCGCCGCAGCACCACGCTGGCCGCGCGCCCATACCACGACGCGTGAACCTGCGCGATGATGCCGTTCTTCCAACTCACCCAGCGCGGGTACCACGTGGCGAACCAACGCAATCGCATCAGCGCCGGCTGTGTCAACGCGAACAGGCGCGCCACGATGGCCGTGCCCACCACTTTGGCAACCAGCACCACGCCCGCGCCCACCGCCACGTGCCCGTGGCCGATCCACTACAGCGCAAGCAGCTTGAGCGGAAACAGCAGCAGCATCGGCGTACCCAAGGTCATCAGCGCGGCCCAAGGCGGCAGGCGGGCGATGCAGGCTTCCAGTCGCGCCCAGACGGCCAGGCGCGCCAACTGCCCCAGCGCGCGCTGCAGCGGCTACCAACCCCATTCCTCGAAGATCAGCGCCAGCCCGACCAGGGGCACCAGCAGGGCACGCAGCAGGCGTCTCAACATGGCGCGCAGTGTGCCGCAAGAATGCTGACGCCATGAAGCCGCCGCCCGACTGCCCGCCCGTGTTCGAGCGCGACATGGCGTGCAGTGACGCCGAATGGCGTCGCTTGCTGGCGCAGGCGCTGGCCGGTGCGCGCTGGCGCATCTCAGGCGACGGCGCCGCGGTGGCGGTGGGCGAGGGCTGTTTGCACATCACCTGGCAACTGCTGGCGCCGCGCCAGATCGCGCTGCTGCGCTTGCCCATGCTGCGCGCGCGCTTCGTGTTCGAGGGTGTGTCAGCCGAAGGGCGCGCGGCGTTCATGCGGCACCTGGATCTGTACACGCATCGGGGTGGCGGATAGGCCCCGGCCACCGAAGCGCGGCTTTGAGGCGGGCCAGCCCTCTGCGGCCAGCGCGCGCCGGTCGTGCGTCTTCAGCGCAGTTCAAACGCTTCGGAATGCACGCGCCGCGGCCGCTGCCCCATGGCCTTGAGGCCCGACACGATGGCGTCGCGCAAACCGCTCGGGCCGCAATAGAACAGCGCGGCGTCGCGCAGCGCAAACGGCACCAGGCCCGCCAGTCGCTCGGCCGTCAGGCGTCCATCCTCGGCGCTGGCGACGACGTGCAACGTGAGGTTCGGGTGGCGCGCGGCGATGCCGGCCAGCCGCTCGGCGGCAAAGGCTTCGGCGCGCGTGGTCACGGCCCAGACCAACGCAATCTGCTGCTGGTCGGCATCGGTCAGCGCCTCGGCCCAGGCCAGAAACGGCGTGATGCCGATGCCGCCAGCCAGCCACACCTGGCGCGGCACGCGCGGGCGGAACACGAAGCGACCGTAAGGTCCGTCCATCTTTACCCGTTGCCCGGGCGCCAGACGCGCGGGCAGGCGCCGTGTCCAGTCGCCCAGGGCCTTGATACCCAAGCGCAGGCTGCCGTCGGCTGCCGGCGCGCTGGCAATGGTGAAAGGGTGCGGCTCGCCCATGCCCGCGCCGGGGGCCGACACGAAGGCGAACTGCCCTGCTTGCCAGTGCATCGCCCGGCCTTGGGGGCGCAACGTCAGCTCAGTCACCGCGCCGTGGCGCTCGATGCGCTCCAGCACGAAGTGGCGCGGACGCAGAAACGGCGCCACGAATTGCGTGAACAGCCATGCCGCCAGCCCCGCAAGGCAAAGTGCGTTCAACACCAGGCTGAGCGTGCCGTCCACGTCCGCGGGCTTGTCGATGGCCAACTGGTGAAACGCCGCCACCGCGAACAGCAGTCCGGTAAAGCGATGGGTAAAGCGCCAGATCGGCCACGGCAGCTCCAGCCGCGTGAAAGGAATGCGCTTGATCCAGCTGATCAGCAGCAACCCGATGAAGCCGTTGAGGGCAATCTCGCCAACGTCGGCCGCGAATTCGCCCACCCGTGTTTCGCGCACAAAGCCTTCCAGGTCCGGCTCGATGGTGTTGTGGCCAATCATCAGCGCCAGCGCCGCAATGCCCAGCCACTTGTGCACGCCGTACATCCGGTCCAGTCCGCCGAACAGACGCTCGACCCGCGGCGGGCGCGCCGACAGCATCAGCGCCAGGCTCATGGCGGTGATCGAACCCGCGCCCAAGGCAACCCCGACCGCCGTGGTGGTGCCGTAGGGCGCATAGGTTTGCAGGCCCAGCGCCGCGGTGGCAAGCACGGCCAAGGTGGCCAGAATCGGGCCGGTCCAGCTCATGGGTTGCTCCTCGGTCGTGCGGTTTGGCGCGGTGAGGCCGCGGTCGTGAGTGCAAGGTGATGGGCTTCAGGGCGGGCTGGCGTCATGCGCGCAGTCTGACGCGCCCCGATGAACCCTGTCTTAAGCCCGACGCCGGCCAGCGCCGCACGTTGGGCGGACGAGGCGGCGAGTGGCGCTGCTTCACGCTTGCCGGCGCTTCGGAATTTTGATCAATGCATGCCCTGGCGCAGGTCCATGCTCAATGGTTAGCTATGAATAAAGTAGCTGTCTTGATGCCCAGCAGCGTCAGCGCCAGCGACCCCAGCAGATGCAACGCCGCCGTGCCCAGAGCCTGCATGTAACGCTGCGCCATCAGCATCTCCACCACCTCGGCGCTGAAGCTGGAGAACGTGGTCAGCGCGCCCAAAAAGCCGGTGACCAGCAGCAGCCGCCAGGCGGGGTCGATGTCGGCATGGTGCTGGAACACCGCCACTGCCAGGCCCACCAGATAGCCGCCGATCAGGTTGGCGGCCAGCGTGCCCCAGGGCATCCACGCGCCGGCGTGGTTCAGCGCCATCCCCAGCCGCCAGCGCAGCAGCGCGCCAGCGCAGGCGCCCAGGCAGATGGCGAGCACGGCGTGCATGGTGCGTCAGATGGGTGGGCCAGGAACGCCCGCTAGAACGGTGGCCCTTCGTCCTGGTCGGCGCCGACGGTGGCTGGCGCGCCCTGCGGGGCGGGCGTGCGGGCAGCGCCCGCGGCGGCTGGCGCTTGATCGGTCACGGCCGTCGAATCGGCCTCGCCGCCCAGCGCTTCGATCAGGTCACCGATCAGGCCGACCAGCTCGCCCGTGGCCAGCGCCACGTCGGCGTCGAAGCGGTCGTCTTCGCCGGGCTTCGCGCCTTTATCGAACACGCCTTCCTCGAACGTCACTTTCTTGATCTGAAGCGCTTGTGTCAGCACGAAGCCCACGCGCCCGGCCCAGCCCAGCGCCAGCTTGGTCGGCAGCTTGCCTTCGGCGATGTGCTGGCGCACTTCGTCGGTCAGCAAGGGGTGGCGCGCGAATTTGACCACGGCCGGCTCGTCGCCACTGCCTTTCAGTTCGCACTCGCGTTCGACGTTGAAGGCGTGCGGCAGTGCGTCGCCACTCTCGTCGGCCAGCCAGGCGGCCATCGCGCCTTGCGGCGATTGCGCGGTCTGCAGCAGGCCGACCTCGAAGCCGCGCCCGGCCACGCGCGCTAGGCTGGTGATCAGCTCGTCGGCCTTGCCTTGCGCGCCCGTGTCCAGCACCAGCCAGCGGCGCTGCGGATCGATCCACAGCGTGATGTGGCTGCGGCGCGGAAAGGCTTGCGGCAGCAGCGCCAGCAACGCGTCGTCGCGCAGGTCGCGCACTTCCTTCTTGCCCGGCTTGCGGCCGGTGGTTTTTTCGATCTGCTCGACCGCTTCCTGCGTCTTGCGGCGCACGGCATCGCCGGGCACCGGCTTGGTTTCGAGGCAAAAACGCGCGATCCACTGGCCGTCCACGCTTTCGACCAGCGCACCGTGGGCGTCACCGCGCGGCGGCACCCAGCCGGTGGATTTTTGCTGCGAGGCGCCGCATTCGGCAAATGGCTCGCCCGCCAAGGCTTCTTCCAATTGCTCGGCGGAGCGCGGCCAGTCGGCGCCGATCCGGTAGAGCATCACATTCTTGAACAAGGCGATCCTTTATGACACGACGGCAAAATCGGGCCGCCATCTTAGTGGATCGCCAGGCGCGCGTTGAGGTGGCGCGTCGATGCGCGTCAGCCCTTGCCCATGACCATGTCGGGGAGGCTGGTCACGATCTGCGGAAATGCCGTGATCAGCACGATGCAGATCACCAGGCAGACGAAGAAGGGGATGGCGGCGCGGGCGATGGTGTTGCTGTCCTTGCCGGTCATGTTCTGTAGCACGAACAGGTTGAAGCCCACAGGCGGCGTGACTTCGGCGATCTCGACCAGCAGCACGATGAAGATGCCGAACCAGATCAGGTCGAAGCCGGCTTTCTGGATCATGGGCAGCACCACGGCGCTGGTCAACACGATCATGCTGATGCCGTCGAGCGCCGTGCCCAGCACCAGGTAGACCAGCGTCAGCACGCCGATCAGCGCGAACGGCGACAGGTGCATGGCGTTGACCCACTCGGCCAGCTCGCGCGGAATGCCGGTGAAGGCCATGGTCTTGGTGAGGAAAGCCGCGCCTGCCAGGATGAACATGATCATGCAGCTGGTGCGCGTGGTGCCCATCACGCCTTCCTTGAAGTTTTTCCAGGTCAGGCTCTTGCTCCACCAGGCCAGCCCCAGCGAGCCGGCCACGCCATACGCCGCGCATTCGGTGGCCGTCGCCCAGCCGGCCACCAGCACCCACACGATGAAGACGATCAGCACGGTGACGGGGATCAGGTTGCCCGACTGGCGAATCTTTTCGCGGAACGAGGTGGGCGGGTCGGCCGCGGGCACCTGGTCGGGGTGGCGAATGCTCCACCACATGATGTAGCCCGAAAACAGCGCCATCAGCAGGAAGCCCGGCAGAAACCCGGCCAGAAAGATGCGGATGATGGAGGCGTCGGCGGCCACGGCGTACACCACCATGGTGATCGACGGCGGGATCAGGATGCCCAACGTGCCCGCCGTGGCCAGCGACCCCAGCGCGATCTTCTCGCTGTAGCCGCGCTTGATGAGTTCAGGCAGCGCGACCTTGCTGATGGTGGCGCAGGTGGCCGCCGACGAGCCGGACACCGAGCCGAAGATGCCGCAGCCCAGGATCGTGGTGTGCATCAGCCGCCCCGGCACGCGATTCAGCCAGGGGCGCAGGCCCTCGAACATCTCTTCGCTCAGCCGGGTGCGAAACAGGATTTCGCCCATCCAGATGAACAGCGGCAACGCTGCCAGCTCCCAGCTGGCGTTGCTTTCCCAGAAGGCCGAGAACAGGTTGTTGCCCGGCGACGTGTTGGTGAAGAAGGCCTGGCCGACCCAGCCGCAAATGGCCAGCGTCATGGCGATCCAGACGCCGCCGGAGAGCAGCAGCAGCATGATGAACAGCAGCAGGCCGCCGACGAGCAGAATATCCATGGTAGGGCCGGAGTTGACGGTCAGACGTCGGACGAGAAATCACCGTGGGCGTGGCGTTCTTCCACCGCGACCACGTAGGTCGGGCGCGCACCGCGCAGCACCAGAATCAGTTCATCGACCATGGCCACCAGCAGCAGCAGCGCGCCCAGCGCGAAGCTGCTTTGCGGGATCCAGATCGGAATGGGGAGCAGACCCTGCGCCAGTTCGTTGAACTGCCAGCTCTCGTACGTGAACCGCACCGCCCAGAACGCCAGGTAGCCGACGCTGACGGTGCCGATCAGCAGCGCTGCGATTTCCAGCACACGGCGTTTGCGCTCGGACAGGTGTTCGAGCAGCAGCGTGACGCGGACGAAGTCGCCGTGCTTGAACGCATGCGCCATGGCGAAGAAGGACGCGGCGGCGCACATCCACGCCACCACGTCGTTCACCGCGCCGGTGCGCACGCCGAATTCGCGCAGGATGCTCTGGCCGATCATCGCCACGCAGATGAGCACGATGAAGCAGCCCCCGAGCGCCCCCGAGGCCAGGTACAGGCGATCCAGAAACCGGCGCACGGGCGGATCAGTTCTTGCGGAAGGCGGAGACCACCGCCGCGCCATCGGCACCGGCTTTTTTCTCCCAGTCGGCCAGCATGATGGAGCCGACCTGCTTGAGGTCGCCCATCAGCTTGGGCGAGGGCTTCATGATCTTCATGCCCTTCTCGGCGAGCGCCTTGGAATACCACTCGTTCTTTTCCTGGCTGATCTTCCAGCCGCGCGTTTCCGCTTCGGCCGCGGCCTTCAGCACGGCGGCCTGCGTCGTGGCATCCAGCGCGGCAAAGGCCTTCTGGTTCACGATGATGGCGTTCTTGGGCAGCCAGGCCTGGGTGTCGTACCAGTACTTGATGCTCTCGTAGGTCTTGGTGTCGTAACCCGTCGAGCCGGAGCTCATGTAGCTGTTGATCACGCCGGTGGCCAGCGCCTGCGACAGTTCGGCCGCCTGGATGGTGACCGGCTGGGCGCCGACCAGCTCGGCGATCTTGGCGGTGGCGGGGCTGTAGGCGCGCCACTTCAGCCCGCGCATTTCGGCCACCGAGCCGATTTCCTTGTTGACATAGATGCCCTGCGGCGGCCAGGGCACGGTGAACAGCACCTTCATGCCTTGCCCGCCCAGCAGCTTTTCAAGCACCGGCTTCTGCGCCGTGGCCAGCTTGCGTGCCTCGGCATAGCTGGTGGCCAGGAAAGGAATGCCGTCGGCGCCGTAAATCGGGTTTTCGTTCTCGAAGTTGACCAGCAGCACTTCGCCGGCCTGGGCCTGGCCGCTTTGCACGGCGCGCTTGATCTCGTTGGCCTTGAACAGTGACGCGTTGGCGTGAACCGTGATCTTGAGCTTGCCGCCCGTGGCCGCGTCCACGTCCTTGGCGAACTGCACCAGGTTTTCGGTGTGGAAGTTGGTCGCGGGGTAGGCCGAGGGCAGATCCCACTTGGTCTGAGCGCTGGCGCCAGCGGCAAAACCGATGAAGGAAAGGCCCAGCACCGTGCTGGTGGCGCGTCGGGTGAACGTCATGCGAACTCCTTGAACAAGATTGACGGTGCGCGGAGCATAGGGGTTTGCTCTTGCGACGCAGAGGGTGAAAACCAGAATCCGGCCGTGGCCGCGCGACGTGTGCGGGATTGAAGTCTACGAGTCGATTCGATAAAGTGTCAATAAATTATCGTCAAATTGATATTGATTCGGGGTTACCCTGGTGGGCGTCAAAAGCAGTGCAAGCGGTTCGAAGCTGAAGCGGTCGGGCATTGTCTCGTCGTCGCACTTGGTGTCGCCGCGCAGCGTCGAGGCTTCGGAATTCGAGTTCGGCATGATCGTCGCGTGGAACGCTTTCAGCCGCTGGATGGTGCGCTGCATGGCCGCTGCCGGCGTGCCCGACCTGACGGTGACCGACGTGCTGGTGTTGCACCACGTCAACCACCGCGCGCGCAACAAGAAGCTGGCCGACATCTGCTTCGTGCTGAACTACGAGGACACGCACGTGGTGGCCTACGCGCTCAAGAAGCTGGTGGCCGCCGGCTTGCTGCGCACCGAGCGGCAGGGCAAGGAGGTGTTCTACCTGCCCACCGAGGCTGGCGAGGCGGCCGTGAAGAGCTATCGCGCGGTGCGGGAAGCCTGCCTGATGGACAACATCGATCCACAACTCAACCCCAACCTGGGCGAGCTCGCGCGGCTGCTGCGGGTGATGTCGGGCGTTTACGACCAGGCCGCTCGCGCGGCGGCGTCTCTGTGATCGCGGCTGCCGGGGTGCCCGCGTCAGTGGCTGCTTTGGGGCTGGTGATGCTGGATACGGGCTTTCATCGCCCGCCTGGGGATCTTGGCCTGCCTTCAAGTTACCCGTGTCCCGTGCGGCAATGGGTGGTGCCGGGGGCTGCGCCCGCCAGTGTGGTGTGTCACGCCGAGGCGCTGCGCGCGTCTCCACTGCGTACAGGGTTCGAGCAAGCGGTGCGCGCGTTGGTGGCGCAAGGTTGCACGGCCATCACGACCAGTTGCGGCTTTCTGGTGCTGCTGCAGGCTGAACTGCAGGCAGTGGCCTATCCTGCGCCGCTGGTGTCGTCCAGTTTGCTGGCCTTGCCGTCGTTGCTGGTCACTTTGCCGCAGGTGGGTGTGCTCACCATTTCGGCCGAGCGTCTGGGTCGGGATCATTTGCGTGCCGCAGGCGTGCCGTCGGATCGGCTCGGCGATGTGTGGATTCAGGGCATGCCGGAGCGCAGCCATTTCGTGCAGGCCATCCTGGGCGCCGGCGTGACGCTGGATCCGCTTCGGGCTGAGCACGAAGTGGTGGCCGCCGCCCTGGCCTTCCGCGCACGGGCCCCCCAGTTGCGTGCGCTGGTGCTGGAATGCACCAACCTGCCGCCTTATGCAGCGGCGCTGCGCCACGCCACGGGCTGGCCCGTGCTGTCTTTGCTTCATTCCAGACGCCTGCTGGGTGATCTGGCCCTTCACGAGCCCGCGCTCAAGATGTTGGATTTTTGACCATGCCTCATGCCATACTCCCTTCCCGCTGGCAGTTCTGGATCGACCGCGGCGGCACCTTCACCGACATCGTGGCGCGCCGGCCTGATGGCGTGATCGTCACGCACAAGTTGTTGTCCGAAAACCCCGAGCAATACAAGGACGCCGCCGTGGCCGGCATTCGCCACCTGCTGGGCCTGCAGGCCGGCGAGGCCATCACGCCCGATCTGGTCGAGTGCGTGAAGATGGGCACCACGGTGGCCACCAATGCGCTGCTGGAGCGCAAGGGCGAGCCGACGCTGCTGGTCACGACACGCGGCTTTCGAGACGGGCTGCGCATCGCCTACCAGAACCGGCCGCGCCTGTTCGACCGCCACATCGTGCTGCCCGAGCTGCTCTACAGCGCCGTGGTCGAGGCCGAGGAGCGTGTCGACGCCAACGGCGACCTGGTGCAGGCGCTGGATGAATCGCTATTGAAAAAGGAGCTGTCTGCGCAATACCAGCAAGGGCTGCGCAGCGTGGCGATTGTGTTCATGCACGGCTATCGCCATGTCGCGCACGAGCAGGCGGCGGCGCGCATCGCGCGCGAAGTGGGTTTCACGCAGATCAGCACGTCGCACGAAACCAGCCCGATGATGAAGTTCGTCAGCCGGGGTGACACCACCGTGGTTGATGCCTACCTGTCGCCCATCCTGCGCCGCTACGTCGAGCAGGTGGCGGCCGAGATGCCGGGCGTGAAGCTGTTCTTCATGCAGTCGTCGGGCGGGCTCACCGACGCGATGGCGTTTCAGGGCAAGGACGCCATCCTGTCCGGCCCCGCGGGCGGCATCGTCGGCATGGCACGCACGGCCGAAATCGCGGGGCAGCCGAAGGTGATCGGTTTCGACATGGGCGGCACCAGCACCGATGTGAGCCACTACGCGGGCCAGTTCGAGCGCGAATTCGAGACGCAGGTGGCCGGGGTGCGCATGCGCGCGCCCATGATGAGCATCCACACCGTGGCGGCGGGTGGCGGCTCCATCCTGCAGTTTGACGGCGCGCGTTTTCGCGTCGGCCCCGAAAGCGCGGGCGCCAACCCCGGCCCGGCCAGCTACCGGCGCGGCGGCCCGCTGGCGCTGACCGATGCCAACGTCATGGTCGGCAAGGTGCAGCCGGCGTACTTTCCCAAGGTGTTCGGCCCCGCCGCCGACGAGGCGCTGGACGCCGAGGTGGTGCGCGCGCGCTTTGCCGACATCGCCGGTCCCACCGGCCGCACACCCGAGGACGTGGCGCACGGCTTCATCCAGATCGCGGTGCAGCAGATGGCCAACGCCATCAAGAAAATCAGCGTGGCGCGCGGCTACGACGTGACGCGCTACACCCTGCAGTGCTTTGGCGGCGCGGGCGGCCAGCACGCCTGCGGCGTGGCCGACGCGCTGGGCATGACGCGCGTGCTGGTGCATCCGCTGGCGGGCGTGCTGTCGGCCTACGGCATGGGCCTGGCCGACCAGAACGTGATGCGCGAGACGGCGGTGGAACTGCCGCTGACGCCCGACCACATCGGCGCCATGCGCGACACGCTGAGCGGCCTGGCACTGGCCGCGCACCAGGAACTGGCGCGGCAGGAAGTCAGTCGCGGCGACATTCGCGTGCATCACCGCGTGCACGTGCGTTATGAAGGCACCGATTCGGCGCTGATCGTGTCGTTCCCGCACCTGCAGGGCGGCGAGACGGGCGATGCGCAGGTTATGCACGACATCACGCGCGCCTTCGAGGCGGCGTATCGCCAGCGCTTCGCCTTCCTGATGACGGGCAAGGCGCTGATCGTCGAGGCGGTGTCGGTCGAGGCCGTGGTGGCTGGCGACGCGCCGACCGAGCACGAGCACCCGCTGCACCCGGCGCGCGACGTGCCTCAGCGCGACACCGCGCGCATCTACACCGTCGGCACCGACGGCCAGGCCGGCTGGCACGAAGCCGCGCTGATCGTGCGCGAAGACCTGCGTCCCGGCGACGCCATCGATGGCCCGGCCATCATTGCCGAGCAAAACGCCACCACCGTGGTCGACCCGGGCTGGCGGGCCAGCCTGACGGCTTTTGACCACCTGCTGCTGGAGCGCACCGTGCCGCGCGCCGTCACCTACGCCGCGGGCACCACGGTCGACCCGGTGCTGCTGGAGGTGTTCAACAACCTGTTCATGAACATCGCCGAGCAGATGGGCCTGCAGTTGCAGAACACGGCCTACTCGGTCAATATCAAGGAGCGGCTGGACTTCAGTTGCGCGCTGTTCGACGCCGAAGGCAACCTGATCGCCAACGCGCCGCACATGCCGGTGCACCTGGGGTCGATGGGCGAGAGCATCAAGACCGTGATCGCACGCAATCGTGGCGCCATGCAGCGTGGCGATGTGTTCGTCTTGAACGACCCGTACCACGGCGGCACGCACCTGCCCGACATCACCGTCATCACACCGGTGTACCTGGACGGCGGCGAACAGCCCATCTTCTACGTGGGCTCGCGCGGGCACCATGCGGACATCGGCGGCATTTCGCCCGGCTCGATGCCACCTTTCTCCACCCGCATCGAGGAGGAGGGCGTGCAGATCGACAACGTCAAGCTGGTCGATGCCGGCCACCTGCGCGAGTCGGACATGCTGGCGCTGCTGGCCAGCGGCGAGTACCCCAGCCGCAACCCGCAGCAGAACATGGCCGATCTGAAGGCGCAGATCGCCGCCAACGAAAAAGGCGTGCAGGAGCTGCGCAAGATGGTCGGGCAGTTCGGCCTGGACGTCGTGCAGGCCTACATGAAGCACGTGCAGGACAACGCCGAGGAAAGCGTGCGCCGCGCCATCACGCGGCTGGCGGCGCGGCTGAAGAACGGCAGCTTCACGCTGCCGCTGGACAACGGCGCGCAGATCCAGGTGGCCGTCACCATTGACGGCGCCACGCGCAGCGCCAAGGTCGACTTCACCGGCACGTCGCCGCAGCAGACCAACAACTTCAACGCGCCGACGGCGGTGTGCATGGCGGCGGTGCTGTACGTGTTCCGCATGCTGGTCGATGACGACATTCCGCTGAACGCCGGTTGCCTGAAACCCATCGAGGTCGTCATTCCCGAGGGCAGCATGCTGCGACCGCAGCCGCCGGCCAGCGTGGTGGCGGGCAACGTCGAAACGTCGACCTGCATCACCAACGCCATCATCGGCGCACTTGGCCTGATGGGCGCCAGCCAGTGCACGGTGAACAACTTCACCTTCGGCAACGACAGTTACCAGTATTACGAGACCATCTCGGGCGGCTCTGGCGCGGGCGGCGTGTTCGACGAGAACGGGCAGTTGGTCGGCGGTTTCCCCGGCACCAGCGTGGTGCAGACGCACATGACCAATTCGCGCATGACCGACCCGGAGGTGCTGGAATGGCGCTTCCCGGTCCGTCTGGAAAGTTACGAGATTCGCCGCGACTCAGGCGGCGCCGGCCAGTGGGCCGGGGGCAACGGCGGCGTGCGCCGCATCCGGTTCCTTCAGCCCATGACGGCCAGCATCCTCAGCAATGGACGCGAGCGCGGGGCGTTCGGCATGGCGGGCGGCGGTGCCGGCGCGGTGGGCATCAACCGCGTGGTGCGCGCCGATGGCACGGTCGAAACCCTGCAGCACATCGGCAGCGCAGAGATGCAGCCCGGCGACATCTTCGAGATCCACACGCCTGGCGGCGGCGGCTTTGGCACGGCAGGCTGACGCACCATGAAAAACGGCGCACCCCAAGGTGCGCCGTGTTCACGAGGGGCGACCGAGCGGTCGCCGTCCGCGATTACTTGGCCTGTCCGGACATGCCCGACATGCCGCTCATGCCCTTTTGGCCAGCCATGCCGCTCATGCCAGACATACCCGACATGCCGGACATACCGCTCATGCCTTTCTGGCCCGACATGCCCGACATACCCGACATACCCGACATACCGCCCATGCCTTGCTGACCGGCCATGCCGCTCATGCCAGACATACCACTCATCCCCGACATGCCCGACATGCCGGTGGCCTTTTCTTTCTTGGCCTTGGGGGCCGCTGCCGGTGCGCCCGCGTAGGCGGCGCCGTTCACGGTCATGCCGTTGGCAGAAAACTTGGCGGCATTCTTGTTGCCCACGCCCTTGACGCGGGTGATCAGGTCATTCCAGTCCTTGAACTGACCTTTCTGGCGCTCGGCAATGATCTTGCCCGACAGGCCGGGACCAATGCCCTTGACGCTGTCCAGGTCGGCGGCACTGCCGGTGTTGACGTCCACGGCGGCAAACGCGATGGCGGCATAGAACATGGCCAGAATGGCCAGGAGTTTTTTCAGCATGGAAACTACCTTCCTCTAGGTTGAACACCGGCTGAAGCCGCCGGCACGGCACTGTCGTAACGGCGCGCGTGCCTGCCGCGTTGACGCGGGCAGCCGCTGGTGCGCCGGCGCTGATTGTGCACCTTCGCCAGGGGGCTTAAAGCTCCTCGATGCGCTTGGGCGGAAAACTTTCCCACGCCTGGCAGCCGGGACATTGCCAGAAATAGCCTTGTGCTTCGAAGCCGCAGGCCGCACAGCGGTAGCGCGCCAGCGGGCGCGCGGCGTGCTCGACCGAGCGCTGCACGACCGGGTGCGCGCCTTCCTGCGCGAAGGCTTCATGGCTCAGCCAGCGTGCGGCCGCGATCAGCGAAGGCTCCTGCGCCATATGCCGCACGTAGCCTTCGCGCGCCTGCAAGGGCGGCACGCCACCGGCGGTCTCGGACTGCACCAAGGCGTCCGCCACGTCGATCGAAGGGGTGGCGGCGTAGCTGCGCTGTAGCATGGCTCGGGCGCGGGCCTGCTGGCCGCTGGCCTGGCCGATGCGCACCAGCTCGCTGGCCACCAGCGCAATGGCTTGCGGCGCGTGCTGCTCCAGGCTGGCCAGCTGCTCAAACGCCGCCGCCCAGTCGCCGCGCCCAGTCAGCAGGCCCGCCAACTGAATGCGCGGGCGGGCCGCGCTGGGGGCGCCGTCAATTGCCCGGCGCAGCAGTTCTTCGGCGGTTGCGGGGTCTTTTTTCTTGTTGAAAGCGTCGGCAGCCTGTTCGCACAGGTAGTGCGATAGCCGCGCGCTGAAGTCGCCCTGTCCGGCCTGCTGCAGTTGTCGCGCGACTTCGGTGGCTTGCGGCCAGTCGCGCGCCCGCTCGTGCAACGTCAGCAGCGTCAGCCAGGCCTGATCCTGGTAGCGTGTGCCTTCGAGCTTGCGCAGTGCGTCTTCGGCGCGGTCGAGCAGACCGGCCTTCAGAAAGTCGAGCGACAGCGCGTGCTGCGCGCGGTCGCGGTCGGCACGGCTCAGGTCGGCGCGCGACAGCAAGTGCTGGTGCACGCGCACGGCGCGCTCGTACTCACCCCGGCGGCGAAACAGGTTGCCCAGCGCAAAGTGCAGCTCGGACGTGTCAGGGTCTTTCTGCACCGCTTCGATGAAAGCGTCGATGGCCTGGTCCTGCTGCTCGTTCAGCAGGTAGTTCAGACCCTTGAAATAGGCCTTGGGCGCGTGCCGGTTCTCGATGCGCAGCTGGCGCAGATCGAGCCGCGACGCCAGCCAGCCGAGCGCGAACACGACCGGCACGCCCAGCAAAATCCAGCTGAGGTCAAACTCCATGGGGTGAATCCGGCAACCGGTCGTCCGGTGCGGCAATATCCGAATGCGGCGCGATCTGCTCGTTGGCGTGCTTGCGGCGCTCCCGCCAGCCCGGCAGCATGCCCAGCACACCGACGACCATGCCCAGCACGAAGGCAACCAGGACGATCAGCGTCATCGGTGCGCGCCACTGACGGCCGAACAGCAAGTGCACGGTGGCATCCTGCTGATTGTTCAGGGCGAAGGCGAAAAGGGCAAAAAAAACGGCTGCCTTCAGTATCCACGTCAGCAGCCGGGTGAGCTTGGTCATGCGTCTTCTTCAGGTCGAAGACGATTCTAGCGGTGATGCCGTCAAGGCTTGGCGTCGCCGACGGGCTGCGCACCCACCGCTTCGCGCAGGGCCTTGCCCGGCTTGAAGTGCGGCACGCGCCGCTCGGGGATGCGCACACTCTCGCCGGTGCGCGGGTTGCGGCCCAGACGGGGTGGGCGGTGGTTGATCGAAAAACTGCCAAAGCCGCGGATCTCGATGCGATGGCCACGCGTCAACGCGTCGCTCATGGCGTCAAGAATCGTCTTGACGGCCGCGTCGGCGTCGCGCTGGGTCAGTTGGCCAAAGCGCTCGGCCAGCAGTTCGACCAGATCGGAACGGGTCATTACAGCAATGGACGGAAGGCAGAAGGCGTTGACCCGAGGTGCGCTGCGTGGCTGCCCCTCTTCAAGGGCACCCGTGCAGCGGGCTTGGCCCGGCCACTGGGTGCGCCCCTTGAGGGGGAAGCGCCGTCGGCGCCTCGGGGGGTGGACCTTACTTGTCGCTGTTGTCCAGCTTCGCACGCAGCAGGGCGCCCAGGCTGGTCGTGCCGGCGTTGCCGCTGTTCTGGCTCAGGCTGGCCATGGCTTCCTGCTGGTCGGCAGCGTCCTTGGCGCGCACCGACAGCTGGATGTTGCGCGTCTTGCGGTCGACGTTGGTCACCACGGCGGTCACTTCGTCGCCCACCTTCAGCACCTGGCTGGCGTCCTCGACGCGGTCACGGCTGATTTCAGAGGCGCGCAGGTAGCCCACCACGTCGTTACCCAGGTCGATCTCGGCGCCACGGGCGTCGACGGTCTTGACCTTGCCGGTGACCGACTGGCCCTTGTCGTTGACGGTGACGAAAGTGGTGAACGGATCCTGGTCAAGCTGCTTGATGCCCAGGCTGATGCGCTCGCGGTCCACGTCAACCGCCAGCACGATCGCTTCGACATCCTGGCCCTTCTTGTAGTTGCGCACGGCGGCTTCGCCCGGCTCGTTCCACGACAGGTCGGACAGGTGTACCAGGCCGTCGATGCCGGCAGCCAGGCCGACGAACACGCCGAAGTCGGTGATCGACTTGATCGGGCCCTTGACGCGGTCGCCGCGCTTGGTGTTCTGCGCAAACTCTTGCCACGGGTTGGCACGGCACTGCTTCATGCCCAGGGAGATGCGGCGCTTGTCTTCGTCGATCTCGAGCACCATGACCTCGACCTCGTCGCCCAGCGACACGATCTTGTTGGGGGCGATGTTCTTGTTGGTCCAGTCCATCTCGGACACGTGGACCAAGCCTTCGATGCCCGGCTCCAGCTCGACGAAGGCGCCATAGTCGGCGATGTTGGTGACCTTGCCGAACATGCGCGTGCCCTGCGGGTAGCGGCGCGACACGCCCATCCAGGGGTCGTCGCCCATCTGCTTGAGGCCCAGCGATACGCGGTTCTTTTCGGTGTCGAACTTGAGGATCTTTGCGGTGATCTCTTGACCCGCCTGCACCACCTCGGACGGGTGGCGCACGCGGCGCCAAGCCATGTCGGTGATGTGCAGCAGGCCGTCGATGCCGCCCAGGTCGACAAACGCGCCGTATTCGGTGATGTTCTTGACCACGCCGTTGACGACGGCGCCTTCCTTCAGCGTCTCCATCAGCTTGGCGCGCTCTTCGCCCATGCTGGCTTCGACCACGGCGCGGCGCGACAGCACCACGTTGTTGCGCTTGCGGTCGAGCTTGATGACCTTGAATTCGAGCGTCTTGTTCTCGTAGGGCGTCAGGTCCTTGGTCGGACGGGTGTCGACCAGCGAGCCGGGCAGGAAGGCGCGGATGCCGTTGACCAGCACCGTCAGGCCGCCCTTGACCTTGCCGGCGGTGGTGCCGGTGACGAAGTCGCCCGATTCCAGGGCTTTTTCCAGCGCCAGCCACGAGGCCAGGCGCTTGGCGGTGTCGCGGCTCAGGATGGTGTCGCCGTAGCCGTTTTCGATGGAGCCGATGGCCACGGGCACGAAGGCGCCGGGCTCGACCTCGACCTCGCCCTGGTCGTTCTTGAATTCCTCGATCGGGATGTAGGCTTCGGACTTCAGGCCGGCATTCACGACGACGAAGTTGTGCTCGACGCGCACGACTTCGGCGGTGATGACTTCACCCGGGCGCATTTCGGTGCGGCGCAGGGATTCTTCGAACAACTGGGCAAAAGATTCAGACATGAAAGATTCCTTCTCTGCACGCACAGGTTGACGACAGCACCATTGCGATCGTTTCAAAGGCTGGCGGCAGAGGCTTGGGTGGCGGATGAACCGCGGTTAAGGTGAAACCACCAGACGGCTCGATGCGCTTCGACGCGCGGAGGGAAGCCGGCTGGACCAAAAACCGGCTGCGGACGTGGTGTCGTGACCGGGTGGGCGACCGCCCAGCCCTTCAGGAAGAGCGAAACGGCTGCCTTGCCTGCCACCAGCCCAGCACCTGATCCACCGATTGCTCGACGGTCAGCTGCGAGTTGTCCAGCAGCAGGGCATCTTGCGCGGGCTTCAGCGGCGACGCGGCGCGGTTTTCATCCCGCGCATCGCGCGCTTCCAAGTCAGCGCGAAGGTCGGCGAGTTTAGCAGAAATTCCCTTGGAAATCAATTGCTTATGGCGCCTTTCGGCGCGCTGCGCGGCGCCCGCCGTCAGGTACACCTTGAGCGCGGCGTGCGGAAAGATGGCCGTGCCCATGTCGCGCCCATCGGCCACCAGCCCAGGCAGGCGGGCGAAGTCGCGCTGCAGATTCAGTAGCGCCTCACGCACGCCAGGCAAGGCCGACACGCGGGAAGCGTCCATGCCCGCGGCTTCGGTGCGAATGGCGTCGCTGACGTCTTCGTCGCCCAGGCAGACGCCATCTGCGGTAAAGCGCACCGGCAGGCAGCGGGCAAGGGCGCTGAGGGTCGCCTCATTTGCAGCGTCCAGTTCATGCCCGGCGCGGCGCGCGGCCAGCCCGGTCAGGCGGTACAGCGAACCTGAGTCGAGATAATGGTAGCCCAGCCGGCGCGCCACCGCGCTGGCCAGCGTGCCCTTGCCGGACGCCGTGGGTCCGTCGATGCAGATCACCGGCACGTCGACCGCCGGCTGCGCGAGGGCGAACAGCGTCTCGAAATAGTCCGGGAAGGTCTTGGCCACGCACTTGGGGTCTTCGATGCGCACCGGCAGGCCGGCCGGATTGAAGGCCGCCAGGGAGCCGCACATGGCCATGCGGTGGTCGTCGTAGGTGTGGAGCGACGCCGCTTGCCACGCCGTGGCGCCAGCGGGCGGTGTGACGCGGATGAAGTCCGCGCCTTCGTCCACCGTGGCGCCCAGCTTGCGCAATTCGGTGGCCATGGCAGCGATGCGGTCGGTTTCCTTGACGCGCCACGACGCGATGTTGCGCAGCGTGCTCGCGCCGTCGGCATACAAGGCCATCACGGCCAAGGTCATGGCGGCGTCGGGGATGTGGTTGCAGTCGAGGTCAATGGCCTTGAGCGGCCAGGCGCCGCGCGCCACGCGCAGCCAGTTGGGGCCGCTTTCGATGCGCGCGCCCATCTGTCGGGCCGCGTCGACGAAGCGGATGTCGCCCTGGATCGAAGCTTCGCCCACGCCTTCAATCTTCAGGCCATTTTGGCCCGCAGCGCTTTCTGACAAAGCGCCGGCAGCTATGAAATAGCTAGCAGACGAGGCGTCTGCCTCGACGTGGATTTCGCCTGGCGTGCTATAGCGGCTGCCGGCCGGGATGGTGAAGCGCGCCCATTCGTCGCGCCGCACAGCCACGCCGAAGCGTGCCAGCAATTTCAGCGTGATGTCGATGTACGGCTTGGAGATCAGCTCGCCCACTACCTCAATCACCACATCCTGCTGGCGTGCTGCCAGCGGCAGCGCCATCAGCAGTGCGGTGAGGAACTGGCTGGACACGTCGCCCCGCACGGGAATGGGCTGGTCGAGCTGCAGGCGCGGCTGGCCGATGTGCAGCGGCGGGTAGCCTTCCTGGCCCAAATATTGCACGCTGCAACCCAGCGCCCGCAGCGCATCGACCAAGTCGCCGATGGGCCGTTCGTGCATGCGTGGGATGCCGCTCAAGCGATAGTCGCCGCCCAGCACCGCGAGTGCAGCGGCAAGCGGCCGCATCGCCGTGCCGGCATTGCCCAGGAAAAGCTCGGCCTGCGGTTGGCGCACACGGTCGCCCAGCCCGTCGATGATCGCCGTCGTGCCCTCAACGACGACGCCGCAACCCAGCTGGCGCAGCGCCTGCAGCATGACGCGCGTGTCGTCCGAATCGAGCAGGTCGCGCACCACAGTGCGTCCCTCGCACAGCGCGGCCAGCAGCAGAACGCGGTTGGAAATGCTCTTGGAGCCGGGCAGGCGCACGGTGCCTGACGCCGAGCGCAGGGCGGGAAGGTCGAGGAATGCGGTGTCGAACACGGGGATGAAGCGGAGCAACGGTTCAGCGCACGCCGGGCGATACCCGCCAGCTCGCGCGCGCATGGCTGGCGCGGTGGATCAGGCGCTCCAGCTCGTCGGCGTGGCCGCCGTCGATGAGGCGCTGAAATTCGGCCAGCGCGCGCTGGAAGTGCGCGGTCTGGCGCGCCAGTTCTTCGCGATTGGCGATCAGCACGTCGCGCCACATCTGCGGATCGGACGCGGCAATGCGGCTGAAGTCGCGAAAGCCCGGGCCGGCCATGGACAGGTAGTCTTGGCCTTCGGGCTGGCCGGTGATGCCGTTCATCAGCGCAAAGGCCAGCAGATGCGGCAAGTGGCTGACGGCGGCAAAGGCCGCGTCGTGCGCCTCGGGCGACATGGTGATCACCTCGCAACCCAGCGCACGCCACAAGGCGTTGGCCTGGTCGAGCTTGGCGGTCAGCGTGCGCTCGATGGGCGTCAGGATGACCTGCCGGCCCGCGTACAGGCCGGCGTCGGCGTTCTCGACGCCTGAAACCTCGCGCCCGGTGATGGGGTGGCAGGGCACGAACACGCCCACGTCGTGCTTAAGCACGCGGCGTGCCGCGTCGACCACGTCGCGCTTGCTGGAGCCGACATCGATGACCAGCATGTTCGGGCGGATCAGGTGCCGGATGGCCTTGAGCGTGGGCTCGGTCGCGGCCACCGGCACCGCCAGCACCACCAGGTCAGCGCCAGACACCGCCAGCAGGGCGGACGGCGCCTCCACGTCGATCACGCCCATCTGCAGCGCGCGCGCGGTAGTGGAGGGCGACTTGCTGTAGCCGACCACGCGGCGCACCAGGCCCGCGCGCTTGAGCGCCAGGGCGAACGAGCCGCCCATCAACCCGCAGCCGATCAATCCGAGTTGCTCAAACATCGTGTCCGAGGGGGTAGGCACCCAGCATCTTGAAGAAGGCGCAATAGGCCTGCAGTTCGGCCAGCGCCGCCGCCACGTTGGGCTGGCTGGGGTGGCCTTGCAGGTCGATGTAGAAGTAGTACTCCCACTTACCGGACTTGGCCGGACGCGATTCGAAGCGCGTCATCGACACCCCGTGTTTCTTCAGCGGCGTCAGCATGTCGTGCACCGAGCCCGGCTTGTTGGGCACCGACACGACGATGCTGGTGCAGTCGCGCCCGGTGGCGGTCGGCATGGCCAGCGTCTGTGGCAGGCAGATGATGGCAAAGCGCGTGCGGTTGTAGGCCTCGTCCTGAATGGCGTGGGCCACGATGTGCAGGCCGAACTGCGCGGCCGCGCGCTCACTGGCCAGCGCCGCCCAGGTGGGCTGGCTGGCCGCCAGGCGCGCGCCTTCGGCGTTGCTTGACACGGCACGGCGCTCGGCGTGGGGCAGGTGGGCCGACAGCCAGCCCTGGCACTGCATCAGCGCCTGCGGGTGCGCCAGCACGACTTCGATGTCGTCCATCGAATTGACCTGGCGCAGCAGGTTGTGGCGCACCAGCAGGCTGACCTCGCCCACGGTGTGCACGGGCGAGTGCAGGAACAGGTCGAACGAGCGCGCCACCACGCCTTCGGTGGTGTTTTCCATGCCGACCACGCCGAACTGGGCGGTGCCCGCGGCGGTGGCATGAAACACCTCGTCGAAGCTGTTGCAGTAGATCAGGTTGGCGGCGCTGCCGAAAAATTCGATGGCGGCCTGCTCGCAGAACGTGCCCTGCGGGCCCAGCACGGCCACGCGCTGCGGCACTTCGAGCGCCAGGCAGGCCGACATGATCTCGCGCCAGATGGCCGCCACGTGCGGGTTTTGCAGCGGGCCGGGGTTGGCCCGCTGCACCTTGTCGATGACCTGGGCCACCCGATCTGGGCGGAAGAAGGGCGTGCCTTCCTGCCGCTTGAGCTCGCCCACTTCCTCGGCCACCCGAGCGCGCTCGTTGAGCAGCGACAGCAATTGCGCATCCAGGCTGTCGATCCGTACGCGCAGCTTGGCCAAGGCGTCGGACTGGATGGGAGAGGGGTTGCTCATGCGCGGTCAGGGGTTCGGACAATGAAATGCGCCGGCGCTTTGGATGCGCCGGCGCAGACGGGAAACAGCGCGAACTTTACTTCTTGGCTGGCGCCGCGCCGCTGCCCGCGGACGCGTTGACGATGCGCGTGGCGGCGGTGTCGAAGTTCTTGGCGCCGGCTTCCACCGAAGACTTGGTGGCGTCGACCACGCGCTTGGCCCACGCGTTGGTGGCGTCGGGGCCGAGCGCCTGGAACTTGGCGCTGACCGGCGATTCGAGGTAGGTGATGATGGTCTTCATCTCGTCCTCGGACAGCTTTTCCATGAAGATCGGCACCAGCGCCGCTTCGGCCGCCTTGCCGGTTTGCGCCTCGACGGTCTTGTAGGTGCTTTCGGCGAACTTCTTCAGCTCGACGTCCAGCTTGTCGCGCACATCCTTCTGGCGCGCGGGCGGCACGGTCTCGTCCAGGCGCTGCGACCAGCCGGCCAGCACCGGGCCGACGGCGCTGTCGGTCAGTTGCCCGGCCAGGGCGGCGCTGTCGGCCTTGGCCTGAATCTGCGCCAGCTTGGTGGCCAGCGCACGCTTGGAGTCGCTTTGGGCCATGGCGCCCGTGGATACGGCGCAGGCAGCTACCAAAACGATAGCTGCGGGAATGCGGGAAAGAAAGGGTTTCACTGTTTACTCCGTTGGGGAAGAGGGGGATTCATCGGTGCCGTTGTCCTGCGCATCGTTTTCGACGATGCGTTGCAGGCCGCTGAGTTGGGCGCCGTCGTCGAGCGCGATCAGGGTGACGCCTTGCGTGGCGCGCCCCATCTCGCGAATCTCGGCCACGCGGGTGCGCACCAGCACGCCTTTGTCGGTGATCAGCATGATCTCATCCTCAACGCCGACCAGCGTCGCCGCGACGACCTTGCCGTTGCGTTCGCTTTGCTGAATGGCGATCATGCCCTTGGTGCCACGGCCGTGGCGGGTGTATTCGGTAATCTGGGTGCGCTTTCCGTAACCGTTTTCGGTGGCGGTAAGAACGCTGTTGCGCGCGTTTGGTTCCGTGCCCGGCTCGGCGGCCTCGGCGTCGGCCACCAGCATGGCGATGACGCTTTGGCCTTCTTCCAGCTGCATGCCGCGCACGCCGCGGGTGTCGCGGCCCAGCGCGCGCACGTCGTTTTCGTCAAAGCGCACCGCCTTGCCGCCGTCGGAGAACAGCATCACGTCATGCTGGCCGTCGGTGACGGCGGCGCCGATGAGCTGGTCGCCGTCGTCCAGCTTGATGGCGATGATGCCGATCTTGCGCGGGTTGCTGAATTCGTCCAGCGCCGTCTTCTTGACGGTGCCACCTGCGGTGGCCATGAAGATGTAGTGGTCGGTCGGGAAGCTGCGGTTGTCGCCGGTCAGCGGCAGCACCACGTTGATTTTTTCGCCGTCCTGCAGCGGGAACATGTTGACGATGGGCCGTCCGCGTGAGCCGCGCGAGCCCGAGGGCACTTCCCACACCTTGAGCCAGTACAGCCGCCCGCGGTTGGAAAAGCACAGGATGTAGTCGTGCGTGTTGGCAATGAAGAGCTGGTCGATCCAGTCGTCTTCCTTGGTCGCCGTGGCCTGCTTTCCGCGCCCGCCGCGCTTTTGCGAGCGGTATTCGGACAGCGGCTGCGCCTTGATGTAGCCGGCGTGGCTGAGCGTTACCACCATGTCGGTGGGGGTGATCAGGTCTTCGGTGGCCAGGTCTTGCGCGTTGTGCTCGACGGTGGAGCGGCGCGCGCCTTCCTTGGTCTGGCCGAACTCGGTCTTGAGCGCGGCCAGTTCTTCACCAATGATGGTCGAGACGCGCGATGGCTTGGCCAGGATGTCGAGCAGGTCCTCGATCTCGGCCATCACTTCCTTGTATTCGGCGACGATCTTGTCCTGCTCCAGCCCGGTCAGGCGCTGCAGACGCATCTGCAGAATCTCTTGCGCCTGCGTGTCCGACAGACGGTACAGGCCGTCGGGCTGCAGGCCGTAGGCGCGGTCCAGGTCCTCGGGGCGGTAGTCGTCGGCGCTGATGGTGACACCGTCTTCGCGCGTGCGCGTCAGCATCTCGCGCACCAGCGCGCTGTCCCAGCTGCGGGCCATCAGCTCGGTCTTGGCGACCGGCGGCGTGGGCGACTCGCGGATGATGCGGATGAACTCGTCGATGTTGGCCAGCGCCACGGCCAGGCCTTCCAGCACGTGGCCGCGCTCGCGCGCCTTGCGCAGGTCGAACACGGTGCGGCGCGTGACCACTTCACGGCGGTGCTGCAAAAAGACCTGGACCAGCTCCTTCAGGTTGCACAGCTTGGGCTGGCCGTCGATCAGCGCCACCATGTTGACGCCGAAGGTGTCCTGCAGCTGCGTCTGCTTGTACAGGTTGTTCAGCACCACCTCGGGCACTTCGCCGCGCTTGAGCTCGATCACCAGCCGCATGCCCGACTTGTCGGACTCGTCCTGGATGTGGCTGATGCCTTCGAGCTTTTTCTCGTGCACCAACTCGGCCATGCGCTCTTGCAGCGTCTTCTTGTTGACCTGGTACGGCAGCTCATCCACGATGATGGCCTGGCGCTGGCCTTTGTCGATGTCTTCAAAATGAACCTTGGCGCGCATGACCACGCGGCCACGCCCCGTGCGGTAGCCGTCCTTGACGCCTTGCACGCCGTAGATGATGCCTCCCGTGGGAAAGTCGGGCGCGGGCACGATTTCCATCAGTTCGTCGATGCTGGCTTCGGGCTGGTGCAGCAGGTGCAGGCAGGCGTCCACCACTTCGTTGAGGTTGTGCGGCGGAATATTGGTGGCCATGCCGACGGCAATGCCGCCCGAGCCGTTGATCAGCAGGTTGGGCAGGCGCGTCGGCAGGACCGTTGGCTCCAGCTCCTTGCCGTCGTAGTTGGGCACCATGTCGACGGTCTGCTTGTCGATGTCGGCCAGGATTTCGCTGGAGATCTTTTCCAGCCGGCATTCGGTGTAGCGGTAGGCGGCGGCGCTGTCGCCATCGACCGAGCCAAAGTTGCCCTGGCCATCGATGAGCGGATAGCGCATCGAAAAGTCCTGCGCCATGCGCACCAGCGCTTCGTAGGTGGCCGAATCGCCGTGCGGGTGAAAGCGGCCCAGCACGTCACCCACGACGCGGGCGCACTTCACGTAAGGGCGGTTCCAGACGTTGTTGGCCTCGTGCATCGAAAACAGCACGCGGCGATGCACCGGCTTCAGACCGTCACGGGCGTCCGGCAGGGCTCGACCCACGATCACGCTCATGGCGTAATCCAGGTAGCTTCGCCGCATCTCCTCCTCTAGACTGATCGGGAGGGTTTCCTTGGCGAATGAAGTCATATATATAAGAGGGTCGCCCCAAGCGGGCAAAGCGTTCGATTTTAGGCGCTTTGAGTTGTAGCTTTGTAGCAACAAACCCCGCCAATCAAGGCCCTGTCTGACGCTTCAGGCTACCCATCTGTTAAGAATGCGCAAGGACGTGTGGCACAATCAATCCAACGTTTTTGGTGGTGGTCACTTGAAGCGTCCGATTTATCGCAGCCCGGCTGCGGCTTTTTTCCCCTGAGGAGAACCATGAAGAAACTGAACAAAGTAGCGATCATGTTCGCTGTTGCAACCGTGGCTGGTTCCGCCTTCGCAGCTGGCTCGACGATCAACTCCGACAACTGGCGTAACGGCCATGGCAACCTGATCTGGAAAAACGGCACGAATGAACTGTGCTGGCGCGATGCCTTCTGGACGCCTGCCACCGCCGCTCCTGGTTGCGATGGCGCCCTGGAAGCGCCCAAGGCTGCTCCGGCTCCTGCCGCCGCCCCGGCTCCTGCCGCTGCTCCGGCTGCTCCGGCACCCGCTCCGGTCGCCGCCCAGAAAGTGACCTACGCCGCCGACGCCTTCTTCGACTTCGACAAGTCGGTGCTGAAGCCCGAAGGCCGCGCCAAGCTGGATGATCTGGTCAGCAAGATCAAGGGCATCAACCTGGAAGTGATCATCGCTGTCGGCCACACCGACTCCATCGGTAGCGATGCTTACAACCAGCGCCTGTCGGTGCGTCGTGCCGAAGCCGTGAAGGCCTACCTGGTCTCCAAGGGCATCGAGCGCAACCGCATCTACACCGAAGGCAAGGGCGAGAAGCAGCCTGTCGCCGACAACCGCACCGCCGAAGGCCGCGCCAAGAACCGTCGCGTGGAAGTCGAAGTGGTTGGCACGCGCGCCAACTGATCGATCGGGCGATTCTGAAAGAAAGCCTTGGGGGCGGTAGCCTCCAAGGCTTTTTTGTTTTGTGGTCTTGATTGTGATGTGCGTGTGACAAGTGCTGGCAAGGCTGGTGGTCGCATCTGGCTGCTGCTAGGGGCCATGGCGGTAACCGGATCGATTTGTGCGATGCCGGTTAATTGCCCTTTGGATGAATCGCCCAGCGTGGGGCGAATGCAGCCGCGCGTGCACGTACTGCTGTCACCGCGCATGCCCTATGCCCTGCAGGAGTGGCCACGCATGGCCGACGCCGCCCGCCAGGCGGGCTTTGACGTCGTGGCGTATCGTGATGCGCGGGTCTTGCCGGCCGAGTGGCAGGCCGCCGTGGGCAGCCGCGGGCTGGTTGAACTGCGCGATGTGCCCGTGCTCGACGCCGACGTGGCAGCGGCGTGCGGTATGTTGAATCACACCCCTGCCGCCATTGTGGCGCGCTGCGGTCGCGCCCATCCGTGGCCGATTCTGGGCGTGATGCCCGTTGCGACCTGGCGGCAGGTGCTGCAGGCGCGCAGCGATGCGCTGGGGGTCTCGTGCCGTTGACACGCTGGTCGCATGCTGGCGGCATCGCCATCACCCTCTCCGCCCTGTGCTGCGGCAGCGCCGTGGGTCAGGCAGTACTGCCCCATGACAGCGCCTGCATCGCGCCGCTCGCCTACTATCCGCTCGACGCCCTCGAAGTCGGCGGCGACGATCATGGCGTGCCCGTGTTGGGCACCTACGAGCGCATCAGCCCCGACGGCCGCTTCATTCTGCGTTCCTATTCAGGCGCACGGGTGGGCAAGGTCAGCCTGATGGAGCTGCCAGAATCGACCGGCCAAGTCAAGATATTTCGCACGCCTCTGGCCAACGAAGCATTTCCTGTGCAGGGCACCTGGCGCTACCTTGTCGACGTCAACGGCGAGCACTATCGTTTGAATGCGATTTTGCTGCAGCAGGCGTCCGCCCGGCCGTTGTTCAAGGGCGGCATGACAGGGTTTTACGCCGCGGCGTCCGAGTTGACCTCGTCCATCGATGCGTCGGCCACGCCGAAGGCCTTGGCATCGGCACGACAGATCATTCTCATCCGCTCGCTCAGCTGGCCGCAAAATGCCGATCCCGACACACAAGGCGTGGGGCCGCTGCAGCTGGCCACCATCGCGGTCGAGGATGATGGCCAGTCCGCCCGCGTCGTGCGCCGTTCGGGACCAACCTTCATCTGCGGGGGGCGCACGCCGGTCGACGGCAACGTGTATGCGCTGCCCATGCTCTCGGTCGACGGCACTGAGTTTTCGGCCATCCCGCAGGTGCCTCGCAGCGGTCGGCCTTCCATGCGCGTGTATGGCCTGGCGCCGCAAGGCGACGCTGACGCGCATCCGTGCGACCTGCGCGCCGACCTGGGTTTATCGCCCAGCAAGGCCGTGTCCGGCTTTGCGCGCGGCGGCCAGGCGGCGTGGCTCGCCTACAGCGACCTCGGCTACGTCTACGTCCACGACCGCGAACGGCAGCAAACCTTTCGCATGGACCACGGGCGCCACCGCGTGCTGGCCAGCGCCTTCCCCGGCCTGACACGCGACGGCCGCGTCATCTATGGCGCAACGTGGCGTGAGTGTGCCGATGCCGCGTGCCCTGAGCAAGCCGGCTACGTGGTCGCCGACCCTTACCAGAGCGAGGCTTGGCGCGCGTACTGGCGCAGCCGTGGCGAGCCCATGCCCAAGGCATGCATCACGCAGGCCGAAGTGGCCGCCGAACGCGCGGACTTCGCGCGCTTGCACAACTTGCCGCGCTGAACGCCGGGGCCCGCGCTCGCCGCGTCGGCGTGGGACAATTCGCCCATGAATCCTTCCGTCAACGTTGATCCGGCCGAATTGGCCAAGTTCTCTTCGCTGGCCCATCGCTGGTGGGACCAAGACGGTGAATTCGGCCCGCTCCACGCCATCAACCCGTTGCGGCTGGACTGGATTGACGGCATCGCGCCCTTGAGCGGCGCGCGCGTGCTCGACGTCGGCTGCGGTGGCGGCATTCTGGCCGACGCCATGGCGCGCAAGGGGGCGGACGTGCTGGGCATCGATCTGGCCGACAAATCGCTCAAGGTCGCCCAACTCCACGCACTGGAAGCAGGCACGCCGCGTATTACCTATCGCCACATCGCCGCCGAGGCAATCGCGCACGAGCAGCCCGGCAGCTTCGACGTCGTTACCTGCATGGAAATGCTGGAGCACGTGCCCGACCCGGCATCCATCGTGCAGGCTTGCGCGCAATTGGCCAAGCCGGGCGGCTGGGTGTTTTTTTCCACCATCAACCGCAACCCGAAGTCTTTCGTGTTCGCCATCCTGGGGGCCGAATACCTGCTCAACCTGGTGCCGCGCGGCACGCACGAATATGCACGCCTGCTGCGCCCCAGCGAACTGAGTCAGTTCTGCCGGCGCGCCGGCCTCGACGTGCAGCACAGCCGCGGACTCGAATACAACCCGCTCACGCGCCGCTATCGCCTGTCGCAGGACACCAGCGTCAACTACCTGCTGGCCGCGCGCAAGTCGGCCGCCTGAAGCCCGGTGGTGCACCGATGTTCCGCCATGTGCGCTGCGTGCTGTTCGACCTGGACGGCACGCTGATCGACAGCGCGGCCGACTTGGGCCTGGCTGCCGACGAAATGCGCGTGGCGCGCGGCTTGTCGTCGTTGCCCACCGCGGCTTACCGCGCCAGCGCCGGCTCGGGCGCCCGCGGCATGCTGGGCGTCGCTTTTGGCTTGACGCCCGAGCACGCCGAATTCGCCGCCTTGCGTGAAGAATTCTTCGACCGCTATGAGCAGCGCATGCTGCGCCTGACGCGCCCGTTCGACGACGTGGGCGAATTGCTGGACGGCCTGGCGCAGCGCCAGATGGTCTGGGGCGTCGTCACCAACAAATCCCGCCGCTTCACCTTGCCCCTGGCCGCCGCCATGCCGCTGTTCAAGGGCGCTGCCACCATTGTCTGCGGCGATACCACACCGCACACCAAACCGCATCCCGCGCCCCTGCTCGAAGCCATGCGTCAGGCCGGCGTGGCACCCGGCCATTGCCTGTACGTCGGTGACGACGAACGCGACATGCAGGCCGGCCGCGCAGCCGGCGTGCCCACCGTCGCCGCTTGCTATGGTTACCTGGGCACAGAGGCCGATGTACGCCAATGGCCCGCCGACGCCTGGATCCATCAACCCCGCGACCTCTTGAAATTGCTGCAGTCGGACTAAAATAACCTGCACAGGGGCTGCATTGGTTTCGACGTGGGTTGGAATCGCCTCAGGGCATGTCGAGGTTCAGTCACCTCGTTAATCCGCTGAAAAAAACTAACTGCAAACGACGAACGTTTCGCACTCGCCGCCTAAACACCGGTGAGCCTCGCAACAGCAGGCCGATGGGCTGGGCAAGGGGGTCGCAAGACCTCCCGGCTGCGGGGGAATTCACATCGGCTGGCTTGCGTCCGGGTGCCTTGGGCGCAGGCAAGATTCAAGGGCACTGGCTGCTGCGGTAGCGTGCGACTGCGCGACCGGAATGGCGAGATTCAAATCAGACCGCTAAACATGTAGAACTGGGCGTGGAAGATTTGCGGACGCGGGTTCAAATCCCGCCAGCTCCACCATTCACCAAAACAAAGGCCGCCAAGGAACACCACTTGGCGGCTTTTTTCATTGACAAATCAGCCACTTACCTAGCAAGGATGAACAGGGGCAACCATTGACAGCCAAGCCGTGAGCGGGGAACATATCGGGGAACGGTTCGGGTATTTCTTGGCGCTAGGGGAACAAAATCCCGGAAACCCGGGGAACGACAGCGGGGAACGGTTCGCTGTTTCCCCATAGGGAAGCTCGGAAGTGCGGAATGCCCGAAAGACGGGGAACAACCACCTGACCGTCAAAAAACACGGGGAACACCATGCTGACCGATGCCCAATGCCGCAATGCCACCTGCCCAGCCGACAAGAAGCGGGCGCGCCTGACCGATGGTGCTGGGCTGTATCTGGAAATCAGCCCCGCCGGTTCCAAGCGTTGGTTTCTCAAGCTGTACCGCGACGGCAAAGAAACCCGGCTGGCGCTGGGCAGTTACCCGGCTGTGGGCCTGACAGCGGCACGGCGCGCGCGCGATGCGGTGAAGTTGCAAAAAGCCGAGGGGCAAGACCCAATCCAAGCCCGCAAGGTGGAAAAGCTCAAAGCAACGAACCCGGCGGGCGACAGCTTCAAAGTGGTGGCCTTGGAGTGGTTCGAGAAACAGGAACCCCAATGGAGCGAAGCCCATGCCGTTCGGGCCAAACGCCAGTTCGAGCGTGACCTGTTCCCCTGGCTGGGGGATCGGCGGCTGGCCGATATCGAACCCGTGGAGCTGCTGGCGACGCTGCGCAAGATCGAGGAACGCGGCGCAATCGAGACTGCCGACCGGGGCTTGATGCTGGCGCGGCAAGTGTGGCGCTATGGCGTGGCAACAGGCCGGATCAACCGGGACATTACCGGCGACCTGAAGGGGGCGCTTGCCCCGTACCGGGGAACACACTTCGCAGCCATTACCGAGCCCGAGCGGCTGGGCGAGCTGATGCGCGCCATCAAGGGTTACAAGGGCGGCCCCGTGGTGCGGGCGGCGCTGCAACTGGCCCCCATGCTGTTCCAACGCCCCGGCGAGCTGCGCGGCGCATCGTGGGCTGAAATTGACCTGGACGCGGCGCTGTGGACGATCCCGGCCATGCGCATGAAGCGCAGCAAGGACGGCAAGGAAAACGGGCAGCCCCACCTTGTTCCCCTGCCGACCCAAGCCGTGCGCATCCTGGAAGTGCTGAAACCCTATACCGAATGCACGGGGCTGGTGTTCCCCGGCGAGCGCCAGCGCAGCAAGCCCATATCGGAAAACTCGGTACGCACGGCGCTGATATCCATGGGCTACACGCCCGACATTCAGACCTGGCACGGGTTCCGGGCGACGGCAAGAACGATGCTGGCCGAGCGGCTGGAATGTGATCCGCTGGTGATCGAGGCCCAATTGGCCCATGCCGTTCGCGATGCCAACGGGCGCGCCTACAACCGCACCACCTACATGAAGCAGCGCCAAGCCATGATGCAGCGCTGGGCGGACTACCTGGGCAAGCTGGCCGCCGGGGCTGACGTGGTGCAGTTCAAGCGGGCATGAATTTTTGAAAAGGCCCCAGGGGCACGCTACAAAACCTACAAAACCAGTTTGACGCCACGCCTTACCCGACGGGGGACAACCGGGATACCCTGACCCGGCGGCGCTGGCGACCATTTCAGGGGTGCGAGACAGGGAACGTGATGGGAAACATAGAGCCGGAAGATGAAGAAATTTCTGACTATTGGAGATTGCCCGAGGCGTACACCATCCAACAGGCGGCGCTTTTGATCGTTGGCATTGATCCATCGTCACCGACAGGGAGCAACTGCGAGAACTGGAAAATTGAAGAGCGGCCACGCGGATATGAAGCTGCAAAGCAGGGGATTGCTTCGGCGTTGAAAGATGGCCGCATCAAAGGGCAGCAAACACCAGAATACGATACGGACATCAACGGCAATTTGTACCCAATCGATCAATCCTTCGACCGCTGTAGATCGGAGGTCGGACGCGAGTCACTCATTGCGTGGCTTGTATCGCGTGGAATCAGACACGGTTTTTTCTTCCCTGATGCAACGGGCGCGCCGGACTATCTCGACAAAAGGAATGAGCGTTACGCCCCCAAACTGGCAGCGGCTGTGCGCGCATGGCAGATCGTGACTGACCCAGGTGGCAAACATCCAAAGCAAGCCCTGACGAAGTGGCTTCGGGAACACGCATCGGAATTTGGCCTGAGCGACGATGAGGGCAAGCCGAACGAAACCGGAATTGAGGAAGTCGCCAAGGTGGCGAACTGGCAGCCGGGAGGCGGCGCGCCAAAGACTCCTGGCGCATAACTCACCTACCCCTGAAAGCCGCTCTAATGCTGGCTTTCAGAGTTAGAGCGCTTGGTAACCCACCCACCCATATAGGCAGGACTTACCCACCCTTCCCCGATTTTTTGCGGCTGGTTTTCTTAACCCGCCCAGCTATTCACCTGACACCATAAAACCCAGACTGCCCCCATCGAAACACCGGCAACCAATGCCGTGAAAGGATGGGCAGCAATGGCACTTTGGAGAATCGACGCCTGCAAGGCTGAGACAGGCGACCGCAGCAACACCAGCATTTACAACGCCATCCGGGCGGGGCTGTTCACCAAGCCTGTAGCCATCGGCCAGCGTGCAAAAGCCTGGCCTGACTACGAGGTCAAGGCGATTGTCCGCGCCCGTATTGCTGGGCAGTCCGAGGACGAAATCCGCGAGCTGGTGAACCGCCTGCATGCCAAGCGGATAGATCAACTGGCGACGGTTTGAGGGGGCGGATATGACCCAGTCCCAAAACAAAAACGCCCTGGAGCTGGCGGGCTCCAAAGGCGCTATTCAAAAAACGGACAACGCTGATTTTACCGCCCTGCAAGCCGC